>NZ_JBGSHG010000039.1:0-27368 GCF_041752335.1 Acetobacterium sp. | reverse complement strand
ACTGCGGTTCTTCGATGAAAAACCATTGTTTGGAAAAAATATTATTATCACCCGATCTCGGGAACAAAGCTCCCAGATGGTTGAAAAGATCACGGAGTTGGGTGGCAATGCCATTGAATTCCCAACCATCAAAATTGTCCCGATTAATGAAGCAGCCTGTGACGAAAAGGTGAAGTGCCTTACGGACTACAGCCATATTATTTTTACCAGCATCAACGGCGTGGAAATTTTCTTTGATTCCCTGGCCCGCTGCGGCAAAGATGCTCGCGCCTTTGGTAATCTGCATATTACCGCTATTGGGGAAGGCACCAAAAATGCCCTTTTAGCCCGAGGCCTGCAAGCTGATTTTGTACCGGATAAATATGTTGGTGAAGAACTGGTCAGCGGTTTGGCGCCACTGCTTAACAAAGACAGTCGGGTGCTGATCCCCCGATCAAAAAATGCCCGGATCTATGTGGTCGAAGAATTATCGAAGATCTGTCCGGTCGATGAGATCCAAAGCTATGAAACCATCCGCGAAGATCATGCGACGGTTGATCCGCTGGCAATGCTTGAAAACAAAGAAGTTGATTATATTACCTTTACCAGCTCCACCACCGTCGAGTTTTTTGTCGAAAAAATCGGCGCCACCCACATTGACGCCATCAACTCCGCAAAAGCGGTGTCGATCGGTCCCCAGACCTCAAAAAAATGCCTGGAATTGGGCATTGATGTCGACATCGAAGCCGAAACATACACCATCCAGGGGATGCTGGATGCGATTTTAAAGGATGCTCAGAAATAAGACTTTAGTAAAAAGATCAAACGTAGTACCGACAATTGTTATATCATGTTGTACCCAAAGGGCAGACCCTCTGCATCGGAGCGAACAGGTTGTAGACCTGTCCGATTCCGCAGCAGACAACAGATTAACAATTGATCGGTACGGTACATGCAAATAACTAGAAGTAAATTAGGAGGTCAGCAATATGTTGCCAACACGATTACGAAAAAATACGGCGGTTCGGAATTTAATTAGAGAAACTTACCTTTCCATGAATGATGTGGTTTATCCGCTGTTTATAATAGACGGACAGGGAGTGCGCAAAGAAATCGGCTCCATGAAAGATCAGTATCATCTGTCTTTGGATATGCTGGGGGCGGAAACCCTGGCACTAAAAGAACTGGGCATCCGTTATGTCATTTTGTTTGGCGTCCCCGACGAAAAGGACAGCGAAGCCACTCCCGCCTTTGTGGCCGACGGTCTGATCCAGGAAGCCATTCGGGTGATCAAAAAGGTTGATCCACAAATGTATGTCATCACCGATGTCTGTTTGTGCGAATATAAAAGTGACGGACATTGTTGTTTCTTTGAAGAAAACGGCGAGATCCGACGGGCCCAGACTTTAGAGACGTTAAGCAGAACTGCCCTCAGTCACGCCGAAGCCGGAGCCGATATGGTCGCCCCTTCGGATATGATGGACGGCCGTATTGATCATATGCGGGAAACCCTGGATCTGGCCGGTTATGAATCGATTCCGATTATGGCCTACTCGGCCAAATTTGCTTCCAGTTTTTATGGCCCCTTCCGGGATGCCGCCAACTCGGCCCCATCCTTTGGCGACCGCCGCAGCTATCAGATGGATCCAGCCAATTCCCGGGAAGCCCTAAAGGAAATGGTCCTGGATATTGATGAAGGCGCCGATATTGTGATGGTCAAACCAGCCATGCCTTATCTGGACATTATCGCCAAGGGCAAGGAACTTTCCTACTTGCCAATGGCCGCCTATCAGGTCAGCGGCGAATACGCCATGATTAAAAATGCCGTCGATGCCGATCTGATGGATCGCCGGGCTATTTTTGAAAGCCTGATCAGCATCAAACGGGCCGGAGCCGACATCATCATCACTTATTTTGCCAAAGAACTGCAGGCAATGCTGAAGGATTATCAGTGACGTTTTTACCCAAATTTTTTAAATTTGGTAAGCCACTAAGCGTGAGCGTGTGGCTGGTGTAAAAACTAACGTAATTTTGGGCTGAATTCATCCTTTCAAAAATCAGGAATTCAGACGAAAAATATGATCATTATAAAATGGAGATATTATGAATCGAGAAAAATCAGAAAAATTATTTATCGAAGCTGAAAAGTATATACCTGGCGGCGTCAACAGTCCGGTGCGGGCGTTCAAATCGGTGGAGATGCCACCGGTTTTTATTGACCACGGTAAAGGTGCCAAAATTTATGATGTCGACGGCAACGAGTACACCGACTATATCTGTTCCTGGGGGCCCCTGATTTTAGGTCATGCCTCACCGGTTTATTTTGAAGGCATTCAGGAAGCCCTGCAAAAAGGCACCAGCTTTGGAGCCCCAACCGCTATTGAGGTCGAGGTTGCCAAGCTGATCACCGAAGCCTATCCCTCCATGGAAATGGTGCGGATGGTCAGCTCCGGAACCGAAGCCACGATGAGTGCCCTGCGGGTCGCCAGAGGCTATACCGGACGGGATAAGATCATCAAATTTGAAGGCTGTTACCACGGCCATGCCGATGGCCTGCTGGTTAAATCCGGGTCCGGCACCCTGACCTTTGGAGTCCCGACCAGCTCAGGGGTAACCCCGGGAACGGCAAAGGATACCTTAGTAGCAACCTATAACGACATTGCCAGCGTCAAAGCCCTCTTTGCCGAAAACCCCGGCGAAATTGCCGCCGTCATCGTCGAACCGGTGGCCGGTAATATGGGCGTTGTGGCCCCAGATCTGGGTTTTATGAAAGAGCTGCGGGCGATCACCGAAGCCGAAGGAACGGTACTGATTTTTGATGAAGTCATCACCGGATTCCGCTTAGCTTACGGCGGCGCCCAGGAAGTCCTGGATATTAAACCAGACATGACCACCTTAGGGAAGATCATCGGTGGTGGTATGCCCGTCGGCGCCTATGGCGGACGTCGGGATATCATGGCAACCGTGGCACCCTTAGGCGGCGTTTATCAGGCCGGAACCCTGTCCGGGAATCCCATCGCGATGAAAATGGGGCTGAATACCCTGACCTACCTGCG
This sequence comes from Acetobacterium sp., assembly GCF_041752335.1. Taxonomy (GTDB): domain Bacteria; phylum Bacillota; class Clostridia; order Eubacteriales; family Eubacteriaceae; genus Acetobacterium. The sequence goes on along the minus strand of NZ_JBGSHG010000039.1, from coordinate 24,333 downwards.
GGATCATCCCGAAGTTTACACCGAAATGGAAGAAAATGCCAAGCTGTTAGAAGCCGGCTTTAAGGCTAACATCGAAAAAACCGGGGTCAAAGCCCAGATGGTCCGTTTCAAAGGCATGACCTGCTGCTTCTTTACCGACGTACCCATCGATGGCTATGCCGCCGTCATGACTTCGGACACCAAAGCCTACACCAAATATTTCAAAGCCATGCTGGATGCCGGCAACCTGATGCCGCCAGCCCAATTCGAAGGTATTTTCCTCTCCTCCGCCCACACCAAAGCGGACATCGAAAAAACCATCGCCGATCACTACCAGGCGTTACTGTCTTTATCAAAATAGAAATAAAAAGAAATAATAACATAAATAGGAGAACCATTTAATGGAAAAAAAAGCGTTACTGGTCATCAGTTTTGGTACATCTTACCCTGAGACCCGAAAAAAAACCATCGCGGCAACCGAAAAGCATTTGCAGGAAGCATTCCCGGACCATGATTTTTATCGAGCCTTCACATCCCGAATGATCATCAACAAACTGAAGACCCGGGACAACGAAAGCGTGGATACCCCGCAAGAAGTCCTTAAAAAGCTTAAAGCAGCCGGTTATACCCACGTGCAGTGTCAAACCACCCATATCATCAATGGCTATGAGTACGACATTACGTTAAAAGAACTAAAGGCCTTTGAAAAAGACTTTGCATCCCTGACCCTGGGCCGGCCACTGTTAACCACGGTAGAAGATTACGAAGAAACCGTAGACATTGTGATGAAACACATGCCCAAGCTTAAAAAAGGCGAAGCCCTGGTTTATATGGGCCATGGCAGCGATCATCACGCCAATTCCACCTATCCCTGCCTGGATTATATGTTTAAAATGAAGGGTTATGAAGATGTTTATGTGGGAACCGTGGAAGGTTTCCCGGAGCTGGAAAACATTGTGCCGCTGTTACAGGAAAAGAAATATAAAAAGATTTATCTGGCGCCCTTTATGCTGGTGGCAGGCGATCACGCGATTAATGACATGGCCAGTGATGAGGAAGACTCCTGGCGAACCGTTCTTGAAGATGAGCGGTTTAAAGTCGAGTGTATTCTGGAAGGCCTGGGAGAATATGCCGGCATTCAGAACATGTTTTTAGATCACTTAAAGAAAGCACAACCCGTTACAGAAATGTAGGAATGGATTCAAAAGTGCTAAAATTAGAAATAAAGCTTAGGAGAAATTAGATATGAACACAGTGTATATGGTGGGTGCAGGCCCAGGCGATCCAGAACTGATTACCGTTAAGGGTCAACGAATTGTCAACGAAGCAGATATTATTATTTATGCCGGTTCTTTAGTTAATAAAGCCATTATTGCCGGTCATAAAGCGGATGCCGAAATTTTTAATTCGGCATCGATGACCCTGGATGATGTAATTGCCGTGATTAAACGGGGAACTGCAGAAGGCAAAAAAATTGCCCGGGTTCATACCGGTGACCCATCCATTTATGGCGCTATCCGGGAACAGATGGACCGACTGGATGAATTGGGAATTCCCTTTGATGTGATCCCCGGGGTCAGCTCCTTTGTAGCATCGGCGGCAGCCCTTAAAAAAGAATTCACCCTGCCCGATGTATCTCAGACTGTTATTTTAACCCGCTTGGAAGGCCGAACTCCCGTTCCGGAAAAAGAAAAGCTGGAAGATCTGGCATCGCATCAGGCATCCATGTGTATCTTCCTGTCGGTCCAAATGATTGATGATGTCGTTAAGCGATTAATGAAACATTATGCCCCAACGACTCCGATTGCCATTATCCAACGGGCGACCTGGGAAGATCAGAAAATTGTCATGGGAACCCTGGAAACCATTGCCCAGAAGGTTAAAGATGAAAATATCACCAAAACTGCTCAAATTTTAGTTGGCGATTTCCTGGGCGACGAATACAGCTTATCCAAACTTTATGATCCCAGCTTTACCCACGAATACCGTCAAGGGGTTGAATAAAACCGTGAAAACAGAAAAGTGGGCCATTGTCACCCTGTCCCAGGATGGCATGGTTTTGGCAAACCGGTTGGCAGAACATCTGGATGACCGGGAATGCCACATCTACACCAAAGAAAAATACGCCAACGAAACCACAAAAATCATCACCACCGATATTACCACCTTTATGGGCAGCATCATCGGCGCGTACCAGATTATTCTCTGCATTATGGCAACCGGCATTGTCGTCCGGGCGATTGCCCCCCATCTGGCACATAAGTCTTCCGATCCGGGCTTTCTGGTCATGGATACTAACGGCGAGTTTGTGATCAGTCTGCTGTCCGGCCATCTGGGTGGCGCCAATGACGCGGCCCGGCTGGTAGCCAAACGACTGGATGCTCAGGCGGTGATTACCACTGGCACCGATGTCAAAGGAACCATGGCGGTGGACGTGCTGGCGCAGAAAATTCATTGCACGATTGATAATTTTACCGATGCCAAAGACGTGACCGCACTGATTTTAAACGGCGATCCGATTGCCCTGGTGAATCAGGAAAATTGTGATTTAGATGCGGTGATTTTGCCCAACAACATCGAAACGGTGGCAGATGTAACGGAGATAAATAAATATCAGGGTGTCATTATGACAACACTTGATACAAAAAAAGCAGATCTGCCAATTCCCAGCGTCAAGCTGGTTCCCCGGAAACTGGTGTTGGGAGTGGGCTGTCGCCGGGATACTCCGGGAGAACGGATCATTCAGGCCATCCAGGAGACTTTATTGTCGATGAATCTCAATGAAAAAGGCATCAAATCCCTGGCCACCATTGGTCTGAAAGCCGATGAACCGGGAATCATCGAAGCCTGTACCTTCTTTGCCGCAAAAAAAGTCGTCATCCCCAATGAAATGGTGCAAATGGTCCAAAGCCGTTTTGAAGCATCAGATTTCGTTTTTAAAACAACTGGCCTATATGCTGTTTCCGAACCCTGCGGCTTTGTCGCTTCCGGCTTCGGAAAATGCCTGCTGGAAAAACAGAAACTGGGCGGGATTACCCTGTCGGTGTGGCTGGACGAAAATTAGAAAAATTAACCTTGTTAAAAAAAGGAGAAAAAATGAGCAAAATTTATGTCACCGGGATTGGTCCTGGACTGTATGAACATATGACCGAGGCGGCCAAAGCCAGCCTGGCAGATGCCGATATTATTGTTGGCTACAAAACCTATATTGATATTATCGCCGATTTAATTGGCGACAAGGAAGTGCTTTCTTCCGGGATGCGGCGGGAAATTGACCGTTGTGAAAAAGCATTGGAACTGGCTGAACAAGGCAAAAAAATCTGTCTGGTCAGCAGCGGCGACGCCGGTGTTTTTGGAATGGCCGGCATTATGCTGGAAATTGTCGAAGCAAAAAATAGCGATGTGGAAGTTGAAATTATTCCCGGTATTTCGGCCGCCAATGCCGCTGCATCAACCCTGGGCGCACCGCTGATGCATGACTATGCCGTCATCAGCCTCAGTGACCTGCTGACCGACTGGGCCGTCATCGAAAAACGGCTTCACTGTGCCGGTGAAGGAGATTTTATTATTACCCTATATAACCCCAAAAGCAAAGGTCGTCCCCACAATATCGAAAGTGCCCAGGAAATTCTGCTGAAATATAAAGCACCGGAAACCCCAGTGGGTATTGTTCGTAATGCCAAACGTAAAGATGAGTCTTATGTTATTACGACCCTGAAAAAAATGAATCAAGCAGATATTGATATGTTTTCGATGGTTATCATCGGCAATTCTAAAACCTATGTGACCCGCGATCAGCTAAAAATGATTACCCCGCGAGGTTACCAGCTTTGATTCTGGTATTGGGAGGAACCCTTGACAGCCGATTATTAACCGATCGTCTGCTTGAAGAAGGGAAAGCCGTCTGTTATTCGTCGTTGACCAATATTGCTGCCGATCAGATCTCGGAAAACCCCCTGTTGACAAAGATTTCAGGACAATTGGATGCCGGCACCCTGCGGGAAACAATCACCATTTACAATATCAATCTCTGTATTGATGCCACCCACCCCTATGCCCGGGAAATTTCCGAAAACGCTATTTGGGCCTGCGATGCCATGAATATCGATTATATTCGGCTGGAAAGACCCTCGAATATCGACGAAGGGACGGATATTGTCGCCTATAACAGCTACGAGGATGCCCGGGATTATCTGGCTGGTGCGATGGGAAAAAGCGATCGTAATATTCTGCTGACCACCGGCAGCCGGCAACTGGAAGCCTTTGAAGGACTGCCTAAAGAGCGCACCTATATCCGGGTGCTACCGACGGTAGGAGTTTTGAAAAAATGCGAAAACCTGGGCTATAAGCCACGGCATATCCTGGCTCTCCAGGGTCCTTTCTCGGTGGAAATGAATGTCGCCACCATGAAAGAATATAACATTGGTTTCGTCGTCACCAAAGACAGCGGTGATGTTGGCGGCATCCGTGAAAAGGTTGAAGCCGCTCGACTGGTCGACGCTAAGATTTTATTTATCCGTCGCCCCCCCATCGCCTATCCCCGGTCTGTCGCCACTGTCGAAGACGCCGTTGTTTGTGCATTGAAAAAGCATTAGAATTTTGACTTAGGAAGAAAAAAAGGAGAAAACATGGCAAAAAATATTATGTTTATGGGTACCGGGTCATCAGTAGGAAAAAGCCTCATCACTGCGGCCATGTGCCGGATTCTCGATAACCACGGCTATCATGTGGCACCCTATAAATCCCAGAATATGGCCCTTAATTCGTTTATCACCAAAGACGGCAAAGAAATGGGCCGGGCCCAGGTGGTCCAGGCCGAGTGTGCCCGGATGGAGCCCCAGGTCGAAATGAACCCGGTACTGCTAAAACCAAACTCGGACGTGGGCTGCCAGGTCATCCTGATGGGAAAAGCCGAATTTAATATGGATGCCATGGATTATCATGCCCATAAACCCAAGCTGGTGGAGATCGTGGTTTCGGCCTATGATGCGCTGGCTGAGGGCAAAGATGTAATTGTCATCGAAGGCGCCGGCAGCCCGGCCGAAATCAATCTGCGGGACAACGACATTGTCAACATGGGACTGGCGGAATTGGTGGATACTCCGGTGGTACTGATCGGCGACATCGACAAGGGTGGTGTTTTTGCATCGATTTATGGTACAATTATGCTGTTGCAACCCGAAGAACAAGCGCGGATCAAGGGCTTTATTATCAATAAATTCCGTGGTGATGTGGAACTGTTAAAGCCCGGCATCAAAATGATCGAAGACATGGTCAAGGTGCCCTGCCTGGGAGTTATTCCCTACAAACGCTTTGTCATCGATGATGAAGACAGCGTCAGCGAACGGTTTGACAATAATTCCGAAGGCCTGATCACGATTGGGGTGGTCTATTTACCGCACCTTTCCAACTTTACCGACTGTACCGCCTTTGAAATGCATCCCGATGTGAAGGTGGAATACTATCGTAACCAGCGGGATCTGCAGCTGGCCAACCCGGATCTATTGGTAATCCCCGGCAGTAAAAATACCATTGACGACACCTGTCATGTCATTAACAGCAAAATGGGTGATGAAATCCGGCGAATCCATGATTGCGGGGTACCGATTGTCGGAATCTGCGGCGGTTATCAACTACTTGGTAAGGAAATCCGCGATCCCTTCCAGGTGGAATCAACCCGGGGCAGTATTGAAGGACTGGGTCTCTTAAACATCGTCACCACCATTGAAGAAGAAAAGCGCACCGTCCGGACTTCTGGCAAGGTTCAAGGGAACTTCATGGGAATGGAGCTGGTTGATATGGAAGTGGAAGGCTACGAAATTCACATGGGCATCAGCGAAGCCCTGGACAATGCCAAACCCTTTGCGATTCTCGAAGATGGTACTGTCGATGGCGTGATTGCCGAAGATGGCACCGTGATGGGAACATATCTTCATGGTATCTTTGACAACGATGGCTTACGGGAAAAAATCATTGAAGCCCTGCGGGTCAAAAAGAATCTCGAAGCCGGTCCGACTGCCTTTGATTTTAAGGCCTTTAAAGAAGAACAATATGATCTGCTGGCGGAGACCGTGGAAGCGAATCTGGATATGAAAAAAATAATGGAAATCATTGGAGAAATAGAAAATTGAATCTAATTGAAGGACTTCCCCTGGGTTTAGGGGGAGGCTTTTGGTTTTTACTGATACTTATCGGCGTGTTGTTGGATTGGCTGATCGGGGATCCTCCCTGGCTGCCCCATCCGATCATCGCCATGGGGAAAACCATCGGCTTTTTAAATAAAAAACTGAATCAGGGCAAGCATCGCAAGGCAAAAGGATTTTTGCTGTTATTTTTAGTTCTGGGTCTCACTGGAGCCATTGTCTTTGCTCTGCAATGGCTGTTGTACAGCATCAACATTTATCTGTACATCATCTTCAACCTTTATCTGATTGTAACCGCCCTGGCGGCAAAAACCCTGGCGATTGAAGTACGCAAAGTGATGAGTGCCTTAATGGGTGGCGATATCGAAGTCTCCCGGGTTCAGGTCGGTTATCTGGTTGGCCGGGATACCTCGGAACTCAAAGAAAAAGAAATTATCCGGGCGACGGTGGAAACCACTGCCGAGAATACCATTGATGGGGTTCTGGCACCGATTTTCTATATGCTGCTGGGCGCGCTGATACCGGTGCCCTGGCTGAATCCGGTGATGCTGGTAATGCTCTACAAGGCGACAAATACCTTGGATTCGATGGTCGGATATGTCCAGGAGCCCTATAAGGATTTTGGCTATGCTTCGGCAAAATTTGACGATCTGATCAATTTAATTCCGGCCAGACTCGGCAGCATCTTTATGCTGGTTGCCGGGATGCTCTTAGGATATACCTTTAATGATGGTTGTCGTATTTTCAAGCGGGATCGTCACAATCACAAGAGTCCCAACTCGGCCCATCCGGAATCGGTAGTGGCTGGGTTGTTGGGGATACAGCTGGGCGGAACCAACCAGTATTTTGGTGAAATCCTGGAAAAACCCACTATTGGGGACGCAAAAACCCCGCTGGAAATATTGGATATTCGCGAAACCATTACCATTATGTATGGCAGCGAGGTTGTCCTGATGGTTTTTGCCACCTTGATGGCAGTGATTATTTATTCTTTGTAAAAAATGGGAAATCATTGAATTTGTACTAAGTGAATTTAAATCATTGTATTCAAATAATAGAATTTAAAATAATTGGAGTGTCAACATGAATAAACACGGCGGATATCAGGGCGATAACAAAGAAATGCTGGATTTCAGCGTCAATATTAATCCCTTGGGAATACCCGCAGGAATCCGGGAAAAGCTGATCGCCGGCATTGATGAATTGGTGAAATATCCGGAGATCACCGGTGTTTCCGCGATTGGGAAGATTGCCGACGATCTGGGGGTACGGCCAGAAAATATCATTCTTGGTAACGGGGCCATTGAGCTGATCTATCTTTTTGCCCGCAGTATGGGGCAGGGAAAGGCCCTGATTGTCCAGCCGACCTTTAATGAATATGAACGGGCATTAAAGCTTTATGGCTGGGATGTGGTCCACCATGTCTTAACAGCGGCAGATGATTTTACCATTAACCCGGAGGCATTAGCAGCGGTGATTAAAAACGAAAAACCTCAGGCGGTATTTTTATGCAATCCCAATAATCCCACCGGCCGGGTTTATTCTAAAGGCTTTATCAGAGAGATGTTAGAGCATTCGGCTCCGGAAATCAGCTGGTTTCTGGATGAATCCTTCATGGATTTTTCTGACGAAAGCGGCAGCTTATCATTGGTTAAGGAAGCAAGACAGGCGGTTTTTATCTTAAAATCCCTGACCAAATTTTATGCCCTGCCGGGGCTGCGAATTGGCTACGCGGTCGGGGCTGTTCCAATTGTCAAAAAAATGGAAAGCTTTAAAGAGCCCTGGACTATTAATGCCCTGGGGCTGATTGCGGCTACGGGTGTATATGATGAAAAAGATTATGCTAAACAGACCAAAACCTATATTCAGAGCGAACGGCAGCGGGTATTTGAAGCGTTAAGCAAAATCAAAAGCCTCAAGGTTTATCCAAGTGGCACCGATTTTCATCTCTGCCAGCTATTAACGGGGACCGTAGCAGAGCTGCAAAGGGGCTTAGAAAAAGATGGCATGTCCATTAGAACCTGCGAAGATTTTATCGGTCTGGATGATTCGTATTTCAGGATTGCGATTAAAAAAGCAGCCGATAATACCAAGCTTTTGACTTTTCTTAAAAACTGGAGGAATGAGTAATGGGACAGTTAATATTTGTCACCGGCGGTGCCCGCAGCGGTAAGAGTACCTATGCCGAAAATTTAGCCCGGGAATCGGGCAAACCAGTGGCGTATATTGCCACAGCGATCGCCTTTGACGATGGCATGAAGGATCGCATCGCCAAACATCAGGCGCAGCGGCCGGATCATTGGGGAACGATTGAACAGTATAAGGATTTTCAGACGATCACAGAAAATCCCATTTTCAAGCAAGCAGAGATCGTTCTGTTTGACTGCCTGACGGTGATGACCACCAACAATATGCTGGATTTTCCGGTGGATTATGACAACTGTGACATGGAAAAGGTGGGCGAAATCGAAGCTGCCATAAAGATCGAAGTGGAAAAACTGCTGGACGTCTGTCAGGATAAAACCCTGATTGTTGTTTCCAACGAGGTGGGTTTGGGACTAGTGCCGGCCTACAAGCTGGGCAGCTATTTCCGGGACATCGCCGGACGGATGAATCAGCTGGTGGCCGGCCGGGCTAACGAAGCCTATCTGCTGGTTGCCGGTTTACCGATGAAATTAAAATAAATGACAGACAAGCCCATTTTCGGCGGCAATGATAATTGCTGAAGAAATGGGCTTTTATTTTATCTGAAATAACAGGGAGAAAATAAAAATGAATCAAAATGATTTAAAAGACGAGCTGTTGGCTTTAGCCGAAGAAAAATATCGAAAATTTTCCAGTAGCTTGACACCGGGAACCGATACGATCTTAGGGGTGCGCTTGCCGGCGCTTAGGAAGATCGGCAAACGGATTGCCAAAGCGGACTGGCGGAGCTATCTGGACACGGCCCGGGATGACAGCTTTGAGGAAACATTGCTGCAAGGGATGGTAATCGGTTATGCAGATGTGGAACTGCCAGAACGGCTGACGCTGATCAAAGACTATATCCCCAAAATTGACAACTGGTCAATCTGCGACAGTTTCTGTACCGGTCTGAAATTCACAAAACAACATAAAGAAGAGGTATGGCAGTTTTTACAACCCTATCTCCAGTCCAAGGAAGTTTATGAGATCCGTTTCGGGGTGGTGATGTTTATTTGTTATTACCTCGAAGACCGTTATCTGGAGCCGATGTTTCGAAATTTTAATGACATTGACTGCGACAACTATTATGTGAAGATGGCGGTTGCCTGGGCGATTACCAGCAGTTTTACAATTTTCCCGGAAATGACGATGATTTATCTGAAGGCCAATGATCTGGACGATTTTACCTACAATAAAGCCTTACAGAAAATCACCGAATCGCGGCAGGTAAATCCGGACATGAAGGTGCGGATACGTTGTATGAAACGAAAAAAGGAATAGTATTGAAGAGGGAATTCACAGTGTGTAGACACTGCGCAACATCGTGGTATAAAATGTATTGAACATCACATTTTTCGTTGTATATTTTGTAAATCAAATGAGAACAGTAAATTCAGGAGAGCATCCAGGCTGCTGCAGTTAAAGACCATCGATGGTTTAGCAACGCTTTACCAGTCGAATGATTGAGCATCCAGTAGTCAGACTGACTAATTTGAATAGGAGGTGCTATTATGGTGTATGTTGCTTTATTACGAGGTATCAATGTGGGCGGAAAAAACAAAATCGGGATGAAACATTTGAAGGAAACCTTTCTCCGGTTAGGTCTGGAGTCGGTGGTGACTTATATTAATTCCGGCAATGTGGTTTTTGTCGGTCACCAGACCAAAGATGTGTTGGAAAAGAAATTGCGTCAGGAAATTTATCTTGAATATGATCTGGACATTTCGGTATTAATTCGCAGTCTGAATGATTTTGAAAGCTTGATGGAAACCTTACCTGATGAATGGAAAAATGACGATACCATGAAATGTGATGTGTTGTTTTTGGAAAGCGGATTGGACGAAGCTGCAGTGATGGAAAAGTTGACCGTCAAACCTGGTATTGATACCGCCTTACCGGCCACTGGTGCAATTATCTGGTCGGTCGAGAGAAAAAATGTCACTCGCAGCAGTTTGACCAAAATTGTCGGCACGGATCTCTATAAAAAAATGACAGTGCGAAATGTGAATACCACCCGAAGGCTCTATGCAATAATGAAAAGTATTTAGGCAAAGCTAAGACCTTTCCGTTACTTGTTTTTGATTATGACAGGAATTTATCGGGGAATGAATAACAAATATCTGAGCATAAATTGTCTGTAAACAAGAAAAGAATATCAGACAGTCAGAAACGGGTCATAGATGGAAATGTGCACAATTTTATAATGCTGTCTGGGGCGCTGCGGCATAAGCAGGTAGGTCGGTAAGTGACGGATCCGGCCGATAGAAAAGAAATAATATTATTCCATCAGAATACCAAAGGAACGAAGCAATGAAAAATTGGAACCAACTGCCCTCTGGCGAAATCGAACTCACGATTGAAAGCGAAGCTTATCTTGAGCTTGCAAAAGACAGTCTTTTAAAATACCAATACGAAGATGCGCGACAGGAGCTTGAGGTTGCCGTCAGGAGCGCCAACCCGCAGGCGGAATATCTGCTGGGGGTACTTTATGAACATGCGCTTGGTGTCGATAGGGACGAAGAAAAGGCGCTTTTATGGTATCTTCGTGCTGCGGACCATGGCTACGCACCCGCCCAAACTGCCGCCGCCTCGCTGTATCTTGATGGGAACGATGGGCTAGCAGATTATGGCGAGGCCTATCGTTTGCTTACACTGGCCGTACAAAAAGAAGACGCAGATGCGGGATACTGGCCGGGATGGATGCCGGTGGAATTTCCTCATACTGAAGAATACTGCGATGAAGGCGAGTTCAGGATGCCGGAGCCAAAAGGATATGCAGAGTATCTGCTGGGATGGCTATATACGGCCGGTCTTGGTGTGAAGATTGACAGTGAGAAAGCCATCAGCTGGATTGAAAAGGCAGCAAAAAAAGGATGCCAGGCCGCCATTTTTGAGCTTGCACAGAGAAGCGGATATGGGATTGATATCAACGCAGTCTGGGCGAAAAAGGCGGTCGAGTATGGCGAATACGACCCACTTATCAGTGTCGCACTAAGATATCTAGAAGGTCATGCCACCCCGCAGAATAGCGAAAAAGGCCTGTCAATTCTCACTGAGCTTGCCGACAAGGGGATCGGCAGCGCACAGATCACGTTGGCTGAATGCTTGATCAATGGAAAAAGCATGCCCAAAGATGCCGAGAAAGCACTTCATTATTTATCGCTGGCGGCCCAAAATGGCTCTGCGAAACTAATTACTGGTTTGGGCATCGCATTGTACAAGTCAGAAGAAACAGAGATAGATCCGGACTTAGCCGTAAAAAGCCTGGAGCTGGCAGCTGCTGCGGGGGATGATGAGGCACTGGTTGAGCTCGGGAATTTGTACTTTGATGGTGCGGGTGACTTGGTACCGGATCAGGAAAAGGCTTTTCGGTATTATCGCCAGGCCGCCGAGAAAGATGTCTCCAGCGGTTGGGAATTGGTGGGTTACTGTTTGTATGAGGGTAAAGGGGCGCCGCAAAACAGGCAAGAAGCCTTGAGTTGCTATGAAAAAGCGGCCAAGCATGGTCTTTATAACAGTTATTACATGATGGGCATGATTTACGGCTATGATGAGACATTATGTAATTTTGAGAAAGCGGTCAGCTATTTTGAAAAATCGGCAATATTGGGGCAGACTGATGCGCTCATACGACTGGGAACCATGCATTTACACGGCGTGGGCGCGATCCCACCGGATCAGCAAAAGGCTTTTCAGTATTTTAGCCAGGCAGCGCTGGCGGATAATAGCGGCGGCTGGGAATGGGCGGCTTACTGTCATTACTGGGGCTATGGTACCCCGCAAAATAGGCAAAAAGCGCTGCAGTTCTATCACCAGGCGGCGAAAAAAGACTCGTGCCACAGCCAGTATATGCTGGGCTATATTTATGGCTATGATGTCACACCGCCTGATTTTAAAAAGGCGGCCCGCTGGTTTAAAGAAGCAGCCCGGCAGGGCCACAGCGATGCCCAGCTTAAACTGGGCTTTTACTACCACCACGGGCGCGGTGTCAAGCAAAATTACAAAACGGCATTTAAGCTGTTTACCCAGGCCGCAGCTCAAGGCCATGCCACCGCCATGCACAATATCGGCGACGCCTATGAAAACGGGTATGGGGTGGAAAAGGATGAAAAACAGGCGTTTAGCTGGTATCGCAAGTCCGCAGAACTGGGTGACAAGTGCGGGATGTTTAGTGCCGGCCGACTCTTGTTTGGTGGCATCGGTACGTCGCCAAATCAGGAAGAAGGCCGACGCTGGATAAACAAAGCCGCCAAAGCCGGTTTGCCGGATGCCATCGATTGGAGACCATAAGAGATGGCAGGCGCTATTGCTTTAGTAGCCAGGCTCCTTAACTTTTAAAAGCTTCATCCATCACTCAAAAATGAGCTTTGGATGAAGCTTTTAAATTTTCAAAAATTTTTAATGAAGATAAAGTAGTGCAGTTACTCATATCGCAGCGCATCAATCGGATCCAGTTTGGCGGCCTTATTGGCTGGATAAAAGCCAAAGAAGACGCCGATGGCCATGGAGAAGCAAAGGGCAATGATCATCGGTAAAAATGGTGGATTCGTCGGGAATTTCATCAGGGTGCTGCCCATTATTCCCAGAGCCGAGCCAAGTCCGACGCCGATGATTCCGCCGATCAGGCAGATAATAATGGCCTCAATGATAAACTGACTGCGAATCGCCGAATTACGGGCCCCCAGAGCCTTGCGGATACCGATTTCCTTGGTTCGTTCGGTGACCGACACCAGCATAATGTTCATCACGCCAATCCCGCCGACTAGCAATGAAATTCCGGCAATAACGGAGATTCCCAGGGATAAGGTGGCGAGCATGCCGGTGGCCTCACTGGCAATGGCTTCCAGACTTTCAGCCTGAATGGTAAAGTCTGATAATGAACCCAACCCCTTAACAAAAAAATCCTTGGTAGTCTGAGCGAAAGCCGCCGAATCGGTATTGGAAGTGGCCATGATGGTAAAATTTTCATAGCCATTTTGATTGGTCGTATCCGGATTCAGGGATTTGGCCGTGGTGATGGGAATAAAGCATTCAATCCGGGTATCGTCACCCATATAGAATAAGGGGTTATCGATCACCATTTTTTCGTAGACGCCGATCACGGTGTAGGTCTCATTGGTGGACTTGGTATCGACCTGGATTTCCTTGCCGATGACATCACCGTCGACGCCGACCAGATTGTTTCTCAGGGTGGTATCGATGATGATGACATTCCGGGTCCCATCCATATCCCGGTCGCTGATAAAGCGGCCCTGAACCAGATTGACATTGTTGACCAGACCATAATCAGGGCTGGCTCCGGTGATGCTGACATCTTTATGAATGAAGCCGCTGTTAAGCTGGCCCGACCCCATCCCGGTGGAAAAGCTGATGGCCTTGATCTGATCGGCATAGGTGTTTCTAAAAGCATCAAGTTCTTCCTGGGTAATCAGATCTTCTTCCTGAAGGGTCGACTGGGTATCATAATTTTTGGGCGACAGGGAAACCATAATATTTTTGCCGCCGATTTTATCCATGGTTTTGGTGACCGAGCCAGTCATGGCGGAACCCAGGGTGGAGATGGCCATCACCGAAGCTATCCCAATGATAATGCCCAGCATTGTTAACAGGGCCCGCATCTTATTGGCCCGCAAGCCCTCCAGGGCCAGCCGGATATTTTCAAACAGATTCATAACAGCCCTCCAATTGATAATGACCATTCATGCGGTTATCGACAATGGAACCATCCCGAAGCCGGATGGTTCGTTCGGTTTCTTCAGCCAGTTCGGCATTATGGGTAATCAGAATAATGGTTTTGCCCTGTTCCTGATGAAGCCGGTGAAAGATATCCATAACCAGGCGACCGGTATGGGTGTCCAGGGCGCCGGTGGGTTCATCGGCCAAAATGATGGCCGGATCGTTGGCCATCGCCCGGGCAATCGCGACCCGCTGTTTTTGGCCGCCGGATAATTCATTGGGGCGGTGATGGGAACGACCGCTCATCTCCACTAATTGGAGCAATTCAGCGGCTCGCCGCGATCGTTCGCTGCGGGGTATCCCGCCGTAAAGCATCGGTAAGGCGACATTTTTTAAGGCCGTCGAACGGGGAATCAGATTAAAGGTTTGGAAGACAAAGCCGATTTTTTTATTGCGGATTTGCGATAAACCGTCATCCCGGACATTTTCCATCGGCAAATGATCGAGATAATAATGACCTTTAGTGGGGCGATCCAGGGCCCCCAGGATATTCATCAGGGTAGATTTGCCGGAACCGGAAGCGCCGACAATCGATAAAAACTCGCCTTCGTAAACGTCCAAATCAATCCCGTGGAGAATTTCCAGTTCGTTGGGGGTTCCCAAATAATAGGATTTAACGATCCCCCTCATTTCGATAATTTTATTTCGCATCACTTATGCCCCGGCTTCCACAGAAACCACCATTCCCGGCGAAACGGTTTGCGGTTGAGAAATAATGGCCAGCCCATCACTGAGCTGCTCGCCGGCGATTTCAATCAGCGAATCGGTTTCCAGACCCGTGGTTACCGGAATCGATTCGACCGTATAGGAGCCCTGTTCGACGGGATTTTCTTTGGCCACATAAATACAAGACTGACCGGAATCATCCATCACCAGCGCCTCAAAGGGAACACAGAAGACATCGGCGCGCTCTTCACTGACAATGCTTAAGCGGCTGGTCATCCCGATTTTTAATCCGGTGGAATCGGCGGGAAGATCAATTTCAACTTCGAATTCGGCCTTGGTGGCGGTTGAAGCTGAATTGGCAGTTGCTTCGGTTTTAATTGCTGTCGGAGCGATTTTAGTCAGGTTACCTGGGAATACCTTATCCCCGGTGGCGTCAGATTTTACCAGCACCGGCATATTTTCGTGAATATGATTCAAATCAGCTTCTTTAACCTTACCCCGGACTTTAAGGTCGTTGGTATCTTCGATGGTAAAAAGCTCGCCATTGGCGGGGTTTCCTTTGACGGCATTCATCGCCGTGATGGTTCCGTTGGTGGTGGCCTTGACATAGCTGTAGCTGTCATCGGCTTTATTGTAGAGCTGACATAACCAATCGTCTTTGGCCACCCATTGACCAACCGAAACATAAATTTTTTCGATGTTATCATTGCTGGTGTCGCTGATTTTGACCTTGGTATAGCTTTCAATTACACCAGTGGCTGAAATTGTGTTTTGCAGGGTTGCCTTTGAAAGCGGGGCGGTTTTAACAGCAACCGCCGGCGCGGGCTGGGAATTCGCATAAACATAGGCACCCCCGCCAACCAATAGGGATACCCCAAGCACAACACATAAAATAATTCCTTTTTTCTTCATAACTTCTCCTTTTATTTCGCTTTGGTTTTGGATTTAAAAATATAGTTACTTGCTGTCGCAACTCGTATTATTGTATTAAGCAATTAATACAATAATACGAGTTGCGGTGATTGTCAAGCACTTTATTTAATTTTGCTTAGTGTTTAGCGCAAATCGGCAGCGAAGTTCGCAGCAGTTTCGCCAATCGCCAACATGCTTTTGTTTATTAAGATGGTTTAAGTATAAGCGTTAATTATGAAGATCAGGTTACTCAAATTCTTAAGATTTTTTGACAATAAAAAAAGACCCCATATTGGAGTCTTAAATCGTTTGAATGTCTATTGATGAATGGGCAGAGTCAGTTCAACCTTAAACAGCTGGTTCAGCTGATAATAGTCGATCCGTCCCTGATGGCGGGTGATAATTTTGCGGCAGGAGTCCAGACTGGAACCCTCAGCATCGATGACCTTTTTGCCAGCGGCATCGGGGTTATTTATCGTTTTATTACGCAGAATAATACAGAGTTCGTTCTTATTGAGGATCAGGCCAAAATCGATGGGCTTGTCGGGGTCGGCGTACTTAATAATATTGGCAGTCAGATAGTCAAAAATTCGTTGCAGCTGTTCTAAATCAACCCACAGGGAGAAGTCCCGTTCGATGCAGTTTTCCTGAACAACATCATAGCCGGCTTCTTTCAAAGCCTGGGTGGAAGAATTCAGAAGCTGATGAATCAGGGGTTTTCCATTATAAACCTTAAATTGGTAGTAGCCCTTGCCGTTATCGGTAAAGGCATGTTCAAAAAGATCGTCAATAAAACCGATGACCTGATAAGCTTTTTTTAGGGAGATCTTCAAGTAAGCTTCCTTTTTGGAAAAGTCATTTTCATCGGGGTTTTGGATCCGTTCAAGATAGCCGATGATTCCCGATAAGGGGGCATGGATTTCATTGGAAACAGAGGTGATAATATGATGATTTTCCATCTTGGCAAGGGATTCAGCCTTGTTTTTAGCCTCATATAAATCGTGAATCAGATTCATGTTATTGGCAATATCAGTGAGTTCGTTATTCCCCTGGAGCGGAATATAGGATTCAAAGTTTTCAGCGGCGACACGTTCGGATCCTTTTTGGAGCGTTTTCAGATAGCTTAATTTTTTGCGAATTAACTGGGATATTATAATAAATACTAAAAAACTGGGTATAATTGTGAACAAGATACTTAAAAATGGGTTGGACCCCAAAATGGGCAACAGAAAAAGATCTAAGATCACATTTAGGATAATCCCGCCAATTAAAGCAAAACTCAAATATTTTATAAAGACCGAGACCAATTCCTCATCTGGTCGATGCTTACTGTTTTTTATTTGGATCTGATCTGGTTTGTTGTTTTTCAATTTAATATTCCTTTCAGCATGTTTTTATCATACAATCATTGTAAACTGTAATGCGATTATAATCAACAAGAGCTTTAACTTAAATTCGATCAGCCCGGTGCTGTTGAGATAGAAAAAAATCACATAAATAAAGAAAAAAAGATTTTAGGAGGAGAAAATGAAAAGAAGAATTGGTTTGGCAGTCGTGGTGATGTTGGTAATGGGATTATTTGTGGGCTGTAACAGCAGTTCCAAGGCAACTACGGATGAGATGGCCGATAGCGTCGGCTTTACCGCAACCATCGACGAAGTCAGTGACACAGAACTGCTGGTGACGGTGTTGGATAATGAGAATTTTGATCAGGCCCGGGTTAACATGCAGGGCTTTGACAGTCTGGGTTTTGTGCCAGAGAAGGGCCAGACTGTTAAAATGACCATAAAAAATCAGGTCGGGATGAGCGAACCGCCCTTTGTAAATCCCATTACCATTGAACTGGTGAAGTAATTTAAGGGGTTGATAAGAAAATGGTTTCACTCCCGGTAGTTTTGGGATATAATAAAACTAGATTACTATGAGGAGAAATTGAATGAGCTTATACGATGCGTGGAAAAACTACATAGAAGAGAATTGCAACACCCAGGAAGAACAAAATGCATTTTGGGAAAAATACTGTGCTGATGAAAAAGTCCTATACCAGAAAATTCTCGGTGAAAAAATCACCACCATTTCCGGTAAGGTAGAAGATCTGGTTAAAGAAAGCAAGATGGTTCCGCCTCAATACATGGGTTTTCTGGACGGCATCAGCGATAGTCTGATGGCACCCATTGATCTTGAAAACATTGAATTGGAATCTGAAATCAAGCTGGAAATCGATTTTGCCAAGCTTTATAAGAATATGCTGGCAGTTCCGGCAGAATGGCTTTATACCCTGGAAGAATGGGATAATTTCTTCACGGAGGACGAACGGATTGAGCTCGAAAAAGATTACAAGCGATCAAAAACCGTAGTGAATGAAGTGAAGGTGGGCCGAAACGATCCATGTCCATGCGGATCCGGCAAAAAATACAAAAAGTGTTGTGGACTATAAAAAAAGAGCTTAAGCTCTTTTTTTTAGTGGTTGATTATTTCATGAATATAAAAAACAGTAATCATTGAGAGCGCAATATCCGGCGAAAATTTGCTTAAAAAGGTCGACATCCGCTCCGGACTGAGATCACCCCGGATACTCAAAAATACGATGTAAAAGGTGATGAAATTATACCGCAGAAAACTGCTGTTGGTTGGAGTTAAAAAAGTTCCGATGATTTTAGGATTGTCCAATAGGGAGAGGTTTTCATCCAAAAGACGATTCAACTCTTTGAGAATGGCCTGAATGAAAAAATCAACGGAATAGTTTTCCAATCGGGATACCCCCATGTTTTTCCCGGCAATTTCCAGCATCGCAAGAGCAAGTGGCTGATTTTTAAAAGATGTTTTCTTCAATAGATTTTCTAACGCTCTTAAAATATCGTTTTGACTGGCATCGGCCGGTAGGTTAAGAAGCGCCAGCATTTTTTGCAACTGTTTCTGGTTTGATAGCGGCAGACCCAAAGTGTTAATGAATTTCCTGAAAAAAGCATTGCTTTTTTGGGCGTTTAGATAAAAATACTTGCCATCCAGGATTCCAAATACTTTCAGAGCATCGAGATAACCTAATTGAATATTCTGTTCGATTTGTCGGGAATCGAAATTTAAAATCCCGCCAAGATACTCTGAATTACTGACAGTAATGATTTCGGCATTTTTATCCCGCACCCATTTTCGCATCCCGGGAGCAGGGAATTCCACGGAAATAATCTTGTTGAAATTCTGTTCCAGCATAAAATTAATCGGAACATTATCAAAGAATCCCCCATCAAGATAGGTTTTACCATCGATTTCCTGTTTCTGAAAAATGGGCAGGGCAGCACTGGCCAGTAAATAGTCAATCAGCTGGCCTTCGGGAATATCTTCAATCATCAGCTGACGTGGTTTCAGGCTGGTGATATCAACGGTTACCAGTCCGAACCGAATCGATGAATTGCGGATGGTTTCTTCAGAGACCAACTGGGTCAGATTCTGGCGCAGCGGTGAAATATCCAAGCCATCGGAAAAGAGAGACGTTAAAAAACCATTTCTGAAAACATCAAAATTTTCTTTTGACCACTGCTCCACATAGGTGTTGGTCATTTTTTGATTTAAATCAAGAACCTGGTTAATGGTCAGATTGGACCAGAACTCCATGGCAATTTCATAATCATCCTGGGCAATCATGGCGGCGTTCAGCGCCCCGACCGAGGTTCCGATAACGGCCCCCAGGGAGTAATTACATTCTCGGAGGGCCTTCCATACACCCATTTCAAAGGCACCTTTGGCACCGCCGCCACTAAGAACCAGGCCGTACTGTTGCTGCGACATTTAATGTTCACCTCTCTGTTATATAAGAAATGTTATTTAAAGAATCGTTTAAACGAATTAGTAGTACATGTTGTTCATCAGACCACCCAGCATTCCCATGCCGCCTAAACCGATGCAGGCGACGCAGGCAAAGATCATCAGCACCGTAAAGGCCATTCCGATGATCGAACAAATCAGACCAGCCATTGCCATGCCGGTGGGCAGACCCTGAAGTTTTCGTTCCTTCATGGCAAGCATCCCGAAAATAAGACCTACCGCACCGGTGACCAGACCACTACCCATCAATGTGATAAAGCTGACAATTGAGAAGATCCCCAGTGACAGTGCCAGGATTGATTTGGAATCGTAGGCCTCATCAATAACTCCTTCCGGATGACGTTCATCATAGGCATCCCGATTGCGGATCATAAATACAAAAATCGGACCCAGGAAAGGGAAAATAATACTGAGGACCAGATAAAGTACCCGGTGATCCTGATCATAAATACTGTAAAGCCAGAATTGCGCGGTGTAATAGTAGAAACTCAGTGCCAGTGATAACAAAACCCCCATAAAGGCGCCAAGATAGGGAATAAATCCCAGCATCGTCATGACAACGGTTAAGGCCAGACCCATCAGCGGCAGAAAAAGCTTCGCATAGGGAATATGCCAGGTGCTGATGGAAACATCATCGTTGATCAGTTCACCCATCAGATAGCGGCTGGCTAAGGGAATCCAGGCTAGCCAGGGGTTATCAATATTTCGGTTCTTTGCCATGGCGTAAAGACCAAGGGCATTAAAAACATAGCAAATTACACCGATCACAAGACTAATGACTAAAATAATACCAAGAACTGACATAATAACCGGCATGATTGCCATAAAACTGTCAGGCTGGGAAGAAATATCCCCCAGATAATCATCATACATATGCATAACAAAACCTCCTTAAAAATCTAATACCCTAATTATACCCTAAAGTCATTCAAATAACTAATTTTTCAAGTGTTTTTCATAGACCAGCTGGGGGATTCTCAGGATAAACAGGATCCCCAAAGCAATGATTATCAGGCTGATGAATTGCGAGATGGAGAGAAATCCGATGGCGCCGCGGGGGTCTGCGCGAAAAAACTCATTGATAAAGCGAAAGAGTCCCGAGGCGACTAAGTAGAATCCGGTGGTAAAACCAGGAGTTCTGCTTTTCCACAACACGGCCATCAGAAGCAGGGTGAGCACAAAAAGAAAGGCTGATTCAGATAACTGAGCAGGAAAAAGACCGATCCCGGATGGCGGATAGGCACCAACCGGATAATGAACAGCTCCGGGCCCCTCATAGGGAATACCATAACAACAGCCATTGAAAAAACAGCCAATCCGGCCAAAAGCCTGGGCCAGGGCTAAGCAGGGGACCGCGATATCGAAAAAGTGGATTGCATCGAGACGATAAACATGAGTGTAAAGATAGCCCCCCAGGATCCCGCCGATCAGTCCGCCATAGAAAATCGCACCGCCGGTGGCAAGGCGAATCAGGGCAGTTTCAGGGCTGGCGATCAGATTGGGCAAATCGACGATAATATAAAGCAGCTTAGCACCAGTGATGCCGCCGATGATTCCAAAGAGACCAAAAAACATGGCGTCCATGGTGGTAATTTGATATTTCTTTGCGGCTGGAATGGCCAGGAGAAATCCGCATCCGATTCCAATGAGGAACATGATTCCAAAAGTTGGGATTGCGTAATTAAAAATATGAATAATGGGATGCATAAGACTCCTTTTCTGACTGATAGTCAAAGGCTGGCTGTTCATTAATAATAAAATGAAGGTTAGCAGAAAGTTGACTGTATTTTGACTTCGGGTAAAAAAAATAGACGATGGGAGTCGTCTATTTTAAACACTTGAATCAACTGAACATCGCTGCGGTGCCCAATAGTCCGACACAGGCAACACAAGCGATCAGGACAATTGCACACAAGGCAAGACCAATGATATTAAGCACCAAACCGGCAGTCGCCATGCTATTCGGTTTAAACCCTTCCAATTCACCGGCTTTGCGGATCTGGATGGCAAAGATCAAACCAACAATTGCACAGATAATACCAATAATGGTGAAGTAGCTCCAAACGATACTAACCAAGGATACGATTCCCAATACAAGGGAAGCAATGGCCTTATTGTTATACTGTTCCATATAAGCCTCCTAAAGTAAAATTATTTCTATCTTTAGAATACTCCTCTTGGGAAAAAATGTCAAGATTTATGAATCTCTTTTAACTTATCCACCAGATCGAAAGCGACATGATTGATGGTTTGGGAACCGGCCACGAGAACCAGATCGTTCGGGCATAAATGGTCAGTCAGATGCTTGACAATATCCGCAAAGGCCGAAATGGTAACCGTTGGGATGCCGTATTTTGCTTCAATAGCTTTTTGCAAATCTTCGGAATAAATATTCCAGTCATTGCCTTCCCGATCCGAGTAGATATCGTTGAGAATGACGTAGTCAGCTTTGGCAAAGGCGTCCACAAAATCATCAAAGAAAAAGAAGGTCCGGGAATAGGTATGGGGTTGAAAAACAACCCAGAGTTTATGATGCTCATAATTGAGACAGGCATCCACGACCACCTTTAATTCGGTGGGGTGATGGGCATAATCTTCATAAACGTTGATCCCGTTGACCTCACCCCGGAATTCGAAACGGCGTTTGGCACCGCTGAATTTTGCCATGCCAGTGATGGATGTTGCCACCGGGATACAAAGGAAGTCGCCACAGATAATGGCCGAAAGAGAGTTAAGTACATTATGTTCGCCGGGAATAATCAATTGATAATGACCATAAAATTCACCTTTTTTATAGACATCAAAACTGGGTTTACCAACCTTATCATAAACAATATTGGCGGGATACCAGTCATTGGTTTTATTTAAGCCATAGGTAGTCACCGGACAGGCTAAATCAGCTACCACATCCAGAACATCCTGAGAATCGCCATAGGCAATCATCAAGCCATCAGCAGGCAGGATTTTTCCAAAGTTGGTAAAAGACTCCTTGATCTGTTTTAAGCCACCTGTAAAATAATCCAGATGATCTTCTTCGATATTGGTGATAATCCCGATCGAATGGGAAGTTGTCAGGAAACTGTCGACATATTCACAGGCCTCCACGACAAAGAACTCTTTTCCGTCAATAATGGCATTGCCGCCGAATTCATCAAGCTTGCCGCCAATACTCAGGCTAGGCCGTAGATCGGCATGCTGGAGCAGACAGGCAACCATGGATGAGGTTGTGGTTTTGCCATGGGTTCCGGAAACCGCAATGGTTTTATCAAAGATATGGGAAAAAAGACCCAGAAAACTCGAACGTTCGATTTTGGGAAGATTCAAGTCGGTGGCTTTAACCATGTCCGGATTATCATCATGAATGGCAGCAGAATAAACAACACAATCGGTGTCGGCAGGAATGTTTTTATAGTCGTGGCCGATATGAACCTTGATGCCCAGACATTCCAATTTTTCGGTGTAGGATGAAGCAATCATATCAGAACCTTCAATGGAGAAACCTTGGGATAGAGACATCGTAGCCAGGCCACTCATGCTGCTGCCGCCAATTCCAATGAAGAATAATTTATTGATGGGTCGGTTGAATTTGTTTTCTAGTTGTGCTTTCAAATAATCAGCTCCTTTATTGGTAATAAAATCTTAATTATTTCTTAATGTTTCATTAAAAAGTGTTTGTTTGCTGGATAAGAATATGCATGAAATAATCAAAATACCATTCAAAATCGGGGAAAACACTTTAAACCGAATTATAACACAGGTGTTTCCATTGAGTAAAGATTAAAAAAAACTTGCGCTTTCATTGAAATATGAATAATATTATAGCTATTGAGAATAATGTTCGGATTTTATCGAATCACATCATAGGTGGAAAATGAAAAAGAATGAAAGAATCAGTGTTATCACAAAAATACTGTCAGACCATCCCAACGAGGTATTCAGCTATAATTATTTTACCGATTTACTGGAAGCTGGAAAATCAAGCGTATGCGAAGATGTGGCCATTGTCAAAAACGCCATTGAACTGACCGGTACCGGCTATGTCGAAACCTATTCCGGGGCATCCGGAGGGGTGGTCTATCATCCTCAGGTTACCAGGGAAGAAGAGTTAGTTATCCTCAAAGAAATTGCCGATCAGCTTCGGTCACCGGCCCGAAAAATTCAGGGCGGTTTTGTCTATTACAGCGATATCCTCTCAAATCCCCGTTATTCTAAAAATATTGGCCGAATTATTGCCTCAAAATATGGCGAAATGGGGATTGAGTATGTCATCACCACCGAAACCAAGGGAATCCCTGCCGCCATGGAAACAGCCCACTATTTGAATGTCCCGATGGGATTGATCCGTCGTTCCAACCGGGTAACTGAGGGGGCAACGACCAGTGTCAACTATATTTCCGGGTCATCCAATAAAATTAAGACTATGTACCTGAGCCGACGGATTGATCTGAAAGACAAAAAAGTACTGGTGATTGATGATTTCATGAAGGGTGGCGGAACCGCCAAAGGAATGACTAATCTGATGGAAGAGGTTGGTGCCGAGGTGATGGGAATCTGTGTTATTTTTGTAACCCGATCCCCGGCGGAAAAACTGGTTGAACATTTCACTCCGCTGATCTTGATGGATGACGAAAACCTGGAAGCCGGATTGCTGGTTTCCCTGCATTCTGAAAGCCGAGAACTGAAATAAGCACAGCGTCTAATAACACAATGTGAAGGAATAAACAGGACCTTAAACGAAAGAATATTTTTGTTTTTTTTAAACCCTTTTTGAAAATAATAAGAATGGAAAATATTTAAGGTTTTTGTTTTAATATAGTTGAATTTGTGTTAGTATATACCTAGAATTAGACATGTGACTTTATTTCAAAGGGGAGGCTTACGAGATGGAAAT
>NZ_JBGSHG010000038.1:0-12085 GCF_041752335.1 Acetobacterium sp. | reverse complement strand
ATTTTCCCTTGCAAACCAAAGAATAACCCTCGGGGTCTGCAATAATATTATCAGCCAGCTGCATAATCGATTCAATTTCGTTTAGTTGAAAGTCTCCAGGCTCGATTAAATGTCTTCCTTTTAACATAATGTTCCTCCTATGATAAACACAATTATGGGCAAAAAACAAGCCGCTTTATAAAAATAGCGGCATACTTCTAACAGGCATTTTCCCTCATTATATGTATCGTTCCTTTTGCACCTTTATGCCTCGCTTTGCAAAGCCTGCATACTTAATTACAATAATCATAATTTAATTAGCCAAAATTGTCAATGAACTTTGATTAAAAGAAACCGTTATCTTAAGATAATATTTGGTCTTTCAGATCAATGAACGTCTAATCAATGATTTGACTGGAATTTCGAAGCAGACAATGGTATGATAAGAATAAAAAGGGAGGGATCTATGTATTTCGTAACATATCAATATAATGCATTTAGTGAAGGCGGCATTCTGACCGCTGATGAAACAAAGGTTTTACCGATAACGACTATCGGCAAGCTAATGGGTCTCAAATTTCCGGAGCGTCTGATCGACTTTATTCCCATGGCCACGGATGAACTGCTGGCGGACATCAAGAAAATCATGATTGAGCATCAGAATCTGGGGATCAATCTCGGTCTGGTCAAGCTGCTGGCGCCGATTCCCAAACCCCCAAGAAATATTTTTTGTCTGGGAAAAAACTATGCTGATCACGCCAGGGAAATTAAAAACATCCCCTCCTTAGGAGACGTACCGGAAAGTCCGATTTATTTTTCTAAGTTGCCAACCTCGGTGACAGGGCCGGATACGGTAATCTTATCCCATGCCAAAGCTACCAAGCAGATCGACTATGAAGTGGAACTAGCCATTGTCGTCGGTAAAGAAGGTACTGATATTTCCAAAGAAGAAGCTGAAGATTATATTTTTGGATACACCATTGCCAACGACATTACCGCCCGGGATCTCCAGAAAAAGCATTCTCAATGGTACAAGGGCAAATCCCTGGATACCTTTTGTCCCCTGGGTCCCCGAATCCTGCACAAAAACGATTTAAAGATCCCATTTGACCTGAACATCACCTGTCGGGTGAACGGCGAGGTGCGTCAGCACTCCAACACGGGTCAGATGATTTTTGATATCCCCTCCATTATCAGTGACCTGTCCCAGGGGATGACCCTGCTGCCAGGCGATATCATTCTCACCGGAACCCCTGCCGGTGTGGGCTTTGCTCTGGATCCTCCACAATTTCTGAAACACGGAGATCAGATTGAAGCAGAAATCGAAAAAATTGGCATCCTGCGAAACACCATCGAATAAATACAATAAAAAAAGCCAGCATCATCTAAGGGTCCGGACCCGAGATGATGCTGGCTTTTTTGGGAGCATGATGCTTACTGAATAACTGGTTTGCTTTCAAACCAGCCAATCTGACTTTTAAGATTTAAACGGGCAAACGTTTCAGACTGAATACCCCGATGGAAGCCACAAACAGGACCCCAATAAAGATGGCAAAACCGCCGATAATCAGGGTGATATTAGCCTGCCCATTAACAATGGCCAGACCGTCAAAAGCATTATACAGTGAGAATTTTCCCAAAAAGGCTGTCCGTTCAGACAACTTGCTTAAGATATTTAAGATAAAGAATCCAATTGGAATCAGGGCGCCAAAGAACAATGCCGGCTTGGTGCTATTAAATACACAGGAAAAGAAAAAACAGAACATGCTGATCGTCATGGTCATCAGACAGGCCCCTAAATTCAGTTTTAAAAACACTTTGACTTCCAGCATTCCCGGAAAAAACTGTTCACTCATTCCATAGCCGACTAAAAAGAGTATCGCAAATAAAACCGCAATGGAAGCCAGCAGATAAATGCCCTGAGTCACAATGATTTTAATCCGGCTGTTTGGGGTACACAGCAAACTGGTAAAGGAACCTTCATAAACCCACTTGGCCACCAGTCGGTTGGCCAGAATAATGCAGTAAACCATAGGAAATAGATAAATCAGAAATCCATAGAACATACTGGCAATGAATCCGGTCAAACCGCTGTCGATGGTGCCGAAGCCCATGGCATTAACCAGCGTTGCCGGTAAGATGGACATCATATCAACCATTGCCCCAACCCCGCTAGGATCATAAATATAAATGATAACTGCCAGATAAATCGACATCAACGCGGCAAAAACAAGCAGCAGCAGGGTATTGTTTTTAATATTTTTTAGAAACAATGGAATACTCATGCTTTTTTCACCTCTCTAACTTTTTCCTCCTGATCGGGCAGGGCTTTATGCTTCACTTCTTTTTTTGGAAAAGATTTCGGTTTTTCCTCATTTTGTTTCACTTCTTTAGTTTTTTCTTCTGAATTTTTCACTTCTTTTTTGGTCTCATTATATTGTATTTCCATCTGATAATGTTGCGGGAAAATTTCTTCCAGAGATTGATTTTTTGAATTAAACACTAAGACCTTTTCATGTGATAAAACCTTCATCAGGACGTCAATTCGATCACCAGGAGAAAAAATTTCGTAGTCACTCTGTGAAAACTGCTGATAGCCGAAGCCATATTTTTTAATTTGCTCCAGATTTGGTGGTGCTGCAAATTTAACCAGATAGGCCTTGGTTTCTTCGGCCCGGAGACTGACAATATCCATATTTTCCACCAGATGACCTTTATTTAGAACCCCCACCCGATCGCAGGTTCGTTCCACTTCTTCAAATTTATGAGTTGAAAGCAGCACGGTCTTTCCCCGGCGTTTTTCTTCCAGAATGAGGTCTAAAAACCGGGACTGCATCAGGGGATCCAATCCGCTTGTGGGTTCATCCAGCACCAGGGTTTGGGGATCATGCATCAGGGCGGTTACAATGGCCAGTCTTTTTTTTAGGCCAGATGACATATTTTCGATTTTCCCCCGGGTTTCCACCTCAAATCGTTCGATCAGTGAATCTTTGAGTCGGGTATCTTTCAGTCCGAACATCCCTCGCATCTGAGTCATAAAATTCAGGTATTCTTTCACCCGCATATTTTCAAAAAGAACTACATCTTCGGGTACATATCCGAGATGCTTCTGAATGGCTGAAGCCCTGGAAAAACAGTTTAATCCATCGATGGTCGCTTTACCGCGCCCTGCCCGAATCAATCCCATCAGCATCCGAATAGTGGTTGTTTTGCCGGCATCGTCAGGTCCCACATATCCAAAAGCCTCGCCTTTTTCAACATTCAAATTCAAGTTAAAAATACCTTTAGCACTTGAATATTTAAGGGTTACATCCTTTAATTCAATCATTTTTCTCTCCTTAAAAACATTATTCCTTCTGTGCGATGGGTTCAACCAATTTGTCAACCCGATTGTTCAATTCATTGGCGATTCGACCAAAATCTGATCCGGTAAGAGTTTCCCCCCGGATCCCAGGCGATATATGACAGACCTCCAGAACCTCTAGCAGAACCTCTTTATCAAATGGGGTATTCATGGATAGACCATTGATCAGAGTTTTTCGTCGATTCAGGAAGCTGGCTTTGACAACCGATAAAAATAATTCCTTATTTTCGAGTTCAATTTTGGGAACTGTCAGTTTTTTCAGGGTGACAACAATGGAGTCAACCTTGGGTTTCGGGATAAATACATGAGATGGCACATCAAAATCAATGGAAATATCCGCATAAAATTGAGCCACAATACTCAACGATCCATAGGCCTTGGTACCGGGAACCCCACACAAACGCTCGCCCACTTCTTTTTGAATCAAAAAGGTCATACTCTCAATGGGCAGATCCGATTCCAGAAAACCCATAATGATGGGGGTGGTTATATAATAGGGCAAGTTCGCCACAATTTTAAGGGGCATCGCGGCAAGATGATCTCCTAGTATCCCCCTGACATTTGTTTTTAAAATATCGCCCTGGACAATGTCCACATTGTCACATTCTTTCAGCGTCTCCTGGAGAACCGGTATCAGTTTCTTATCTATTTCAACGGTAATGACCTTGCCGGCATGCTCACAGAGGGCCTGGGTCATAGTTCCTATCCCCGGACCAATTTCCAGAACCAGATCACTTTCACTCACGTCACCGGCTTTGACAATTTTTTGAACAATATTTTCATCGATTAAAAAATTCTGTCCAAATCTTTTATTGAAGTGGAGATCATATTTTCTTAACAATGATTCAATGACCCTTGGTGAAGTTAATTTTTCCATTCATTTCCTTTCGTTTTGCAACTATTTACACCTTACGCAAAATCTCATAAGGCTTCGTTCATAACTTCACTATTATACACTTTATTTAATCCCGCGGGAAGACCTTATCGCGAATTCGACACTAAAAGACCCAACCTCCTGATTGTTTGATGAAATGTTCTAATTTTTCTTTCCTAAAAGACTTGAAGCATCTTCTGAAATTTATAAGTTGTTTGTAAATAATTCGTAAAATTTCCTAATAAATAAAATAATGTTTGTATCCATAAAGATGAAAGTATATAATAATTTTATCTACAGGTTTGAATTATAATCCGAATAATATATAAAACAATTATATAATGTCTCGACAGGAGAAAATGATGTTTAATAAAAACACACTTCACTCGAAAATCAATTTATTTATTCTCATAATTATTCTCTTGATTATCACCATCGGTTTTTGGCTGGCAATCAGTATCTTTTTTTCCATTTATGAAAATGAAATGACCCGTATGGTATCCACGGGAATTATTGAACTTGAAGAAATTGTTATTAACGATAACGAGAAATGGCTCCTTTCCTTTTCAGATAATTTAGCTGATCCCGATAATCGTTTACTGAATAAAACCGATCCGACTTCAAATCAGGCACTCCATCAATATATCAGTCATGCTAACAATAATGCACTTGAGTTTGTCAAAGTGACATATTCAGATGGCAGCAGTTATGAAGAAATTTTTACTGATCCAAGTATTCTAAAGCTTGCTTCTCAAAACACTGTTACACCAGTAACAGAACCCTATTTCTGGATTGACGGTGATGCCGAGCTGGGACTGCATCTATTCTGCCGCTACCCACTGACAGATTCTAAACAGACCCCTGCTGACACACTGCTAATGGGTTTGAATCTTGCCGATCAGGACACCGTGGATTATATAAAAAATACGGCTGCTTTGGAAGCAACTATTTTTGCTGGAAACACCCGAATAGCCACTAGCATTATTAAAAATGACGAAGCCCAGGTTGGCACCACTCTGGATCCGACCATTGCCGACATGGTTCTGGATCTGAAACGACCTTATACTGGAAAGGCCGAAATTCTTGATGATCCCTATCTGGTTACCTATGCTCCAATCATTAATGGCCGTGATGAGGTTGTTGGCGCCTTGTTTGTCGGCAAGTCCATTGTTTCCATTTACACCGTCTTGAACCAAATTGTTTTATATATAACAGTTTTAGGATTGATCTTATTGCTATTCTTTTATGTATTCTCTAACCGCTGGCTGAGAATTAATATTACCAATCCCATCCGTTGGGTAGCCGACACAATGGAAATGATTTCTCAAGGTGAATACAAGGCACTTGAAAATATGCCAGTGGCCAAATATAAAGAAGTAGAAATGCTTCAAACCACCATGTACGACATGGTCAACGAGTTGGTAACCAGCAAAAAGAATTTGGAAACAGCTGCTTATATTGATTCCATTACTGGTTTACCAAATCGGGTGGCGCTATATAAAAAATATCAGAACACTCCCGTTGATGATAACAAGAACACCTTAACGCTGGTATTCTACATCGACGTCGATAATTTGAAGTACATTAACAATTTATTTGGACACAGCGTTGGAGACATTCTGTTGCAACAGGTTGGCACTATCTTAAAATACCTGCTTCGGGACTCCTCCTCTTTTGAAGTTTATCGGATCGCTGGAGACGAATTCGCCGTCTGCAAGATTGGTCTCCATAAAACTGAAGAGATTAGCTTTCTTGCAAAATCAATTATTAAAGAATTTGAACAGCCCATTACCATTGGTGAACACATCATCAGTGTCAGTGTCAGCATTGGCGTTTCCAGAAACGAATTATGTCGTAAAACAAAGTGCATATCCTGTACCGATGGATGCAAGGATAATTTGGAAAAACTTCTTAAAAAAGCAGAACTGGCTATGAATCAAGTTAAAATGAATGGAAAAAATAATTTTATGATTTTTGACCCTTCCATGAATGAGGTCATTCAACGAAAGGCTTCTTTGCAACAGGATTTGAAAAAAGCACTTAATCTCAGACTACTGGAAATTTATTATCAGCCCAAATTTGACCTGACCTCAAATCGCTATGATGGTTTTGAAGCCCTAGTTCGATGGAATCACCCTGAGCGTGGATTTGTCCCCCCCCCTTGAGTTTATCCACATCGCTGAGGAGTCCAATCTCATCATCGAATTAGGCGATTGGATTCTTAACGAATCATGCCGATTTATTCATAACTACAATATCGTCCACCAGTCCAGTTACTCCATTGCCGTCAACATCTCAACCTTTCAGCTTTTAAATGAAGATTTTGCAGAAAAGGTGACCAACGTGCTAAAAGAAACAGGATTAAATCCCCGTCTTCTGGAACTAGAGATTACTGAAACAATGTTGATGAACTCCATGTCAATAGCCACTGAAAAACTCAACTTTCTCAGATAAAAAAATATCAGCATTGCCTTGGATGATTTCGGCACTGGTTATTCCTCACTGACCTATTTAAAAGCACTGCCGATTACAACCGTCAAATTGGACAAATCATTTATAGATGATATTGCTACTGATGAGCTTTCTTTAAAAATTGTAGAAAATGTCATTCAGATCGCCAAAAACATTGGCCTCAAAATTGTGGTTGAAGGTGTCGAAACCATTGATCAACTAGAAATACTAAAAGAGCTCCCCTGCAATAAAATTCAGGGCTACTATTTTTCAAAACCTGTGTCCCAGCTGGATCTCACAGAGGTTCTCAGTGAATATCCTTAAGCTTAAACCTTCACATTGAAAGCAAAAACTTATCGATAAATCAGTTTTAAATTTCACCCCTCCCACAAATCGACGATTGAATATCAATCGTCGGTTTTTTTATTCACCAATATATTTAATTCACTTTTTTGAACCGAAGGAACCTTTTGCAAAGAAGCTAAATTATTTTTCTATTTCTAAACCGTCAACCCCGTCGTTTTTATATTGCCTCAGATGCTCAATCGCACCCTTCAAGGCTCGCTAACGGGCAACTTTCCTGAAAATTGAAACTTTTTTGATTGGATTAATTCAAAAATGAATGGCATTTAATTAAAAAAGAAAACGTAATCATGACTCATTCCCGGCTCTCATTTTTACATTTTGACAAGTTACTTCATTTTAACTTAAACTTAAATTAATCATTTTTAGAAGTAATTCCGACATAATTATAAATCAACTTATCTATTCTTAGCTATATTTCCTTTTTTAAAGCCGTTTTTTCGTTCTTTTCTAATTTATTTTCAGCCTATTTAAGATTATTTCTTAAACGTATTTAACGATGTACTTGCAAATTATCCGGTTCTATTGTATTATACGCATTGCAAATTTGTAAATAAATTGCAACAATCAATGATGCATTTAAGTCACACACATACCGTGACACCATCATGTTTTGACATTGGAGGTCAAATGAAGAAAAACTTAATAAAAAGCGCAGGCGTGAGTCTTGCCTTTGTTTTATGCCTGATCATAGCGCCGGGCGCTGTTATGGCAGAAGAAGTAGAGGTGGATCTGACACAAATCGCCCAGGCGGTAGAAACAGCTGAAGAAGCGGCACCCCTGCCTAACTTGTTTTCAGCCCGAACCACAGGACCTGGCTCGGATAATGCCTATTACTATGCCAACAATCCCTATTCACAGGGTGGCTACGGTTTACCGAATTGTACCGCCTATGCCTTTGGTCGGGCTTATGAAATTTTAGAAACCACCCCAAATTTATGCATGGGTAATGCTAATTCCTGGTGGGCCTATAATCAAAGCACTGGCTATTATCCTTCAGGATCGACGCCAAAACTTGGCGCTGTTATCTGTTGGGGGGGCAGTTCAGACGGTCATGTGGCAATTGTTGAAGCGATCAACGGCAATATCGTCACCCTTTCCGAATCTACCTATAGTGGCATCTTCTTTCAAAATTACACCTATACCATTGGTGCTGAGGATGCCACCTCTGTCGGCGGTTTTCAGGGTTATATCTACATCGGCGATTATATTGATGCCGCATCGGATTCAACACCCCCAGCCTTATCAGATGTACTGGTTACTGACTATCAAGGCGAAGGTATAAAGGTCACCGCCCTGGTTTCTGACGATTTAAGTGGCATGAGCCAGGTTTACATTCCCGTCTGGACCGAAAACGGGGGACAGGATGATTTAATCTGGTATGAAGGAACTGTTGAAGGGAATGTGGCCAGCTGTTTTATCCCCTACAGCGATCACAATACCGAACTTGGCGACTACAATGTCCATGTTTATGCCTATGACAATGCCGGTCACTACACGATGACAGGTACCGCCATCACGAAAGCCGACACCTTTACCAGCCTGGGTGAAGTTGCTCTCGAGAGTTAAGCAACTTCCATCTACAAGAAAAAAAACCTTCCAGACGACGTCAACTAACGTCACTGGAAGGTTTTATTGTTTTTTCTGGCGTCATTTTGCTGTTTAAGATCGCCTGATAATGATCAAAACGACCTGAATCTAGTATTTGTCCATTTCCAGATCATCCAGCAGAATCTGAGGTTTTGCTGATTGAGGGGTATGCTGTTCTTTAATTCTATGAGGGCTCACATTAACCGTTTGTTTTGTGCTTGCTTCGCTACCTGTTTTACCTTTCAACTTAAACTCAGAAACCATATTTTTCAGCAATTCCGCCTGACCTGACAATTCTTCACTGGCTGCGGCGCTTTCTTCGGCAGTTGCCGAATTGGTTTGAACCACTTGGGAAACCTGTTCGATCCCCTGGGTGATCTGGCCAATGCTGGTGGCCTGATCATTAGATGCCATCGCAATGTTGCTGACCAGATCAGTCACTTTAGCAACTGACTTCAAGATCCCTTCCAAACTGTCAGCAGTATCATTGGCAATCTTCGTGCCGATTTCCACCTTGTCAATGGAGCCTTCAATCAAACCGGTTGTTTCCCGGGCTGCTTCCGCACTCCGAGCTGCTAAGGTCCGAACCTCTTCCGCTACCACGGCAAAGCCTTTTCCATGCTGACCGGCCCGGGCTGCTTCTACCGCTGCGTTCAGAGCAAGAATATTAGTTTGGAAAGCAATGTCATCAATGACTTTGATAATCTTGGAAATATTGTTGGATGATTCATTGATTTCTTCCATGGCATTGACCATGTCTCCCATCTGTTTGTTGCCTGCTTCAGCCGTGGCCCGAACCTCCAGGGTCCGTTCGTTGGCCTGGTTAGCATTTTGCGCATTTTTCTTGGTTTCTTCAGCTACTTCATCAATGGACGCGGACAATTGCTGAATGGCACTGGCCTGTTCGGTTGTGCCCTGGGCCAACGCCTGGCCGCCATCAGAAATTTGTCGGGATCCAGCTTCCACCTGGTTGGCAGAGTTCCCGATTTCTGTCAGGATTTCACTAAGATGAGCGGTAATATCATTAATGGCATATTTGATATTAACAAAGTCCCCGAGATATTCGGTGGTGATTTCCTGGTTGAAATTCCCATTACTGACCTTTTCCAGCGTTTCTGAAATTTCCTGAACATACTGTTTCAGGAAGGCAATGGTCTTATTCATATCTTTTTTGATCTGGCCATTTTGTCCCATGTAATCACCAGTCATCGCAGTATTGAGATTACCCTGGGCCAGCTCATTGAGAACCTGGGAGGCTTCCTGCATCGGTTCGGTTAAGGCATCCAGGGTGTTATTGAAGCCTCTGATCACCTTGGCATAATCGCCCGGGAATCGGGAGTCGTCGACCCGATTGTTCAAATCACCGGCCACAGCAGCTTTGGCCATACTGTCAGATTCTTCCAGCAGCATGATAATGTTTTCCATCAGCTTGATAAAACCTGGAATCAGTTGATCGTTATCACTGAGTCTGCCTGCTGCTTTTAAGCTAACCAGCATTTTCATATCACCATTTGAAATATCTTCCACTGCTCTGACAATTATCATCAATGATTCATGAACGGTATTAATGTATTTGGTGATTTCACCGTAAATGCCTGCATATTCTCCTTCAATTTTCCTACTTAAATCATTTTTGCTCATCAGTGCCAGAATTTCATTTCCTTCTGTCAAAGCCCCTAAACCGTCAATACAGGAGTTGATGCTGTTAATCAAATCAGCAAAATCACCTTTGGATTCCAGGTTTATCTTTTCAGGAATCTCTCCCTTGCCGATCCTATCAATGTAGCCCGAAGCCATGTTCAGTGGTCCAATCACTGCATCAAGTGTAGCATTAAATCCTTCGATGATATCCCGATACCCACCACTTAGCGCCTCTGTTTTTCCACGAACAGATAATCTGCCCACTACTGCGGCTTCCGTCAGCATTTCCGTCTCCTGGATCAGTTCCCGTAAAGACTTGACCATCTCGGCCATACTGATCCCCAGTACGTCTTGATCAGATCTTGGCATTACATCCATAGTCAGATCGCCGGCTGCAATCCTTTCTGCTGCCATTGCTAAATCCCTGGTATTGCCGGCCATCTCACTAAATGCCACCGTCAATTCAGTTATTTCACTGCTGATAGCTGCGATTCCATCGGTGTTCACATCGACATTTCCAACCGCCAGCTTGTTGGCAACACCTGCCAGCATATTGATTGGTTTTGCGATTTTTCTGGATGTATAAATTGTCAACAGCACCATTCCAGCAATAACGATCAGCATAATGATAAAAGTAATGAGCTGAATTAAATTATATGTGCTGACAAACTCTTTATCAGGAAGACCGGTGGTTATTGTCCACCCGGTATTTCCGACCATCGCAACATATCCATGATTGTATGAACCGTCACTGTTGTATTCGATAGCCCCGGTCTTTTGATTCAAAACGGCATCCTTAATGTTATCTGACATATTTGAATCTTTGATATTGGTATTGACATATTCCCGGTTGGGATGATAGATCAGCTGTCCATCAGAGCTTGCCAGAATGAAAAATCCTGTTTTACCCAGTTTATATTCGCTCATCATTGCCGAAACACTGTCTAGAGTGAAATCCAACCCTGCTGCACTGATAACATCCTTTGTGCCAGTCCGATAAATCGGTGAGACTGCTGTTACAACCATTTTTCCGGTCATTGCATCCACATAAGGGGCAGTCATCGTCGTACCGCCGACATCCATCATTTGAATATACCAAGGCCGTTCAACCATTACCCAATCCGGACTTGCATAGAACCCTTTTGACAAGAGCAACTGATTCGAATCAGAATCTCCTACCCAAGCCTCCAAAATATTTGGATCGGATGCCTTAACACCGGACAGTGTCTTTTCCGACTTTGCATATCCCTGGGCTACTGTTGGCACCATGCCAGGAGTAATCTCAATTGTCGCATCTTCAAACTGACTGTTTACAGCCATTTGTCTTGTGATTTCAAGATATTTGTTAAATGCTCCAGCTATTTCATTGGCCGCCGCATCGGACTCTGTAGCAAGCTGTCTCTCAGTCATACTGGTAATCGATGCATTCACATTATATAAAGTTATAAACGATGAAATACCATAAATAATTACAATCGGGATACCTATGTAAATAAGGATCCGGGTTAGCAGATTCATTTGTTTCTTTTTTATTGTTTTTGTTTCCTCCATGTTGGTTCTCCTTTAAATGTGTTTTCACAGTCGTGATATTATTTCAGAAACATGATTATTCATCTTTTTCTGATCTCTGAAATCCGTTATATTTAGCGTTTTGTTGATCATTTTTTTTACAACGATATGATGTGTGTTTGTCAATCAAAAAGTTTAGCGTTTGGTCTCGAAAAGTTGTGCACTTGCCAACACAATTTTGTTCATTAGCAGATGGTCGTCCAATCTCTTTTTAACAGAGTACCATCTGCGCAACTTTTGAATACTTTTTGCCA
>NZ_JBGSHG010000037.1:0-23305 GCF_041752335.1 Acetobacterium sp. | reverse complement strand
GTTACCTTTCTTAGAGACTGGACATCTTTAAAGGTAACGCATTTGATCGGTATTGACAATGGCTCTTTGCTTCGAAACCACCTTAATGGGTGCACAACTTTTTGGAGACCTTTTGCTTAACTAATATTTTACCAAACACATCTACTTTTGATGCATGTCGCATTTATTCTTTATCAAGCTACATCCTGAATAAGAAATTTCAAAATTCATCAAAATTTATTATCAGGATAAATCAAAGGATTATATTTGAAAGGGGTTATTATGAACGAAAATCAAGAACCGATGTTGGATCAGGAAACAGGTCATGTCACCGATGCAGCATCAGAAATTACTATGCATCCTGCTGGACTTATTCAGGCTAAAGCTCACCGCAAATCCCGAATATCTACAAAACTGCTACTATTTACTGTTTCTTTGATTGCATTGGCAGTCTTATCTCTGGGTATTATTGCTGTCAATTTGGGCGCATCAGCGTTAACCAACCAGGCCAATGCTGATGCGCAAAAATACACCACTGAAGGAGCTTCACATGTTGGCGCAATTATCACCGGAAACCTGTCCACCCTAAGTGAAGTAGCCTCCCGAGCCCGGGTTACCACAATGGACTGGCAAACCCAGGTTGATGCCATTGCCGGTGATGTGGAACGGCTCGGTTACCAGGATATTGCCGTGATGAATCTTGATGGTCATGCCAAGTATATTAAAGGTGGCGGCGAGTTTGAATCCTGGGGCGAATTTTGGTATGAAGACGGATTCAAAGGGGACCTGGCCATTTCTGATGTGGCTATCAGCAAGGTAACTAAAGAACCCGTTGTGTTTGAAGTAGCTCCAATTAAAACCAATGGTCAGGTCGTTGGCTTGCTGGTTGGTCGTCGAGACCCTACCTTCTTAAAAGACACCACCAACGCCATGGGCGATGGGGAGCGACAATACGGCTTTGTTGTCAATGAAAACGGTGCGATGATGGCGCACCCTGATGATCAGATGATACTGGACCAGGTAAACGTATACGATGATATTGAAAAAGATGGTGTCTGGAAAAGTTTTGGTTTGGCCCTTAAAGAGGTGGGAACCCAAACAACCGGGATGCTGAATTATACGGTTAACGGTGAAACCAAGATTGGTTCAACCGCACCCATTCCCGGAACAAACTGGACTCTGATTGTTGCTCAATATGAAGCTGACGTTCTGGCACCAATCACCAATCTGAGAAATCTGATTTTTCTAATCTCATTGGTTATTCTCTTAATTGGCGGCGTCGCTGCCTATATTATGGCACAAAAACTTGCCAAACCCATTATCAAGCTTAAAGAAGTAGCGGATCAAGTTGCCGTGGGAAAAGTTGATGTGGACATTGAAGTGACCACCTATGACGAAATCGGTGATTTAATGCTGTCTTTTGAAACTATGATTCAGAACAACCAGGGCATGGCTGATGCTGCTCACCGCATGGCTCAGGGAGATTTTGAAGTTGAAATCACACCCCGATCCGAAGATGATATAATCTCCTATTCAATGATTGCAGTACTAAAGGAAATGAACAGGGTTCATGATGCCATTGTAAAAATTGGCAATGCCGCTTTAGAAGGTCAACTTAACTACCGTGGAAACACCAATGAATACACTGGTGCCTACAAAGATCTGATTATTGCTTTAAATACTGTCATCAATACCTTCGTTAAACCCCTCAAGGTTGCCAACAAAGCGATTGAGCGGATTGGCAACGGTGTAATTCCACCCAAAATTACCACCGCATACAAAGGTGATTTCAATGATCTTAAAAACAATATTAACGCCTGCATCGACGGTCTAGGGGCTTTGACGGAGACTGGCGAAGTCCTCCACCGGCTCTATGTCAATGACTTCTCCGCCAAAATGGAAGGCAATTATTTAGGCGTCTTTGGTGATCTGGCTACCTCCGTCAACGAAATTCATTGGAAGCTTAACTATATTCATGCAATCGTTAATAATGTTTCTCATGGCAATATGAGTGATTATGACGAGTTGGTGAACATCGGAAAACGAAGTGAAGAGGATGAGTTTATTCCAAGTCTGATTCAAATGATTGAAAATATCCATTCCCTGGTCAGTGAAGCCGATGAAATGGCTCAACTGGCAGTTGAAGGCGATCTCGATCATCGGGGTGACCCTTCCAAATTCATGGGCGAATATGCCAAGGTTATTTCCGGTTTCAACCAGACTTTAGATGCTGTGATCGAACCGATTCAGGCAGCTTCTGCAACACTTGATGAACTGGCCAAAGGTAATCTGAACATCACCATGGATGGTGATTTTAAAGGACAGCATGGCAAGATTAAAGAAGATATGAACCGTACCATTGACTTCCTCAAAAACTATGTAACTGAAATCACCGCCATTCTGCAACGTATTGGCGAAGGCGATCTCACTCTGGAAATCAAAACCTATTATCATGGCGACTTTGTTGCCATCAAGCTAGCCATTAATGACATAACCACCCATTTAAGCGAAGTTATGAAAGAAATTGATGATGCTGCCGGACAGGTAGAAGCTGGCGCCATCCAAATATCTGACGGCGGCCAGGCGTTATCCCAGGGGACAACTGAACAGGCTAGTGCCATTCAGGAACTCACCGCTTCCATTGAAGAGGTTGCCGCTGAAACCAAACGAAACGCCAAGAATGCCAACGAAGCCAACGAACGGGCCATTGAGGTTCGTACCAATGCTGAAGTGGGCAATTCGCAAATGTCAAAAATGGTAACTGCCATGGTGGAAATTAACGAGTCTTCCAATAATATTTCCAAGATAATCAAGGTGATTGACGACATCGCTTTCCAGACCAATATCCTGGCTCTTAATGCTGCTGTTGAGGCGGCGCGGGCCGGACAGCATGGTAAAGGCTTCGCCGTCGTTGCGGAAGAAGTTCGCACTCTGGCAGCCCGCAGTGCTGAAGCCGCTAAGGAAACAACTGGTCTCATCGAGGGCTCCATCGATAAGGTGGAGGTTGGTACCAAGATTGCCGATGAAACTGCTGCAAGCCTGGTGGAAATTCTCAATGAAATTGAAAAAGTAACTGGTCTGGTTGGCAACATTGCCCGGGCGTCCAATGATCAGGCTTCCGAAATCGCTCAAATTACTAAGGGAATCGAACAGGTCTCAAATGTTGTTCAAACCAACTCTGCCACCGCCGAAGAAAGTGCCGCATCCAGCGAAGAGCTTTCCGGTCAGGCTGAAGTTCTTAAACACATGATGAGCACCTTTAAACTCAAAGATCAAAACAGCAGCAGTCATTTGGCCAAAACAACGCGAATTGAAAAAGCAGTTTCCGCTGCACCCATTGCTCCGGTTTCCTCGCCCGAACCACGGATCACACTGGATGATACAGAGAATGATAAATATTAAATGCTGTAAATAAACTGCCATATAATGAAATGCAAATTTTAGAATCAACCTTCCTGAAGACAATAAACCCTAATTGTCTTCAGGATTTTTTTATATTTCGAGAGAAGTCATAGATTTTGTTGCTTGTCAAATGTTATTCAAAAATTATTAATCAGCATTCCTTTTTCATCATGATATTTATAGAAAATATCTTTGTTAATTCGAATTGTTCATCAATTTATTGACATTTGATAATAATGTATATGAATCTTGTGTACATTTTGAATAATTTGCATGAAAAACCTTTGTTTCTTTTATTTATTTATTTCATTTTACAATTTTTTCCCTTATAATAATTATGGTTTATAATAAATTATATTTATCAATTAATACGATTAAGTATTCAATCTGTAAGGTGGTGTTTAAAAAAATTTCTCTCCTAAGAAAAGTCCCAACCCAGGTCTGTTCAAGTAATTTGTGTGAAGAATCTTTTTCAAAACATTTGATTATTTTTTTATCATCATACCTGTAAGTAAGGACTCCGTCCGCTAATTGTGTACCCCAGATTTAAACCGGAGGAAAATAACTTGAATTGGTTAAAAAATTTCAGAATTAAAACAAAGCTACTGACATCATTTATCCTTATTGCTCTTTTAGTTGGTATAGTGGGTTTCATCGGAATCTTTAACACCTGGTCACTTCAGAAGTCAGATCAGGAGCTTTATGAAAACATGACTGTTCCTATTTCTCAAATCGGTCAGATGTCGACCACCTTTCAGATAATGCGTGTTAACCTGCGGGATCTGATTCTTGCAAACGAATCAGACCTCATTCAGTCGATTAAGAAGAATATTGCTGAAGATCAGCAGAAAATCGACGACCTGGCCCGGAAGTACGAAAAAACGATTGAGTCTGACGAAATGCAACAGACTTTTGAAACCTTTGAGTCAGCTCGAACTGAATACAATAAGCATCTTGAAGCGGTCATGAACCTGGCTACTCAAAATCAGGACACTGAAGCCTTTAACCTGATGAACCCTGATGGGGCTGCCGGTAAGGCCACTGCCGCCATGCAAGCAGCCATTGATAATCTGTCCGCATTAAAACTTGCTGATGGCTTGGCCAAATCTGATAAGAATATCACCCAGGCTGCCAGGGCAACGACAACGATGGCAATTATCATCGTGTTTAGCATGATTTTAGCCGCCGCCCTTGGATTACTACTGACTTCTCTTATCTGCCGACCGCTTCGCGAGGCCAGCCAAATGATTCAGGAGATGAGCAAGGGACATTTGAGCAAGCGACTCAATATGGATACTAAGGACGAAGTGGGAGAAATAGCAAACGCCATGGATCATATGGCCGATGCAATCCAGTCCCTGGTCATCGGCACAATAAACCGCATCTCTGCCGGGGATGTTTCCATGAACGTGCAAATCACTGATCCCCAGGATGAAATCGCACCAGCTTTGAAGAAAATCATTGAAACCATCCGCTCCCTGATCACCGAGGCTAGCACCCTTTCTCAGGCAGCTGTGCAAGGCCGTCTGGATACCCGGGGACATGCTGATCAGTTTAGCGGCGGTTTTCGTGAGATTGTCGCCGGCGTCAACAACACCCTGGATGCGGTTGTCGGGCCACTTAATGTGGCAGCCGAATATATTGAACGAATCGGAAAAGGTCAGATTCCACCCAAAATTACGGATGAGTATTATGGCGACTTTCGGGAAATCAAAAATAACCTCAATGCCTGTCTGGATGGATTGACCGCTTTATCCGATGCCGATCATGTGCTTAAGCTCATGAATAAAAATGATTTAACTCAAACGATCGAAGGTAATTATGAAGGTATTTTTGGTGAAATTGCCTTATCCATCAAAGGAGTCCACGCCCAGCTTGGTCGGATTGTCGATGTTTCCACCAATATCCGCAATGGTGATTTAAGCGACCTGGACTTCCTCCGCAGTATTGGGAAGCGCAGCGAGAATGATCAGCTGGTCCCGGCCCTGCTGGGCATGACTGAAACCATTATGATGCTGGTGGAAGAAACCAGAGCCATGGCCCGGATTGCCATAGACGGTGATTTAAACAACCGTGGTGATACCACAAAATTCCAGGGCGAATACGCAACCGTCATAGAAGGGTTCAATCAGACCCTGGATGCTGTCATCGATCCGATTCAAGCCGCTTCAGCCACACTGAATGAACTGGCTGAAGGAAATCTCAACATTACCATGGAAGGCGATTTTAAAGGTCAACATGGAAAAATAAAGCATGATATGAACCAAACCATTGAATTCCTGAGAACTTATGTGGAAGAAATAACGCATACCCTTGAAGACATGGGTCGCGGTAATTTTGATCTGGAGATTACCAACGATTTTTGCGGTGACTTCCTGGCCATAAAAATAGCCTTAAATAATATTGCCGCCAGTCTAAGCACCACCTTGTCCGATATTAATGTCGCGGCCAGCCAGGTAGAAATTGGTGCTCAACAAATATCGGACGGCGGTCAGGCTTTGGCTCAGGGTACCACTGAACAGGCCAGCTCCATTCAAGAACTGACAGCTTCCATTGAAGAGGTCGCTTCGGAAACTAAACGCAACGCCAAAAATGCCAACGAAGCCAATCAACTGGCCATTAATGTCCGTTCCAATGCTGAGGTCGGTAATACGCAGATGGTAAAAATGGTTGCCGCTATAAGCGAAATCAATGATTCATCAAACAATATTTCTAAAATCATCAAGGTCATTGATGATATCGCTTTTCAGACCAATATCCTGGCTCTTAATGCAGCAGTTGAAGCCGCCCGGGCCGGACAACACGGCAAAGGCTT
Organism: Acetobacterium sp.; assembly: GCF_041752335.1. Lineage (GTDB taxonomy): Bacteria > Bacillota > Clostridia > Eubacteriales > Eubacteriaceae > Acetobacterium. Next base: position 17,109 of record NZ_JBGSHG010000037.1, on the reverse strand, counting down.
TGCCGTCGTCGCTGAAGAAGTCCGAACCCTGGCAGCCCGCAGTGCTGAAGCAGCCAAACAAACCACCGATCTGATTGAAGGTTCCATCGATAAGGTCGAGATCGGCACCCGGATTGCTGATGAAACCGCCGTGAGCCTGGCCGAGATTCTTAAACAGATTGAAAAAGTTACCGACCTGGTTGGCAGTATTGCCCGGGCTTCAAATGACCAGGCATCAGAAATTACCCAGATTAATCAGGGAATTGAAGCCGTTTCCCAAGTAGTTCAGACTAATTCTGCCACTGCTGAGCAAAGTGCCGCCGCCAGTGAAGAACTGTCCGGACAGGCTGAAATGCTAAAACAAATGGTGGATGCTTTTAAACTAAAAAGTGTCAAGACGTCGAGTTCATTCAAAACATCAGCGGCTGACAAAAAAGAAACCGTTATTGAGCAAGTGACTTACGATCAGCACGAAATCATTCTCGACGATCAGGAGTTAGACAAATACTAAAACTAAAACTATTAAAAAAAGCCTGTTTCAATCCATGGATTCAAACAGGCTTTCTATTTTATATTGACATCTCCCTAAACCAGTAATTTTGCAAAATCATCATATCGGGTTCTTGCCTTTTTCTGAGCTTTTATCCTGGCTTTATTGATGTCCTGATAAAAGGTGATCAATGTTTCAACAATCCTTGTATCAATTTTTCCATCAAGTGCCATATTTTTTAAAATCATGATTACCTCATCCTTCTGCATCCCCTTTCGGTAGGGTCTATTTTCTGTCACAGCGGTAAATATATCAGCTACTGCCATAATCCGGGCACCAAGTGAAAGTTCTTTTCCTGTCAGTTTAAATGGATATCCAGTTCCATCCAAGCGCTCGTGATGCATGGAAGCATATTCATTGATTTCTTCCAATCCTTGAACCTGATGCAATAGAACAAAAGTATGGTAGGTATGCTGTTTCATCAAAGCAAATTCTTCATGGGTAAGTGATGTTGGCTTTTCCAGAATCTCTGAAGGTACCGACAGTTTGCCAATATCGTGAATATAACCAGCAGCTTGTATCTTTTTACAGGTTAGTTCGTCGCAGCTTAAATGCTGGGCCAGTCGTTTGGCTACCGCCGATACCCCTTCGCTATGAACCGCCGTAAAATTACTCCGAAAGTCAATAACCCGGGCATAGAGCTTGGCAATCCCAATTAATTCGTCAATATCCAGACATTGATCTGTGAAATTAATTTTTTTATAATATCGGCGGCCATTGGAGATAGATTCCAGATCATACCAGAAATATTCCTTTTCTTTTAGCTGTTCAAAGGCTTTGACAAAGTCGGGCTTAAATTTTCGTCCAGAAGCATTTGCTATTTTTTCAAAAATTCGATTCTTCTGATTAATGATCTTATCGTCCCGGGAAATGAGGGTGGCAATTCGATCTGCCAGGTGGATAAGATGGCTTTCCGGCATAACCGTTTCACCACAAAACCTGAGCCCCTCCCCATCATTCCAATCCACATGGTGGAATTTTATAATTCTGGCAATTTCAGAAAACTCCCGATAATCTTTTAATAGCAGCCACCCAATCCGGGCATGCTGGTGGGGATTAATGGCTTCAAATTTCAGCACATTAATCCGTTCTTGCATACTTAATCCACCAATGTCGTGAAGAATTGCTGCGACAGAGACTTCATTCAGTTTCTTCTCATCAAAGTTCAACTCTTCCCCGAGGTTAAAGGTTATATAAGCAACAAGACGTTGGTGATGATTCAGTTCCGGGCTTACCATGTCAGAAGCTCTCGATAATTGAAGGGTTAACTCTAATAGAGAGACCATTTTTTCTTTTCCTTTCCATCAAAAATATTCGGTACTTATAATTATTTTGCTATGATACCACACTTTTGCTTGTATTGTAACACAATATCCGATCAAATTTATAATTAAGGTAAGCTTTTCAAATTTTATAAAAATCACATGAAAAAAGATCATCACAAATTTTACTTTTAGTGATGACCGGTTTTTCTATAAAGTATTCGCCACCTGGTTCACGAAAAGTGATACAATCCGGGGATCAAACTGGGTTCCGGCATAATTCTGAAGCTCCTGCAGGGCTTCACTTTTGGTTTTTGCCTTTTTATAGGTGCGTTCAGATAAAATGGTATCATAAGAAGCTCCAACAGCCATAATCCGTGATAATATCGGAATCTCTTCGCCAGCCAGGCCTTTTGGGTAACCTTTTCCATCCCACCTTTCATGATGGCTCAAAATTGCGGTTGCAATTCCAACCATTTCCGGGGCAGTATTGATTATATGATAGCCTGTTTCGGGATGGTTTTTTATTACTTTCCATTCTTCCGGGGTTAATTCTCCCTTTTTTTCAAGAATTTCTTTCTTAATTGTTACTTTTCCAATGTCATGAAGCAGACTTGTCCACCTGAGCTGTTCTAATTCTTTTTCTTCCATATTCATTTCTTCAGCGATGCGCATACAATAATAACAAACCCGCTCCGCGTGAATTTTTTCTACTTCGCTTTTTTCATAAAGGGTACACATAATCGATTGAATTGTATTTTGTCGAACTTCGGATTTCATTGTTAGTTTATTCTTATACATCATGCTTTCTGCTTTTTTAAACAGTTCAGTGAATGGCTCAGTCTTCGAATGCTTAGTTGCCCATCCAAACGAGATGGACAGAATCCCCTGGTCAACCACACACGACTCCACTGCATCTATCATTTGGCTCATCCGTCTTTTAACGATTTCTTCGTCGGTATTTGGAAGTAAAATAACGAATTCATCGCCACCCCATCGCACCACCACATCGGTGGAACGACAACAATGAGTCAAAACCTTACTGGCTGCTATTAATAATGAATCTCCGGCCAGATGTCCAAATGCATCATTGGTCATCTTCAAACCATTTACATCCCCCATAATAATGGAAAGTGGATACTGAGGCCCGTCATCAAACCTTTCCCGGGCCTCCTCATAATAACGGCGATTATGCAAGCCTGTTAACTGATCATGAAAGCTCAAGTATTCTATTTTTGCGTTTTGAGCCTTACGCTCGGATACATCTCTGAAAATCAATACTACCCCCGTTGTGTTCCCCTCACCGTCTTTTACCGGGGTGGCACTATCTTCGATACAAACCTGAGTACCGCTACGACTGGTAATAACGGCATGGTTTGTTAATTCATAGGGATGATCGGTTCTGATCACTTCCTCGACGGGATTCAGGACATAGTATTCGGGATTTTCATGGGCCAGATTAAACACCTCGTTAAAATCTTTGCCGCGCGCGTCTGTACTGGTCCACCCGGTTAAGTCCTCAGCGACCTTATTGAGCATGGTTACCTTTTTTTCAAGATCAACCACGATAATGCCATCTCCCACACTTTTTAGAATACGATCAAGATTTTCATGGGTACACTCCAGGCGAGTGGTCAAAAGATACACCACAATCGCGACAAATAAAAAAATACACCCCCGCAATATGGGAGCTGGCAATAAATATCCATTACTTAAATAATCGAGGATGATATGAAAAACTCCCAATAACATCGCCAAATGAATGACATAACGTTTAAACCAGAGGCCAACCATGATAATTGCAACATAAAACAGATGAGTATACACCACATCAATACCCCTGTAGAAATTAAAATAAATCGCTACAAAGATAATCATAACTAAACAAAGACTGACTAGAACCAACCGTATCTGACTATTGATGGTAATTTGAATCTTCTCCAAAACTGTTCCCCCATACTTTCACATATGGGCAAATTATAACACGGCCTAGATTTATTTCAACTATTTTTTATTGTAATTTGTCATTATTTTACTGTATATTTATGCAGATTCGAAATTACTATTATTTTAATATCGTTCACAAGCAAATTTGTTATATCTCGGCAAAAGTATCGATCAACAAACATTCCTTAACATGATGTGCATTAACTCATTAAGATTGTGTCCCTTATCAAGAACTTATTTGTCGACCAGATATTTTCGCGTTATAATAGAGATAGATAAAATAAATATTAAAGACAATCGAAGGAGTATTAATTATGTGGATCGACTTAAGAAGTGATACTGTCACCCAACCAACCCAAACCATGCGTGCTGCTATGGCCAATGCAACCGTGGGCGATGATGTTTATGGGGATGACCCCACTGTCAACCAGCTGGAAAAACTGGCTGCTGAACTACTGGGCAAGGAAGCGGCGCTGTTTGTACCATCAGGTACTTTTGGAAATCAACTTGCGATAATGACCCATACTCAAAGAGGAAACGAGGTGCTAGTCGGTGAAGCCTGCCATATTCTAATGCATGAGGTGGGCGCTGCCGCAGTGCTCTCTGGAGTTCAGATTAGAACTTTCCCGGTTTCGAATGATGGCGTCAATGTGGAAAAACTGGAGCTGATGCTCCGGGGTGATGATATCCACTTCCCGGATACCGGCCTGATCTGCCTGGAAAATGCCCAGTCTTCTGGAAAAACCGTTCCGCTTGCCAACATGGCAGCAGTGCATACTCTGGCGCAATCCCGCAACATCCCGGTCCATATCGACGGTGCCAGAATTTTCAATGCTGCCCTGGCACTGGGCGTCGAGGCCAAAGAAATTGCCGCCCAGGGAGACTCGGTGAACCTCTGTCTTTCCAAAGGACTGTGTTCACCAGTGGGCTCGCTGCTGCTGGGAACCGAAGCTTTTATTAAAAAGGCCCGAAAGAACCGAAAGCTGATGGGCGGAGGACTCCGTCAGGCGGGAATATTAGCCGCCGCCGGGATCATCAGTCTGACTGAGATGGTGTCCCGTCTGGAAGAAGATCATCAGAACGCCCGTTACCTGGCCAATCGCCTCGAAGAAATCGAATCCTGTTCGGTCCTTCGGAATCGTTTAGATATTAATATGGTCTTTTTTACCCTGCCGGAATCAGTGATTACCGAATCCGCCCTGATTGCCGGTTTATTAGAAAAAAACATTAAAATCAGTGGCCAGGAAGATGGTGAATACCGATATGTTACCAATCACGGGGTCAGCTCTGACGACATCGATTGGGTCATTGAAAGCATGAAAACCCTTGTTTCTCGTTTTTCCTGATTTTTACCCTTCATTTTCATGAGCGGATGCATCAAAATCCTTTTATAGTTGGACTTGACGTGGTATACTAAACTCACTACAAATGGAGGATTCTTTATGACAACCACTTTCTACGGTAACCAAGGTGTTGTGAACAGCATCATTCTTGATATGGAAACCGATTTCGAAAAACAATTGAAATTTTTGAACACAATCAAATTTACCGATGACTTCAAGCCTGAATGGCTGCCGGATATTGTCAAAATTACTTTTATCATTGAACCATCCCTGGGGCAGTTCGGCAAACCTAATCTTGTCATCATCGCCGAAGAAAAAAGCCTCCAGCGGCATGTGATTTTTGTGGAATCAAAAATTTCGGCTTATGATGATGCATCGGAAAAACTGAATATAAAACTTTTTCCCAATAAATACAAAGATGTCGGCGATAAACTAAATATCCGTCTGGCTCTGATGTATCGTTTGGCTAAGGCTTATCATTATCAAAAAGACGGCGGATTTATTGAAGATGTGGATGAAGCGTACAAGCTCTATCACGACGTGTCCAAGGTACTGAAAAAACCCGTCATGATCAAACTCTGTATTGATAAATTCGGATACAATCCGGATTTTTTATTTGTCGCCCTGACCAACGATCCTATTGATATCCAGCCTTTTAAGAATGCCAATTTTCTGCCTCCTATTGGTGTCAGTGGCTGGCGGGCGGAAAAACAATCCTTCGGTTTGATTTCTTTCGCTATGCTTGAAGATCAAAACCTGGTTTATTCTCAAAAAGGATATTATGCTGCTTCAAAAGAGAACGTTCTGCATCTGCCGGCGGAAACTGGTTCCAGTAATAACGATCCCACCATCCGGACCATCGTTCTGGATCAATGGCATCCCGATTTAAAACTGAATCTTGAGGAGTTTTTAGTATCGCTGGGGGATCGACTCACCACCAGCAAGGTAATTACCTTCAATGGTTCCTACAGTATTAAGGCCGAAGACGGACGTACCCTGGTAAAACTTTTTGCCGATAAGGAAAGATTGTACATTACCTTGAGAAACGACAATATTCCAGTGGCTTTTATCGACAAGCCCCGGATAAAAATCGGTGTCGGTCTCAACGCCAAATCCTTTGTCTTGATCTATTCCGGTACCGACGACCTCACCGGGGATCATTACAATAAACTGGCCATGGATCTCATCGAAATCATTGTTGATTTTGTGGAGCAGTAACTAGCTAGATCTTAACGGGTCATCGCATCAATTTATAAATATTTTTAAACGCAATTGTTTGCATTTTCTTCCTGATCAGGTGGTACAAGCAATTGCTTTTTTCTATTGATTGACCAATTTTTAACAGTATAATCATTTTGACTTAAAAGAAACCTACATGTATAATTGATCTAATACTCAAAACCAGACTTAGAAAAAATTGCTTTTTATCCAGAAGCAAACTCTATAAAAAAGGATGAACAAATGAAATTAAATGATCAAACAAGAAAAAGAACTGACTCGATTCAGTTTAAACTGCTGATTATCCCCCTGTTTTGCGTTTTTTTAGGCATTGTTGCCATTGGTCTTGTTTCTTCCTATTTAATCCAGGAAAGTCTCTTTAACGAAATGAAAAACAACGGCTTCGAAACCTCCCAGCGTTATGTCGAACAGCTTGAAGAGTATGCAAATACACTGACAATTATTAAAGATAGTCAGACTGCACTCCCACCTGATCAGATGAAATCCATTACCGATAAATTTGATACCCAGGTACTTATTCAAAACCTTGCAGATCAGGATGACATCATCTATGTCACCCTGATCGACAATAATGCTGTAGCTATAGCAGACGGCGTTCTAAAAGACATCGGGATTGATTATTCCGATGATCCGGATATGTTGGCGGCTGCCCAGGATGGCACTGCGCTGGCCTCCCAATACTACTATGAGGACATGGATGTCACTGTATATGATATCATCTACCCTGTTAACATTAACGGTGAATTAGTCGGAGCCATCAATATTGGCTACTCCATGGAAAATGTGTTTACTGCTGTCCGCAATAACATTCTACTGATAGCCGGCATTGGTTTTTTCGTCTTTTTAATCCTGACGCTGATCCTTTATAAACTTTCACAGTCCATCACCAAACCCATCTCCGGAGTTAACCAGATGATCCAGGAAATGAACCAGGGCTATTTGGGGATCCGGCTGAATATGAAACCAACCAATGAAATTGGGGAAATGGCGGTTGCCCTCGACAACTTTGCCGATAACCTTCAATTAGTTCTGATTAAAACTCTGAACCAGATTGCCGCCGGCAATCTCTCAGCAGTAATTGAACCTCAGGGACCTCGAGATGAAATAACGCCAGCATTAAAACAGACCATCGACAACATTGATCATCTGATCGCTGAGGTTAATCACCTCTCTTCCGCTGCTGTGGTCGGACGACTGGATAACCGCGGAAATGCCGACGATTTCCAGGGCAGTTTTAAAGAAATCGTCGAGGGTGTCAATGATACCCTGGATGCCGTCATTACTCCCCTGCATGTGGCCGCCGACTATATTCAACGCATCGGCAATGGTGAAATTCCACCTAAAATCACCGACACCTACTACGGTGATTTTAATACTATAAAAAATAATATCAATGCCTGTATTGATGGCCTGGGAGCTCTGGAAGAAGGGAATCAGATTTTAGCCCGGATAAGCCTTAATGATTTTTCCCAGTCCATCGATGGAAATTATTGTGGTGTCTTTGCCGAAATATCCCAGTCTATCAACCGGGTTAACAACAAGCTCATTCATATTATGGATATTGTAAACAATATCGCCAATGGTGATATGCAGGATCTTGAAGATCTCAGCGCCACAGGCAAACGCAGTGACAATGATCAATTGATTCCCAGTCTAGTGATAATGATTCAGAATATTGTGATGCTCGTTGACGAGACTCAAACAATGACCCGAATTGCTGTGGAAGGTGACCTCAACCACCGGGGCGACGCATCTAAATTCCCCGGCGAATACGCTCGGGTCATCGAAGGCTTCAATGATACCCTGGATGTGGTTATCGATCCCATCCGGGCTGCTTCAGCGACACTAAATCAATTAGCCCAAGGCAATTTGAATATCACCATGGATGGCGATTTCAAAGGACAGCATGGAAAAATCAAAGACGATATGAACCGTACCATCACCTTCCTTAAACAATATGTGGATGAGATCACTACCACCCTGGAGCGGATTGGTCAGGGGGATTTGAGTCAGGAAATTACCAATCATTATCTTGGCGATTTCATTGCCATTAAATATGCTATTAATGATATTACCACCCGCCTCAGTACTGTCATGGGCGAAATTAACGAAGCTGCTGGTCAGGTGGAGTCTGGTTCCCGACAAATTTCCGATGGGGGCCAGCAATTATCTCATGGAACAACTGAACAGGCCAGTTCTATTCAGGAGCTCAGTGCTTCCATTGAAGAAGTGGCGGCTGAAACGAAACGAAATGCCATCAATGCCAACGAAGCCAATGACCGGGCCATCGAGGTTAGAGATAATGCCCAGTCCGGCAATGAGCAGATGAAAAAAATGGTCGCCTCCATGTCTGATATTAACGAGTCGTCTCATAATATTTCAAAAGTAATTAAGGTCATTGATGACATTGCCTTCCAAACTAATATACTGGCTTTGAATGCTGCAGTTGAAGCTGCCCGGGCCGGTCAGCATGGCAAAGGCTTTGCCGTAGTCGCCGAAGAGGTCCGCACCCTGGCCGCAAGAAGTGCCGAAGCAGCGAAAGAAACCACAGCTCTCATCGAAGGTTCCATTACCAAAGTGGAAGCCGGAACAAAAGTCGCTGATGAAACGGCCGATGGTTTAAAAGAAATTATCAATCAAATCGAAAAGGTAGCGATTCTGGTCGAAAGCATTGCCCGGGCCTCCAACGATCAAGCTTCAGAAATCGCTCAAATTACCATGGGTCTGGACCAGGTTTCGCAGGTGGTTCAGACAAACTCAGCCACTGCTGAAGAAAGTGCCGCCGCCAGCCAGGAACTGTCTGGTCAGGCAGAAATGCTCAAAGAAATGGTGGGCGCCTTCAAAATAAAAAACACTACTTCTAAAGCCAACCCAATTTCACTCCCTGACCCATCAAATAAACGGGTTGATCCCCCGGTACCGGTGATTGTTCTGGATGACATGGATCTTGATAAATATTAATTTTCCCATCTTTTAATAATGCGTGTTATAATTAAAAAAATAGATTAATAAACGATTGGAATGATTGCCTATGGAAGACTTTTTTGCCACGAACAATCAACAACAAATTATCAACCGCATTTTTTCCCTGAATCTTGGTCTTTTATGTATTTTAGACATTGATGGATGGTTTAAAAAGGTGAATATTTCCTGGAAAAAAACCTTCGGTTACACCGCGGAGGAGCTGTCGGAGACAAATATCGTCGATTATGCTCACCCTGACGACCGCGATGCCACCGCCTTTGTTTTTTCGGAGTTACTACACACCAGCCACCGACTCACCTTTTCTAATCGTTTCCGTTCTAAAGACGGCAGCTATCGATACATCGACTGGGAATTTAATCGCCATGACAACTATGCCTATGTGGCCGGAACCGACATCACCCATACAAAGCTCTCATCCGCCGGACTTAAAGAAGTCCGAAAGCACCTTGACACAAACCAGTTCCATAGCGATCTGGAACATCTCTGTCCAACCCGACAGAAAATCCTGGTGGTTGACGACTCGCCGCTTAACACAAAAATTATGGAAACTGCTCTGATTGAGGATTATGAAGTTGTGATTTCCCACAATGGCATAGAAGCCCTAGCTATTTGCAATTCCAATGATCCCCCGGATCTTATCCTATTGGATATTATCATGCCTGAAATCGACGGCTATGAGATTTGCCGACGGCTGAATCGGGGTGCAAAAACGAAAGATATTCCGGTAATCTTTCTCACCTCCCTCACCGAAACCACGGATATTGAGTTTGGGTTAATGCTGGGCGCCATTGATTATATTACAAAACCCTTCAGCATCCCAATTATAAAGGCAAAGATCAAGAATCATCTGGCTTTGAAATATTATCAGGACACGCTGAAAATTAATACCGACGTGGATCAATTGACTCAGATCGCCAACCGAAGACATTTCGACGAAACCATGATCAGAGAAGTAAAAAAAGCTAAAAGATCGGGAACCATTTTATCGATACTGATGATTGATATTGATCATTTTAAATTTTACAATGATACCTATGGCCACCTGGAAGGCGATTCATGTCTTAAAAAAGTGGCTACGGCCCTGTCGAATAACCTCAAACGGCCCCAGGATCTGACGGCCCGTTGGGGCGGTGAAGAGTTCGCCTGTCTGCTCCCCAACACCAATACCAAAGGGGCCCAGAATGTCGCCGAAGCGCTGCGAGAAGCGATTCAAAATTTAAGTATTCCGCACGAGTCCTCTCCAGTCAGTGATGTTGTCACCGTTTCAATTGGGGTTGTCTCTTCAAATCCAATGGATGAAAACTCCTTTGACAATCTGTTAAAATGTGCTGACGAAGCCCTTTACCAGGCCAAAAAAACCGGCAGAAACCGAATCGCTACCTGGCATGAAGATACTGAAGCACTAGAACCCTTTATTAAAGCTAACCGCAGTTGATGTTTAATTGCGGTTAGCTTTTTTTAATACAGAAATACCGACATCAGTCCGCTGCGATGCATCTTAGCTATCGATGGACAAATGTCGGTATCTTTAGTTTAACAGGTTTGATCAATCCTGAGCTTTCAGGACGTTAATATAGTCAATCATATACTCTGGCAGATCCGGGGGTCGACGGCTTGAAACGATATGACCGTCGATAATCGAAGGCTTATCATGCCAGATGGCCCCAGCATTGATCATATCATCTTTGATGCCAGGGGTACTGGTGACGTTCTTACCTTTGAGGATTCCGGCTGAAATCAGCACCCAACCGGCGTGGCAGATTTCACCAATGACCCGTTTGCGTTTATCGAGGCTGCGGATCATTTCCAGCACCACCGGGAAACGACGGATCGCATCGGGCGCCCAGCCACCGGGAACCAGGATCCCGTCGTACTCGTCAGGATTGATGTCAGTATAGGCCAGGTCGGATACGCAGGGCACACCATATTTACCGATGTACTTTTTGCCGGCTTCCTCCCCTACAACATGAACGGTAACCCCTTCTTCCCGTAGTCGAAGCACGGGGTACCATAATTCAAGATCTTCAAAATCATTACTGATTAACGCGATAATCTTTTTGTTTTTCATCTTGTTTTCCTCCTGTTTTTTTATTTTATTTTTAGGCATTCCCTCTGGAACCGGGCTTAACCAGTGCGACTTGACCGGCTTTACAGACGGGACAGTCATCAGGATCCCAGGCGGTGATTTCCAGTTTAATGGCTGAGTAGATGGGCATGTTGATTTCAACCCCGGCAGCCCGGCGGTCGGCGATGCAGGCCACACCGAGAACGACAGCGCCCAGCTCTTCCAGCACTTTTTTTGTTTCAATGGTGGATTTTCCGGTGGTGACAACGTCTTCGGTGATGATGACCCGTTCACCGGGTTTGATTTCAAAACCCCGTCGCAGTTCCATCAACCCATCTTTTCGTTCAGTGAAAATGGATTCTTTGCCCAATTGTCGCCCGATTTCATAGGATACAATGACGCCGCCCATAGCTGGACCCACGACCTTATCAATTTCCAGCGCTTTTAACTGTACCACAACTGGTGCCAAGACTTTGGCGGCGGCATCCGGAAAACGCAGCACCTTGGCGCATTGAACATACTGGTCACTGTGCTTGCCTGATGACAGTAAAAAATGTCCTTCTAAAAAGGCATCTGTTTCTTTAAGTATTTCTAATATTTCTTGACTCATCTTATTCCTCATTTCTTTTGTTGTTCAATTGTAAAAAGGTTTGATTATTCTGATTCGTTTAAACTGAGGCTTCACGACTGCCGGGCAATTAATAATGACCACGGGGCAGACCCTCGCTCCTGCGAGTCAAGCCAAAGCGCATCGCATTTTACTATGATATTTTGTTGCGATCTTCTATTATTAGTTTACCCATTCTATTGTCCGTTAAACTATTCCCCGGATTTCACCGATATTGGCAAGGCCTTCGTCGATGCAATAGGCTTCCAGCCCTGCGATGATCTCAATCGGCGCCATCGGGTTGTTGAAGTTGATGGTGCCGATCTGAATACAAGTTGCCCCGGCCATAATAAATTCCAGGGCGTCTTTCCAGTCGCTGATGCCACCCATGGCCATCACCGGAATTTTCACCGCCTGACAGACCTGATGGGTCATCCGCAGAGCAATGGGTTTCACTGCCGGGCCGGAAAGACCGGCATAGAGGTTGTCGAAAACAACTGCTTTTTTCCTGTAGTCAATGGCCATTCCCTGCAGCGTATTGATCAGCGAAATTCCCTGAGCACCGGCTGCCTCACAGGCCTTGGCAATGTCGGCCGCCGCTTCGCCGTTAGGCGATAATTTGACCATAATCGGATGACGAGAAAGTTCCACTACTTTTTTAGTGATATCGCCAGCGGTTTCGGCCTTGATCCCATAGGCCATTCCCCCAGCTTTGACATTGGGACAGGAAATGTTCAGCTCAATCAGTTGGGCATCGATGGCGTTGAGTTTTTCAATGGAGGTGAGATAAGATTCTTCATCCTTGCCGCCGACGTTAACAATGGTTACGGTATCAATTTCTTTAAGATGGGGCCATTCATTTTCGATAAAGGCATCAATTCCGGGGTTTTCCAGACCGATGCTGTTCATCAGCCCGGCCGGGGTTTCCCAGAGCCGCAACCCGGTGTTTCCTGATTTGGGTTCTAAAGTCAGCCCCTTGGAGCAGAGGCCACCCAATTTAGCCAGATCATAGAAGGCTTCATACTCCCGACCAAAACCGAAGGTTCCCGAAGCCGGAATGACCGGATTTTTAAAGCGGATGTCATTAAATTTTGTTGCCAGATATTTAGACATTAAAGACCTCCTCACGGACAAACACCGGGCCGTCCTGGCAGACTTTTTTATTGCCGGAACGGGTTTCGCAGGTACAACCCAGACAGGCGCCGATCCCGCAGGCCATATGGGCTTCCAGCGAAACGTAGACGGTATGCTCAGCCGGCACGGCGCTAGCCACCGCTGCCATCATAATTTCCGGCCCGCAGGTCACCACGGTTTCACCGGGTAAAACGGCAAGTTTGTGGGTGATAATTCCCCCGACATCAAGGACAACCTCATCGGCCAGTGCCGCAAAGGCCTCAACCCCGTAGGCAAGATCCCGGAAGCCCAGATAGACCCGGCACTTCCCGGTGGGGTTTTGTTCCTGATAGTGTCGCACCAGATAATACAAGGGCGCTGTTCCGATGCCACCACCAACCACGCAAAGATCGCCGGTGATTTCCGGAAAACCATTGCCGTAGGGACCCTGGATGGTCACCTCATCATCGGTCTCCAGTCGCGCTAAGATTTCAGTTCCTTTTCCTACCACCTGGTATAAAAAGGTGAGCTGACCGGGTTCGTAATTATGAACGCTGATCGGTCGAGAAAGCAGTGGATCCTTGTCCCAGGCTCTCAGCATGAAGAATTGACCTGGCTTTACTGCTCCGGTAAATGCCACGGTCATTTTAAAAATTCCCGCTGCGACAAGGGTATTACTTAGGATTACAGCCATTTAAGAATATCCTCCTGCATTGCCAGGGTGGCGTTTCTAATATGCTCGGCAAAGCCCTCATCTTCGCAGCCAGCCTTTTGATGACCGGTGATCAGTCCCCGGGATGAGTTAACCACCGCACAACGGGATTTTTTTAGAATGTTGGCAATATCTTCGCCGGTTCCGCCCTGAGCGCCGTAGCCCGGCACTAAAAAGAAGGTGTGGGGACAACGTTCCCGAATCGCTTCGAATTCTTCCGGACGGGTCAGTCCGACCACCGAGCCGATGGCCGAAAAGCCGTTTTCGCCGCGGAAAGCTTTTCCCCAGGCTTCGATTTTATCTCCCATGATTTCGTAGATGGTATCAGCCCCCACCTCCAGATTCTGGAGATCCACCGCAGACGGGTTGGATGTTCGTTGCAAGATAAAGATGCCCTTGTTGTTTTCTTTAATATATTTATAATAAGGCGATACCGCATCTTCACCCATATAAGCGTTAACGGTCATGATATCGACTTCGAAATCACCCGTGAGATGGCCTTTGGCATACTGATCACCGGTGGACGAAATATCACCCCGTTTAACATCGCCAATCACAACAATGCCTTTGCTTCTGGCATATTTAACCGTTTCGCTATAGGCCTTCATGCCGTCCAGTCCCAGTGATTCGTAACAGGCAATCTGAACCTTATAGGAAGCCGCCAGATCCTCGGTGGCATCGATAATTTTTTTATTGAATTCGGTTATTTTCTCCCCATCGGACCAGTCCTTACTAAGCAGGTATTTTGGTAAAAATTTTAAGGTTGTATCCAGACCTACACAAATCGGTCCTTTTTTTACAGCTTCATGATAGAGCCGGTCCATTATCATCATATTTAATTTCTCCCTTCACCATAGTCATCATTACTTTTCCTTTTAGGGTTTCACCGCCAAAGGGATTGTTTTTACTTTTAGAGACAAATTCTTTGGGATTGATTTTGCCTTCCCAGTTCAGATCCACAAGCACCAGATCCGCCGGATATCGTTCTTTAATCAACCCGGCCTTAAGACCCAGGCGTTTGGCCGGAGCGTTGCTGAGCATGTCGCTGAGCTTTTCCAGGCCGATGCCATTCTGTTCAAAGACGGTATAATACATGGCAAAGGCCATTTCAAAATTATTGATTCCCGGAGCCCCTTTTTGTTTGTCAGCTTCGGAATGGGGGGCATGATCCGTGCCGCACATATCAATGACGCCGGCCTTGATGCCTTCAATTAAAGCGCGACGGTCAGGATAAGTCCTAAACGGCGGATTGACTTTATAGTCCATGGCCGAGGCAAAGATGTGATGGGGGGTCACTTCGCAGGTAATATCGAGGCCCTTTTCCTTAGCTTCCTCAATCAGCTCCAAGGTGTCTTTTTTGCTGATGTGGCAGACATGCAAATGTCCACCGATTTCTTCCAGCAGCTGTACGTCCCGTCGAACCAGTTCGGTTTCCGGCTGGCAATGGGTTAACAAGATAAAATCATGTTCAGTTGAAGCATTAAGTCCTGCCACCATAATGTCCGGATTCATAATTGAAACCCCGTCGTTGGAAAAGACATTGGTCAGTGGCCGCAAGGATTCAATATCAACCAGATTTGAATCATTAAACGCTTTTGTCAGTGCCGCCACCTGGATCAAATTACAAAGCTGAAGTGCATCGGCTTTGTCCAGATTAGCTTTGACAAGCGTCGCTTCATCCATGAACGGCTTAGTATTGGCCATCGCCACCAGTGTCGTAAAGCCGCCTTTCAGCGCCGCCTGCATCCCAGTTTCCATGGTTTCTTTGTATTCAAAGCCAGGGTCTCGCAAATGACAATGCATATCAATAAACCCCGGCAGCAGCAGATAACCCCGGCCATCGATTTCCTGATCATATCCTGACTTGACGTTCCCTTTTTCTTTATACACTTTTTTTATTTTACCGTCTTCAATCATTACCTTGCCAAACCGTCTTCCGTCGGCATCAACCATTTCAACGTTCTTGATTAAGGTTTTCATCTTTCCTCCTTCGCTATTCTTCGTCAATAAAAGTGGTGTAGGCGTCACAGAACTCACAGCGGTATTGTTTTTTTTCTTCGTTCACCAGATAGAATTTAATTTCTTTCACATCCTCGTACTGGGTAATGCAGCGGGGATTTTTACAGGTCATAATGCCATTGACAACCTTCGGCAAGGTCAAACTTATTTTTTTGTACAATTCGCCATTCTTGACAAAGTTGATCGTTACATTGGGATCAATCAGACCCAGAACGGTCATATCAATTTGCATGTCAGTTTCGATTTTAATTAAATCCTTTTGTTTCATTTTCTTGCTGGGAATATTTTTAAGCAGCACCACCACATCGTCGATGTCATTGAGATGGAGTTCCTTGTAAATCTCAAACCCATGACCAGCTTCAATATGGTCGATGATAATACCTTTTTTTAGTTTCGATACGTTGATCATTTTCCATCCTCCACTCCGAGAAGTTTGGCAATCAGAGCCATACGCACATACATACCATACTTGGCCTGGGCAAAATAGACAGCGCGGGGATCCTCGTCGACCTCGGTGGCAATTTCGTTGACCCGGGGCAATGGATGCATGACAATCATGTCCTGCTTGGCGCCCTTCATTTTCTTCTTGTCCAGAATATAATAATTTTTCAAACGCAGATATTCTTCCTCGCTGACAAACCGTTCCCGCTGAACCCGGGACATATAGAGAATGTCCAGCTCGCCGATGACCTCATCCAGGCTGGTGGTTTCCTGATAACTTTGGGGATCCAGCTGATTGAGAATATGAGCCGGCATTTTTAATTCGGTGGGCGAGATAAAAACAAACCGGATGCCCTTGTAACGGCTCAGGGTTTTAACCAGCGAATGGATAGTTCGGCCAAAAAGTAAATCACCGCAAACCCCAACCATATGATTGTCACAGCTGCCCTTGAATTTTCGAATCGTCAGCAGATCTGTCAAGGTCTGGGTGGGATGTTCATGACCGCCATCACCAGCATTGATAATCGGCATTTCGTTGGCAAATTTAGATACCAGCCGGGCCGTTCCTTCCCGGGGATGGCGAATCACCGCGATGTCCGAATAGCACTCAATGGTCCTGATGGTATCCCCCAGACTTTCGCCCTTGGACACCGACGAATTATTGGGATCATCAAAACCAATAATTTCGCCGCCTAAACGAAGCATTGCCGCTTCAAAACTGAACCGTGTCCGGGTGGAAGGCTCATAAAAAAGGCTGGCTAATAATTTTCCCTTGCAAACCAAAGAATAACCCTCGGGGTCTGCAATAATATTATCAGCCAGCTGCATAATCGATTCAATTTCGTTT
>NZ_JBGSHG010000036.1:0-66986 GCF_041752335.1 Acetobacterium sp. | reverse complement strand
GATTTGTTTATACCCGTTATTAGCTATTTTAGTTGCTATTCTCGGGGAGTTGATCAATAAAGTTTGTTGTGAGATTAGAACGAGCATATTTATTCGTGTTATTGTATAGATTTACAGGTGCCTTCGTTTTTCGGAGGTTTCACAGTCACCGAAGTGGTGGAACATCTTGATGATCACCTGGATTATTTCAGCTTGTTTGAAAACCTGCTCAAAGACGATGGTATTTTATCGATCATAACGCTTTTTCATCACAATGATGATGAAGTCTTTAAAAACCACAGCGCGGAGTATTGCAAAGCCGGGAAATGTTTAATTTCCCGGCTTTTGTCAGTTAAGATCAAGGATATTATTTTGGATGTTATCGGCTAATTTTTTCACATTATCCTCAATCTGGTCAATGACTGCCATAAATTCTTCATCGCTTTTTCCGGATGGATCTTCCAGGCCCCAGTCTTCAACATAACGGCCGGGCAGGTAGGGGCAGACCACGTTGCATCCCATTTTGATGACAATATCAATAGGCGGAAGATCAGTCAGCAGCTTAGAATGTTGGGTAGCTTCCATATCGATGTTGTACCGTTCTTTGATCAAACGGACGGCATCCTGATTGATTTGCGGTTTGGTCTCAGTTCCAGCTGAATAGCTTTCAAATACATTACTGGCAAAATTTTTTCCAATCGCTTCGGCCATCTGGCTCCGGCAGGAATTATGGACACAGACAAAGGCAACTTTGGGTTTGTTCATTATTTTCTCCTGTTTTTAAAATCTAAATAGAATCTTTGTAGGTATCAATCAAATCAATGACATTTTCCCGAATTTTGTAGCGCAAATGTCGGGCTTTTTCAAGCTTTTCTTCCTCGGTACCGGTAAAAGCAGCCGGATCTTCAAAGTTCCAGTCAAGCACATTCCTGGCCAGTGGAAAAACTGGACAACGCTGGCCATTTTCCAGATCACAAACCTTAATAATATAGGAATACAAACGCCCCTCTTTATAATAATCAAATACCGAATTGGTATCGTTTTGACTGAGATCATAACCGACTTCAGCCATGACTTTGACAATCAGAGGGTTGATGGTGCCTGGTTCCAGACCAGCGCTTTCAGCGATGAAGTAGTCTTTCCCCAAATCATTTAAAAAAGCTTCAGCCATCTGGCTTCTGGCTGAATTGTGAACACAAACAAAAAGAACTTTAATCATATTTCTGACTCCTCGTATAACAAAGATTTGGCTATAAGCATATCATAATCAAAAAATGCGAACGAGATAAGTTGTGTTAAATTTTATAATTTGATAAAAAATTCCGTATTATGCAAAACCCCCGACAGGTATGTTCGCAATACACACATGTCGGGGGTTTGCTGATTGCTCTTTCGTTAACAATTAATAATTACTGCAAAACATTTACATCCGTAATTGCTTAGTGACTTGCAATAATTTTATCAAGGGCTTTCTGGACGTGTTCAATTTCTTCGTCAATATCGTCCAGATTGGAATATTTTTCATTGTGCTTGATATCATAATCTGGGGTCATCACAATTTCATCGTAGAGTTCGTAGCCCATGTCTTCATAAGCCATCGAGGCACAGGTTGAGGGACAACCATTCAGCGAAATATATTTTTCATTGTCACCGGCCGCTTCAACCTCAGCAAGAATGTTCATACTGACATGAGGAAGGATGGAGATGTTTTCCTCATCAATGATTCCAAAATACTGGGCAACGGTTTTTGTCATCATACTGACATTGCAGTGCCCGGGACAGGGGTAAATCTTAAGTTTCATAATGGTTACCTGCTTTCATAAGTTCTATTAAAAATCAAGTGTCTCAAAATACTCTGCCACGGTTTGATCCATGGTGCTTAATAGTTTTGAGATGCCTTTTAGTTTCACGCGATAATGCATTTCAACACCGATTTTTTTGCTTTCCAATATTCCCGCTTCACGGAGAATTTTTAAATGCTGAGAGAGATTTGCCTGGCTGAAATCAAAAGAAAGGTTGAGATCACACACACAACGTGATTCTGTCAGGAGTGATTTTACTATTTGTAAACGAATGGGATGCCCCAGTGCTTTGAAAATTTTTACGGATACATCTTCAGAATTCATGAGTGACCTCTTTTCTATTTGGTGCTATAATTAAATACGAAAAAATCAGTTAAATCAATAACATTATAAGCAATTGCTTATAAAAAAGCAATCTTTATCTTTTGCTCTTGACACTCATAAACGAGAGGCGTATAATGAAGTTATCCATAAGCAAATAATTATATTATATAAGAGGTGAAAGATATGAGTCAAGAATTACCAGGTTTTATTATGTGTGTCTGTACCGGAAAATGTCCTGGGTTTCAGGCCATGGACATTTGGGATTTTATCAATCAGGTGCGGGTTGAGTTACCGGTTGAATACGCCTTTATTCATCCGCAGCTTTGCGAGGAAGATGGGGATCGTTTTTTAGCGGATTATTTAAAGTCACATCGCAAAGTAATCATTGGTGCCTGTGCCCCCAATATGCAGCGTAAGATGTTTAAAGAGGCCTTTAAAGAAGCGGGACTTAGTATTGAAGAAGATGCTGTGATGCTGGACATCCGCGATATGACCAATGAAAAAGCCTTTGAAGTGGTGGAAAAAAAATTGGAAGAAATGGGATACGAGGTATAGTCATGAGTGAATCAACTTTTATGGGTGTCGAGCGGGATCGGATTGATTGGTCTCCCCGAATTGATTTTACAAAATGCAACGATTGTATGGACTGTGTGGAATTTTGCCCTCATCAAGTTTTTGAAGTAGATGAAAACGCCAAACCAAAACTAAAAGTCAAAAACCCTAATAACTGTGTTGTTTTTTGCCGCGCCTGCAGTAAAACCTGTGGACCAGATGCGATTACATTTCCTGATAAACCAGAAACGACCAAGATGATTAAAGCCATTCGCAAGGCAGAAAAAGAGGCCGCAACCGATGAGTGAGTCTGTTTGTGTATTACCTTGTAATGGCTTGGATAAATGTGCCGGCGATCTGTCAAGGCGGGTAGCCTTGGAGCTGGCGCAGTCGGAAGAAGTCGAGCTTATCTGTCCGGTTTTATTAAATCAGAACAAAGGCCGCTACGAAAAAGCGCTGGCAGCCGGTGCTTTAACCGTCATTGATGGTTGCAACACCCGTTGCGCCAGTAAGCTGGCCGGGGATTTGGAGCTTGCTATCAAAGAAAAAGTTAATGTCAGCGAGGTTGCCAAGGCTCTGGATATCAAGCTAGGGATCGAAATCCGGGATGATCAGGACACCCAGGCTGTCGTTCAGGCAGTGCTGGAAAAAATCAACAGTTCCGCCGCACAACAGGGCGAATCGGAATTTATTGAACCGGAATCCGTGGAATATGATTCTTTTTCTCACGGCAAGTTTATTTTCAAGGTGCCCAAAAGCAATTATTTTTTCAACGAAAATGATTGTTGGGTGACGGTGTCAGGGAATATGGCCCGGGTAGGGGTCAGCGATTATGTGCAACAGAATTTATCCGATATTCTTTATGTAGATCCGCCGGAAATTGGCGATGAACTTGAACAGTTTGACGATTTAGGCAGCATCGAATCCAGCAAAGCGGTATTCGAAATTGTTTCACCGGTGTCTGGCACGGTGGTTGCTGTTAATACCGCTTTAAGTGATGCGCCGGAACAGGTCAACGAAAGTCCCTATGAAAAGGGCTGGCTGGTGGAAGTACGCCTCAGTGATTTTGAAGAAGATCAGGATCTGCTCCACGATTGCCCGGCCTATTTTGAATTTTTACAACGAAAGGTAGCAGAAATCGATGTCTAAGATTAAAGTAATACCCTGTAGTGGGATTGGAAAAGTATTTGGCCTATTGGCCCGGGAGTCGGTGCTGATGGTAACCGAGGAAAAATGCCCCAATGACACAGAAACGCTCTGTTTGGCTCATGTGGTCACTGGCGATGATGAAGTGGTGGAAAAGATTAAAGGCGAAACCTGCATTACTATGGATGGTTGTGCCAAATATTGCGCCAAAAAGAGTGTCGAAGAAACCGGTGGGATTGTTGTAAAAAGCCATAAGGTACCAGATTTTATGAAAGCCCATCGTGGCGAAGAACATGGCAGCGGAACCTATCTTACTGACGATGGCTGGAAATACGCCGAAGAACTGGCAGAAATCATGGTCGAAGATATCAAAGAGATAAAGGGCGGGGTGAACTAAGATGTTAGGAAACAGAATTGGCGTTATTTCATGTAGCGGCGAAGAGTGTCTGGGTGGGACAATTTCCCGGTTAGCGGTGCGAAAAATGATGGAAGAACTGAAACCCGGGATGGTATCAACCCTATGTCTGCCACTATTTATTGCCGGTGATGGCGGTGAACGGGAATTTGCCGAAAAATACCCCACCATAGCCGTAGATGGTTGTTCAAAATGTTGCGCTAAACGGGCCATCGAAAAATACAGTAACAAAGTAGCCGGCAGTGTCGATGTGGCCGAGATCATTGGCGAAGCTAAAGCCCTTGAAAAACCCTTGTCCACCCGGAATCTTACCGATGAGCATATGGAGTATGTGAAGCAAACAGCGGATAAAACCTGTGAAATCTTTGATGACATTTTAATAAAATCAGTTTAATAATAAAAAAAGCCAGATCGTCAATTGTGAGATCTGGCTTTTGTGTTACTGGTGGTTTATTTTTCTTGAACTGGAACTCTAGTCGGTTTCATAACCCATAAGCTGTAAATGTGCTTCCAGGCTTAAATAATTGGGGGCATATTCTTCTTCTTTCATGAGGGTACACTCATTTAGTCGACAGGTACCTAGAATCAATTTAGAAGCAAAGCCCATACAGGAACCCTGACCGCAAACCTTGCAGCCAACTTTCTTGGGCAGTAATTTATAAAGCTGAATCGCGCTGGGGCGTTCCCGGGTTTCTTCGTTGGGGACGATGGACTCTTTATTTTCCCAGGTCTCATTAATCAGATTATAGATATGATCGATCATTTCATAACACTGAGCTTCATTGGTTAGCTGTGTGCAGGTCAGATTTCGTTCATGGATATTGATAATATGACTGCCGATCTTGTAGGTGAAGGTATGTGCAGTTGGAATATAAAGTCCGGTTTTAATCACAGTATTGAGATACGGCATCACCTCAGGAACCGGGTTGCTGAGCTTAGCACGAAATTTAATCCGTCCACCACCGGTGGTACAGGGTTTGATGTAAATAAGACTGATGGTTGAGAGGTACATTAGTTATTCTCCTTTAAATAAGATTTTAATCCATTAACCAGGGCATCAATATGAGCTTGCTCATTAAAATAACCGATGCCGATGCGACAAGTTCCTCGGGTAACCGTGCCAATCAGACGATGAGCACTGGGTGCACAATGCAACCCGGAACGGATCATCACCTGGCACTCCTGATCCAGATAAAAAGCGATTTCTTCCGGGACGTGACCTTCAATATTAAATGGAATGACACCAACACTTTTGGAAGAATCCTGGGGGCCGTAAATTTCAATGCCGGGGACCTGACTTAATGCGTTTAGGGCATAGTCCATCAGGGTATCTTCTTTATGTCGGATTGTTTCCAGGCCTTCAGCTTCCAGAAATGCCAGAGCCGCGCCCAGACCGATAATTCCGCTGACATTCATGGTGCCAGCCTCCAGATGGTTGGGATAATAATCCGGTTGGTATTCATAGGCCGAATCACCCCCGGTACCGCCGGAGATAAGGGGATGGATTTCAGCATCGCAATTCACAATCAAGCCGCCGGTACCCATCGGACCTAACAGGCTTTTATGTCCGGTAAAGGCCAGCAAATCAATGTCTTGTGTCTGGACATCGATGGGAATAACCCCAGCAGTTTGGGCAGCGTCGACCAGAAAAAGAATGTTATTCTTCCGCGCTAAGGCACCGATTTCAGCAATCGGCTGGATAGTTCCCAGCACATTGGAGGCATGGGTGAAGACGATGATTTTTGTATCGGGTGTGATGGCTGCTTCCACATCCCGGATATCTGTTTCGCCCTGCGCTGTAGCTGGGACCATCGAAATATAAATCCCCATATCCCGTTCAAGGGTTTTCAGACATCGCCAAACGGCGTTATGCTCCAGGGAACTGGTCACCACATGATCACCAGGTTTTAAGATGCCCTGAAGCGCAAGATTTAAAGATTCGGTGACTGATGAAGTGAACACCACTGTCTTTGGATCATTATGGTTAAAGAGTTTCGCCAGGCTTTTTCTGGTCTGATAGACAAGACCATCTGCTAAAATGGCTTTTTCGTAGGAGCCACGGCCGGAAGTCCCACCATTATTGACAATATAATCGTAAATTGCTTCGGGTACTGCCAGCGGTTTAGGAAAGGTGGTTGCAGCGTTATCTAAATAAATATCCATTTAGTCTCCTTCTATAATCAAATAATAATATGCTTAGTTGTACCTTTTATCATAGACGCTAATAGTAAATTCGTCAATAAAATTAACAGGTAGAATTTGGGTTGATTAAAATTGAATCATCGCGGTTTGAGTCAAAAATAAGGCAAAAAATTAACAGTTGACATGCTCATATGAAAGATGTATCATATGAAGATTGAGTTATGCGAAAGAAGTGACGATAAAGAAATGCCTTATCAGGGGGAAGCAAATGAAAAATAAACCAATAATTGGGGTGCTGCCTCAATATAATGCAATCGAAAAAAAGATATATATTGCCCCACCGTATATGAATGGTATCCTTGAAGGAGGCGGTTTACCGGTGCTGCTGCCTTTTGTAAAAAACAAGAAAGATATCAAGACACTGGTAAGAGCATTCGATGGTTTTCTTTTTACCGGAGGCCAGGATATCAATCCTAGTTTATATGGTCAACCTTTGTGTAATTGTTCAGATGAAATTTCCCCCAGACGCGATGAACTGGAATTAAATCTTTTCAAAGCGCTTATAAACGAAAACAAACCGGTTTTAGGAATTTGCCGGGGAATGCAATTGATTAATGTGGCATTAGGGGGAACTTTAAAACAGGACATTTTAGGTGTCAAAGAAATAGGAATGACGCTTCAGCATTTTCAAAAGACACCCTATGATATTCCCGTGCATGAAATAAACATTGAAAAGAATTCGTTACTCCATCAAATTTTAGAAAAAGACAAAATATTAGTAAACAGTGTCCATCATCAAGGAATCGGAAATTTGGCGAATGGACTTTTGTCCGTTGCGACCAGCGTGGATGATCTGATTGAGGCGGTAGAGATAGAAGATATGAATTTCGGAATAGCAGTTCAATGGCATCCTGAACAGCTATTGAAAACTGATAATAATGCCCGCAAATTATTTGCCGCCTTTGTCAATGCGACAGAAAGGAATCGCAAAATAAAAGAGACTTGATTGGTAATGGGGACAATAAAAAATAAATAACATTATACAAGGAGAAACAATGAAAATTACGATTATTGGTGCTGGCCCGGGCGGCTATGAAGCCGCAATTATGGCAGCTAAATTAGGAGCAGAAGTGACGGTTGTTGAGAAAAAGGAGGTTGGCGGAACCTGCCTTAATATCGGTTGTATTCCGACCAAGGCGTTGCTGGCTTCGGCAGATGTTTTGACAACCTCATTGGAAGCTGAAAAGTTTGGCGTTTTCAATGATCATACGACCGTCGATCTAAAGCAAATTATTGAACGAAAAGATAAGCTGGTAGCTGGTTTAGTTAAAGGAATCGAATTTCTTTTCGAATCAAACGGTGTTAATCTGGTTCACGGGATTGGCAAGTTGATCGATTCAAAAACGGTAGAAGTGAAGCGTAATGATGGCGGGGTTGAAATACTGGTGAGTGATAAAATATTATTGGCGACCGGTTCAGTCCCTATCTGTCCGGAAATGTTTCATTATGATGGCGAGAAAGTAATTACTAGTACCGAGGTATTGGCTTTAAAAACGCCACCAAAATCGATGATTGTTGTTGGCGGTGGCGTCATCGGGTGCGAACTGGGGCAGTTTTTCAGTCATCTGGGAACAAAAATAACGATTGTGGAAATGGCCGATCAAATTTTGAGTTTCGAGGACGAGAGTGTTTCAAAACAACTATTACGACAATTTAAACGGGAAAAAATAAAAATATTGACTGCCAATGGTGTTACTGACGTGAAGGTTGAGGAATCCGGAGTAGTAGTAACATTAGAAAATGGCGCAATTTTAGAAGCAGAAATGATGCTACTTTCCATTGGGCGATCCAGTTATTCTAAAGGATTAAATCTCGAAGAATTAGGAATTAAAGTTGATCCCAAGGGACAGATCGAAGTCGACGAGACACTAGAAACCAGTGTAAAAGGGATTTATGCCGTAGGGGATCTTATTAATACACCTTATTTAGCCCATGTCGCATCTAAGGAAGGCATTATTGCCGCAGAAAATATGTTGGGAAAAAATAGATCCGGCGTTCATAAAGCGATTCCCAGATGTGTGTATACGGATCCCCAGGTTGCGGCGGTCGGGTTAACCGAAAAAGAAGCAGAAAAAAGGGGAATCAATTATAAAACGGGCAGTTTTGATTTTCGATCCCTGGGAAAAGCCCAAATCATCGGGAAAATTCAGGGACAGGTTAAAATTATTGTGGATGAACAAGATGTCATTATCGGCGCTTCGATTATTGGGCCTGAGGCGACCGATCTTTTGGCAGAGTTAACCATGGCAGTACATCTTGGTTTAACGGCAGAAGTGCTTGGTGATGTGATCCACCCTCATCCTACTCTGTCCGAAGCCATTATGGAAGCTCTGCATGATGTGCATGGAAAATCAATTAATAAGGTTACGATGCGATTTTAAAGTATTATCTTAAATTAAGAAAAGTGCTTGACAAAGACGTATGAATGAGATATCATATGAATACAAAGACATATGAACGCATCGTCATATAAGAAAGAAGGATTACTATGTACAAAAATTTTACACCCGATAATGTTAATTTAACAAAGTATTTGTTTTATACTGGCAAAGGCGGCGTAGGTAAAACCTCCACCGCCTGTGCAACGGCTGTAAGTCTTGCCGATAAGGGAAAGAAAGTATTCCTCATCAGCACTGACCCTGCTTCAAATTTACAGGATGTATTTGAAACAGAATTAACCGGACAAGGAGTGCCCATTAAAAACGTTCCTAATTTAATGGTAGCAAACCTGGATCCCATTGAGGCCGCCGCAGAATATAAAGAATCCGTGGTCGGCCCTTATCGAGGAAAATTACCGGACGTGGCCATTGCCAGTATGGAAGAACAACTGGCGGGATCTTGTACCGTTGAGATTGCCGCATTTAACGAATTTTCACGATTTATCACCGATGAAAAAATGAGTAAAGAGTATGATTATATCATCTTTGACACCGCCCCCACCGGCCACACCCTGAGAATGCTGCAATTGCCGTCAGCCTGGGACAGCTTTATTGATGACAGTACCCACGGGGCTTCCTGTTTGGGGCAGTTATCTGGGTTAACCGAACAAAAGAAAATGTATGAAAAAGCCGTGCAAACACTATCTGATGGCGATAAGACAACTTTGATTCTTGTTTCTCGACCGGAACCATCCCCATTGGCAGAAGCGGCCAGAGCATCTAAGGAATTAAAAGAAATTGGCGTTGAAAATCAAATTCTGATAATTAATGGAGCTCTGGAGAACTTTGATAAAACAGATGAAATTGCGACTGCCTTTTATGGCAAACAGAAAGATGCTGTTAACAAAATACCTAACAGCTTAAAGACGCTGGATATTTATACACTGCCACTACGAGCCTACAACGTTGCCGGTGTAGAGAACATTCGCCGCTTATTTACCGAAGATGATGTGATTGCAGTGGAAAAAGTTAAGGAAATCAGCAACTTGCCAGGCCTGGATAAACTTGTTAAAGATATGTATGATACAAATAAAAAAGTTATCTTTACCATGGGTAAAGGCGGCGTAGGTAAAACAACTATTGCAGCCGCTATAGCCTTGGGACTTTCAAAAATGGGGAAGAAGGTTTACCTGACCACCACCGATCCAGCCGGTCATATGAGTGCATCAACCATGGGTGGTGAAAATATCACCATCAGTAATATTGATGAAGATGAAGAATTGCAAAAATATCGGGATGAGGTCATTGGAAAAGCAAAAGCAGCTAATATGAGTCAAGATGACATTGATTATATTATTGAAGATCTGGAATCTCCTTGTACCCAGGAAATTGCGGTATTTAGAGCCTTTGCCGAACAGGTTGAAAAAGCCGAAGATGGGGTGGTTGTGATCGATACCGCACCAACCGGTCATACCTTACTGCTGCTTAACTCAACTGAGAGCTACCATAAAGAAATGGAACGATCCAATGCGGATATTCCCGATTCAGTTGTCAATCTCTTACCGCGTCTGCAAAATCAGGCTGAAACTGAAGTTGTCATTGTAGCATTGCCAGAAGCAACACCGGTCTTTGAAGCACTGCGGTTAGAAGCAGACTTAAAACGTGCGGGCATTATGAATAAATGGTGGGTAATGAATGCCAGTTTATTGGCTACCGATACCAAAGATCCGTTCTTGCGAGCAAGAGCAAATAACGAAGAAAAATGGATTAAACGAATCGCTGAAGATACTAAAGGAAACTATGTGGTTATTCCCTGGAAGAAATAAGCGAGTTTCAATTATCAGACGTCGAAGTCAAGGTTAGTTATCAAAAAATTAAAATAGATTAGAGGAGAAATAAAATGATTATTACAGATGAAGCAAAAGTGTTATTAGAAGAAATGTTGAAAGAAAATGGTCAAGATTCACTTCAGGCCTCCCTGCAGCAAGGCTGTTGTGGAAGCTCTCTTTATTTTACATTTACCAATAAAAAAGCAGATGATCAACCGGTAGTGGTGAATGGAATTAATGTGTTAATGGAAGGTGAAGCAGTCATTAAAACGAACACAGTTACTTTAAAAACAGATGACGAAGGCAAGTTGGTTGTTGAGGACTCAGCTCAGTCATCGGGTTGTTGTTAATTAAAAAAATTGAGTGTTGATGAGCTGATTTTATTAAAAAAGATCGTCTGTAAGAAGGAGAAACAAATGAATAAAGTAGAAATATATGATCCAGCCATGTGCTGCTCAACTGGTGTATGTGGTCCAGGTGTTGATCCGGAATTGCTGAGAGTTTCAGCGATGTTAAACGTATTGGAAGGTGAAGGCAAAAAAATCTTTAGACATGGCTTGTCTGAAGATCCAATGGCCTTTGTAGCGAGCAAAACAGTCAATGATTTAATTCTTAATGAAGGGATTGAAGTGTTACCAGTCACCCTTGTGGATGGTGAAGTGAAAAAGAAAAAAGGATATCCGTCTAACACGGAATTGGCTACCTGGGCAGGACTATCTGAAGACGAATTGTTGAAGCTGGTCGCTAAGGCTCAAGAGGCAATGATAATCAATAATAATTAATGCAGTTAATCTGCATTAGAAAATCCCTGGAAATAAAAAAATGGCAGAGATTAAATGAAAAGGACAAAATACAAATAAAGCAAGGGTTGTTTGGAGGTTGTCAACAGGCATCTTAACCAGCAACCCTTAGCTTTGATTTGTGTGATAAAATAGTGTAAAATGGTGATTGTAAAAATAATTATAGAAACAAGTGGGGGATACAATGACTGTTGTTGAAATACTTAAGGTCTTATCGGATACTAATCGTTTAAGGATTTTAAATCTGCTGTATGTGCAGGAGTTATGTGTTTGTGAGCTGGAGTATTTATTGGGTATTTCTCAATCCAATTTATCAAAGCATCTCAGATTAATGAACGATGCTGGATTTTTAGAAAGTCGTCGGCAGAATAAATTTGCTTATTACAAAATAAAAGAGTCCGTTTTTTCCGACCATCCCTTTTTAATTACTGTTTTTGAAATGGAATTGAATAAAGAAGAGTTTTTAATGGATGAATTAAATAAATTAAGAAATTATCAGAAGAGTGAATTAACCTGTCATAGTATAACAGCGTTGATCGTGTAAAAAAATGAAGTGGCGTTGCTTATCGTGATCAGAAAAACCGGATGTATTCGGAGGTGGGTGTTGTGCCAGCGAAAGAAGTGGTTAGTAAAAAAGAGAGGTATAATGTGGAACTTAAACGGCTATATATTGAACTTACAAACCGATGTAATCTGAATTGCGAAATGTGTTTTCGGCATACCTGGGATACCATTGAGGGTGACATGGATTTGGAATTACTGAAGTCCATCCGTGAACAGGTAAAAGAGTTTCCGTCACTTGAAGAAGTATTTTTTGGCGGGATTGGCGAACCAACCGTGTACCCGTATTTTAAAGAAGCTGTTGAGTTATTTGAAGGTTATAAACTTTTAATGACCAGTAACGGGATTATGACGGAAGAAAATGCGAAGTTGATCTGTGAAAAATTTACAGAGGTTTATTTTTCAGCTGATCAGTATCATGAAGACACCCAGGGTGTGAAGGATCAACTGATCAAGACCTTTGAAACGATATCAAAGTATCATAAACAAACCCATTCATCCACTCCAAAGATCGGCGTGGCCTATGTGATGACAAAAAGTAATAAAGAAGCCTTGTTTGATATCATGGATATGATGCGGCACTATGGTTTTCATCGGCTGTCTCTATCTCATCTGCAACCGATTAACGAAAAAGATGCCGATGATATTTTTTACAACCGCTATGAAAATGCTGAAGGTAAGGCTTATTTAGAAAAAATATTTACCTATCGGGACATCAAAATAAATATTCCGGATATGGAATTGAAAACCGAACGACGCTGTCCCTTTATTGATAAGGGTTATATTTATATTGACACCAGGGGCGAAGTCATGTCCTGCTATCGGCTGGCAAATAGTTATGATGAGTATGTCTTTGGGGATAAGAAAAGAGTGATCAAACATTCGTTTGGTAATGTAAAAGAAAAATCCCTGAAAGAGATTATTGAAGGAAAAGAATACCAAAATTTTTGGAACACTGTTTATAACAACCAGTATCCATCCTGTATTGACTGTGATCTCCGCAGCGGTTGCAGCCTGGTGGAAGACACTAAATATGATTGTTACTTCAATACCCCATCTTGCGCTGACTGCTTATGGGTTCGGAATTTTGTCCGCTGTCCATAGAAAATTTAATATTCTGAGAAATAAAATAATGTACTGTGGAATCGAGAAGGGTACTGAAAGGTAGTGCTTTTTTCGATTTCTAGTTGACATTAGAAAATATATAATCTATTATTTAATTAAGTATTTAATTAAATAATGATATGGAGGTCTTGGATGAATGAATTAATAATTATGGTAATAGGCCTATCGCTACTGTCGGTTATTTCGGGAATGCTAGGTTTGGGGGTTGCTTTCGCGGCGATCCCATTCTTAGGGTTGTTTTTACCTGATCTTGTTAATCAGGTTCAACCGCTGAGTTTATTGTTAAACGGTGTGACGGCAATGTTTGCTGTTATTGGGTTTGCTAAAAGCGGTTATGTTGATTGGAAAAAAGCGATTTATCTGACCATCGTCGCTACTCTGGCTGCACCAGTTGGCGCTTGGCTTGTCCTCTATGTTCCGCAGATTTATGTCTGGGTTTTGTATTTTGGGGCGGTCTTTTTTCTTGCTTATCGATTATTTAAACCCGTTAAGCATACTGAAGGACAGGAAGAAAATTTTAAATTGGCTTTAATTCTCGCAATTCCAATTTCAGTTTTAGCTGGTTTTCTTGGAGTAGGACCAGGATTTATTTTAATGCCAACCTTAATCCTTGTCGGGTTTGAACCCAAAAAAGCAGCGGGGATAACCGCCTTTGCAGTTATTGCCCCGTCGTTTTCTTCATTACTTCCCCATCTGGCTACGGCACAATGGGATTTAACGTTGCTGATACCATTGTTGATCGTCGGAGCCATTGGTTCATTTGCCGGGGCTAGAATTACCAGCCTGTTTATGCCCAGTGGTCGGATGAAACAAATGTTTGCCGTGATGATATTAATTGTAACCTTTTATAAGATTTTCACTTTAATGGCCTGATTCAGCAGAGGAAAGATGCTCAATGAAAGAAAATTTAAACAATAATGCAAAATTAGGGGACTTTGATAAATCTTAACAAGTAAATAAAGGGAATCACAGGCTATTGTTGTGGTAAAGAAAGAAAAATGCCTTCCAGAAATGGCAGGCATTTTTCAGCGGAATACTATTTAAACTTGATCGCTTTCATCTGGGTAACAAAAAAATAATCTCCGGCTGAAGAAACCATCTCAGACCAGGTCTTAAACTTGCTGTTTTTTATAACCAGGGAATCGAGTTTAGCTTCGGGAATGGATTGAAATTCATCCTCTGTAATCGCTGAAAAACCTTCGGAATTCAGAAACAATTCAAAATCATCAAAACTCGTATACTTTTTAATAAAGGATCGACTAAGATAGTTTTTAATAATGTTGAATTCACCTTTTGATGAATTTTCTAAGCTATTACCAGATGAATTTTCCGTTTTTCCCAGAGCGTTTTCTTCTAATAACATAACAAGTACCTCCTTGGAAATTTCAGTAGTTTACTGTTAGTTGCATTATTGCAAATTTAATGAAATTAAGCAAGAGCTTTCTTTGATAGGGCAAAAGAAAGGACTACGATAGCTGAGGTATCAATTGAAGAAAAAAGTTTAGAAACTTGACAGGCGAATTTATATGGTTTACCATATGAATAAATAGCTATATGAAGAATTGTTCATAATAGTTCAGATCTATGAAATTTAAAAAAACGAAATGGAGAATAAGATATGAGTAAAGTGGAAATTTATGAGCCGGCAATGTGCTGCTCAACTGGTGTATGCGGACCAGGTGTCGATCGGGAACTGTTAAGAGTTTCAACCTTCTTAAATGAGCTGGAGGGAGAAGGTAGAAAAGTCATTCGTTACAATCTTACCAGTGATCCGATGGCATTTGTTACAAATAAAGAAGTCAATGATATTATTGCCAATGAAGGAACGGAAGCTTTGCCAATCACAATTGTGGATGGGGAGATCAGACAAAAGGGTTCTTATCCGTCTAATGCAAGTTTTGCAGAATGGGCAGGAATGACAAGAGAAGATATTATCAAGATGGTCCTAAAAACACAGAAAGTATCTTCAAATGGTGGCTGTTCCTGTGGCAGTGGTTGCTGTTAAGTTTTAATCAATATTAAGCTGAAAAGTGGTGATACGAGTGATTGGGTGTATTTGGGAAGAATTCAGCGGACCTCTGAAATGGTACATCAACAAACGTGTGGCCAATAAAGAAGATGCTGAAGATCTTTTACAGGAGGTCTTTCTCAAGATCCATAACAATCTGAGGTATCTGGAAGATGAAAAAAAGATTCATGCCTGGATCTATACCATCACCAAAAATACCATTAAGGACTACTATCGAAAAAACAGCAGAATGCCGGAACTCACCGAGCTTGATGAGAATATTTCAGAACATAATCCGTTGGAATTAACGGCCAGTCGAGAAATTGCAGCTTGTCTAAAGGGAATGATCCACAATCTGCCTGAAAAATATAAAGCGGTAATTCTGCTTTCAGAGTTTGAAAAGCTGTCCCAGAAAGAAATAAGTAAAAAGCTTGGCATCTCTGTCTCCGCTGTGAAGTCCCGGGTTCAGCGAGGCCGAATAATGCTCAAAGAAATGCTGCTTGGTTGTTGCCAGCTAGAATTCGACAGCCTGGGTCATTTGATTGATTACGAACATAAAGAAGAAACTTGCAGATTTTGTAAAAAAATTGACGTTTAAATGCGTCTTTTTTTATTTTTTTGCGTCTTAATAAGTGAAACTAAATTCAAACGGAGGTTTGTAAGATGAGTAATAAAGAAGAAGCAAGAGCGTTCATCAGAGAAAATTATGCCCAGGTGGCGCAAAGCGGTGCCGCAGGGGGGTGCTGTGGTGGCAGCTGCAATTGCAGCGATCCCATGGATATCATTAATGCTACTATGACCATCGGTTATGATGCTGGTGATCTGATTAATGCGCCGCCAGAATCCAATATGGGGTTGGGCTGCGGTAATCCCATTGCTATCGCCAGCTTGAAACAAGGCGACGTTGTCTTAGATCTTGGCAGCGGCGGTGGTTTTGACTGCTTTCTGGCAAGAGGTCAGGTTGGCGCGACAGGTTATGTTATTGGAGTGGATATGACACCGGAAATGATCAAATTGGCGCGGAATAATGCAGCAAAAAGCGGTTATAGCAATATTGAATTCCGTTTGGGTGAAATTGAACATTTGCCGGTGGCGGATGCTTCTATAGACGTAATTATTTCAAATTGTGTCATTAATCTTTCACTGGAAAAAGAAAAGGTATTTAAAGATGCTTACCGTGTCCTCAAAAGCGGCGGCCGTTTGGCACTGTCGGATGTGGTTGCCACTGCAGAACTGCCGGAAACGATAAAAAATGATCTGGCCATGGTGGCTGGGTGTGTTGCTGGTGCTGAGCATATGGTTGAGATAAGAGCGATGATGATACGAGCCGGTTTTCAAAATATTAAACTAATGCCAAAGGACAACAGTAAAGAAATTCTGAACAATTGGCTGCCAGATAAAAAAATTGAAGATTATGTTGCTTCATTTATTATTGAAGGGGATAAAATGTAAAATTAATTTTCTCAGTTTTCAAAAAGAATTTTATTGACTTATTGAAAAAGTATTATACAATTGCATTGCGAATCGATATTCTTGAAGATAGCTTAGAACGATGCATCATTAAATGTTTAAGTTCGGTTGAATTGGATATAAAACAACTTAAAAGAAAGAGATGATGCTGCATGGCATGGTCAGGTGGATTGAATTGGAAAAGAAAAATAGAGATGTGAGTAAAACCTTATGTTAGAATTTGCAATCCTCGGTTTTTTATTGGATCGGGATATGACCGGGTACGATGTCAAGCAAATGATGGTCATGAGGACCTCTAATTTTATTGATGCCAGTTTTGGCAGTATCTATCCAATGTTGAAAAGGCTCGAAAAGGTGGGGCTGATTACTTTTGCAGAAATCGTCGAAAGTAATCGATTCAAAAAAATGTATACCATTACGCCCAAAGGGCGGGAGCATTTTATGGAATGGCTACAAACACCCTGCACATTTTCTCCATTCAATCTGGAATTTCTGGCAAAACTGTTTTTTTATAAGCATTTAAAGAAAAATGATGCGATCCTTAATATTGAACTTTTCAGAGGAACAGTCCAGGATGCCATGGAAAAACTGTCAGAAATTGAAAGGACTACCGGTGAAGGGATGGATCCCTTTGAATACGCCAGTCTTCAGTTTGGCAGGACCTATTACGAAATGGTTTTGAACTGGCATGAAAAACTGATTGATGATTTGAAACGCACGCCAGTGGAATAAGTGGGTAAAAAATTAACCGTGCATCTGTACAAGATGCACGGTTTTTTAAAGATCATTATTATTTTCTGACATAATCCGCAAGAAAATATCGGCGATTTCCGGATCAAACTGGGTGTGTTTGCCCGTTGTGATTTCCTGAAGAGCCGCTTCCGCGGTCAAGGGTTCTTTATAAGGACGGCCATAGGTCATGGCGTCATAGGCATCGGCGACGGCGATGATCCGCGCCTGCAAGGGGATTTGTTCTCCCATTAAGCCTTTGGGATAGCCTTTGCCATCATAGCGTTCATGATGAAAAAGAATGATATTGGCCAGCGGGGCATAGTCATTAAGGGAGCTTAAGATACTGTAACTGATTTCCGGGTGTCGTCGGATTTCCAGCCATTCAAAATCACTGAGTTCGTCTACCTTATCGAGGATCTCGTTGCCAATGGCAATTTTTCCGATATCATGCAGGGCCCCGGCAGTTTTAAGCTCATTAATTTCTTCTATGGTCATTCCCATTGAGGCACCGATCAGGCCACTGATTTTGCTCACTCGTTCTGAGTGTTCCTGTTCTCGGGGAAGTTTTTCATAAAGGGTCTTCATAATAAACTGGATGGCTTCGTTTCGGGTGCTGTTGCGTTCGGAAATTTTGTACTGATACATTTTATTTTCAGCTGCTTTGAAAACCTCGGCAATTTCTTCATCGGCAGTGGTTTTTACGCTCCAGCCGCTAGAAATAGAGACCTGACCGGCTTCCAGATGTTCGCGGCTCAGGGCCACATTGATCCGCTTTGCCAGTTCTTTGGCTTCATGGATCTCGGTTTGGGGAAGCAGAATCACAAATTCGTCACCACCGATCCGGGCGATGATGTCGTCGCTCCGGCTGATCTCCCGCATGGTCTGAGCAACCTTCTGCAATAATCGATCCCCGGCCAGGTGCCCAAAGGCATCATTGGTCAGCTTTAATCCGTTGACGTCAAAAATAAGCAGGGATAAGGGCAGGTTCCTTGGGGTATTAAGACGTTTAAGTTCCTCATCGAAATAGCGGCGGTTGTATAAGCCGGTGAGGTGATCGTGGAAACTCAGGTATTCAATCTGTTCCTGTTTTTCCTTTTTATCGGTAAAGTCCCGGAAGACAATCACAACCCCGGTAATATGACCATCCTGATCCTTGATCGGGGCGGCACTATCCTCAACAGGGAGCTCCCCTCCGTTTTTAGAAAGCAGTATGGTGTGATTATTCAGCTCGCTGATTGTACCAGTTTCCAGCACTCGACTGGCAGGACTTTCGCAGCTTTCCCGGGTATATTCATCAAACAGATTGAGAACCTGATCCAGCGGTAAACCGTAGGCCTCTTTCTGAGTCCATCCGGTCAGATTCGCAGCGACCTGGTTGATGAGGGTAACACAGCCCCGGGCGTCGGTTGATATTACACCGTCACCGATCGATAACAAGGTGGTTCGTAAACGCTCCTTTTCGATAAAAAGTGATTTTTCGATGAGTTTTCGTTGGCTGATATCCTGGCCTTGAGCAATGGTGGCGATGATAATGCCCTCGGTATTTTTGATATTGGCAGAGTTCCAAAGCACCAGCCGTTCTTCACCGGAAATATGCAGAATCGGAATTTCGACGCTGTCCCAGCGTTGACCTGAGGCAGTTTCCCGAATAAACAGCATCGATTGGATTTTGCTGGAATCCGGAAAAAGCAATTCCAGATGTCGGCCTAATACTTCAGAACGGGTCCGTCCAGTCAGCTGCTCAAAGGCATAGTTAAATTCAGTAATTTTAAAGTCCGGTGACCAGGTAATAATCGGGGCGTTGGCATATTGGATTAGATTGGATAAATATTCCTTGGTTTCCTGAAGATCTTTTTCGCGTTGTTTTTTTTCACTGATATCGTGGATGCTGATCACAAATCTGGGGGATTCATTGTCCACGATATAAAAAATCTCGGCCAAAAACCATCGCTCATCGGCTGGCAGTGGAGATTTATACTCAAAATCCTGCTTTTTACCAGTTGCATAAGCGGTTTCAAAAACTAAAAGCATTTCATCCGTTAAATCTTTGGAAAAAACTTCGGAAAGATGACTTCCGATGATAATATTTCTCGGAATAAAAAGGGTGGAATCATCATGTACGATCACATTGGTGAAATAATAATCGTCGCTGACCTCAAAAACAATATCGTGGAGGGTGGTAAGAAGCAGATTACGTTCAGCCAGATCCTGTCGTTCCCGGGTTATGTCATGAAACAGGGTGATAAAATAATTGGTTTCAGGAGAATAGATCTGAATCCGATACCAGCGGTTCAGATATTCGGAATACTTCTCAATTTCCTCGGAACCGTTGTTGAGGGCAATCTTACCATAAATCTCAATCCAATCGAAAATAGCTTCAGAATTTTCAATGGCGTTAAAAACCTGCGTCACCGTTCTTCCGATAATTTCCTCGGCGATCAGACCGGTTGCTGTTTCAAAGGCGTTATTGACCTCGATAAATTCATAATCCACAGGAACACCCTGGGCATTGCAAATAATTCGATGATAGGCATAGCCCACATGCAGATTTTTAATAATTTCATGATAAAAACTATTTGTCATAATCCCTGGCCTCCCTTGTAAAAACTTATGGCTTTTTATCTTGCGAAAATCCACTTGTTTAATCCGGCGCTTTGATACTAAAATCGGAACGGTTTTATATTCATATTATGCATAATTTTAATATAGAATACAATGATTTATTTATAAATCAGGAACGATTGCAAATAAAAATAGAAACACTTAAGTTATTTTCGTTTTTTATCGCTTTTTTTACGTTTTGTGAGTATCAGGGATGGTGAAATGGCACACTAATGCTGGTGAAAAAGGTAGGCATCACCCTGAAAAGCGATAATCGATAGCAACGGTTTTAACGAAAAGCAAAGGTTAAGATGGCAGCTTAAAAGCGTTTTGGATAGCTGCGATCCGGGCATCAAGAGCGGCCTGAACAACACTTTTTTTCAGGTTGATATCGAACCCGTGAAAAGTCCCCTTAAGGTAGTTAAGGGTCACATCGTTTCCCGAGTCTTCGAGTTTTTTTGCATAGGCAATGCCTTCATCACGGAGGCAATCCCATTCTTCTACTTCAATATAGGACGCTGGCAGGTTTTCAAGGGAAGGATTGCTGATGGGGGAAAGGTACTTCATCATTTCGGTATCAGCGTTTTTCAGGTAGTAGCGCCACATCTGCTTGTTGAGATTAGCGTTCCAGCCAGGTGTATTGACAAATTTTAGGACCGATTCGGTTTGTTGAGAAGCATCGGTAACCGGATATATTAATAGTTGAAAACAGAGTGCAGGGCCC
This sequence comes from Acetobacterium sp., assembly GCF_041752335.1. Classification (GTDB taxonomy): domain Bacteria; phylum Bacillota; class Clostridia; order Eubacteriales; family Eubacteriaceae; genus Acetobacterium. Next base: position 46,338 of record NZ_JBGSHG010000036.1, on the reverse strand, counting down.
TTTCGATCCCGTGCTAATTGAGTGACCGCAGCAGCCAGGGCGCCTCCGGCACTGTCGCCGCCAACTGCGATTCTCGCTGGATCAATTCCTAATTCTGGGCAATGATCTTTAACCCATTCCAGGCTGGTGTAACAATCCTCTAAAATGATGGACGAGGTGTGATCGGGTGCAAGACGATAGTGGACAAAGACAATTTTACATCCGGCACGCAATGCGTACTCGCAGGTTTTTCTATGCATATAGCCGAAATCACGCAGGACAAAAGCCCCGCCATGATAATAGACAAGGCAGGGTAAAGGGTCCTGGATTGAATTTTTCGGTTCATAAATAGTCAGCTGAATCCTACCGCCGTCAATTCCCGGGATTGATTTTTTTTGTTTGGCGATTGCTTTTTTGCGGCGGCAAAGGGTAACGCTTATACCGGCCATTATATTGATCGCTTTAATGAGTAAAGGCGACAGTATTAAATTTGGGACGGCTGCCTTTTCGTATCCGGCAAGGTCTTTATGTAAGACGATTTCTAAGTCACTCATATTTTTTCAGGCATAAAACAAGGATAATTTTTATGCACACTCCTTTTTTTAATAATACTATAAAAACGGCAGACTGATCCAGTTGATCTAGGTATTTTTCCACCGTTTAAGGGTGGGGAAAAAGGCTTCCATCTCTTTTCTGGCTTGAGCTTCGTTAATTCCAGGTTTTTCTTTCAAGAGATAGGGGATACTCACCTCAATCATCCGTTCTCTGGTGATCTTTGTTGTGAATACACCGCGTTTATAACAATCGTCACAATAATCGCTGCTTTTGGCACCGTTTTTTTCCGTTCCATAGAGTTTATCGGTTTGTCCCATGGGTTTTCCGCAGCTCTGACACAGTTTTTCGTTCATTGTCCCATCTCCATTCATGGTTTGAAATTCGGGTTTTTTATGAATTCACGCCGGGCCATTGGTGGTCTGCAGATATGCAAATTAAAATATCTGCAAACATTCTCTATCAGCCTATTATACCCGGGGTTCATGCATCAAAACAAGTGATCAATTAATTTTACCGGTGAGATTGCCGCCAGACTATCAAAAAAGGATGTTTCACCCGGATTTTAGTGGGTTGAGACATCCTTTTTTGATAGCATAAGTTATTCGCAAAGAAAGTAAATTTGTTTACAGTCAACGTTTTTGGCGATTTGGATACCCTTGTAAAGAAGGGTGGTGACAGCATGCTGATCAATACCAAGTAATCGGGGAAGAATCCCGTTGAGTAAAAAGACTAATTCGGTAATGGAATCATCAAGTGGTTTTTCAAAATAGTTCAGAAAGTATTCCCGACGTCCGCCGAAATCGATGAAAAGTAAGTTATCAAATTCTCTTTCGCTGACGACCAGATTGTATTCCTGAATATAACCAAGGTAGGTGTTGCGGATGAAATCACCGGCAATTCGATAATTTGACGCTTTTTTGAGAATTTCATAATAAAAGCGCCGATTCTTTTCGTTGTTGAGAATTAGATCAAAATAGATATAACTCAATGCTGCGTGATGAAGAATCGGATTTTCACATCCATCAATTGATAATGCAGTCAGGCACTTACCAATTTGCTGATAATAATCCGCATATATTTCGTGGACAATATTATCTTTTGTTTTGAAATAATAGGTAAAAAGACCGAGGGGAGTATCAGCTTTCGTGACAATATCTTTAATCTTAGTATTTTCGTACCCTTGTTCATAAAAGCATTTCTTTGAAATTTCATAAAGATGGTTTCTCGTCTGAATACCTTTTTCGTACATGATACACTCCTTGCGGTTTATGAATTCATTCTGTCTATATACTATCACATTTCACCCAAGATTTAAATCTCAAAAATTATAAATTTCTCTATTTTTATGATTTTATCTTAAAAAAAAAATAGATTCGTCAATGTTTTAAATCAATTTTAAAGTCTGACGCCAATATTTGTTGACAATAATAATAATATGTAATATATTACCTTTTGTAGAAATGTTTGTTTTTGATACTCGGTGTCAGAAAAAATAGAGGAAAGAGGACGATTATGATTACCATATTATCAGATCACACCAGACAAGAAGTTGGCGAAAGACTTGATATAAAATTAAGGGAACGGAAAATAGCGACTGAACTTATTTCCCTGACTGACCTGAATGTGGGTCCTTGTTATAGTTGCGGCGGCTGTACCGATAAAACCTATGGACAGTGCGTCCATCGGGATGATGCCGATATTATTCTACCTATACTGATGAAAACCGATGTGCTGGTAATGGTTACTCCGGTCAAATGGGGGAGCTATTCGTTTAAAACGAAACGTGTTTTTGACAAATGTGCCATTATCGGAGATCGGCATTACTATTGCAAAAACGGGGAACTGGTTAAAGGGAGCATTGGTCGGGTTCACACGTTTGTGGCGATCGGTGTTAAGGATCAATGGAAGAATGACGAAAAAAGTGCTTTTAAAAATCTGGTTGAGGAAAATATCAAGATTATGAACATCAAGGGTAGCGTTCATTTGGTTGATGACAGCAACATCAGTACGTGCCTTGAATCGGTAATGGAGGGTTTAAACTAATGAAAAAAGCGCTGATTTTAAATTTGAGCCCCAGAAAAACTGGAACAAGTGTGATGTTGGCCAAGCGTTGCAGTGAATTTTTAGCGGCCCGGAATTATCAGGTGGAAATCCTGCATTTGTATCCAAACTTAAAAAACATGAGCCCGCTAATGGCGGCGATTAAAGAAACTCAGTCAATCATTATGGTTGGTCCCAGTTACATTGATACCTATCCGGCAGATACGGTTTATTTATTGGAAGAGCTTGAGAAAAATAACGACGTTCTCCATGGACAAGATCTCTATGGGATTATTCAGGGCGGCATGCCTTATGTTCATACGCATGAGTCAGGTCTGAAGATGCTAGAACTGTTTGCGGCAGAGAATGGCCTCAGTTACAAAGGGGGATTTGTGATTGGCATGGGGGCAATGCTAAATGGCCAGCCTTTGGACAAGCTTTTAAATGGAAAAAAAGTTGAGAAAGGGTTTGCATTATTTTTAGAAAACATGGCGAATCAAGACAACTCACCACCGGAACTATATCATCAAGCGCAGTTAAAAATGCCAGGACTGGTTTATTGGTTTATGGCAACCATGATGAATCGCAAAATTGACAAAGAACGAAGAGAAAAGGGGATTGATGATCAGGAAAAAAGCCCCTATGAAAAGTTAGAACTTAGTTAGCCAAAAAACAGTTGTACAGATGACACGATAAAAAATAAGTTTCCTGCATTTTTATCAGAAATAAGGGTACAAAGTAAAAAAAGAGTAATGCAAGAGATTAATTTAAGAAATTTATTAAGGAGGTGGATTCATGGATCAGGAAAAACCGACTCGAAACCTGGGATTTGTAAAAAATACATCAGAGGATTCCCGGCGAGAAAAGCCTATGCTTTTTAAAACGAGAAAAAACTCACTTTGGGGTATGGTCATTATTGTATGCTGTCTGGTTATGGTTATGACAGGGGGGTGTTTTAGTGGATCAACTCAAGAAAACAGTAAATCAGCAGCCGATGAATCCATGGTATCTGATCAGGCAACCGGCGAGACGGCAAATGCTGCGCCCGTGCCTGAGGCTACGGCAAATGCGAGCGTTCCCTTTGACACATCTAAAATTATTTATACCGGAAATATCAGCCTGAATACCGAAGACTATCAAAATACCTTTGAAAGAATCAGCAGTTATGCAGCCGAACTGGGGGGATTCGTTCAGGATTCCGGATCCAATTATGCATCGGAACAAGCTGGTGTCCAGGCCAATTCCGGTTATCTTACGATTCGGGTGCCATCGGATAAATTTTCAGAAGCGATGACGCAGATCCAGACTTGGGGTAGCCCTATCAGCGCCAATGTCAACAGCACCAATATTTCTCAGCAGTATGAGGATGTTCAGGCGCGGCTCAATAATCTGAGAATTGAAGAGGGGCGGCTGTTGGAATATTTAAAACAGGCGACCAATATTACCGATATGTTAGCCATTGAAAGTGAATTAAACCGGGTTCGAACAGAAATTGACAGCCTGACGACGACCATTAAAAACTGGGACACTGAAATGGCCTATTCGACAATTTATGTATCGTTGTACGAAAAGAGATTATCCTCAACAACAGTCAGTTCGCCATTTTCAGAAATATTCACAAAAATTGGGGAAGGTTTTGTTACCTCAATAAATGTCTTGCTATATATCATTGCATTTCTTGTTGTTTTAATTTTCAGACTGATACCATTTGCAGCCATTGCCGGATTGGGGTTCTTTATTTTTATAAAGATCAGAAAGAAAATCAAAGAGAGAAAGAAAACTGCCAAGAAAATAGAAACCGGTAAAATGGAAGACGAAAAAACAGAAAATAAAAACTAAGGAGGAAAGACAATGTTTTGTGAAAATTGCGGCAAACAAATTCCCGATGATGCAGTATTTTGTACCCATTGCGGGGCCAAACAGTTAAAAATACCACCGCCGATCCAAACCGTGCGCAGTGTGCAATCGCCTCAGCCGGTCAGACCAAGTTCGCCTCAGTCAACGGCTCGAGTCAATGGGGGAGCGGATCTGATCACGATGGGTCAGTATCTGATTATGTTTTTGATCACGGCCATTCCTATTGCAGGCATTGTAATGCTTTTTATCTGGGGATTCGGCAGCGAAACGGGGCCCAATAAAAAGAATTTTGCCCGGGCATACCTGGTGATGATGGCAATTGCTATCGGCGTGGGCATTGTGATCAGTATCGTGATGGGGGCGATTATGGCTTCCTTAATGAGTTCCATGTATTATTATTAATCAATAAATAAAAAAAGATGCCTGATGATGGCATCTTGATGGTGCTAGTATTGAATTTTTGATCTGATACGGCAGATAAACGCTCAAAAAAAAAGCATGTGTTCGAAATTTGAACGTTCAATAATCGTTTAACGCTCAAATAAAGAACAATTTAAATGATCGCATTATCAAAAAGCCCTGAAAATGGGCTTTTTTTTATTTGGCACGTTTATTGCTAATATATAACGTTATCATCAGTCACAACGTGAAAATGATACAGATCAAGCTAATGGAGGACTCAATATGAAGGTAGTACCTGTCCGGGAATCTGTGGGTATGTTCCTTGCCCACGATATGACACAGATCATTCCAGGGACATTTAAAGGAGCAGCGTTTAAAAAAGGGCACATTGTTCAGGAAGAAGATATCCCCCGGCTATTGAACATGGGAAAAGAGCACATTGCTATCATCGAATTTAATGATGGCACAATCCATGAAGATGATGCAGCACTGCGATTAGGAAAAGCTGCTTCGGGAATTGGAGTTGAATTTGTCGGCGCATCTGAAGGGAAAGTCACTATGACCGCAACTCAATCGGGATTGCTAAAAATCAATGTCAGAGCTCTCCAGGAAATCAATGAACTGGGAGAAATGATGATGGCCACGCTTCATACCGATACCATGGTTTCAAAAGGAACCTTAGTGGGTTCTACCCGTATTATTCCACTTTCAATTGATAATGAAAAGTTGATCAGGATGGAAGAACTATGTGCTGAAAATGGACCGATTGTCGAAGTACTTCCGCTGAAAACATTTAAAGTCGGAGTGGTAACCACTGGCAATGAAATTTTTTACGGCCGGATTGAAGATAAGTTTGGTGATGTGATCAGAGCAAAATTTGATGAACTTGATTCGTATGTATTTAAACAGGTTTTTTCTCGGGATGACTCAGATATGATTGCTCAGTGTATCCTGGAATTAATAGAAGAGGGTGCCGACATTGTCACTGTAACCGGCGGAATGTCAGTGGATCCCGATGATGTAACTCCCGAGGGAATTAGAAAAACAGGGGCCAGGTTTGTCTCCTATGGAGCACCGACCTTGCCGGGAGCCATGTTTTTGCTCTCGTATTTAGGCGATATTCCAATTTTAGGATTACCCGGTTGCATCATGTACAGCCGCCGAACCGTTTTTGATTTGGTGGTACCAAAGTTGATGGTTGGCGAAAGATTAACCCCCAAAGACATTTCCCGACTTGGTCATGGTGGCTTATGCTCCACCTGCCCGGAATGTCACTATCCCAATTGCGGATTTGGTAAGGGCGGAATTTTCTAAGCTCCCATATAGTAATATTTAATATTTTAAGGAGGATTTCAAGTGGAAAAAAAGACATTGTTTATCAATGGCGTGGCTCAAACGGTTATTGTTGATCCGGAAACGAGTTTGGCAAATGTTATCAGAAAACAACAGGGTTTAACCGGAACAAAAGTTGGTTGTGGAAAAGGTGAGTGTGGAACCTGTTCAGTCATTTTGAATGGCAAGGTTGTTCGATCTTGTATTACAAAAATGAAGCGGATTGCAGACGAGTCGACCATTATCACCATTGAAGGTGTTGGAACCAAAGAAAATCTTCATCCGCTGCAATTGGCATGGATGGTTAACGGAGCGGCTCAATGTGGTTTCTGTACACCAGGTTTTATTGTTTCTTCAAAAGCGTTATTGGAAGAAAACATAAATCCAACCCGGGAAGAAGTTCGTGCCTGGTTCCAGAAAAATCGGAACGTTTGCCGTTGTACCGGTTATAAACCATTAGTTGACGCGGTTATGGATGCGGCCAAATTGATGCGTGGCGAAGTAACCAAAGAAGACCTGTGGTTCCAATTGAAAGAAGGGGCTTCCATTATGGGTTCAAACATGGCCCGTCCTTCAGCTTTGGCAAAAGTTACCGGAACCTGGGATTTTGGTGCCGATTTGGGCTTGAAAATGCCAGCGAATACCTTACATATCAAATTGGTACAGGCACAAGTTTCACATGCTAACATTATTTCTGTTGATACTTCAGAAGCAGAAAAAATGGAAGGTGTATTCAAAGTTATTACTGCCAAAGATGTTCCCGGAACCAATCGTATTAACGGTTTGGCATTCCCAACTAATTTAGGGGATGGCCTGGAACGTCCGATTTTAAATGATAAAAAAATCTTCCAGTTTGGTGATGCCATTGCGATGGTACTGGCTGATACCCCAGAACAGGCAGAAGCAGCCGCTGCAAAAGTTGTTGTTGAAATTGAAGAATTATTACCATATATGAGTGCGCCTGCGGCAATGGCAGAAGATGCCATTGAAATTCATCCCGGCACACCAAACACCTATTTTAAAACCAATATTGTCAAAGGTGACGAAACGGCTGAATTAATGGAAAAACTGCCAAATGTGATCGAAGATGACTTTTATGTCGGACGTCAACCACATTTGCCATTAGAGCCAGACGTTGGATTTGCATATTTTGATGAAGATGATAACCTGATGGTTCATTCCAAGAGTATCGCCCTTCATTTCCACCAGTTAATGACTGCCGAAGCCATTGGCGTAGATCCCACAAAATACTTCATTGTTCAAAACCCAACCGGTGGAACATTCGGATATAAATTCAGTCCAACCATTGAAGGTTTATTGGGAGTGGCTGCCTTGGTTACCAAAAGACCTGTTTATTTAGAATTTGATATGTACCAACAAATTACCTATACCGGAAAACGGTCACCATTCTTTATGAATGTAAAAATGGGTGCCGACGAAAATGGTATCCTCCAGGCGATGGAAACGGACTGGTCAGTGGATCATGGTCCATACTGTGAATTTGGTGATCTGGTAACCACCCGTGGTTCGCAATTCATTGGAGCCGGTTACAATATTCCCAACATCCGTGGTGAAGGCCGAACCGTTGCCACCAACCACGCCTGGGGCTCAGCATTCCGAGGCTATGGCTCACCACAAAGTTTATTCGCGTCTGAAACCTTAATTGATATGCTGGCTTACCAAATGGGCGAAGATCCGTTGGAACTCCGCTACAAAAATGTATATCGTGAAGGTGATACGACACCAAACGGCTGTCCTCCAGATGTTATTGTATTGCCAAAGGCACTTGATACTATTCGACCATTTTATCAGGCGGCCAAAGCTAATACTGAAGCATTAAATGCTGAAGGCGGAGATATCAAACACGGCGTTGGTATCTCGCTGAATATCTATGGCTGTGGACTTGACGGTCCAGATTCCTCAGAAGTATGGATTGAATTGACTAAAGACGGAGTTACCGTTGGAGATTCATGGGAAGATCATGGCCAGGGTGCTGATATGGGAACATTAACATTTGCCCATGAAACACTGAGACCATTGGGAATTCAACCAGAACAGATTAAACTGGTTATGAACAATATGAAACTAACACCAAACAGTGGACCCGCCGGCGGAAGTCGTTCAAATGTAATGACTGGAAATGCCATCAAAGTGGGTTGTGAAAACTTACTGGCAGCCTTGAAAAAAGAAGATGGCAGTTTCAGAACATACGATGAAATGGTAGCTGAAGGCTTGCCATTGCGATATGAAGGCGTCTGGACAGCACCTTGTACAGCTCCAGGTGTTGAAACAAGCCAGGGAAATCCTTTCCCCGTTTACATGTATGGGGTGCTGTTGTCTGAAGTATCAGTTGATACCACCACCGGAAAAACTCATGTAGATAAAATGACCCTTGTTTCGGACTGTGGTACCATTACTAATAAAACAGTTCTTGAAGGACAATTATATGGCGGTCTGGTTCAGGGGATTGGTTTAGCCCTCAGTGAAGATTTTGAAGATCTAAAAAAACATACAACCTTAACCGGTTGCGGGATTCCCCAGGTTAAAGATGTACCAGATGAAATTGTTTTGATTCATCAGGAAACACCGCGTCCATTAGGACCATACGGAGCTGCCGGTGCCGGTGAAATGCCATTATCTGCACCACATGCATCGATAGCGAATGCAATTTACAATGCCTGTGGCGTTCGCATCAAACATTTACCAGCTTATCCAGAAAAAGTGCTCGAAGGTTTAGAAGCCTTAAATAAGTAGGTTAAGTCTCATGTCCAAAGGAATTGAAAGCTTCTAAGCTTTCAATTCCTATTTTAAATTATAAAGAGAATTACTTTGTTAAGTGAGTTTGGTTGTCTGTTTCGATAAATAATTCAGGGCGACATGAAATTTGTGTGCGGTATGAATTTTTTATCGAAACAGACATTGAAGCAAGTGTGTTTGTGGTGTTATGTGATCTATTTAATTTTAGAGGAAGTTTGAGGAACGCAAATGAATTTAGACAAATTATTGGAAACTGGCGATCAGTGTATCCACCAGGAACCCCCAACCTGTACGTCGAATTGTCCGGTTCATCTGGAAATAATTGAGTTTATCGCAGAAATAGAAAAGGGCGATTTTCAAAAGGCTTATAAACTCATGGAAAAGAAGATCCCTTTTCATAAAATTCTCGGACGGATCTGTGATCATCCCTGCGAGACGGTCTGTGAGCGAAGCAAGGCAGGCGGTTCCATCCGGATATCGGAACTGGAAAAAGCTGTGTTGGCGTATGGCAGCAGCAAACCCAAAAAAGTGTGGCCTGTTCCTAAGAATAAAGGAACAGTGGCCATTATTGGCGGCGGCTTAAGTGGTTTAACAGCCGCAATGGATTTGGATAAAAAAGGATACGTTGTTACCCTGTATGAAAAAAGCAACCGCTTGGGGGGGCGACTCTGGAATTTTGTGGATGATTCCCTGACCGAAGAAATTCTGATGGAAGAACTAAAAACGGTTGCTGATAAAAAAATGACCGTTCATCTGGAGACCCCGATTGATAAAAATAAATTGTCGGAGTTGTTGACTGAGTATGATGCGGTTTTTCTGGGTACCGGGAATTGGCAAGAAAAAATTGAGTATCATCCGATGACCTTTCAAGTAGGGGATTCGACTCTGTTTGCCGGAGGGCGGCTGGTTAATGGAACGGATTCAGTTATTTTTTCAGCCAGCTCTGGGAGACGGGCGGCGATTTCCATTGAACGTTATCTTTCAAAGGTATCCCTCACCGATTCCCGGGAACGGGAAGGCGTGTTTGAAACACTGTTGCATTTTGATATCAGCAAGAAGGAGCCGCTGGCGCCCATCGAGAATTCAGGGGTAATTTACAGTCAAGAAGAAGCAATGGAAGAGGCAAAACGCTGCGTTAAATGTCAGTGCCGTAAATGCATCGAGGGTTGTGCTCATCTGCGCAAATATGAAATGTCACCGGATGCCTATATCCGTCAAATTAATCATAGCGAACGGATTATTTTAGGAACCCATTACGCCAATAAGATGATCAACTCCTGTACCGAGTGCGGTCTCTGTATGGAAGAGTGCTTTTTAAATATCAGCATGAAGGATATTATCCAGGAAACCCGAGAGAGTATGGTGGAACGCGGAAAAATGCCAGTATCAGCCCATGATTTTGCCTTGAAAGATATGGCTTTCTCCAATAGTTCGCATTTTTCTCTGGTTCGCAAACAACCCAGCAAAGAAGAATCCAAAGACCTGTTTTATTATCCGCTGATTTCCTTTTCGGATTACGTCAAAGGTTTATATAAGGGAACAGGTAAGACGGAGTATCTCTTTTATCCCGGATGTCAGTTACCGGCTTCCTATCCCGATGATATTAAAAGTATTTATGAATATCTGGTTGGCTACGTCAACGGGGATGTGGGCATTTACCTGGGATGTTGTGGGGCACCGGCGGATTGGGCCGGGCAACAGGGTTTGATGAATGAAAATATTGAAGCCATCAAAAAAGTCTGGGAAGAGATGGAACGTCCAACCTTTATTCTGGCCTGTTCCAGCTGTATTCGTATTTTTGAGAAGTATTGTCCGGAAATCAAAGTCGAATCGCTATGGGATATTTATGTCCGGGAAGGGTTGCCCAATAAGGATCACATAAAAACTCCCCAAACCTTAAGCATCCACGATGCCTGTGCCACCCGGGAAAACAGTGAGCTTCATGAGAGTGTCAGAAAAATTGTTGCTAAACTGGGCTATGGGATCGAAGAACTGGAATATACCAGGGAAAAAACAAAATGTTGCGGCTATGGTGGGTTGGTTTATTTTGCCAATCGGGAACAATCCAATGCCTTTGTATCCGAACGGATCGGGGAAAGTGAAAACGACTTGCTGGTTTACTGTAGCATGTGTAAGGATCTTTTTGTTTCGGGGGGGCAACGAACCTATCATTTACTGGATCTGATTTATCCCAAAGATAATTTGGAATCAGCGACCCGAAAAAGCCCAACCCTGTCAGAACGACATCAAAACCGGAGTCGTGTGAAGCAGATTTTATTGAAAGAAATTTGGAGAGAGGATCCCATGGAGGCACTGATGGAAGAAGAGGTTACCCTGATTATCCACGAAGATGTTCAAAAGAGCATAGAAACCCGATACATATTAATGGAAGATATTCAGGCAGTATTGAAAAATGCTGAAGAAAAAAATGAACGTTTCTGTAACCCTGAAACCGGGGATTATCTGGCAAAACTGAGGCGGGAAAACGTGACCTATTGGGTGAAGTATACCAATGAGGGAGAAGCGTTTCTGATTAAAAGCGTCTACAGTCATCGTATGGAAATAGTGGAGGATTAAGATGAAGCATGAAAGCGACGATCAAGCAAAATGGCTTTGTGATAAGTGCCAGCGGGAGCTCGAATTATCTAAGGTCAAGGTTCGATATCTGGAAGGAAATTTCGAAGTGGATTTGATGAAATGTCCGGTTTGTCATCAGGTGTTTATTGATGAAGCCCTGGCCCTGGGAAAAATGAAAGAAGTGGAAGAAGGACTGGAGGACAAATAAATTGTCGGGAAATTGCGCCTACGAAAACCCTGAAATGACCAGGCTGCTGGGAGAAACCTTAAGACCGGGGGGCTTTGAATTAACTGATAAAGGAATTCGCTACTGCAACTGGAGTTCGGAGCATCGGCTGCTTGATTTGGGGTGCGGTCAGGGAGCGACGGTAAGGTATCTCAATGATAAGTGGGGGTTGAGCGCCAGGGGTATTGATCCATCGCATAAGTTGATTAAGATTGCCAGGAAAAAGGGGCATGATGAAGAATTTAAGATTGGAAAAGGGGAGTCGATTCCTTTTGATGATGAGTCTTTTGATGGTGTTATTTCAGAGTGTACGTTATCGCTGATGGATGATCTAAATCAGACATTAGGGGAAGTTTTCCGGGTCTTAAAAGATGGTGGATATTTTTTCATGACGGATGTTTATGCCAGAAAACCGGAAATGCTGGATCAATTAAAAAATGATCCGGTCAAAAGCTGCATGCGTGGGCTTTATGCCTTAGCAGGATTGAAATATCAGCTTAAAAAAAGGGGATTTCAAGTAATGATGACGGAAGACCATAGCGAAATGCTTAAACAGCTGCTGGTAAAAGCTGTTTTCGAGTATGGTTCGATGGATGCTTTCTGGAAAAAAACCACCGGTTCCTGTGTTTCAAATTTTCAGGAGGCCTTAATAAAATGTAAGCCAGGCTATTATATTATGATCGCAAGAAAGGAAAAATGAAAAATGGATGAAAAAGCATTTGAAATATTTAAACTCGTTTCGGAAGGGTACTGCTGTAGTCAAATCATGCTCAAACTTGCCCTCGATATGGAAGAGTCGAAAAATGATGACCTGCTTCGGGTTGTCCGGGGGCTATGCAATGGGATCGGCGGGAGCCAGAAAACCTGTGGTGTTTTAACTGGAGGTATCGGTATTTTTGGCCTTTATGCAGCAAAGGGGAAGGCTGGCGAATGGAACAAAGAAAATTATGGCAGAATGGTCAGTGAATATATGCAGTGGTTTGAAGAGCGCTTTGAAAGTAGCGAATGTGAAGATATTATTGGCGTCTATGAATTTCAGGGTGAAAATAATCAAAGTTATCCGGTGAAATGCGGGGATGTTTTATTGGAGAGTTTTGAAAAAGTGATTGAAATCTTACAGGAAAACGGTTATATATTTGGAAATCGGGAGTGATGGGGCGTAAATATGAAGCGAATCATTTCTAAAACCCAGAGCCTTTGCCCAATTTGTCTTAAAAAAATAAATGCCATCATCTGGAGTGAAAATCATGAGGCATACATGGAAAAATCCTGCCCAGTGCACGGTCGTTTCAAGGCGCTGCTCTGGCGTGGCAGTATCCCCATTGAAAAGTGGGTGCGTAATAAAATAACAGCTACCATCGATAAACCGAATACCCCGGTGGAAAAAGGATGTCCCTTTGATTGCGGTCTCTGTTCCGAGCACCGTCAGCATACTTGTACGGCGCTGATTGAGGTGACTCAGCGTTGTAATCTGAATTGTTCGTTTTGTTTTGCGGACGCCAACGGTAAGTCAGACCAGGATCTTGCCATGGAAACCATCAAGCTGATGTATCAAAGTGCGATGCTTACATCGGGGGACTGCAATATCCAGCTCTCAGGCGGAGAACCGACCTTACGTGATGACTTGCCCCAGATTGTTCGGCTGGGCCATGAAATTGGATTCTCGTTTATTCAGGTCAATACCAATGGCATTCGCATGGGTGAAGATGAAGCTTATGTGAAGGCATTTAAAGAAGCCGGTCTCAATTCTGTTTTTCTCCAATTTGATGGAACCAATGATGAGATCAATAAAAAACTCCGGGGGAAACCCTTGCTGGCAACGAAAATTAAAGCCATCGAGAATTGTCAAAAGTATCGCATCGGGGTGGTTCTGGTACCAACCCTGGTTACGGGTATCAATGATGATGATCTGGCTAATATCATTGATTTTGCTTTGGACAGGATTCCCACAGTCAAAGGGGTGCATATGCAGCCGGCCAGCTATTTTGGCCGGATTCCAAATCTTCCGGATGAGCAGAAAAGATTGACCCTGGGAGATTTAATGGATAAAATTGAAGAACAGACAAAAAAACGCATCCGAAAAGAAAGCTTCAGTCCTCCCGGATGCGAAAATGCCCGCTGTTCTTTCCATGGAAATTATTCAGTTCAGGAGCATAAAGAACTGATACCTTTGAATAACCCATCAAAATGCTGTGGCGTTGAAAAGGCCGAAGATGGCGCCAGAAAGGCAAAAGCCCATGTTGTCCGGAAATGGTCCGGTGATGATCTGGAATCAGTGGATCATCCGGAAAATAACTCCGCAGTACAAATTAAAGATGATTGGGACGCAATTCTGGAACAGATCAACCGTTATTCATTCAGTCTTTCAGCCATGGCCTTTCAGGACGTCTGGAATCTCGACTTGAATCGGGTTAAGGATTGCTGTATCCATGTTGTTAATACCGAGGGCCATTTGATCCCCTTCTGTATGTATAATCTGACGGATAAAAACGGTCATTCGATCTATCGCAAGTGAGGATTTTATGAATAAAACACCATTGGAAGAGTGGATCATCAAACGAACCGGTATCTCACCGGAAAATCAGGATGAACTAAGAAGCTATCAACTTAAAAAAATTATTGAAACCCTGAATTATGCAAAAAAAAACAGCCTGTTTTATCAAAAACAATTAAATGATATCGATCCGGATACGGTCAATTCATGGGATGATTTTAATCGTCTCCCGTTTACCACGGGGGATGATTTGAAAAACCAACCCTTTGAATTTTTATGTGTGCCCCAATCAAGGGTTGATCGCATTGTCACTTTGAATACCTCGGGCACCAGTGGCAGTAAAAAGCGGATTTTTTTCACTGATGAGGATCTGCAAAAAACAGTGGATTTTTTCGATTATGGGATGCGCTCCTTAATTGACAACAAGGACCGGGTGATGGTATTGTTGCCGGGACAAGCCTATGGTACAATTGGAAACCTGCTAAAAGAAGCGCTTGATCGGACCAAAACGGCGTGTATTGTTTATGGACTTCTCGCCGATCTGGATGCGGCAGAAAAGATGATTATTGAAAATAAAATTAATTGCATTGTTGGTATTCCCATTCAGGTTTTATATCTGAGCCGCATTAAGAAAAATGCTTTTAAAAAAGTTGAAAAAGTGCTCTTGAGCACAGATTATGTTCCTCAGACCATGGTTGACGAATTAAACCAGAAGTTTGGTTGCCGGGTGTTTAATCATTATGGGATGACAGAAATGGGCTACGGCGGCGGGGTGGAGTGTGAGGCACTCAATGGGTATCATCTTCGGGAGGGGGATCTATATTTTGAAATCGTCGATCCTGATTCCGGGAAGCCGGTGGCAGATGGAGACTACGGTGAGGTTGTTTTTACTACCTTTAATCGTCAAGCGATGCCCTTGATTCGCTATCGAACGGGCGATATCGGCGCATTTTCCACAGTGGCCTGTCAATGCGGAACCTTTTTAAGAATAATGAAAAAGATTGAAGGTCGGATTAAGAATCGGCTCTGCTTAGATGAAGGTGTTTACTTTGATCTGAAAGAGCTGGAGGAAATACTGTTGGCCTGGGAAGATCTGGTGGACTATCAGGTCACCGTTAAAAATAATCGGTTATTGAGAATTGCTGTTTCTTTTTACAATGAAGAGCAGTCATTTAAACAAGAACAGCTGATCAAAGAAAAGGTACAGAAATATTTTGACAAAAACTACGAATCATCCATTCAGGTGGAAATAGAAAAGAATCAGCTGCAAAAGCCGGATCAACTGGTTAACAGCATGGTTAAGCGTAAAATCAGGGATCAGCGGAGGTCGGAAGGAGATGAATGATTTGTTAAGAATAATAAAAGAAGCGCAAAATCAAAGGGAAAATTTTGTTATGGCAACAATTCTTCAAAAATCCGGATCAGCTCCCCGCAGTGTTGGGGCAAAAATGATCATCCGGCAGGATCTGTCCGTTGAAGGATCCATCGGCGGTGGATTAATTGAAGCCATGGTGATTCGGGCAGCGGCCAGGGTTCATAAGGATAAATATTTTCACATTGAAGAGTTTATGCTTAACAGCCAGGATGAAGCCTCCCAGCGTATGGTTTGTGGCGGAGATTTAAGAGTATTATTGGAATATGTTGACTGGTGGAGCCCTAAAAACCAGGTCTTTTATGGGGAAATTGTCCAATTGATTGAAAATAAAACGGACTTTGTCACCATAACAAAAATACCACAAACAAGCAATGAAAAGAGCAACCTGGAAAAATGGGTCTGTACCGAAACGGGTTTTTTTGGATCGGAAAGCGATGAAGTTTTCAGCCTGGTTAAAGAAATTAGAGAGAATTTCTATCATTTAAAATATAAAGAAGCCTTTCTGGAACGAGAAGGGTTTTATGTGGAAACATTTTTTAATAAAGAGAATGTCTGCATTATTGGCGGCGGGCATATCGGTAAGGTGCTGGCCGAATTATGCAAGCTTGTCGGTTTTTATGTAACGGTGGTGGATGAGCGGGAAGAATTTGCAAATGCCCAACGTTTTAATCGAGTTGATGAAGTCATGGTAATCCCAGCCTTTGAAAACATCGAAGACTATATAAAAATTAATCAGTATTCGTATGTGGTCATTGTCACCAGAGGTCACTCAGATGACAAAGACGTTCTGGTTCAAATGCTTCAAACGGAGGCAAAATATATCGGGATGATCGGCAGCAAAAACAAACGCAATCATGTCTATCAGGGGCTTTTGGATGAGGGCTTTACTTTTAGTGATCTGGAGCGGGTACGCAGCCCGATTGGACTGCATATCTTTGCCGATACCCCAGAGGAAATTGCAGTGAGTATTGTGGCTGAAATGATCCAAGTCAGGCAGCAACCCAATTGAAAAAGAAAAGATTTAGCGTTATTATTATTGCAGCCGGTTATTCTTCCCGGATGGAGGGCTTTAAGCCGCTGTTGAAATTCGGCAATCAAACCGCTGTGGAGCGAGTTGTTTCGACCTATCAACAGGCCGGTGTGGATCAGATTATCCTGGTGCTGGGGCATCGGGCCGATGAAATGATACCTTATTTTGAAAATGAATCCGTGAAAATGGTGATCAATGAAAAGTTCGATCAGGGGATGTATACCTCGATCGTAAAAGGAATCACTCAATTTGATCAAGAGAATGATGCTTTTTTTATTCACCCGGTAGATATTCCCCTGGTGAAGCCGATAACTGTAATCCAGCTGAAAGAAGCTGCAAATCAAGCCAGTAACGGCATTATCTATCCCTGCTTTTTAGCTGAACGGGGACACCCACCGTTGATTGATAAAAAATATCAAAAACCAATATTGGAAAATACGATGAATGGTGGTCTTAAAAAATTACTGTCCTTATATGAAGAGGATGCTTTAGATCTTCAGCTTACGGACGAAACGATTTTAATGGATATGGATACGCGGTCAGATTATGAGGCATTATTGGATTATCATGATCTCAGGGCTCCTAATTTATCTGAATGCTATGCCATCTGGGATAAATATCAGTTACCAGAAACGATTCAAAAGCATTGTGAAATAGTCAAACGGACGGCCATGGAGTATGCCGAACAACTAAAAAAGAACGGGATAGAGCTTGACCTGTCAGCCCTTCGGGCAGCTGCATTGCTGCATGACATAGCTAAAACTGGAAAAAACCATGCTCAAGTAGGAGGAGAACTTTTACGGGCACTGGGCTATAAAAAAGTGGGCGATATCATTGCTGACCATATGGATATTGTGGTGGAACAGGGCAAGGCCGTCACGGAAAATGAAATCCTCTATCTGGCTGATAAACTGGTCAAAAATGATCAGCTGATCGACTTAAAAACAAGAAAAAATCAAACGCTTGATTGTTATCCAAACAACCCGGAAGCAACTGAAAAAATAGAAAAAAGATATCAAAATGCAGAAGCAATTATGCAGAAAATTAAAAGGATTATCGGATAGAATGAGTCTCTAATTGGTTAGCAGAAATTAATCGAGAGCAGATCCAGTCGTGACATATGATTTAATCAGATTCAGAAAGGTAGGAATAAGGGGAATGCAGATATATTTAGTCAGGCATGGCAAAATAGAATGGAAAAAAGATAAAGCTTATATCGGACAGCTGGATCTGCCACTGTCGACTGAGGGGGTGTTTCAGTCTGAAAAACTTCAGGAATATTTTGAAGGAATCCCGCTGGATCTTGCCTTTACCAGCCCTTTGAGTCGTTGTGTCAACACCCTGGATATTTTGTTAGGAGAGCGATCAGTCCCAAAACTCAGGATTGATGCGTTTAAAGAAATCGACATGGGAGAATGGGATGGGAAGACTTTTGCTGAAATTAAAGAGTGCTGTCCTGGAGTTTACGAACAGAGAGGTCGGGAACTTGATATTTTTGTACCGCCGGCAGGGGAGAGTTTTATTGACTTACAGCGGCGGGTCGTGTCGGCATTTATGAAAATAATTAAAGAGAATCCTGTAAATTCCATCTTGATTCTGGCCCATGCCGGGGTCATCCGGGTTATTCTGGCGGATCTGTTTGGATTATCAATCAAAGAAGTGTTCAAATGGACGGTTCCTTATGCCGGTATCTTCGACTTATGCTATGATCAGGATAACGAAAAATGGATCTGTAAAAATCAATGAAAAGAGACAATTAACCATGAATAGAAATATTTATCAAAATCTTATCAGACAATCAAAGGATCGCTGTGCCGAATATGGTATTGCAGAAGATCAGGTTTTTAGTAAAAAAATGATTGATCATTCAGAACTCCAGACAAAATTTTCAGAAAACAGAGATCTGATTTTAACCGCATCCCCCTATATGGAACATCTGATGAGTATTGTCCGGGGAAACAATTTTTTTGTGCTATTGACGGATAAAGATGGTTGTATTCTCAATGCCATCGGTGATGAGAAAATATTGACCGAAGCCTTTGAGCTGAAGATGGTCGCCGGGGCTTATATGAACGAAGAATGTATTGGCACCAATGCCATGTCACTGGTCATAAAATCAGGAGAACCGGTTCAATTGTCCGGGAAAGACCATTTTATCAAGGCCTATCATCGCTGGACCTGCTCGGGAGCACCGATTAGAGATCCCAATGGAAATTTGATTGGCGCTCTGGATTTGACTGGTTATTCGGATTCTGTTCATCCCCATACTCTGGGGATGGTGATTGCGGCTTCCAATGCCATAGAAGAAATGCTCCGGGTCAAAGAATATAATCGGCTCCAGAATATGACTAACAAACATATTAAAACGATTTTTAATTCCATGCCGGTGGCCATCCTGACTTCGGATCTGGATGGTCGGATCAAAATATATAATCAGCGAGCCATGGACTTATTCGGCAATAAGTATAAACAATTATCGGCAGCTAATGTATCAGAAATCATTGAAGAATGGGATAATATCAAGGAAGCGATTCATTCAGAGAAACACGTCAATCGGATCATTAATATTAAAGCCCTGAGAAATCACTTTCATTGTCAAATGACAGCCAGTCCCATTTATAATCCCCAGGATGACAGCATTGAGATTGTTTTCGTCCTGAAAGAGGATCAGTCGAAAAAAATTATTAAATCGGATCAGCCTTATTATACCTTTGACAAAATAATGGGGGCGGATAAATATTTTGTCAGTACGATTGAGTACGCCAAAAAGATATCTAATAATCGCTCAACCATTCTTATTCTGGGGGAAAGCGGTTGCGGAAAAGAAGTGTTTGCCCAGGCGATCCACAATCACAGCAAACGGATGGATGAGCCTTTTGTGGCTTTGAATTGCGGAGCTATTCCCAATCAGTTAATTGAATCCGAGCTTTTTGGTTACGAGGAAGGGGCTTATACCGGTGCCAAAAAAGGTGGGAACATTGGGAAATTTGAATTGGCCAATAATGGCACCATTATGCTGGATGAAATTGGTGAGATGCCGCTTGATATGCAGACGCGATTGCTGAGAGTTTTGCAGGAGAACGTCATCACGAAAATCGGAAGTCAGCGGTCGATTCCCATTGATGTGCGAATCATTGCTGCGACCAATAAAGACCTGAAAAAAGAAGTGGAGCTGGGTCGCTTCAGAAAGGATTTGTTCTATCGTTTGAATGTCCTGCCGTTGTATCTGCCGCCGCTGAGAGAAAGAAAAAGCGATATCCCGGTGCTGTTTCGCTATTTTATGAAGAATCTATCAGCCAAATATGAAAAAAAAGAAATACAAATTTTTGATGAATCGATGAGGATTATGGAGGATTACAGTTGGCCGGGAAATGTCCGGGAGCTTGAAAATGTGGTGGAGCTAATTATCAATACAGACTCTTTTCCCACAAAATATTTCATTAAGAACTCTGATGAAAGTCAACCTGCTGACATCGATTTTATTGAAAAGACACCGCTGATCTTAAAAGAAGAAAGACTGGAAGAGTTGGATCCGGCCCTGTTGGATATGACCCATGTTGAAAAAGAACATATCAAACGGGTGTTAAAACTGTATAAAGGAAATATCAGTCAGGCCGCCTGTGCGCTGGGAATACAGCGGAATACCCTATACAGCAAAATAAGTAAATACGACATTCAGGGATGACTATCGCAATTAAGTAATTGCAGTGGTTGGATGAAATAGGAAGGGGAATAAATGGATAGTCAATACAAGCAATTAATGGAAGACCTGAAGCAAAAGAATCAGGTGGTGATGCTGACGCGATTTATAACCATTGCTGAAACGCGACAAACTGTCATTGAAAAGAGCCTTATCAGTAAGGATGAGTTGGAATCTGTTGATAAAGGATTAAGAGAAACTATTGAAAATCTTCTGATTAAAGGTTTGCCAGAGTTGATTACAACAGAAGATAATCAAACAATACTGCTGGAGCCGTTTTACGCGGTAGGACGACTGATTATTCTTGGTGGGGGACATATCGCCAAACCATTGGCAAAATATGGTGCGGATATTGGTTTTAAGGTGACGGTTGTGGATGATCGCCCCTCTTTTGCCAATGAAGGCAGATTTCCGGAAGCGAGTCAGGTTCTCTGCGAAAGTTTTGAAACCTGCTTTGATCGTCTCGAGGTCAATCCTTCAGATTATGTGGTGATCGTTACCCGGGGGCATCGCCATGATGCGGTATGCCTGAGGCAGGTGTTGGAGTCAGATCCTGAATATTTGGGAATGATTGGCTCAAAACGGCGAGTGAAAAATCTGATGGAGCTGCTGGTTGGCGAGGGGCTTGATGAAGAAAAGCTTAACCTGGTATATTCACCGATTGGTTTAAAAATAGGCGCCGTAACTCCGGAAGAAATTGCCATATCCATTATGGCCGAGATCATCAGTAAAAAAAGACTGAGCCAATTGACTTCGGAAGCACCGAAAAAAAAGCAGACCAATCAATCTGATTTTGACTATGAGGTACTGGAAAATCTGGCCAACGATGTTATTGAAAAACGGGCGATTATTACCGTGGTATCAAAAAAAGGGTCGGTGCCCAGAGGTCCTGGTGCCAAGATGATTATCTGGCCTGACGGACGCAGCCTGGGAAGCATCGGCGGCGGTTGCAGTGAAGCGGAGGTCAGTTTAGTGGCACGGGATCTTCTTTGTACCGGAAGCGGTTATCTCACGATGAAAGTCGATATGACCGGGTCGGTTGCTGAAGATGAAGGGATGGTTTGCGGCGGAATTATGGACGTTTTTATTGAAATCTATCCCTGATTGAATAGCAACCAGATGGTACTATTCATACTCGATAATCTTAAAAATCCCGTGGCCCGGGTTTGAAAACGGGAAGAATGGCTGTTTCTACTCCATGTTTGCTGCAAACATGGAGTAGCTGTTATTTCAGATGAAATTCACCAGGATTTGATCTATCCGCGACAATGAAATTAAAGGCAGTATCATTTTTACTCGCGTTTCATTTTGTTGATGATAGTAAGGGAATAATTAATAATCATAATGTATAATGAACAGCAAAGCACTAGTCAATTTGAAGGAGATTATTCATGCGGAAAGATCTGATTTTAAAAGTTGCGTACCAAAAATTTGCAGAGAAAGGTTACAACATATCATTGACTGAAATTGCTGAAGCAGCGGGCATCAAAAAACAGTCTATTTATAATTACTTTGAAAGCAAAGAGGAACTTTATTTTGAAGTGATCAATATTCACGTCGATACATATTTTAATGAAAAACAGGTGGAGTTTTACGAGTTAGATCATCTCAGTCCGGCAGAGCAATTAAAAACTATTTTCACGTCAATTATTAACTACTATAGCGATACAACCAGGTTGAGATTTTGGAAATGGCTATTACTCAATGAGTCAGTGGATGTGATTGAAAGAGCCAAATCTTCTTTAAAAGAACATGAACGTCAATTAGAAAACAAACTTATAGAGCTTGTCCAAAATGCTCTTGGTGATAATCCTGAGGCAAAAACATATTGTTTGCCCATTGTTTGTTCTTTTATGGCAATGCTCCATGGCACATTAGATGTAACCCTGATATACCACGGGGACTGTGACATCGAAAAATTCACAGAAAATGTATGGTCTATCTTTTGGGGCGGCATTGAGAGCAAGTTTATAAAAGATTGCGTCGCAACTTGAAAATAGAATGAAAAATTAGGTCAAATACGAAATTTCTGTTCGGGATGTAATTAAATCAAAAAAGAATAGTCTGTTTGTTTAGGTTTTCGTGAAATATAATAAATGACATAGAACATTAGAAGTGAGGGCTTTAAAACAAGCGCTTGCTTCTTTTTTTATAAGAAAAAAAGAGTTTTTTTACTTGTGTTTTTTTTATTTTGGTAAATAAGAAAAAAATTGCTTAAGAGAAAGCGGCCGTTTAAATAAAAAGAAAGAGCAACTGTCGAAAATTTACAGTAGACAGGTAAAGTAATGATGAAATATAATATTGAGGCTACCGAACGTCAGGAAGTGATCATTGCGATTTCACTACAACTGACGATAAACGCAAGAAATTTAATAAAGTTGCTGACTTATTTAACAGTTACATTTTGATGCCTACCTGGGATAATACAATCTAAACAATTGTTTTATGAAGAAGCAATGATGATTTGGATAAAGACATCAATCCGTAATTCCGGCAAAATAAATTTAGTTGATCTCAAAATTTCTATCATTCAGGGCAGTGTGAATAATCCCTTGGGATTTGCCTTGGACAGCATCGGAATTTTGTGAAATATACATTTGAAAGAGGTAAAAAATGAAAGAAAAAGCGACGGTCCAGGGAATTCTAAGTAAAAGCGAAAGTTCATCAAGGAAGGGTCAGTTTAAACAGCGCTTGTCGACAAAACTATTGATGTTTACGCTATTAATCTTGGCAGTTTCAGTACTTGTTCTGGGATTCCTAGCCATAAGTTTTGGTACCGCCTCAATGACTGAACAATCAAATGCTGATGCACAGGCTTATGTTACCGAGGGAGCAGCCCATATTGGCGCCATTATCGCTGGAAACCTGGCGACCTTAAGTGAAGTCAGCGACCGAGCCGGGATGGCCAGTATGGACTACAATACCCAGGTATCAGCGTTAGCCGGAGATGTGGAGAAATTAGGTTATGAAGATATCGCGATTATGAATTTGAGTGGACATGCAAAGTATGTGATCGGTGGTGGGGAATTTGACTCATGGGGCGAATTTTGGTACGAAAAGGGTTTCAAGGGTGAAACGGCCATTTCTAATGTGGCAATTAGTAAGGTCACCAAAGCACCCTGTGTTTTTGATGTGGCTCCAATTATGAGCAATGGCCAGGTTATCGGCTTAGTAGTGGGACGAAGACCACCTACTTTTCTCGAGGACAGCACCAATGCCATGGGTGACGGTGTGAGAGAGTATGGTTTTGTAGTTAATTCTGAAGGGGCTATTATGGCTCATCCAGATAAACAGAATGTCTTGGATCAGGCTAATGTCTTTACAGATATTGAAAATGATGGCCCATGGAAAAGTTTTGGCCTCGCCCTTAAGGAGTTAGGTGCCGCTCAAACGGGGATGATTACCTATGGTTTAAATGGGGAAACGAAAATTGCCGCGACAGCACCGATTCCCGGTACCGACTGGACCCTGATTGTTGCCAAATATGAAAGTGATGTTCTGGCGGCGATGAATAATTTACGGAACGTGATCCTGATAATTGCCGCTGGGATTCTTTTAATCGGCGGTGCGGCAGCGTATTTACTAGCGCGAAAAATAACAAAACCGATTATCAAAGTAAATCAAATGATTAAAGAAATGACCATGGGACATTTGGGTATGCGGCTAAAAATAGACAGCAAAGATGAAATTGGCGAAATGACCGCATCGATGAACCAACTTGCCGATGATCTGCAGAACGTCGTCATCGGAACCATGAACCAGATCGCAGCCGGGGATGTCTCTGCTAATATTGAGGTTCGGGATCCCGAAGACGAAATTGCCCCGGCACTGAAAACCACTATCGAAACGATTCGCAGCTTAATTGCTGAAGCAACCATGCTGGCCCAGGCCGCGGTGGAAGGGCGGTTGGATACCCGGGGTCATGCTGATCAGTTCAAGGGAGGCTTCCGGGATATCGTTGCCGGGGTTAATGCTACCCTCGATGCGGTGGTGGGACCATTAAACGTAGCGGCTGAATATGTGGAACGGATCAGCCAAGGGGATATTCCGCCAAAGATTACCGATACCTATAATGGGGATTTCAATGAGATAAAAAACAATCTTAATACTTGCATTGATGCGGTCAATGCCCTGGTAGATGATGCGGCAATGCTTGAAAAAGCCGGGGTGGAAGGTCACCTGGATACCCGGGCTAACGCCAGCAAACACGGTGGCGATTTTGGTAAAATTGTCGAGGGCGTTAATCATACCCTGGACGCCATGGTAGGTCCGCTACAAGGTGCGGCAACATATATTGATCGGATCAGTAAGGGTGATATTCCACCAAAGATAACTGATGCTTACAAAGGCGATTTTAATGATCTCAAGAACAATCTCAACACATTAATTGATGAGGTAACCACCATGCTTGAAGATGCTGGTGTGCTGACACAGGCAGCCATTGAAGGTAATTTAACTATTCAGGCGGATACCCAAAAATTACGTGGCGCATGGAAAGAGCTGGTTAGTGGTATGAACAGTATCCTGGTGGAAGTCTCAAAACCGATGAATGAGGTAATGACGGTGATGGAGGCCATATCAAACGGAAACCTGCAGGTATTGGTAACAGGTTCTTATCAAGGCGATTTTAATGTATTGAAAGAGTCGGTTAACAATACGGCCAGTCGTCTAGATGTGGTTGTCGGTGAAATTTCAACAAAAATGCAGCAGTTAGCAGAGAAGAATTTGGATATTGAAAACGCCAGGGAATATCGAGGCGATTTTATCAAAATTTCAAATGCGATCAACGTGATTATCGAGTCCCTCAATAATGTAATGGGTGACATCAACATTGCCGCTGGTCAGGTGGAAATAGGTTCCCAGCAGATATCTGATGGCGGACAGGCGCTGTCTCAAGGAACAACTGAACAGGCCAGCTCCATCCAGGAACTTACCGCTTCCATCGAAGAAGTGGCAGATGAAACTAAAAAAAATGCTATGAATGCCAACCAGGCCAACGAATTGGCAAGAACAGTGCGATCCAATGCTGAAGTAGGAAACATGCAAATGAAAAAAATGGTTGCGGCAATGGTGGACATCAACGACTCATCCAATAATATTTCTAAAATTATTAAAGTGATTGATGACATCGCTTTTCAGACCAATATTCTGGCTCTCAATGCTGCAGTCGAAGCAGCCCGGGCTGGTCAGCACGGTAAAGGTTTTGCGGTGGTAGCCGAAGAAGTCCGAACTCTGGCGGCAAGAAGTGCGGAAGCGGCCAAGGAAACCACCGGTCTTATCGAAGGATCCATTTTCAAAGTGGAAGCTGGCACGAAAATTGCAGATGAAACAGCAGAAAGCTTAAAAGAAATTTTAACTGAAATTGAACAGGTTACGGGCTTAGTGGAAGAAATTGCCCGGGCTTCCAACGATCAGGCTTCAGAGATTGCTCAAATCAACCAGGGGATCGAGCAGGTTTCCCAGGTGGTTCAGACTAATTCTGCCACTGCGGAAGAAAGTGCAGCAGCCAGTGAAGAGCTTTCCGGTCAAGCTGAAATGCTCAAACAAATGGTTGAGGCTTTTCGTCTTAAGACGAGGGAGCAAACAAAAATAAGTATAAAGAAAAAGACACCTGAAAAAGCAATGGGTAAAAGTTATAATTCCACCACTGAACTGAAAATCGTATTGGATGAAATGGATAAATATTAAGTCAAAAAGCTTTTGGTTCGTATTTTTACGGATCAAAAGTTTTTTTATTATAGGTGTTGTTATAAATTGAATTATAATTCTTAAAGAATGCATTTTCATTCTTGACAGTTTAAGCTAATACAAATAAAATAGAATGGAATTATAATAAAATAAGAACGATTTTGCCATGACGGTTTTTGGATAATGCAAGTATTTGTTTGGCAAAAACAGAAAATTCAAAACGAGGAAGAAACTATGGAAGCGAATATAAAAGATCGAATTAAAAAATTGTTAGCCCTTGGTAAAAGTCCCAATCTCAATGAGGCAAATTATGCGATTTTAAAAGCAAAAAAGCTGATGGTTGAATATAAATTTACGGAACGAGATTTATTAAGATATGATGAAAAACCCATTAAGGTCGATAGCAATATTTATTATACCACCCGCCGGGAACATTGGATGACAGGCTTGGCCGATGTCATTTCCGAAAATAATTGTTGTGTTTTTTATATGATCACGCCGCCTGGGACCCAACGGCATTATATCATTTTTCATGGATATGAAGAAGATGCCCAGATCTGCAGCAGTATTTTTGCCTATGCGGTCGATTGTGTACGCTCTCAGCTCAAGGCAATTAAGAAGGCGATGAAAATGGATGAAAAGTCAAACACCATCATAAACGAAGCCTGTGAAACCTATGGTAAGGGTTTTTATGAGGGGCTGAATGATGCCTATACAGTTCAGGATTTTGAGCACCAGGAATGGGGACTTGTGATGACTGTTCCTCCGGAAGTTAAAGATATCCTCAAACCGATGGAACATGCTCAACATAAAGAGAAAAACCATGAAGACCATTTTTCTTTTTACGCTCAAGGCTATCGGGAAGGTAAAGTATTCACTGCCCAAAATAAATTGGAAGAAATCAAAGAAGAGATTGTGTAACGATGCAAGCAGTTCAAGAACCAGTGGTATACTGAAAATATGCCACTGGTTTTTTCTGTTTTATGTTGATGGTTCAGCAGGATATGTTAAAATAGAAAAAAAGCGGAGTGTACAGATATGAAAGAACTGATACTAATAAGACATGGTAAAGCCGAGAAGCGTGGTTCTGTTTTTCCGGATCGGAACCGAAAGCTGGTAATCAAGGGGATCAATCAGCTGAATAAAGATATTCCTTTTCTTGGTCATTATCTTAAAAATAAACAAGTTGTTTATCTATGGTCAAGCGGCATGATTCGGACAATGGAAACGGCTGGCATCATTAAAAAGATTTGCAAAATTGATGAGATTGAAACTTGCGGATTTATTGAAACGGGCGATTTCGATGCATTTAAACAAAAAGCTGATCAAATCGAAGATGAGTGCACAATTATCATTGTTGGACATGAACCGGATATCTCTGAATGGACCTATCGCCTCTGCAAAAAAAATGTGAGAATTAAAAAGGGCTGTGCGTTGCTTATTGAGATTTCATCGGACCAGCGATCAGGAACCATGCGATGGATTGCAGAGCCAGGTGAATATCAGGACATAATCGTTTAAACAAAAAAGACAGAATAGGAGCTGTAAATGAGGCAAAATAAAAAGAGCGGTGCTGTTTTCAAAAAGACACGATTCGCCCATCTCCAGGAAACATTAATTATCTTATTTGGCGAAATCAGAGGCCGACACTATTTTAATAAGGCGGCTCAGATTCTGGAAAATGAACTAAAAATCATAGATGATCGAGGCAGCAAAGCCATCAGCAAACATTTAAGAACAGCGATTTTACCAGGTTACGCCTGCTATCGAGGTTTGATGGAGTGTGGCGTTTATTGGGAAGTAGCGTATGCCATTGTTGAAGAAGAAATGGCTGCGTCAGCCCTTCGTATGGGGACCATTTCTGAATTACTGAGAGGGTTGCCGTTTTCCTATCCGTTGTTTAAACTTTTGATCAAACCCATCATTAAACAGGAATATCCAAAGGAAGGATGGGCGATTAACTGGAAAGAATTCAGCCAGGATCGAATCTATTTTCACATCACCACCTGTTTATACTACGAGGAACTTTCAAAAAGAGGTGCCCTGGAGCTATCTTCGGCATTTTGTAATGCTGATCGTGTTGCCTATGATCTTTTAGCACCAAGGATTCTGTTTCACCGGAAATGGACTCTGGCAGCAGGGAATGAATTATGCGATTTTTGCTTTAAAAATGGGAAAACAATGGATAAAAAAGCTGGAAATTAAAATTCTCAGTTCGTTATTTAAACAAAACATATAAATTAATGGGGTACAACAGGTTTAATAATACCGATCACAGAAAAAGACTCAGAAATTCAATCATCTGAGTCTTTTTTATTTTGTTGAGTTGAAACATTATTTTAATTTTTCGACCATTTCCAATACTTCCCAAAGGGATTTGCCCGATTCCTGAGCGATTTTCTTGACATCTTCATATTCCGGGGTGGCCCGGGTAATATCACCCTGTTGAGATATTTTGATGGTGACCTCACCCAGTGGGGTATCAATTTTTTTAAAATACCGGTGCATACAGGTTCGTTCCACCGGATATTTGCGAATGCCGATGGTAGAGGTTTCTTTTAGAATAATTTCTTCAATCAGCGGTAGTTGGGCTTCGCCGCATAAAACCGTCAGATGAATGCCTGGGCGGTTTTTCTTCATATATACCGGGGTGTAGAAGGCATCGAGGGCGCCGTTTTGCAGTAAAACTTCCAATACATAGCCAGCCATTTCGCCGGTCATATCATCAACATTGGTTTCCACAACCATAATGGTGTTGGATTCGGATTTTCGCCCCTGAATTATCCGTAGGGCATTTAAAACTCCAAAATCTTTTCCGCCAAACCCGTATCCGGTCTTTTCCGGGATAAAACTGGGTGTGGTAGGGGAGTAGGTAGCCAGTTCAGCCAGAATGGCAACCCCGGTGGGGGTGGCTGATTCACCGTCGATGGCTTTGGAATACATCTCAAAGTTGGAATCACAGAGAATTTCAGCGGTGGCCGGAGCAGGTACTGGCAGTAGTCCATGGGCACAGCGGACCCAGCCGCTACCGACATTTATTCTGGAGCCATAGACCAGATCCGGCTTTAGCGCATGGTAACAGATGGCAGCACCAACGATATCAACAATCGAATCCAGAGCACCGACCTCATGAAAATGAACCCGTTCAACGGGAACATTATGAACCTTGCCTTCGGCCACCGCCACGCGCATAAAAATAGCTAGTGCGGTTGTTTTTACCTCGTCCAAGAGGGTTGAGTTTTCGATGATTTCTTTAATATCGTTAAAGTGCCGATGATGGTGCCGGTCAGCTTCCAGGATTACATGACAACGGGTGCCGGATATCCCTTTTTTCATGGTGGATTCGGCTTTGATGCGAAACCCGCTGAGATTCAGCTTTTTAAGTTCGGCTTCAAGGTAAGCCGGATCAATACCCAGATCAATAAATGCACCTAAAACCATATCCCCACTAATACCGGAAAAACAATCGAAAAATAAAACCTTCATGGACAATTCTCCTTCTTGGGGCTACGCCCTGATGAAATATTATAATGTTATTAATTTTATAGCTTGTTAATTTTTGATGCCATACAGGCAGCCCCAAAACCATTGTCAATATTGACAACGCCGATCCCGCTGGCACAGGAAGTCAGCATCCCCAGCAAAGCCGAGATGCCGCCAAAGCTGGCGCCATAACCGATACTGGTGGGAACGGCGACGATGGGTTTATCCGTGAGACCACCGACCACTGAGGCCAGAGCCCCTTCCATGCCGGCCACCACAATAATCACCTTGGCATGATTGATAATCGGGACGTTGCCGAGGAGCCGATGGATGCCGGCCACCCCGACATCATAGAGTCGTTTGACCTGATTGCCCATCACCATGGCGGTGATGGCCGCCTCTTCGGCAACCGGAATATCTGAGGTTCCGGCCGTGACCACGAGAATATAGTCATCAGTGGTTTTATATTCTTCCCGTTTGACGACGACCGAACGGGCTTCTTCATAATAAATGGCATCAGGGGTAATGGATTTGATGGTGTCGAAGACATCCCGTTCAGCCCGGGAAGCCAGGATGTTGCCGGTAGATCGTGCCATCATGTTTTCAACAATCCCTTTGATCTGGTTGAGGGTTTTCCCGGGACTATAAATCACCTCGGGATAGCCATTTCGCAGCTCGCGGTGATGGTCCACCTTAGCGTAGGAAAGATCTTCATAGGGCAGCGTTTTAAGCAGCTCAAGTGCCGTATCGATCTCGCAATTCTGGTTTTTGACGTCTTCCAATAATTTTGTTAATTGATCTACATTCATAATTGTCTCCATTACTGCTGATGAGTCAGCAAAATATTAATAAAATTTCATTAAAGGGTCTGAATATAATTGGTCATTTCAGTTAAGGTCAGGTAGTTGCGGAGCTGATCGGTACTGATTTTAATCCCATAGGCTTTTTCCAGTTGGTGGATCAGGTCAATCAGACCAAGTGAATCACCGCCAAGATCAAAGACAAAATGACTGGTAAGCGAAATCATCGCCGGAGAAATCTTCAAAATACCAGCCCAATAATCGGCCATTTCTTGGTAAGGGCCTTCAAGGCTTGATTTAGAGATGCTGCCTAACGGGATGGCCAGATCGTAGTCACTGTAGTCACCATTTTCCCAGGCAACGGCCAGGGCTAGCCGGTTGGTTTTGCCGGAGGTGGTCCTGGGAATTTCATCAATAATTACACCCCAGGCGATGGGAAGCTGCCAGGTGGCAGAAATGGCCTGGCCGGCACGGGTTAAGATTTCCGGATTTTTGGAATCACTGAAGAGAATCAGACAGTTTTCCTGGGCGATCCGGTCTTTGCCCTGAACAACAATCAGGTTGGTATTTTCGGGTAATGCCTGTTTACCGGTTTTCTCCAGATCCGAGACCAGATAATTCTCGCCGTTAAGAATAATAATATCTTTATACCGGCCAAAAATATTTAACCAGCCATTTCTAAAAAAGCCCAGATCGCCGGTGTTAAACCAACCATTTTGATCAACCCCGGTGGGGGCATTTTTGTTTTTTGAATAATAACCTTGCATGACATTAGTGCCGTGAATATGGATGAGACCCAGATATTCCGGTTCCAGAAGATTTCCAGCCAGATCTTTGATAACTACTTCGTTGCATTCATCCAGCACACCCACCGACATCCGGCCGATGGTATCATCATCGGGGTCGCAGAAGAACAGCTTTTCACCAATGGCAATGCCGCTGCCCAGAAAATAATCCATCCGGAAGGGTGAACCATAGGGGGTGTAGGCCACACCCATGGTGGTTTCGCTGAGACCGTAGGCCGGTTTCAGGGTATCCCGGATCCAGCCCATCGGTGCGGTCTGATCTTCGAAGGAGGTTAAGGATAGGGGATTGACATCCTCGCCACCGCAAAAACAGATATAAACAGTGGCGAGATTCACCGCCCGATGCTGTTTAATGCCGACCTTAAGCAATAGTTCGATGCCAAACAAGGCCGCTCCAGTGACGGTGGCGGAAAATTGCGAGAGCTTTTCCAGCCAACGGTTGGGGTTTTGCACAAACTGTAGTGGGCTCATTAAATATTGGGGGAAGTTGTTGACAATTGGCACCAGATGATAGCCCACAAAACCGAAACAATGGGATAGGGGCAGCCAGCTTAAATAGCGTTCCTGAACATTTTCCCGGACGATGATACTGCTGGCAATGCCGCCTTCCAAGAGGTTGCGGGTGGTCAGAACGGCGCCTTTAGGATCCGAAGAGGTGCCAGAGGTAAACTGAATCATTCCGGGATCAGTGTCGCTAACGGAAGCGATGGTTCCCGGGGATGATTCGGCCAAAGCCCGAAACATCAGCAGGTTGTTTTCGAAAAGGGTGGTTACCCCGTCGAGATCACTGACAATGATGGGAGTTTCCAGTGAGGACAGAACACTGCGCAGGTAAGCCCGGGATTTTTCATCCTGGGCCAGGGGTAGGATGGCAGGAACCATGCCGCCCAGGATACCCGCCCAGAAACAGGTGATCTGGGCCTGGATGCTTTTTAGCTGAAGTACCAGCAGTGATCCCTTTTTAAGATCATGAGCCTGATAACCACCGAGGACTTTCATAGCATTTTCAAAAAGTGCGGCATAGGTCTGAGTGAATTCCAGACCATCCGCCTCCAGATAAGTGATAGTCACATCACTGTTTTTTAGATTGATAAACGAGTCTTGTATATTCATGAAAGTCTCCTCTACAATTTTGTCAGATTCGCACTAGATCATGGTATAGCCACCATCGATGGCAATGGTCTGCCCGATGATGTAATCACTGCCCGATGAGCACAGGAAGGAAATAATCCCCAAAAGATCTTCTTCAGTTCCCAGTCGGCCGGCCGGGGTATTTTTGGTGTGCTCGGTAAGGGCATATTTAGGAAAATTTGAATTAGCCATGTCGGTTTCAATAACACCGGGAGCAATGGCATTGACCTGAATATTAAGACGGGCAGCCTCCCGGGCCAGAGCTTTGGTAAAAGCAATGACGCCGCCTTTAGCGGCAGAATAATGGGTGAAACCCAGCCCGCCAACCCGGCCGGCGATGGAAGCCACATTTATAATCTTGCCCCGTTTCTGTTTTTCCAGAACCTTGTAAACCGCATGGGTCGCAATAAAGGTGCCAGTCAAATCGATATCGATCACCGCTTTCCAGTCTTCCAGGGTCATGGCACTGAAGGTTTTTACCGGGAAGATCCCGGCGTTGTTAATCAGTACATCGATTTTGCCATAGGTTTCCATAACGATGTCGACCATTTTGATGGCATCTTCTTCGGAAGATATATCGCATTGCACGGCAATACATTTGGTGGGAAGTTTTTCGGCAGCGGCTTTAGCGGTTTCGATATTCCGGCCAATTATAACGATATTGGCCCCTTCATTACTGAGATATTCAGCAAATGAATAACCAATGCCTCGGGACGACCCGGTGATGATAATAACCTTATCCTGATGAATCCCTGCCATGGCCTTAGCCCTCAATTTCGCCGATGATCTGGCCGACCAGAACCCGGTCATCTTCTGCGGCCAATGTCGCAGAAAGAACCCCATCGGCTGGTGACTCAATATAGATAGAAATTTTATCGGTGGCCGCTTCGGCAATGTTATCGCCTTTTTTGACGGTGGTGCCAATAGCGACAAGCCATTGTCTTAAATTGATTTCTTCTGCACCTTCGGCAAATTCGGGGATAGTAATTTCGTATTTCATTTTATTTCTCCTTAAATTTTTTTATTGATCGCTTACCAGCAATTGTTAAATTTACTGGTACGTCAGTGGATAGTCAATTGACACTAAATTCATCATGGGTTCTTTTAGTGGTTTGGGTTCCAAACATAGCATCAAACTCCAGAATGAACTGATCTCTAAGTTTTGACAGGGTGACAGGGGGGCATCCACATGCCTCCATGGATGTTACGCCTTTATCTTCAATACCGCAGGGGATAATGGTTTTAAAATGCTGGAGGTTGGGGTTAACATTAATGGATATGCCATGGAGAGTAACCCCATGGGATACCGCTATGCCTAAAGCTGATATTTTTTTATCATCACCTGTATACGGGTCATCAATCCAGACTCCGCTGCGTCCTTTAATTCGTTTGCTAATCAGTCTGTAATGATCCAAAAGGTTGATAACTATTTGTTCCAGACAGCGCACATACTGATGAGCACTTTTGACATACTGATCAAAATGTAGAATCGGCGAAACAATGAATTGGCCGTTGCCGTGATAGGAAATATCGCCACCTCGGCTGACGGATGTAAGCTGAATGCCCATTGCAGCTAGTTCTTCAGCTGAATGCAAGAGATTTTTTTCTTGTGTTCCGCGTCCGAGAGTGATAACAGGATAATTTTCCTGAAAAAGTAGAGTGTCCGGCCAGGATTTGTCCACACATTTTTTATGGAGTTGTTCCTGGATTACAAAGGCATCTTCGTAGGAAATCAGTCCCAGGTCAATCCAAGCGAGGTCTTTTTTCATGGTCTAATTCCTCCAGGTGATACTGTTTCATCTTGCGGTACAGGGTACTTCGGGAAATGCCCAGGTACTCAGCAGCTTTCTTGCGCTCAGAAAAAAGCGTCAGGGCTTTTTTGATGGTGGTGAGTTCCATGTCTTTTAAATCAACATTGGGTTGCTCCGTTTTTGTCGCAATCATTTTCGGCAGTGGCTGGGGCTCTTCTTTAGGGGTCAGCTCGGCATTGAGATTCGGCAGATAACTGGCAATAAAATAGTTATCAATGCGATTGGTTTCAGTGAAATTGACCGCCTGTTCGATGGCATTCTTAAACTGCCGTACATTTCCCGGCCACTCATATTCCTGCATGGTTGCGATGGTGGAGGGGTGGAGGGCTTCAATGTATTTGCCACAGGCCTGGGTGATGTCATTGAGAAAAAACTCAGCCAGAACCGGGATGTCTTTTTTTCGTTTTCGCAGTGGTGGAATATTTATTTGCAAAACATTCAGCCGATAGTAAAGATCTTGTCGAAACCGCCCCTTTTTTACTTCTTCGGCAAGATTTTTATTGGTGGCCGCGATCACCCGGACATCAATGGGAATATCTTTATCTCCGCCAATGCGCTGAATATATCGCTCCTGTAAAACCCGCAGCAGAATAGTCTGGGTGTTGATAGGCATTTCACCGATTTCATCGAGAAAAATGGTACCGCCCTTGGCCAGTTCAAATTTTCCGATCTTACCGTGTTTGCTGGCGCCGGTGAAAGAACCCTCTTCGTAGCCAAAGAGCACACTTTCGATCAGATTTTCGGGAATCCCGGCACAATTAATGGCAATAAATGGCTGATCGGATTGATAAGCGTTATGAATCGCCTGGGCAAACATTTCTTTTCCGGTTCCGCTTTCACCTTCCAACAGGACGGTTGCACTGCCTTTGGCGGCAATTTGCGAAAGATGGAGTGAGCGTAGCAGATCCGAGCTTTCGCCGATGATGTCATCAAAGGTAAAGCGAGTGCCTTTTCGTTTGGCTTTATCAGAAACCTGAATTTTCTTGCCCATATCCTTCAGGGTGGCAACAGCTCCGGCAATGGTGCCATTGTCATGAAGGATTAGCTTGCTGTTGATTAAGCAATTTATTTTTTTACTCTTGGTTATAATATGTTTATCTTTTTCTTCTAAAGATGGCGGTACATTTCCATGATGATCGAGAATGGTTTCGCCGTCCATAATCTCCAGAATGTTTTTTCCGTAAGATTCAAAGGTGGTGGTTTTTAAAA
Source organism: Acetobacterium sp. (assembly GCF_041752335.1). GTDB lineage: Bacteria > Bacillota > Clostridia > Eubacteriales > Eubacteriaceae > Acetobacterium. Next base: position 11,086 of record NZ_JBGSHG010000036.1, on the reverse strand, counting down.
TCTTGGCGCCCTGAGAATTGATACCGATGATTTTGCCCTTCACATCCACTGCTACCACGCCATCGGTCATGGAGTCGATCACAGTGCTCAGGTAGTGATTGGTTAAATCAAGCTGGCGATGGGATTCGGCAATGCAAAGCTGTCGGGATATCGCTTTGGTGGCGGCAACAACCATCCCCAATGTATGGGGATAGGCCATTTCTTTGGGCCCGGCCATATCCATAACGCCCAGCAGTTTGCCGTTGGCATCGAGAATGGGTGCGGCTGAACAGGTTAGCTCATGATAACATTCATAGTAGTGCTCAGCTCCGATCACCTGAATCGGTTGGAGGAGATCGATGGCTAAACCAGTAGCATTTGTTCCGGCCATATGTTCATTCCAGATACTGCCTCGAACCAGATTTTTGGTGAAGGCTTCGTTGAGAATGGCTTGGTCGCAAATCAGCTCCAGAATAACCCCATTGGGATCAGTGAGGGTGGTCGAAAAACCAGATTCATTCACAAATTCCTGTAATTCAACCATAAATGGAATGCTGACATCCAGAAGAATCTTATTCTGCTCCAGACGTTTCCGAAAATTCTCTTCACTGACGGTTGGGGTACGATTCAAAGCCCGGGGATCAAGTCCGGCCTTTAGACAGCGCAGCCAGGAGTCAATGATCGGTTTGCGGATATGATTACCAATGCTTCCGGAAATCATGAAATCTTCCCAGGTTTTTTTTATGACATCAAAGTCAGCAGACATTTTCAAAGCGTTCACGCTCCATTTTTATTTTTAATCAACATTTTATGAAAAAAAGGTGGTTTTGTTAGCGTATATAAACAGTTTGCCAGGGGAAATGATCCCCTGGCCTAATTTAATTAAGATGCTTTTTATTTAGGGCAAGGGAAAGTATAGCAGGCAGAAGCCAATTTTTGCAAGTCAGCATTCAGTTGTGCAAAGATGTAAACAGGTGCACACCCGGGGTAATAAGTCACTGATTTTGCAAGTGCCGCTCCTTCTTTGACCTTATCCACAGAGGGGAAAAGTTCCCAGCAATCACCACAAATAAAGACGTCTTTATCGCGACACAATTCAGGTTCGAAGTCTGGGACACCACCGGCAATAACAATAACTTCACCATTCTTTTCAAGGAAGGTTTTCATATCAATTCCGCTTAAAGCAAATGAATCGAGAGCTCCACGAACATTAACAAAACATCCCGGACAGGTTTGCTGCATGACACAGGTTAAGCCGGCATACATACCAATGGGATCACCACCGGGACGTCGGAAGTGTTTCATAACGGATTCAATCGAGTTACCGACAACATCGATTTTGGCTAAATCAATTTCGCCCTGTCCTTCAGTTCCGGCACAGCGAATGGCAGGAATTTCCATCGGTTCAAAGCCCATAATGGAACAGGCAACCGAGTCAACGGCAACAGTATCGGTTCCCGCGATCATCAAGTTCATTTCAATGGGCGAACCGGCATGAGGGCCCTGACCTTCCATCCCGATAACCGAGTCAACAATGGTCAGATCGGCATGACGAATTCTGTACATATCTGCCATTTTCTGGCCCAATTCGATTCGGTGAGCACCTTGCTGCTGATCATTTGGATGACAGTTGGGGATGATACCATTCCAGTTTTTAAGTCCTAAGGTAACGGTTCCAGCTAAATGCACCTTCATTTTTGGTAGGTTGATAACCACATCGGCATCCAGGAAAGGTTTAAAAACGGTGGCATGTTTAAATAATTTTGCACCTTCGATTTCTACCGCAACCACATCATGTTCATCAAAATAGATGACTTCATCAGCACCGCCAAGTTTGGCTGCTTCTTCCATTTTGGAGTCTTTGAAGGCAGGTTTGGCCCGGCCAACATGCATCCCTAATGATGGATTATCACCAATTACAACTTTTCCGGCTTTGGAGTTTTTCTTAACATAAGAAACAACAGCTTCAATGGTTCGTGGATCAACAACGGCGTGGCTTTCAGGTGGCGCCTGGAAAGCAAGATTTGGTTTAATTAAGACAATATCGCCTTCTTTAATGATGGTATCAAGGGAACCAATCGCTAATTCAACTGCTTCGGCAACAGCGGCTTCAATTTTTCGAACATCCTCTTCAATACGAACATATTTTCCGCCCATGAATGAGGCATTGCCTTCTGGTTGTGCAACCTTTACAACAGATACTTTTGTTTTACTCATGATAATCTCCTTTTGGTATAGTCACCATATATTTGTCCATAAAGCATGGACGTACAGTTATATACCCGCAATAATCATGCCAAAACAAGGTATCCCTAAAAACCCCAAAACCGGGATTCTTGATGTATTATAAGTGTGTCATGTGTCAAAATAAGACACGATTGTGTGTCATTATAACACGCGATACACGAATTAAGCCTTAATCAAAAAAACTTTGTTAAACTGAGTTTCAAATTAGTGGTATTCGATGTGAATTTTTTTTGTTATAATCTTATGTTATGAGGTATTATATACAAGATAAGTAAAAAATTACCGATGCAAAAGTTTGGCATTTGGTTGATAATACTTTAGTAATCAGATTAAAATAAGAAAGTGAGGATAATATGCGTAAGGTTTTATTGTTAAACGGTAGTCATAAATCTGGTAAGAGTTATACCATGATCATAGCCGAGCAATTTGTATCAGGGCTGATCGATTTCGATCCGGAAACAGAGATTGAAACTGTTAATCTAATTCAAAAGAATATTAACGCATGCACAGGGTGCCATACCTGCTGGACCACCACACCGGGGGAATGTATTTTCCAGGATGACATGACGGAACTTTTCCATCAATATGAAGATGCCGATATTATTATCTGGGCTACCCCGCTCTACCATTATGGAATCTCCAGCGCCATGAAAAAATTCATGGAACGAACCCAACCGGCACTACTGCCATTTATTGACAATGAAGGTGGGGGAACCTACGGACATCCGTTCCGGAATCCGGAAAAAATGGCGACAAAAAAGCATGTGCTGATCAGTACCTGTGGCTTTCCGTCGACAAAAAACAACTATGAAGGGGTCGAGGAACAGTTTAACAATCTCTTCGGAAAAGACAAGTGGGAAAAAATAATCTGTGTGGAAGGTGAGCTTCTCGGAATTCACCAGTTGGATAATCTGACCGGTCCCTATTTGGATTTGGTTAAAATAGCCGGTCAGGAATATGGCGAAAATCTGAGCATTTCCCCAAAAGTACGGGAAGGTCTTTCAAAACCTTTTGTTGAAACCCCAACCTATCTCCAGACAACGAACCTGAGCTGGGGGGTGGACGATACCCGGATGAAGGATTCAGACGGGGGCCTGATTGCCTGGAATTATATGAAAGAAGTGCAAGCAGACTTCAACCCCAAGGTGCGACCAAAAATGAACGCGGTTCTGCAGATTGATTTCACTGATATTAAAGAACGCTATCAGTTTGTCATCAAAGACGAAACCTGCACCCTGCTGCGCAATGATTTTGCTAGAGAAACGACCACCATCAATATTAATCTCACCACATTGGAACGGATTTTAGAAGGTAAAATTGACGCCGCCCAATCGTTACTGGAGGAAAAATATACGGTTGTTGGCGATATGCGTTTGTTTAACGCCTTTCTCGATGGACTCTTCGGTCCGGTCAACCTGAACCCGGATAAGAAAAAAAAGCTGGTTCCGATCAGTTTTAAGAATACCCCCTACTGGTTTTTTCTGGCCTTGTGCCCATGGATTTTCTGTTTTCTTTTTGCAGATTACAGTCCGCTGATCGGGGTGGTGATTCCATTGATGATCAGTGGCGTTTTATGCGGCATCAAGCGGGGCACCGATCTGGTTTATTTTGAACGAGCCACCCTGTTGACTTTTTCCCTGCTCGGTTTAACGGTGGTGACCTTTGGATCGGAGTATCAGGGAAACACTTTTGCCATTATTGGATATTTTGCCCTGGCTTTGATCTGGGCAGTTTCCACCCTAAAAACGGTTCCGTTGACCGCCGACTACACCCATTATTTCAATGGCCGCAATGCCCTTAAAAACGTATTGTTTTTAAGAACCAATCGCTTGCTCTGTTATGTCTGGTCGCTGGTTTTCCTGGCTCAGGCCGGCATTGCCTTATGGCTTAATACAACGGTGCTGATCAATTTTGCAGCGGTGATTCCGATCCTTTTAAGCGTGCCAACCTTTGCGTTTTCGCTCTGGTTTTTAAAATGGTATCCCAGCGATATGGCTAAACCCAGATAAGAACAGCAGGAAACCAGTTATTGGGATACCCTGTAGTTATTGATAATTGCGAAATTAAAGGTCAAGCTCATTGTTCGCTGTTTGTTAAGTTCGTAATGATTGCCATGATTTTAAAAATAGGAGAGAAAATGTTAACACTGGATAAAATATATCACGCATCATTTACGCTAAAAAAATATATTCGCCCCACGGATTTGATCCATGCCCCTAAAATATGTCCAGATAGTGATGTTTATTTAAAGACAGAAAATTTACAGATAACTGGATCCTTTAAAGTGCGGGGGGCCTGTTATAAAATATCACAGCTCAGTGAAGAAGAAAAAGCGAAAGGCGTGATCGCCTGCTCAGCCGGTAATCACGCTCAGGGAGTGGCTATGGCCGCGGCCATTAACCATATCAAAGCCCTGATCTGTCTGCCGGATGGAGCCCCGATCTCCAAGGTGGAAGCGACCAAGGCCTATGGTGCCGAGGTCTGTCTGGTGGAAGGCGGCTATGATGAGGCCTATGCAAAAGCATTGGAGCTTCAGGCCGAGAAAGGTTATACCTTTATCCATCCTTTTGATGATGAGTTTGTCATCGCTGGCCAGGGTACCATTGGTTTAGAACTGCTTGAAAGCCTGCCGGATCTGGATGCGGTGATTGTCCCGATAGGCGGTGGCGGGCTGATTTCCGGCATTGCTTATGTGCTCAAGTCTTTAAAGCCCGATGTGAAAGTTTATGGGGTTCAGGCCTGCGGTGCACCCAGTATGCAGCAGTCCATTAAAAACAGTAAAATTTGCCGGCTACCCCAGGTTTCAACCATTGCGGATGGCATTGCCGTGAAAGAACCGGGCGAGCTGACATTCAATCTGTGCAGTGATTTAGTGGATGAGATTGTCACTGTCACTGAAGATGAAATATCCACGGCTATCCTGACCTTGATTGAACAGCAGAAACTCATTGCTGAAGGGGCCGGGGCAGTCGCAGTAGCAGCGGCCATGTTTGGAAAACTGCCGATTAAAGGGAAAAAGACGGTTTGTATTGTATCCGGAGGGAATATTGATGTGACGATCTTATCCCGGATTATCAAACGGGGTCTACTAACCTCCGGCCGAACCTGTTCCTTTAACATTGAACTGATTGATAAGCCGGGGCAGTTAAAAAAGGTTTCTCAGATTATCGCTGACCTGGGTGGAAATGTCATCTCAATCCACCACGAGAGGAGCAATGAAGGATCGGATATCAATGGTTGTTTTTTGCGAATTGAGTTAGAAACGAGAAATTACGAACATATTCGCGAAATACGTGAAGGTCTGGTTCAGGGCGGATTTAAATTACAGAATTAAAATGAAAAATAGTTTTTTTAGTGTTGATTGATTAGGGAAAAAAGGGGTATAATTCAATCGATAAGTGTTTAACATCTGTTTGTCGTCGGTGTGCTTTTTCTACTAATGGGTGACCCAAAAAAAAAGAGCACACTGAGATAAATAAGACCGGAACTCAGCAAAAAAAAGTTTATTGTTCTTTACAGGCATTTGCGAAACGGATCAAAAGGGATTTCTGCAAAAAAATATGGTGTTTTAAAACAGGAGGAGCAAAATGTTAACCAATATCAGCGAAGATTTAAAGAAAATATTTCTGTTTGGCGTCGGAGCGGTGGCAGTCACAGCTGAGAAATCAAAGGTTCTCATTGATGAGCTGGTGGAAAAAGGCGATCTCACTGTTCAGCAGGGGAAAATTCTCAACGAATAATTAAAACATAATATCAAAGAAACCATTAAAGACACGGTGACGGTTAATGAGGTTAAATCAGAAACGCCTCCCTCAGCTGATACCGTCGTGGAAGGTCTGGATAAGATGACGCCTGAAGATATTCAAAAAATCAAAGATAAACTGCAGGCCATGACTGCAGAACCGAAGGTGGAAAAAGAGATCATCGAGGTTTCTGATTTTGAAGAGAATGTCAGTGAAAAGGAAATCGATGAACTTAAGTGATTCTGGCATAAAAGTAAAAGATATACCAAAAAATCCAATGGATACAAATGGCAAAAGGCTGAAAAAAATTGTATCCATTCTGGTAAAACATGAAATTACTAAAGGGTTGACCCCGGAAAAACTTCGACTCATCATTGAAGATCTGGGGCCGACCTTTATTAAAATTGGCCAGATTATGTCCATGCGTCGGGATATTTTTCCCAGCGACTATTGTATCGAACTTGAAAAACTGCGGTCACAGGTAACACCCATGCCCTTTGATGAATTCATCCGAATTATTGAAGAAGAGTATGACTGCCCGGTGGACGATGTGTTTCGCACGATTAATCAAGATCCGCTGGGATCTGCTTCCATTGCTCAGGTTCATGCCGCCGATTTGATCGATGGTGCTAAGGTTGTGATTAAGGTTCAGCGCCCGGGGATCTATAAGGTCATGGCTCAGGACGTGGTGCTTTTGAACCGGGCCACTGGGATTCTCAATATCGCCAGCGGCATTGGCGATGTGGTGGATTTTAAAATGATCATTGATGAAATGTGGAGTACCGCCCAGCAGGAAATGGATTTTCTCTTCGAGGCCAAGAATGCACAATTGTTTAATGAACTTAATGCTGAAATTAAATATATTGGCTGTCCCAAAATTTACAATCAGTTTACCACCGCCAAGGTTCTGGTCATGGAAGACATTGTCGGCATCGAAATTGATGAGAGGAAGGCCTTGCAGGAGGCCGGCTACGATCTCCAGGAAATTGGCATTAAGCTGGCCGAAAATTATGTCAAACAGATTATTGATGATGGTTTTTTTCACGCCGATCCTCATCCGGGAAACATGTTTATCCGGGATGGCCAAATCGTTTGGATTGATTTAGGGATGATGGGAAAACTGTCCAAACGGGAGATGGGATTGTTAAGGCGCAGTGTCAAAGCTGTGGCGATCCGGGATGTGGAAAGTCTGGAAGGAGCGATTCTTTCCCTGGGGGTCCACAAGGGCAAACGCATCAACCATTCGCTTTTATATGAAGCCATTGATCGGATGTTGGATGTATATGGCACCGAAGAACTCAGCAACATTAATATGGGACGATTCCTGGAAGAAATATTGCGGATTGCTGCAGAAAATCACATTGGCATGCCCCGGGGCATCAGTATGCTTAGTCGCGGAATGATTACCATCGAAGGAGTGATTGCTGAAATATCTCCCGACGCCAATTTTGTTAGAATTATGGCCGACCATATGGCTGGTCAGCAGGTAGCCAATTTTGATCTGAATAGTTTTATGGAAACGAACAGACGGAAAATATTAATCTCAGGAGAAAAAGCCATTAATGTACCAGGGCAGATTTCTGATTTTTTAAGCCTTGCCAATAAAGGGCAATTGAAAATGAATCTGGAAATATTGGGATCGGACGAGCCCCTGGCAGAAATCGACCAGATGGTCAACAAAATTGTCATCTGTATTATTAATGCCGCCCTTTTAATCGGCTCCAGTTTTATTGCGACTACTGGTATGACACCGCTATTCATGGGAATCCCCGCTTTGGGAGCACTGGGTTATTTTACGGCCATTATTTTAAGTCTGGCGTTGACGATTTCCATCCACCGAAAGAAACGGAAACGCTGAATAACTGCTTGTTTATTTTAGTTGAACACATTTTGTTGATGAATTAACAGAATCTTAATATAATCTTTCCAAGCCGTTAACATATGGCACTGCAGAGCATGTTAGACTTTAACAGCGATAGATAATAGGGATACCTAACATCTTTATCGCTGTTATTTAGTTTGTCAGGCAGCAATCATATAAAAAAGCGGAAGATGGAGAGAAGCGTAAATGAAATGGTTTTATAATTTAAAAATAGGAAGAAAGTTGATCTTCGGTTATTTGATCATTGCGGCCATTGCCGGAGGAATCGGAATGATGGGTCTGGTTGGGATCCAGAAAATCAGTCAGCAGGATGTCTATCTTTATGAGAAAATGGCCAAACCGCTGGGCGAGTTGGTCTATATTGTCGATTCTTTTCAGGGCATTATTGGAAGTATTGATGATTTAACTCGGGCAACAACGCCGGAAGATATTGATACCATTGAAAGCGAAATCCTCAAAAAAAATTCAAGATTTGACTCCAATCTTAAAACCTTTCAAACGACCCTGATGGATCCGGAGGCGATTGAAATTGCTGATGAAACCTATTTACTAAAAGATGAATTTGACGCGATGGTCACCGAAATGATCAATCTGACCCGCCTGGGGAAATCGGCTGAGGCTGCAATTTTAGCAAGAAGCAGTGAGTTTAAAGCGATATACACGCAAATAGAAGTCAACTACCGGGAAATGATGGAGCTAAAACTGGTGATTGTCAAAGACACCGCCAAAAGCAATCAGGCTATTGCTGCATCATCAACGATGATGACCATTATCTTGCTGGTAGTAGGTGTGATCCTCTCACTGTTACTGGGATTTTTGATTGCTTCGACGATCACAAAACCCATTGCCAGAATCAATAATATGATCAAAGAAATGAGTTTGGGGCACCTGGGGATGCGTCTGAACATGGATTGCCAGGATGAGGTTGGCGAAATGGCAGTTGCCATGGATCATTTTGCGGATGATCTTCAACATGTGGTCATTGAAACGATGCATCAGATTTCGGCCGGGAATGTGTCGGTAGACATTGAACCCAAGGATGATCAGGATGAAATAACCCCGGCGTTAAAACAGACCATCGAAACCATTCGGGGACTGATTGCTGAGTCCGTCTTACTGTCCCAGGCAGCCATTGACGGTCGACTGGATATCCGCGGCAACGCCGATGCTTTTAACGGCGGCTTCAGAGAAATTCTGGTGGGATTCAATAACACCCTGGAGGCCCTGGTTGTTCCCTTGAATGTGGCGGCTGAATGCGTCAGTCAGATCGGTTGCGGGATTATTCCCGAAAAAATTGAAGACACCTACTATGGGGATTTTGAAACCTTTAAGAACAGTATTAACGCCTGTATTGATGGTCTGGCAGCCCTGGAAGAAGGAAAACAGGTGCTGGGACTGATGAATAGCAACGATTTTTCCCAGGCTGTCAAGGGTAATTATCTGGGAATTTATGCAGAAATTGCAGAATCCATTAATGGTATCCGGCGCTTACTTTTGAGTATAACCCGAATTGCCGGAAACATCAGGGAAGGAAACCTCAACGACCTGGCGGAACTTCAGCAGGTTGGAAAACGAAGTCAGAACGACCAGTTGATCCCCACTTTGATAGAAATGATGGAAAATATTTTTATGCTTGTTGAAGAAACCGAAACCATGGCTCAAATTGCCGTGGAAGGCGATCTCAGTTATCGCGGCGACAGTAGTAAATTCAGCGGGGAATATGCCCTGGTTATTGAAGGCTTCAATCAGACTCTGGATGCGGTCATCGAACCGGTTACAGAAGCATCAGCGGTACTGCGTGAACTGGCGCAGGGAAACCTTCACACGATGGTGATGGGGGATTATCAGGGAGATCACGCAAAAATTAAAGACGATCTCAATGTGACCATCATGTCTTTGGCAATCTATATCGGTGAAATCACTAGCACCCTTGAAGCAATGGGACGGGGAAATCTCAACCAGGAAATTGAATCAGAATTCAAAGGCGACTTTCTGGAAATAAAAACTTCCCTCAACGCGATTAACAGTCGACTCAGTACCACCCTTTCTGATATTGATACGGTGTCTGCCCAGGTAGAAATGGGAGCGATTCAAATATCGGACAGCGGGCAGTCACTGGCCCAGGGTACAACCCAACAGGCCAGCGCCATTGAGGAGCTGACATCATCCATTGAGGAAGTGGCGGACGAAACCAGGCATAACGCCATCAGAGCCGATGAAGCCAATCAACGGGCGGTGGCAGTCGGGGAAAATGCCCGGCTTGGGAATGGTCAGATGGAAGCCATGATAAAAGCCATGACAGAGATTAATGAAGCCTCTAATGGGATCGCTAAGATCATCAAGGTAATTGATGATATAGCCTTCCAGACCAATATTTTAGCTTTAAATGCGGCGGTGGAAGCGGCCCGAGCCGGTCACCACGGCAAAGGTTTTGCCGTGGTGGCTGAGGAAGTCAGAAGTTTGGCGATTCGTAGCAGCCAGGCGGTGAAAGAGACCACCCAACTCATTGAAGGATCACTGGAAAAGGTGGAAGCTGGCACCACGATCGCCGATAAAACGGCAGTCAGCCTGAAAGAAATTCTGGATGAGATTGAGAAGGTAGCCAAACTGATGGGCAACATTGCCGTGGCATCCAACGATCAGGCACTGGCGATTTCACAGATCAACCGGGGCATCGAGGAGGTATCGATGGTAGTGCAGACCAACTCAGCCACCGCAGAAGAAAGCGCCGCAGCCAGCGAAGAACTCTCTGGACAGGCTCAACTGCTCAAACAAATGGTTAGCACCTTCGAAATTAAAGCGGTGTAACCGTAAAATAGTTTTGACAGTAAGGTAGTGTAATGACAAACGGAACCCTTTTCAGGGTTCTTTTTTTATCATTTTACTGAATAACGCTTGACAATTATGTCATGTAGTATTATTGTATTAATCAAGTAATACAATAATACAAAGGAGGACAGCGATGAAATGGTACATCGATTCCGATCGCCCCATCTATAAACAGTTGGTGGAACAGATAGAGCTCAGAATCATCTCCGGAGTTTACAAGCCGGGAGATAAACTTGAATCAGTGAGAGAAATGGCAATGGATGCCGGAGTGAACCCCAATACCATGCAGAAAGCATTGGCAGAACTGGAAAGAATGGAACTCGTTTTTGCACAAAGAACCAGCGGCAGATTTATTACGGAGGATTTGAAAGTGATAGAAGAAGCGAAAAAAAACTTGGCAGTCCAG
>NZ_JBGSHG010000035.1:0-10349 GCF_041752335.1 Acetobacterium sp. | reverse complement strand
CGGTCCGCCTCTTCGACCACCGGTCCTCTAATATCATAACAAACGTTGTCCAACTTCTTCGACTTTTTCACAGCTTTCATCACTACACTCAACTCCTTTAATATTAAATTTTAGATAAGATTACTCCAATGTATGGTCCTTCTTCATTTTTTCGATGATGTTGCGGTAGCCTTTGCCGTGTTTGAGGCAACGGTTGACCCGACTGATGGTGGCCGAGCTGGCCCCGGTCAGTTTTTCGACATCGATAAAGGTTTTTCCCTGGGACAGCAAGTAGGCAATTTCGAACCGGTGGGCCATGTCTTCGATTTCTTTGATGGTGCACAGGTCTTCGAGTAACAGATTACAATCCTCTTCGCTTTCAAGGGCTAAAATCGCCTGGGCCAGGACTTTTCTCTTTGCATTTGCTTCCATGGAGATTCCTCGTTCATTTCTGTCATTCATTTTGGATAATAACAGAAATTTTCTTCCTAAAAAATTTTATCCATTGACACTTAATCTTATCTTTAGTGTATAATATGTTATCATAACACATTGCTGTAAAGAAATAAATTGAAAGGTTGAACTTTATGAAATTATATAATACCCTGAGCCAGAAGAAAGAAACCTTTGTCCCGATTGAACCGGGCAAGGTTCGCCTGTATTCCTGCGGACCCACTGTTTACAACTATTTTCACATCGGTAACGCCCGTCCCTTCATCGTTTTTGACGTGCTGCGACGATTTTTGGAATATACCGGTTATGAGGTAACCTTTATCCAGAATTTTACCGACGTGGATGACAAAATCATCAACCGCAGCCATGAAGAAGGGATTTCCCCGGGGGATGTTTCGGAAAAATACATTTTAGAATACTTCACCGACGCCGATGCCCTGGGTATCAAACGGGCCTCAGTCCATCCCAAGGTCAGCGAGCATATGCCAGAAATCATTGCGATGATCAAAACCCTGGAAGAAAAAGGTCTGGCCTATAACGTTGGTGGCAATGTCTACTATCATGTCGATGCCTTTAAAGACTACGGCAAATTATCGAAACAGTCGATTGATGATTTAAAATCCGGGGCCCGGATTGATGTCAATGACGAAAAACACAGTCCCCTTGATTTTGCCCTGTGGAAAAAGAAAAAAGATGGTGAACCCTATTGGAAAAGTCCCTGGGGCCAGGGACGACCGGGCTGGCACATTGAGTGTTCGGCGATGTCCAAAAAACATCTCGGCGAAACCATTGATATTCACGGCGGCGGCCAGGATCTGATCTTTCCCCACCACGAAAATGAAATTGCCCAATCTGAAGGCTGCTGCGGCAAACCCTTCGCCAACTATTGGGTGCACAATGGCTACATTAATATCGATAACGAGAAAATGTCCAAGTCCAAGGGCAATTTCTTCACCGTCCGGGATATCGCCAAAACCTTTGATCTCGAAGCGGTGCGGATGTTTTTACTGATGGCCCATTACCGCAGCCCGGTTAACTTCAGCGAACCGCTGCTGCAGCAGGCCGCCAGTGCCCTGGAACGCTTGTATACTGCTAAATTCCAGATGGAATTCCTGCTGGAAAATGCTGCCGCTGAGATGGCCACCGAAAATGAACAGGGCTGGATTAATACCCTGGTCAAATACAAAAACGATTTTGTCGCCGCCATGGACGATGATATCAACACCGCTGATGCGATTGCCGTTATTTTTGAGCTGGTCCGGGATCTCAACTCCAATCTGGATGCTGCTTCTTCCAAACCGGCGATTATTGCCGGTCAAAACATTTTTGCCGAACTCACTGGCGTTTTAGGGTTGGCGGCAAAAGAAAAAGAAACCAATCTTGATGCGGCCGTGGAAGACCTGATCGCCCAGCGACAAGCCGCCCGCAAAGCCAAAGATTTCAAACGGGCCGATGAGATCAGGGATGAACTGCTGGCTAAAGGTATTGTCCTGGAGGATACCCGGGAAGGTGTTAAATGGAAAAAAGCCTGACTCCAACACCCACGTCAGAAAATTCAAACCGCCTAAAAACCATCCAGACCACCATCGAAAAAAGCTATACCATCGAACAGGCCGCCGCCATGAATCCGCTCGCGCTGGCCTATATCGGGGATGGGATATTTTCCGATCTGATCCGCAAATATCTGCTCGGCTGTGGTCACCAGAACGTCAATGTTATGACCAAAACCTCGATTTGTTATGTTCGCGCCAGCGCCCAGGCGCAGATTATCCGGGAACTATTGCCAGAGCTTTCTGATGCCGAGGAGCGGATGGTTAAACGGGGACGAAACACCGCCTCCCAGGTTCCCAAAAACGCCAACCCTTCAGACTACCGCTATGCCACCGGGTTTGAAACCCTGATTGGCTACCTATTTCTTTGTGGTGAAACCGAGCGCATGAAAAGCTTGATATATCAGAGCATCGATGTGATTAATACTCTGAATAAAAATTAAAGAAAAAAGATCTTCAAAAGCGAGTACCTTTTGAAGATCTTTTTTATTTTGCGTTTTCATTAATTTGAAATCTTTCAATGCGATTGTCAGTTTTGCACCACTGCCGGGCTGGCATCCCAGGTATCAAAGATGGTTCGCTGATACCATCGGTACATAAAGAGCTGGTAACTCATACAAACCACTTCAGAAATGATAAAGCCATACCATACCCAATCCAGACCACCGAGCTGAGCCAGCAGATAGGTAACCGGCAAAAGCACCACCATCTGTCGGATAAAGGATGCGATCATGCTGACATAAGCTTTTCCAATCGCCTGAAAGCTGACGCCAATCATAATCGAGATGCCGGCCAGGGGAAAGGCCAGACTGATGCTGCGCAGACAATTAATCCCGATTGCCATCATCTCGGCGGAGGGGTTAAAGGCCATCATAATCTGGGCTGGAAAAATCCAGAATAGTACCGTGCCAATGGTCATAATCGTCAGGGCGGCGGTAACGGCAACCTTCAGGGTTTCATTAAACCGTTCCCGATTCTTTGCCCCGAAATTGAAGCCGAAAATGGGCATGGCACCCTGCCCTAATCCAAAGATGGGCATAAAAATCATCGACTGAATTTTAAAGTAAACACCGAAAACAGCGACTGCCGACATTCCGAATCCGGCCAGAATCAAATTATATCCGGTAATCATCAGCGAAGCCAACCCCTGCATAATCGCCGCCGGCAAACCGACTTTAAAAATATCTTTGACGATTGCCGTCTCGTAATGAAACACCTTATAATCCAGTTTTAGATAATTCTTACTGCTTTTAAAAACCACCAGCAGCATATAGGTCATTCCAAAAAGCTGACCGATAACTGTTGCGATGGCAGCACCGGCAACTCCCATTGCCGGGAATCCCAACAAGCCGAAGATCATGATCGGGTCCAAAATAATATTGACTACTGCACCGATAATCTGTCCCACCATCGGCTGAATCATTTCACCGCTGCCCTGCAAGGTGGAATAAGCTGCCTGGGTGATAAAGCTGCCAAAACAGAAAACGGTAACGATCATTAAATAGGCCCGTCCCTGAGCAATGATGTTGGCATTGTCGGTAAATAGACTGATAAATGCTTCCGCCGTGAAAAATCCCAGGATGCCCAGCACTACTGCGATCAGAATCGCCAGCAAAAAACCATGCTCCGCCACATTGGCCGCTTCGCTCTTTTTATTCTGACCCAGTCGCCTTGATATGGCCGAATTAATCCCAATTCCCATGCCGACAAAGCAGGAGATAATGATCATCTGAATCGGAAAAGCCAAAGAAACAGCGGTCAGTGCTTCTTCCCCGATTTGCGCCACAAAGATAGAGTCGACAATATTGTACATGGCCTGAATCATCATCGAAATAATCGCCGGTATTGACATTGAAAAGAGTAGCTTCGGAATTGGAACCACGCCCAATTTATTCTTTTTTTCTGTTTGAGTGTCTTTCATCTGGCACCTCCTCTTGATTTTATTAAATGCTCTCGCAAATGCACTAATGAAAAAACCTGGATCCAAAGACAAGGTAAGCCTCACACCCAGGTTCTATTGATAGTTTAATTATTTTTTCTTTTTAGAAATTTCAACTTTTACTTTGCGTTCTTTGATTATTTTTCCGTTTAATTTCTTTTCTACTTTTTTAGCCTGTTCTTCATCGATATCAACAAAGGTAAATTTGTCGTACATGTCGATGTTGCCGACTGCAGAAGATGGAATACCACACTCTCCGCAGATGGCTCCCAGGATATCCCGCTTTTGGGCATGATCCTTTTCACCGACACTGATGAAAAGACGTTTTGTTTTTTCTGGACCAGCGCGACGGGCACCGCCATCTCTGGATCCACCATCCCGACGACCGCGGCCATCTCGGCCATCCCGACCATCCCGACGTGGAGCTGTATCGGTACGTCTTGGCCGTCTTTCAATGGTGTTAAGATCTTCGGCTTCTGACAGCGGTAATTGGGCCTGCAGCAAGACCGCTGCAATGGTTTCGGCCGTGTAGCCTTTTTCCACCAGATCGTCAATAATTGTTACATAGGTATCTAAGATTCCCTTTTCGGCACCCTTATCAGCCCGAATCTTGAAGCGTTCGTGAAAATGGGCAATCTTGATATCGTTGATAACGGCGCTGGTGGGGATTAAATCCCGTTCAATACTTTTTTTGGTATAGTCGGTGATTTTTTTCAGTCTGAACTGATCTCTGGACCGTGCCAGAGTCAGGGAGATTCCGCTTTTCCCGGCTCGTCCGGTTCGACCGATCCGATGGACATAATACTCTTCATTGTCCGGAACATCGTAGTTAAAGACAATATCCACGTCATCCACATCAATCCCCCGGGCAGCCACATCGGTTGCTACCAGAATATTCAGTTTACCACGGCTGAAATCTTTCAATACCGCCATTCGGGACATCTGACGCATGTCGCCATGGATTTTATCCACAGAATATCCCAGTTTTTTAAGATCATCGGTAATTTCATCGACGTATTTTTTGGTATTGCAGAAAATCAGCGATCGCTGCGGTTTGTAAACATCCAGCAAGCGGGTTAGCGCTTCGAACTTATGGTGATCGTTGATGTTAAAGTATTTTTGTTCAATACTGGTCGCAACCATGTTTTTAGGTGAAATTTCCACCAGAACCGGATTTTTCTGATAGGTTTCAGCAATTTTTAGAATCGGTTTTGGCATCGTTGCCGAAAATAACACCGTCTGAATCTCATGGGCGATTTCGTCAAGAATCAATTCAATATCTTCACGGAATCCCATGTTTAACATTTCGTCGGCTTCATCCAGCACCACCATCGAAACTTCGTTTAATTTCAATGTTTTTCGGCGCATATGATCCATCACCCGGCCAGGCGTACCCACAACAATTTGTACCCCGGATTTAAGGTCTCTGATCTGAGCTTCAATGGATGCACCACCGAAAATTGGCAACACTTTAATGCCTTTTTGATATTTAATAACTTTTTTAAATTCGTCTGAGACCTGTACTGCCAACTCTCGGGTTGGGCATAAAACTAATACTTGTACTTTCTTTATGGAAGGGTCAAGCTTCGTAATGGCTGGAATAGCAAACGCAACAGTTTTTCCTGTTCCTGTTTGTGATTTTCCAATGAGGTCTCCTCCCATCATCAATTGTGGTATTGCTTGCTCCTGGATTTCGGTCATTTCTACAAAGCCCATTTCTTCAATGCCTTGTAGCAGTTGTTCATTAATTTCTAATTCTGTAAATTTCATTTAGTATCCTTTCTCGAATATATAACATCTTATTCTAAACCAGATTAAGGAATAATGCAAGTTTGTTTTAATTGTTATTAAGAAATAATGCTTCTGACTCATGTCCGATCTAAATTATTTCTGGTTTGGCACATTTGTATAATATTTCTGGCTAACAAATATACAAATGGTGTATAATCTAGTCATACACATATTATGTGTTTATCTTATTCATTCATACTGAGATTATGAATAATTTTTGGAGGATACACCATGTCTACTTTTGGCACACGATTAAAACGATTGCGAATTAACAGGGATATGACCCAGCAGGATTTTGCTGAGCATTTTGATTTAAACAAGAGCTCGATTTCCAAGTATGAGAAGGATAAAAACCTTCCCGAAAACCAATTGCTTGTCGAAATTGCCGATTATTTTGATGTATCAGTGGACTTTCTGCTCTGTCGAACTGACAACTCCACATCACTCAATGATGCGAAGCTTAAATCAGAGGGATCATTAAATTCTGCTGAACAATTAGTTAAACCACTTGATATGAAAGACCTGCTGGGACTTTTCGGATATGCCATGACCAGTGAAGAGGGTAAAAAGGAAATTCTGGATTTTATTAACTTCAAACATGAAGTCCTGATCCAACACTACGCTAAAAAAGAATAGTAATTAAAAGAAGCTGTTTTCGGACAGCTTCTTTTTTTATCAATTTTTAAATATCCTAAACGATCGGTTCCATTTTCTCCAGGCTCTTGAGCCATTGGGTGGCGTGCGCATCGGAGGGCATGCGCCAATCACCCCGGGGCGAAAAGGAGACTGAGCCCACCTTTGGCCCGTCGGGGAGGCAGTTGCGTTTAAACTGCTGGCTGAAGAAACGGTGGTAAAAGCTTTTCAACCATTTAAAAATCACCGCTTTTTCATAGCTGCCGTCAAAGGCTTTACAGGCCAGAAAATATACTTTTTGCGGCGAAAAGCCATGGCGTACCATTTGATACATAAAGAAATCGTGGAGTTCGTAGGGACCGACGGTTTCTTCCGTTTTTTGGGCAATTTTTCCATCGGCATCCGGGGGCAGCAGTTCCGGGGAAACCGGGGTATCCAAAACATCATAGAGAATTTCCCGAATGTCTGCTTCAGGCGAATGGTCGGCCACCCACTCGACCAGGTAACGGATCAGGGTTTTAGGGACACTGGCATTGACGCTATACATCGACATATGATCGCCATTATAGGTGGCCCAGCCCAGTGCCAGTTCAGAAAGATCGCCGGTACCAATGACAATCCCACCGAGTTTATTGGAAAGATCCATGAGAATCTGGGTGCGTTCCCGGGCCTGGGAGTTTTCGTAGGTGACATTGTGCAGATCAATGGGTTGTCCGATATCTTTAAAGTGAGCGGTACAGGCCGCGACAATCGAAATCTCATGGAAGGTGGCGCCCAGACCCTTAATCAGCGCTACGGCGTTATCGTAGGTGCGGTCGGTAGTACCAAAGCCGGGCATCGTTACGGCATGAATTTTTTCCCGGGGGATATTGAAGCGGTCACAGACATTGACGCAGACCAGCAGTGCCATGGTGGAGTCCAGTCCCCCGGAAATACCAACCACCATGGGGGCATTGCCGAGATGAGCCAGGCGGGTGGCCAAACCCATGGTTTGAATGTTAAATATTTCTTCACACCGTTCGCTCCGGCGATTCGGGTCGGCCGGAACAAAGGGCTGAGGATTCACCTCTCGATCAAAATCATTGGTACCCGGGGTTTCAAACTTAATGGTCCGGTAGGAATGATCATCAAGCAGATGAACCGAATCCCCAAAACCATGTTGCATTTGCCGGTCATGATTAAGGGATTCCACATCAATATCAGTAATCAGCAGTTCATTCCCGAGGTTAAACTTGGGCAGTTCCTTTAATAATATCCCCCGTTCACAGATAATCGCATTTCCTCCGAAAACCAGATCACTGGTAGATTCCCCAAATCCCGCCGAAGCATAGAGATAGGCGACATTGCAACGTCCGGATTGGGAGCGGATCAATTCTCTGCGGTAATCGCTTTTCCCCACCACCTCATTGCTGGCCGATGGATTAAGAATCACCGTTGCGCCAGCCAGGGCGTGAAAGCTGCCTGGTGAAATGGGCACCCACAAGTCTTCGCAGATTTCGATGCCGACTACAAATTCTTCCCGATGAACATGCTGAAAAAGCAGATCGGTTCCAATCGGAACCGTTTGGGAGCAAATGGTAATTTCTGTCCGATTCAGAGATTTTGACGAGGCAAACCAGCGTTTTTCATAAAATTCCTGATGATTGGGAATATAGGTTTTAGGCACGATCCCCAGGATTTTGCCATCATTTAACAGCGCCGAACAATTATATAGACTCCCGTTAATAGCCAGAGGCAGGCCTACCGCTATCAGCATTTTCTTGCCGTCCGACCATTGGCACAAGCTATCCAGGGCCTTCACCGCATTTTGCTGAAGCTCCCGTTGAAAAAACAGATCACCGCAGGTATACCCAGTGATTCCCAGCTCCGGAAACAATAAAACCTCCACGTTCTGATCCCAGGCCTTGCTTGCCAGAGCAATGATTTCACTAAGGTTATATTGGCAATCTGCCAATTTTAGTTTAGGAACAGCACAGGCTGTTCTAAAAAAGCCATATTTATGCATAATTTTCACCTTAATCTTTTTATTTTTCATTTGATTTAATTAGCTATGTTTCATTATATCCCCATTTATGATCCAAGACAATCTTATTTTATTTTCCACAGCCTGTGTTCAACTACATTTCTTTTATTAACAATTAACCTGTTCGTTGTTTTTCCGTTACATTGGCGCTGTTGGGGGTTTCTCTATTCAATCAACAAGGTTATCCACATTGTCCACAGGCAAAACCGATGTTCTCCACAGTTTTTCACAAATATTATCCACAGTTTTCAAGTTATCCACAGTTTTCCTGTTAGTGTATCTTGTGTATTTGATCATAAAAAAAATCAAGATCTAGGATCTCGATTTTTTTATTCACTATTTTTTTGTCGCTAAAGCTGCTTTGACAAAACTCTGGAACAATGGATGGGGTTTATTCGGACGGGATTTAAACTCTGGATGAGCCTGAGTAGCCACAAACCAGGGGTGGTCTTTTATTTCAATCATTTCAACAAGCACTCGGTCAGGTGACATTCCTGAGAATACTAGCCCGTTTTCTTCAAGTTGCAAAATAAAATCATCATTGACTTCATAGCGATGACGATGACGTTCGCTGATACTTTTCTCCCTATAGGCTTCTATGGCTTTTGAACCTTCCAACAATTCGCAGGGGTATAATCCCAAACGCATGGTACCACCCATATCAATGATTTTCTTTTGTTCTTCCATCAGGTTGATCACTGGATAAGGTGTTTCCGGATCCAGCTCAATACTGTGGGCACCGGCAAGCCCGACTACATTTCGGGCAAACTCGATGACTGCCAGCTGCAAGCCAAGACATAGACCTAAAAAGGGTACCTTGTTTTCTCTGGCATATTGAATGGCGTGGATCTTTCCTTCCACTCCCCGATGGCCAAATCCACCGGGTACAAGGATTCCGTCCAGATCTTTAAGCACCCGGTGAACATTTTCTTCGTTGATGTCTTCAGAGTGAATCCACTTGATGACAACCTCGGAATTGTTGCCAATTCCACCATGACGCAATGCTTCTGCCACGGAAAGATAGGCATCATGCAGTTCCACATATTTTCCAACCAGACCAATGGTGACCTTGTTTTCCAGACTTTTGGCTTTTTTAACCAGGTCTTTCCATTCGGTCAGGTCTGGTTCTTTACAATCGATATGAAGTTTTTCGCAAACCAATTCGGCCAGACCTTCTTTTTCAAGCATCAAGGGCACTTCGTATAGTTCAGCGGCGTCCATATTGACAACCACAGCTTTTTTATCCACATTGCAGAATAAGGATATCTTTGCCTTCAGTCCTTCTTCTACCTCTTTTTCTGAGCGAAGCACAATAATATCCGGCTGAATCCCAATACTTCGCAGTTCTTTAACCGAATGCTGGGTTGGTTTTGTTTTCAGTTCACCGGCCTTTCCCAGGTAGGGAAGCAGGGTAACATGGATGTACAAAACATTTTCAGATCCCAGATCGCCCTTAAATTGACGAATGGCCTCCAGATAGGGAAGACTTTCGATATCCCCAACTGTTCCGCCGATTTCAGTGATGACCACATCGGGATGACTGTAATCAGTGACCCGCAGAATCCCATCTTTTATTTCGTCGGTAATATGGGGAATAACCTGAACGGTTCCCCCCAGGTAATCACCCCGGCGTTCTTTTGAGATAACATTCCAATATACTTTTCCCGTGGTGACATTGCTGAACTTGGACAGATTTTCGTCGGTGAATCGTTCGTAATGACCCAGGTCCAAATCAGTTTCTGCGCCGTCATCGGTCACAAAAACTTCCCCATGCTGATAAGGACTCATGGTACCGGGATCGAAGTTTAAATAGGGATCAAATTTCTGGATCGACACCTTGAGCCCTCTGGACTTAAGCAATCGCCCCAATGAAGCACTTGTAATGCCCTTTCCTAAAGAAGATACCACACCACCAGTGACAAAAATATACTTTGTTTGCATTAATTTACAGGCTCCTTTTTCTTTTACATTTTCGTATTAT
>NZ_JBGSHG010000034.1:0-9062 GCF_041752335.1 Acetobacterium sp. | reverse complement strand
CGTCAGACCGGAAGTTTGCCGCCGGCTTCCTTCAGATTCCCCGTCGCCGGGGACACCCTTGCCTTAAGCTATGCACTTGGCACTACCTACCCGTGCTCGGGACTTTCACCCGTTAGATTGCGCCCATGCCGGGCGCACCACGAAAAAAGACTGTCAGTTTTTCCACTGACAGTCTTTTGATTGATGCTGTATTAGTTTTTAATTTTCTGCTTAGTTATTTTTTCTTAATCAGAGAATCCATAAACCGATCTTCATTTTTGCGAAGATACCAGAGGCCGCCGATAGCTACTGCCACTAATGCCAGACTGATCAGCTGAGCTGTTCGCAATCCCATAAACATCAGACTGTCAGTTCTCAGCCCTTCAATGAAAAAGCGACCGACAGAATACAAGCCAAGGTAAACAAAGAGTAATTCACCGTCAACCTTCTTAATTTTATCTTCATAAAAAAAGAGAAAGCCAAAAATAAGCACATTCCAAACTGATTCATAAAGAAAAGTGGGGTGTACCTTGATGATTCCCAAAGCGGCATCATTCACAGTGATAGCCCAGGGCAAATCAGTTTGCGAACCATAAGCTTCCTGGTTAAAAAAATTCCCCCAGCGACCAATGGCCTGGCCTAAGGGCAGCGCTGGAATCAGCACATCCGCCAATGCGAAAAAACTGATCTTCTTGATTCGACACAGAATCAGTGCCACAATCACACCGGCAATAATACCGCCGTGGATGGCCAGTCCGCCATGCCAGGTTGCAAATATTTCTTCCGGATGGGCGGAATAATAGTCATAACTGAAGATAACGTAATAAAGCCGGGCCCCGATGATCACCGCTGGGGTCATATACAAAAAGAAATCCATAATAATCTCAGGATCAATCCCGTACTTAGGAGCCCGTTTTATCGCTATGAACAGCCCAATCAGTAGAGCCGAGGCAATTAAAACCCCATACCACCTGACTACAAGGCCAAATGCGGTAAATGCTATCGGGTCTGGCGCAATCATCACTAAATAATGGTTGCGATTTGACCGTTTTTAGCTCCGGCAGCATTTCCTTCTTCAACATCAAGGTGCATATCCAATTTAAAATCTGGATGAACGCGAACGAGCACGTTGTCAAATGTCAGACCGCGGGGGCCATCCAGTTTAACACAAACAACATCCTTATCTTTTAATCCGTAAGCGGCGCCTTCTTCAGTGCTCATATGAATATGTCGAGCGGCAACAATGGCACCCTTGGCAAGTTCAACTTCTCCAGCTGGTCCAACAATTTTAACCCCTGGGGTATCGGCAATATCGCCAGAATTTCGAAGCGGTGCTTGGATTCCTAAAGCAAAACCATCTCCGACAGAAACTTCCAATTGGGTTTCTGGTCGAACTGGGCCCAGAATCCGAATGCCTTTTAATGTTCCTTTAGGTCCAACCACATCAACTTTTTCTTCAGCTGCATATTGTCCTGGTTGTGATAAATCTTTCATCGGTGTTAATTGGTAGCCTTTACCAAATAATGCCTCTAAATCTGCCTGGGATACGTGAATGTGTTTGTTAGATAACCCGATGGGTACTTTTCTTTCCAATTTATATCTCCTTTAATTAAATAAATTTTTAACAATCTTTATTTTATCCAATAACTAATGAAATGTTAAGATAATATTTTGTCTTCTTTGCTTTTTTTTGATTTTTTTATCTTTTGGCTTAATTCCAGCATTTCCTGAGCATGTTCCCAGGTTTTTCGGGTCACTTCGGCACCGCCCAGCATCCGGGAAAGTTCCTCTTTTTTACCCTTTTCGTCCAGGGGAACAAAACTTACCTCCACCCCATCATTTTGGGTGCGCTTTTCCACCATAAAATGCTGATCTGACATGGCCGCGATCTGTGGTAAATGAGTAATACAGATAATCTGTCGGCCTCTGGGCGGCGTAACACTGAGGGCCTGAATCTTTTCAGCTACCACCTGAGCGGTTCTGCCGCTGATCCCGGTATCGATTTCATCAAACACCATCGTTTCAATGGCGTCCAATCCTCCAAAGATGCTTTTTAAACTCAGCATAATGCGCGATATTTCCCCTCCGGATGCAACCTTCCCAAGCGGTTTTGGCGCTTGACCCGGATTGACGGAAATTAAAAATTCCACCGTATCCTGACCATGGGTGGTCACCCGGTTGGCATCATGTTCCACCAAAATTTCCACCTGAACCTTTTCCATGGCCAGCTCTCCCAATTCTTTTTCAAGAGCGGTCTTCAATATTCCGGCGTTTTTTAAACGTAACTCATACAGATTATTACTGATCTTATAATACATATCTTGAATCCCGCTTAATTCCTGGTAATAAGTCAAGAGACTTTCATCCCGATTCAACAGGCTTTTTAAACGGCTGCTGATTTCCTCAGTGTAAGTTAGGATCTCAGCAATATCATGACCATATTTTCGTTTAAGCCGAGCAATGACGCTCAACCGAGTTTCGATTTCATCCAGATCACCCAAGCTATACTCCATATCTTCCAGATAGGAGCGGATCTCAAACGAAAGATTTTCGGCTTCACTTAAAATACTATTGACCGTTTCCAGTTTATCTTCAAAGCTGCTGTCAATTTTGGAAATTTCGACAATGCTTTCAACCAGCAGACCCAGGGCATCAAGAATTGGGTTCTGATCGGAATTTTCACCTCTGAGCAATTCATAAGCCTGGCTGGTGTGGGAAAAAAGACGTTCCCGGTTTTCCAGAATCCGCTTTTCCCCTTCCAGTTCTTCATCTTCTCCGATAATAAGGGCGGCAGCTTCGATTTCATTGATTTCAAACTGCAGCGTTTCTTTTTCCCGCTCCAATTCCCGTTCGTTGGTTTCCAGCGCTGCGATTAAATCCTGAATTCGTTTGATGTCACTTGCATTGGCTGCTGTCTGTTCCCGGTATTTCCGACTTTTTTCACCGCCGAAGGCATCCAGTAACTGGCGATGATTCTCCCGCTTAAACAGGGATTGATGCTCATGCTGGCCATGGATATCAATGAGTTCGTCCCCGATTGTTTTCAGTTGAGCGACGGTGATAATTAAACCATTGGCGCGACAGATATTGCGGCCCCGATCATCCATTTCCCGAATCAAAATCAGCTGGCCATCCTCCATCGGTATACCGTATTCCTGACATTTTTCAATCAGATCGGACTGTTCACTGATATCAAAAAGTCCCTGTACCGTCATCTTGTTTTTTCCCTGACGGATGTTTGTTTTATTGCCCCGATTCCCCAGAACCAGAGTCAATGCATCAATGACAATGGATTTACCAGCTCCGGTTTCCCCGGTAATCACATTGAGTCCCGGATGAAAATCCACCGCCAGATGATCAATCAGAGTATAATCGTTCACTACAAGATTTCTCAGCATAGAGCCCTCCCTATTTCATCAGCTTTTTGAATTTACCCACAATTTCACCCACCATGTCGCGGTTGCGGACGAGCACGAAGATGGTATCATCCCCGGCGATGGTTCCCACAATTTCACACCAGTCCATCGAGTCAATGGCCAGGGCTGCCGCCTGGGCCATGGCTGGCAGAGTTCTCAGCACAATGGTGTTTTCGACATAATCGATGGTTAAAACCGATTCTTTAAAAACAGCAGTAACCCGTTCAATATAAATGGTGCCAATATCCTTAAGGGGGGCATAATGCTGCACCCCTTCGTGGCTGCTCACCTTGATCAATTTTAACTCTTTGATATCCCGGGAGATGGTTGCCTGGGTCACCGGAAAACCAGCATCTTTCAATGCCTGGGCCAGTTCTTCCTGGGTTTCAATGAGATTATTTTCGATGATTTCAATAATTTTTAATTGTCTTGATACTTTCATGTCTTTTCCTTCCTTCTCCAATGCTAGTTAAGCTCGCGGCAATGCTGTCATATTTGTAATTCTCTGTCGTTGGTCATTTATTCTAATACTCACTGGAAAGTTTAATTCTCAGACGATCATAGCTGCTCATCTGATTCAGCCGGATGAGGTGAGTGCAATAGGTGGCTTTTTTAACCTTAACCGCATCTTTCGGAGTAATGGAAACCGTGGTCTGTCCATCAAAGGTGACCACAATATCTTTTTCACGGTCACCAAATTCCAGATTGATCACCTCGTCCTCCGGCAAAATGTAGGATCGGTCATGCAGTCGATGGGGACAGATGGGGTTAAGAATCATCACATTGGCCTGAGGTGACACCACCGGCCCACCAGCGGCCAGCGAATAACCGGTAGAACCGGTGGGAGTGGCAATGATCAACCCGTCGGCCCGAAATTTATCAATCGTCGAACCGCTGGCTTTGGCCTCAATATCCATCATCCGGAAGCCCCGGCTTTTGACCAGCACATCATTTAAGGCGATATAAAAACAGGCGCTTTCATTTTCTTTTTTTATACTGCAGCTTAACATCATCCGCTCTTCGATGTAATAATCCCCGGAGCTTAAATTTTTCAGCGTATCTTCATAATTACCAGCCTCGCCTTCAGTTAAAAACCCCAGCTTGCCCAGATTGATTCCGAAAATTGGAATGGAATAAAAACAAACCTTACGGGCAACAAACAAAAGGGTGCCATCCCCCCCCAGAACCAGAATACAATCCGGTTTTCGATAGAAAAGGTTTTTCGGATAATAAATTAGATCTTTATGAGGATATTTAATCTGGCCTTCCAGCAGGGCTATTTTAAAGCCACGAATGATTAAATAATTGATGCATTTTTCTGCCAGAGCAGGACTGTCCGGCTTATCCATATTGAGATAAATACCGATTTCCTTAAAGTTCTTAAATTCAGCTTCCAATCTTACTCACATCCTATTCGTCCTGGGGTTCTTTCTTTTTTTTACAGCTTTCATGGGCAATGTTTACCACCGAGTGAATCAATGCTGCCCAGTTTCCCTCAGTCTCCGGCTCGTTATTTTCAACAAAAACTAAAAACTCAATGTTACCCTTGGGCCCTTGAATCGGTGAGAAGTCCAGATCTTTTATTAAGAAGCCCTGATTTTCGATGGCAGTCATCACTTCAAACAAAATCGACTCATGCACTTTTTTATCCCGGATGACACCGTTTTTGCCGATTCTTTCCCGTCCGGCTTCAAACTGCGGCTTAATCAGCCAGATCCCCTGGGCCCCCGGTTTCATCAACAATTTGATGGCCGGTAGGAGTTTGGTTATCGAAATAAACGATACATCCATGACGGTACCATCGACCATCTCAGAAATATTTTGTGCCGTCAGATACCGAAAATTAGTCCGTTCCATGGAAACAACCCGGGGATCGTTTCGTAGCTTCCAGTCCAGTTGTCCGTAACCAACATCAACTGCATACACCTTTTCGGCCCCATTCTGCAGCAGACAATCGGTAAAACCGCCGGTGGATGATCCAATATCAATAAAGGTTTTTCCCATCACCGCCAGATCAAAAACGGCCAGCCCCTTTTCCAGTTTTAAACCACCGCGGCTGACATAGGGCATATCACTGCCCTTAACCAGAATCGTCGCCTCGGTGTCGACCAGATCCCCGGCCTTGTCCTTGACTTGCTCATTGACCTGAACCAGCCCGGCCATAATGGCTTTTTTGGCCCGCTCCCGGGTATCAAAATAATTCAGGCTCACTAATAATTTATCTAAACGTTCTTTCAATTTTTCCTCTTTTCATGGGTCCATTTTCATTTTTTTTATTTAGTACTAACTGCAAAATACAGTCCCTATTTTCGGCGACGGCAGATGTAGCTGGCCAATTCCTGGAGAAAAGCCGTTCGCTCCCCAATCGGTTTAAGCATTTCGATGGCTTCCGTTTCCAGTTCATCGACCCGCAGTTTTGATGCTGCCAGACCATAGAGCGATACAAAAGTCGATTTATGATTTTTTTCGTCACTGCCAATGGGCTTGCCCAGATCTGCTTCGTTGCCTTCGATATCCAAAATATCATCAACAATCTGAAAAGCCAGGCCAATTCGATGACTATAGCTGATTAGCCGTCCCTGGGTGGCCGGTTCAGCGCCAGCGATGATGCAGCCGCTCTGAATACAGGCTTCCAGCAGGGCGGCAGTCTTGTGTAAATGGATATAGTCCATTTCGTCCAGACCGATGACCTTATCTTCGCTGAGCATGTCTGCCACCTGGCCACCGATCATGCCCCGAATACCGGAAGCCCCCATGATGCATTTCATCGCGCAGAGATAGTTTTCCAACACCGCTCCCGTTAGTCCCTGAGTTCCCGAAAGCATGGTTTCAACCGCATAATTGAGGAGTCCATCCCCGGCCAGAATCGCCATCGCATCACCATAAACCTTATGATTAGTTGGTTTTCCCCGTCTCAGATCGTCATTATCCATGGCCGGCAAATCGTCATGGATCAAGGAATAGGTATGGATCATTTCAATCCCCATCGCCAGTGGTTTGATCACCTCCACATCCCCTTCCAGGGCCTGGCAGGTTTCCGTCATTAAAATCGGACGCAACCGTTTCCCCCCGGCAAAAAGACTGTATTTCATGGCTTCGATAATTATTTCCGGGGTATCCAGGTTTTGCTGAAAAACATTTTCAAGTTCCTCATTAATTGCGGCCACCCGGTCATCAAGTTGAGTTCTAAAATCGTTCACGATTCCACACTCCCCTCGAATTCCTTTTCTTCACCATCTATCATGATCGTTATTTTTCCTTCCAGGGTGTCCAAATCGGCGCTGCACTCATTGATCAGTTTCATTCCCTCTTCAAACAGTTTCATTGATGCCTCGATTTCCTGATTGTCTTCTTCCAGTAGTTCGGCAATGGTCTCCAGACGACTTATTTTTGTTTTCAGTTTCTTAACTGCCATTATTTATTCTCCTTCGTGGATTGAATGCTTGCCTCAGCTTCGCCATCCGCAAAATGGAGGGTTACCAGCTGATCAACCGTTAAACCGGTCACCGCAGCAATCGGTAAACCGGTGTTATCGGTCACCCGGACATAACCTTTTTTGAGCACATGTATAGGACTCATGGCTTCAATCCTGGTTTTAATATTGATCAATTGCTGTCGTTCATTTTTTATCTGTCCTTTTAGTGACCGGATCATCCGTTCATTAATAAGATCTAGGTGAAGCCGCATTTCTTCGATCCGTTCTTTGGGACGAAACCGCAGGAATTCTTTTTTCATCCGCATTAACACCTCACGGTTCCTGCTGATTTTAGCTGTCATGACCTGAATCAGATGGCTTTTCTGGGTAGCCAGGGCTCGCACCATACTGAGGGTTTCTTCGGCGACCAGTTCGGCTGCCCCGGAAGGGGTGGGCGCCCGCAGGTCCGCCACAAAATCAGCAATCGTATAGTCAATTTCATGCCCTACTGCCGAAACGATTGGCAATTCCGATTCATAAATAACTTTGGCCAGCTGCTCGTCATTAAAGGCCCACAAGTCTTCAATAGAACCGCCTCCCCGACCAATGATAATCACATCCACCGCCTGAGCGGCATTAAAAGCCAGAATCCCTTTGATGATGTTCCCGGCAGCTTCATCCCCCTGGACCAGACTAGGATAAATGACAATATCGATCAGCGGATTCCGGCGTTTGATAATCGAAATCATATCTTTGACCGCCGCTCCGGTGGGAGATGTGACCAGTCCCACCCGGCTGATAATTTCCGGCAGCTTTTTTTTATGATCGCGATCAAAATAACCTTTGGCTTCCAGTTCATCCTTTAACACCAGGTATGCCTGGAATAAATCCCCCAGTCCCTGGGGTTCCATAGATCTCACTGTTATCTGATATTGACCACTAGGCAGATAGACGCCTAAGCTCCCCCGCAGTGTCACTTTTTGGCCTTCTTTAGGCAGAAATTTGAGGCCGATGGCCGCATTTTTAAACATCACACAATCAATTTTACTGCCGGCATCTTTCAGGGAAAAATACAAATGTCCCGATGCCGCCCGTTTCACATTGGAAAGTTCTCCCTGGATCACCAGATTTCTAAGGAGACTATTGGATTCCAACAGGGTTTTAAGATATTGGTTAAGCTCAGATACACTGAGAATTTTTGCATTTGTCACTGACCGCACCTCATGCTTTTATAATAATCCATTCCCATCAGGGCATTTCCGGCCGCATTATCCCGGGAGTATTCTCCGGGGGAAAAATAAAGATACAGCCCCGATCTTTTTAGTTCATGCTCCACAATTTTTCGAATAATCTGATTGGACATCACTCCGCCGGAAAAGAGCACCGACTGAAAAGAATATTTTTTTCGCAGTCCGCCAATGGCTTTCGATAGCGTTTTGGCAATCGACTTAAGTAGCAGATAGGCCACTTCCGGCTCTTGCACTCCAACATCTAGCAGTCTCCGGGCCTGATTTTCCTGGCCGGAGAAATGAAAATCCATGCCGTCCATGGTGGCTGAAATAACCAATTTACTATCAATGGATTCAGGTACAGCCTGGTTTGCCAGCACTTCCAGGGCTTTTCCCGCCGGAAAGTCGCATCCCATCAGTACCCCAATCCGGTCGACTAGCTGTCCGGCATTGAGATCCCGGGTCGCGGCGATGATTTCGCAGTCAAAACCGATCGGTTTCTTTTGTACCAGCAGAATTTCTGATGTTCCACCCGAAAAATGAACCGCCGCGAAGGTTTCTTCCAATTCCGGAGAGCCGCTGCCATAAATGGCCGCCCGGAGATGATTCTCCTGGTGGCTCACCGCCAGCCGTTTGGCCCCCAAAACCCCAGCCATAGAACAAGCCATGGACTCCCCCGCACGAAAGACCGGCATATAGGAGTCAAGTAGCGGACGGGGCCGTTGTGAATAGCAGATGACCTCAATCTCCCGGCCTCGGGTCAGCTCCTGTAGCAAGATCGGTAAATGATGGACATGCTGAAAAAGGGCATCCGATTGACGAAGTCCTCTTTCTCCTGACTTCACTTCCAATAGGATGCCCTTGTTATAAATCATGTTTTCGTTTTCGTCTACCAAGGCAACCGAAGTTGTATAATTACTGGTATCAATGCCAAGACTAAGGGCACTCATTGAGTTCGTCCTTAACTATTTTATTTAAAATACCATTAACGTAATTTTTTCCATCCTCGTCTCCGAATTTTTT
>NZ_JBGSHG010000033.1:0-36810 GCF_041752335.1 Acetobacterium sp. | reverse complement strand
TACCATTCACTTAGTTTTTTGACACTCCAACAAAATACTCGGTCTATGGCTAAATTAAAAAACAAGGAGATTTTAAATGATCAGTAAAGAATTAAAAGCACAGGTAGTTGAAGACTACAAAACACACGAAGGTGACACTGGTTCACCAGAAGTACAAATTGCATTGTTAACAGCACGAATTAATGATCTTAATGGACATCTTCAAATCCATAAAAAAGATCATCACTCGCGACGTGGTCTGCTGAAACTGGTTGGACAGCGAAGACGATTATTAACTTATCTGAAAAACAAAGATATCAATCGATATCGTGAACTAATCCAAAGATTAGGCTTAAGAAAATAATTTGGGGCGGAGTATTCCGCCCTTTTTTTTTACCTGAAGGTCATCAATCCTAATGTGGGTATCCGTACCCTGATATGATTGTGACCGTACTCCAGACGGTGTCCAAAAGCACCATTGCTGGCGAATAATAATAGAAAGCGAGAAAAGAATGAATATTTTTGAAACTGAAATTGCCGGACGACCACTCCGCGTGGAGATTGGCGAGGTCGCGCTACTGGCAAAAGGCGCAGCCATGATTAGATATGGCAAAACAGAAATTTTAGCAGTTGTTTCGGCAGCAAAAAAACCTAAAGAAGGCATGGACTTTTTCCCATTAAGCTGTGACTATGAAGAAAAACAATATTCGGTCGGAAAATTTCCCGGCGGTTTTATAAAACGTGAAGGTCGGCCAACTGAAAGAGCCATTTTAAATTGCCGTCTGATGGATCGCCCGATCCGACCGCTGTTCCCCAAAGGCTTTAGAAATGAAGTTCAGGTTATCGCGACGGTGATGTCGGTGGATCAGGATAATGCCCCCGAAATAGCAGCGATGATTGGTGCCTCGATTGTTTTATCGATTTCAGATTTGCCGTTCAATGGTCCCATTGGTTCGGTTGCCATCGGTCTGATTAACGGTGAATACATTGTCAACCCAAATGAAGAACAACGGGCTATTAGTGTTCTTAACTTAATTGTATCGGGAACCAAAGATGCGATTATGATGGTTGAGTCCTCTTCCAATGAAATTTCTGAAGCAGCGATGCTGGAAGCGATTTTACTGGCACATGAAGAAATAAAAAAACTGGTTGCGTTCCAGGAAGAAATCATCGCTGCTGTTGGTAAGGCTAAAGCAGATTATCCGATTTTTGCACCATCAGAAGAAATCAAAGCTGAGATCATTGCGTTCCTTGGCGGCCAATTAAGTGATGCCGTTAAAACGCCGGACAAGATGGAACGACTTGACAACATTGAAAAAATAAAAGAGCTGGTTAAAGAACACTTCTTAGAAATTTATCCGAACCAGAAAATAGAAATTGACGATGTGATCAGTTCACTGGTCAAAAAAGAAATTCGCCGCATGATTCTTGAAGACCGGATTCGCCCGGACAATCGAAGAATGGACGAAATTCGTCAGATTACCGCCAAAATCGACTTTTTGGAAAGACCCCATGGCTCGGGATTATTCACCCGTGGTGAAACCCAGGTTCTTTCAGTTGTCACCCTGGGTGTGCTCGGTGATGTCCAAAAACTGGATGGCTTATCCAATGAAGACTCCAAACGTTATATCCACCATTATAACTTCCCATCATACAGTGTTGGCGAAGCCCGACCATCACGTGGTCCCGGCCGTCGTGAAATCGGTCATGGTGCCCTGG
The DNA here is from genome assembly GCF_041752335.1 of Acetobacterium sp. Classification (GTDB taxonomy): domain Bacteria; phylum Bacillota; class Clostridia; order Eubacteriales; family Eubacteriaceae; genus Acetobacterium. The sequence goes on along the minus strand of NZ_JBGSHG010000033.1, from coordinate 35,112 downwards.
CTGAACGGGCATTGATTCCAGTGCTGCCATCTGAAGATGAATTCCCATACGCAATTCGGGTTGTTTCGGAAGTATTAAGCTCTAATGGTTCAACCTCACAGGCCAGCGTATGCGGCAGTTCGCTGTCACTGATGGCCGCCGGGGTGCCGTTAAAGGCGCCAGTTGCCGGGATTGCCATGGGTCTGATTAAAGAAGATGATAAACTGGCGATTCTGTCTGATATTCAGGGCATGGAAGATTTCCTGGGCGACATGGACTTCAAAGTGGCCGGAACCGCTGATGGCATTACGGCCATCCAGATGGATATTAAAATCGATGGCATCAATAAACAGATTTTAACCGAAGCGCTGGAACAGGCCCGCATTGGCCGACTGCATATTCTGGGTATTATGAATGAAGAAATTGCCGAGTCCCGCAAAGACTTGTCACCCTATGCCCCACGGATCATTATTTTCCAGATCAAACCCGATAAAATCCGCGACGTCATCGGTTCTGGCGGTAAGGTCATTAACAAGATTATTGATGATACCGGGGTTAAAATTGATATTGAAGATGATGGCCGCATTTTCATCGCTTCAGTGGATACCGAATCCGGTAACCGGGCCAAGGAAATCATCGAAAACATTGTCAGAGAAGTTGAAGTTGGCGAAGTGTTAACCGGTAAGGTTGTCCGGATCATGAATTTTGGCGCCTTTGTCTCCCTGCCAGGCGGTAAGGATGGTTTAGTCCATATTTCTAAATTGGCCAATGAACGGGTCAACGCGGTTGAAGATGTGGTTAAAATCGGCGATGAAGTGACTGTTAAGGTTATGGAAATCGACGGTCAGGGCCGAATCAACCTTTCCCGAAAAGCAATGCTGCCCAAGGAATAAGTATGATTAAGAATTATTCAATAAAAAGTTATTCAATTAAAATACTCAACCAGTCGCAGTATCCATTGCCAGAATATCAAACCATTGGTTCTGCCGGGGTGGATTTGCGAGCGAATCTTGAGTCGAACATGATTGTCATGCCCCATAAGGTTTATCAGATTCCAACCGGTATTTTTTTAGAAATGCCGGTTGGAATCGAAGCCCAAATTCGCGCCAGAAGCGGGTTGGCACTTAAACATGGGTTATCGCTGGTCAACGGTATCGGGACCATTGATGCCGATTATCGTGGCGAAATTAAGATAATTCTGATAAACTTACTGGATAAACCTTATCAGCTGGAACCAGGCGAGCGGATTGCCCAAATGGTTTTTGCTGAATATATCAAGGCCGATTTTATCGAAGTTTTCAGCGCTTCTGATTTGGCCGCCAGCGAACGTGGCGGTGGTGGCTTTGGCCATTCCGGAAAATAAAACGCTTCAGATCGTAAAAGTAAGCTAAAGTCATGAACCTTCATTGATTGCTGCACCGCTTTCTAATCGTATCTTTATATCTCAATCTTAAGGTGCAGGTTTACCTGCACCTTTTATCATATCTTTTATTAAAATTATTTAGTTTAAATTTGAATAGTTTAAATTTGAATAATATAAATTCGTGTAATATAAATTCGAGGAGCATCATGGCAACAAATAAAACCACTGCAAAAAAAACAAATCAGAATAAATCAAATAAACGCAAAACTAAAAAGAAACCAGCTCCCAAAGCGGCGAAGCGATTTTCGATCAGTAATATGGCAATTGGAATTTTCTTAATAATTTTGGGAATTTTCTCTATTTATGCTTATATCGACTTTAATGCCGGGATGGTGGGTAACTTTGTCAGCCAGGCCTTTAGCTATTGTTTCGGCGCCCTCACTATTTTTATGTCCCTTTACATTTTTGCCCTGGGGGTGGTACTGTGTCTGAATAAAATTGAGGATTGGTCGACAACCTTTGCTTTAGTCTTTTTATTGTTTGTCAACATGATGATCGGCTTTACTGTTAATGCCCCAAATCTGATGGACTATAGTATCCCTGAGCTATTCAGTTTAGCCCAGTATGGTCAATATGGGGGGATTATCGGAATTCTGCTGGCAGTGTTGTTTATTAAGCTGTTTGCCGTGAAGGGCACCCTGCTGCTGGTGATTGTCAGTTCGGCAATAATCTTAATTTTTATTTTTAGAAACCGGCTTAAAAAATATCTAAACTACATCAAGGACAAAAACGAAAATGCTCCGCCACTTAAAGACCGCCTGAAAGATCGGATTGATGTGATCCGCGACAAGCAGCGGATCAAACAAGAGGTAAAAGCGACTAAGGAACGAACTTCGGAAACCACCTTAATCCCGATGGTCAGCGATTATGATGGCAATGCGCCATTGTTTGAACCTTATCAGATTAATGAGTCTAGTGCTCACCATCAGGGATCTGAAAAACCACTGTTTGAACCAGTAACCGGGGTTATCCCCCCGGCGAAAAAGAAAACCAGACAGGACCCTTTTGGTTTTATCGAAGAAGATGCGGATGAACCGGAAACCCCCATGAAAATTCATGAGAATTTCTTAAAACCACCTAACTTTGACGATTTCGGATCCGCTAAAAAGGATTCTGATAAAATAATCGCTCAAGAAAAAAAAGCTGATGATGAAACCAAGGTCTTAGACTTATCAGCCGTCAGTTTCGAAACAGCCGTGGCGGAATATACCTTTCCATCCTTAGATCTGCTAAACCCGCCGGCCGTTAAAAAGAAATCAAAAAAAGACGATGTCATTAAAAAAGCGAAGATCATCGAAGAGACCTTGAAAAATTTTGGGGTCAAAGCTAAAATCATCGAAGTTAATGTCGGGCCTAGTATTACCCGTTTTGAATTACAGCTTGATCCGGGGGTCAAGGTTAATAAATTCGTTAATCTGTCCAGCGATTTAGCCCTTAGTCTGGCCACCTCCGATATCCGTATTGAAGCACCGATTCCCGGCAAAGCGGCAGTTGGCATTGAAGTACCCAACGATATTTCAGAAATTGTCGGCCTTCGGGAAATTATTGAAACCCCGCAATTTATCAACAGCAAGAGTCCCTTGACCTTTGCCCTGGGGAAAACCCTTTCCGGCGAAAATGTCATTGGTGATATCGGTAAAATGCCCCACGTGCTGATTGCCGGGTCGACTGGATCGGGTAAAAGTGTCTGCATTAACAGCATCATTGTCAGTCTGATCTTTAAATCTTCTCCGGAAGAATTGCGTTTTATTATGATCGATCCCAAAATGGTGGAACTCAATCAGTACAATGCCATTCCGCATCTGCTGATTCCGGTGGTGACTGATCCTAAAAAAGCTTCCTATGCGCTTAACTGGGGCTTGAAAGAAATGACCGATCGGTATATGCTCTTTAAAGAAGCCGCAGTTCGGGATATTGAAGGCTATAACGAACAGATGAGCAAAGCGGGTGAAAAGAAATTGCCGCGGATTGTGATCGTCATTGATGAGTTGGCCGATCTGATGATCACCTCACCAAAAGAATGTGAAAACGCCATTTGCCGAATTGCCCAGCTGGCCAGAGCCTGCGGGATTCATCTGATCATCGCCACCCAACGGCCTTCGGTGGATGTTATCACCGGCTTGATCAAAGCCAATATCCCCTCGCGGATTGCCTTTTCGGTGGCATCAAACACCGATTCCCGGACCATTCTTGATACCGGCGGGGCGGAAAAGCTGCTGGGTAAAGGGGATATGCTCTACTATCCGGTGGGTCAATCGAAACCGACCCGGGTCCAATGTACCTACGTTTCCGATACGGAGATCAATGCCGTGATCGATGCCGTCAAGATTAAAAAGGGGCTACAGTATGATCCGTCCATTGAAGAAGCCATTTCCCAGGAACCGGAGGAGAAACCGCAAAGTCGGGAAGGGGATGTGCTGTTAGAAGATGCCCTCAATATCGCCTTTGAATACAATCAGCTGTCAACCTCGATGCTGCAGCGAAAATTGCAGGTGGGTTATGCCCGGGCCGGTCGAATTATTGATGATCTTGAGGACCGGGGCATTATTTCCGGTCCCAACGGCAGCAAGCCCCGGCAAATTTTAATTACAGAAGATGAATTTAAGAAAAGAGAGTAGGTAACGATGAAGACACTTCACATGACGACCTTGGGATGTGATAAAAATACCATTGACTCAGAAATGATGCTGGGGTTAATTGAAGAAAAAAATTATGAGATTATCGATGATCCCCAGGCGGCCGACATTATTATTGTCAATACCTGTTGTTTTATCCAATCGGCAAAAGAACAGTCGATTGACTACATCCTGGAATACGTTGAGTATAAAAATTCGGGTTCTTGTCAACTATTGATTGTGGCCGGCTGCATGGCCGAGCGATACCATCAGGAGCTGGCGGCTGAAATACCCGAAGTCGACGGATTTTTAGGGGTGGGTCATTTTGATAATATTGTGGAATTACTCACGCATCTGGAAGCCACTGATGATATTGATCAGCAGCGCAAAGAAAAAAAACAAGATAAGCACCAGTATTTTGGCGATATTGATAAAGCCATCATTGAAGCCCGGCGTTATATCAGGGCCGGCACGGTGTCGACCTTTGTCCGCATCAGTGAGGGCTGCGATCACGGCTGTACCTATTGCGTGATCCCCAAGATCCGCGGCAAATACCGTAGCCGCCGCAGTCAGGAGATTTTTAATGAGCTGCAAGTCCTCCAGGAAAAAGGGATCAAAGAAATTATTCTGATTGGCCAGGACATTGCTCCCTATGGGTGCGATCTTGATGAAGGTTTCGACCTGCCCGAGCTGCTTAAAAAAATTGCTACCACGTTTGATTTCACCTGGATCCGGATGATGTATCTCTACCCGGAAGGAATCACCGACAAATTGTTGGCAACTGTCAAACAATATCCGACGATCTGCCAATACTTCGACATCCCGCTGCAGCATCTCAATGATACGGTTTTAAAACGGATGGGTCGCAAGATGAGCTTTGCGCAGATCAGCGAGCTGATTGGCAAGATCCGTAAGACGCTACCCGACGCGGTGCTGCGAACTTCCATTATCACCGGCTTTCCCGGCGAGACCGCGGAGCAACATAACGACCTGATTAAAAAAATTAAATTGTTGCCTTTTGATCATTTAGGGGTATTTAAATATTCACAGGAAGAAAATACCCCGGCCGCTGAATTTGAACATCAAATTGCTGAAGATGAGAAAGAACAGCGCTATAATGAAATTATGATCACCCAGCAAACTATTTCGCATGCCAATAAACAACGTTTTATCGGCAAAACCCTGCCCGTGCTCATCGAAGGCGCGGAAGAAGAGACTTACTTTGGCCGTTTTTATGGCGATGCCCCGGAAATCGATGGCACTGTTTTTGTCGACAGCAGCGATACCCCCTTAATAATCGGAAATTTTTATTCCGTTAAGATAGTCAATGCCTTAGAATATGATTTGATAGGAGATATGCAAAATGAATTTACCAAATAAGATTACCCTTGTCCGAATGGTCATGATTCCGTTCTTCATCGCCGCGTTACTGATCGATTTTCCCTACCACCAGCCGATTGCTGCGGCCTTGTTTATTATCGCCTCGTTAACCGACAGTCTCGATGGGTATCTGGCCCGCAGCCGCAACCTGGTGACTGATTTCGGCAAATTTATGGATCCGCTGGCGGATAAATTACTGGTCTGCTCAGCCCTGATCTGTTTTGTCCAGTTGGGCTCGGTGCCGGCCTGGATGGTGATTATTATCATCGCCCGGGAATTTGCCATCACCGGTTTGCGTTCATTGGCCGCCGCCGACGGCATTATCATCGCGGCCAGCAAATGGGGGAAAGCCAAAACCGTTTCCCAAATGATTGCCATCATCCTGATCCTTTTTCTAAATTGGCCATTTTCACTGCTCAATATTCCGGCGGCAACGATTATGATGTATGTTGCCACCCTGCTGACCTTATATTCCGGAATTGATTATATTCTCCTGAACAAAAAAGTATTCCGTTCAATGTAAGGGACAAGCCCGCAATAATTAGCGACGTTTTAAACGGTTAAACTGTGAAAGGAAATAAATAATGAAATGTGAATTGATTTCTGTCGGTACGGAGCTGTTAGTAGGTGATACCCTCAACACCAATGTCCAATTTTTATCCCGGGAGTTGTCCCTCCTGGGCATTCCTGTCTATTTTCATACGACTGTTGGCGATAATCCCAAACGTTTGGAAGAAGCGGTCAGCATTGCCTTTAACCGCAGTGATCTGATTATTACCACCGGGGGGCTGGGACCTACCCAGGATGACTTAACCAAAGAAGTCATCGCTGAACTCTTCAAAAAAAAGCTGATCCAGGATGACAAGACCAAAGCGGATTTGATGGCATATTTCGTCAATCGGGAATTTCCGATGACCCCCAATAATCTCAAACAGACGTTTATCCCGGAAGGCGCCGAGATTTTATTTAATCCCTGTGGCACCGCCCCCGGGATCCTCCTGAAAGAACAGGGCCGGATCATTATCATGCTGCCGGGACCGCCACGAGAAATGACCCGGGTTTTTGAAGACGCCGTCCTGCCGATTTTAAAACAGGACCATAACCAGCTGGTCATCTCCCGTTATTATAATTTATCGGACATTGGCGAATCGGCGGCTGAAGACCGGCTGCTGGATCTGATCGATGCCCAGGTCAATCCCACCATTGCCACCTATGCCAAGATGGGTGAGGTGCTGATCCGGATTACCGCCAATGGCCATGATGAAAATGAGATGAACGCCTTGCTTGATCGCTATGAAGCGATTATGCTATCGCGTTTTGAAGACAATATCTTTTCATTTTCCAAGGAATCGCTACAGGTAACCGTCTGTAAATTATTGTTGGAAAGAAATATCACCCTGGCTACGGCCGAATCCTGCAGCGGCGGTTTGATAGCCTCCCAACTGACTGAATACCCGGGGATTTCCAAGGTCTTTGGAACCGGTCTGGTGACCTATTCAAATGAAGCAAAAATAAATTTGTTGGGGATAAAAAAAGAAACCCTGGACGTTTATGGGGCAGTCAGCACCGAAACCGCCCGAGAAATGTGCGAAAACCTGCAAAAGCTTTCGCAGGCGATGCTCTCTGTTGCGGTTACCGGGATTGCTGGCCCCGCTGGCGGCAGCACCGAAAAGCCGGTGGGACTGGTTTATATTGGGATCTGTTTTGAGGGAAAAACCGAGGTCTATCCCTACCACTTTAATGGTGATCGAAAAGTTGTCCAGCAAAAAACAGCCAACAAAGTCTTTCATCTAATCCGCAAAACCATAGTTGACAAAGCCTGACAAAATGGATATAATGACGCAAGAACGAACGTTCTAATAAAGAATAGGATGGTTACAAATGGCTGAAAAAACGAAACCAAATAATGAAGAATTAACAGATAAACAAAAAGCTTTGGATGCGGCACTGAAAAACATTGAAAGAAGTTTCGGTAAGGGTGCCGTGATGCGCCTCGGCGATGATGCGGCGAGACTGAATGTGGAAGTCATTTCGACCTCATCCATCGGTTTAGATATGGCGTTGGGGGTTGGCGGGGTTCCCCGGGGACGGGTTGTGGAAATCTATGGACCGGAGTCGTCCGGTAAAACGACGATCGCCCTGCATATCATTGCCGAAGCTCAAAAAGCTGGCGGCAATGCCGCTTTCGTTGATGCTGAACATGCTCTGGATCCCACCTATGCTAAAGCTTTAGGGGTAGACATTGATAATCTGCTGGTAGCCCAACCGGATACCGGTGAACAGGCGATGGAAATTGTTGAAGCCCTGGTCAGAAGTAACGCCATTGACGTGGTCGTCATTGACTCCGTGGCCGCTTTGGTGCCCCGGGCCGAAATTGATGGTGAGATGGGGGATTCCCATATGGGTCTGCAGGCCCGACTGATGTCTCAGGCGCTGCGAAAACTGACCGGCGTGATAAAAAAATCAAACACCACAACGATCTTCATTAATCAGTTGCGCGAAAAAATCGGGGTGATGTTTGGAAACCCCGAAACAACCACGGGTGGAAAAGCCCTTAAATTTTATGCCTCGGTGCGAATCGATGTCCGTCGGATTGAATCTCTGAAAAAGGGTACTGAAATTGTCGGTAACCGGACCCGGGCCAAAATTGTCAAAAACAAAATTGCACCACCGTTTAAACAGGCTGAATTTGACATTATGTACGGCAAAGGCATCTCAAAAGAAGGCGATCTGCTGGATGTCGGTGTGGTTTTCGGGATTGTTGATAAGTCGGGATCCTGGTTTTCATATAAGGAGCAACGATTGGGACAGGGCCGCGATAATTCAAAAGAATATCTAATTGCCAACCCCGAGGTTGCCGTTGCCATCGAAAAAGAAATACGTGAAAAGAATGCATTAAGCAAAATAGTCGCTGAACCTGAAGAGATCGAAGAAAACTTGATCGATGACGATGATCTCTTATAAAAAAATGAATTAATCAGGAAAACGATTCAAAAAAGAGCCTTTTGGGGGTTCTTTTTTTGAATTCTTAAAAATAACCCCTTTGAGTGCCCTTTGTTTCTTGACACTATTTTCAAAAGAGTATAAAATATAGGTCATGATGAGTAGATTAAAAAACATAGCAAATCGTTTATAGGGAGGTGAAAATTATAGACAACATACTAAATATTATTTTATTCATTGGTATCATCGCCGCTTTTGTGATTGGTTATTTTGTACGCAAGAATATTGCCGAAGGCAAGATCAGGAATGCAGAATTGACCGCTACAACAATTGTAAATGATGCCGTTAAAGAAGGCGAAACTTTAAAAAAGGAAATTCTCTTTGATGCCAAGGAAGAATCCTTGAAATTAAAAGAATCCCTTGAAAAAGATAACCGCGAACGCCGAGCCGAGCTTCAGAAACTTGAAAATCGACTTATTCAAAAAGAAGAAAATCTTGAGAAAAAACTAACAAATTTAGAACGCAACGAAGAAGCCCTTACCAAAAGAGGGAAAGAAGTTGAAAAGAAAAAAGAAAAAGTGGATGGCTTATATGATGAGCAGGTGAAAGAGCTTGAGCGTATATCCGGTCTTACTTATGACGAAGCAAAAGAAATTCTGCTTGAGGACATCAGTAAGGATACCCGCCGCGAAGCTGCCATCATGATCCGTCAGATCGAGGTTGAATCAAAGGCCGTTGCTGATAAAAAGGCAAAAGAACTGATTGCCCAATCCATTCAACGTTGTGCCGCCGATCATGTGGCAGAACAAACCATTACCGTGGTCAACTTACCAAATGACGAAATGAAGGGCCGTATTATTGGTCGTGAAGGTCGTAATATCCGAACATTAGAAACATTGACGGGGATTGACCTGATCATTGATGACACCCCAGAAGCAGTTATTCTTTCCGGTTTTGATCCCATCCGCCGGGAAGTAGCCAGACTATCCTTAGAAAAATTGATCATTGATGGTCGCATCCATCCGGCCAGAATTGAAGAGATGGTTAAAAAATCACAAAAAGAAGTCGAAAACCATATCAAGGAAGTTGGGGAACAAGCTTGTTTTGATACTGGAATTCATGGCCTGCATCCTGAGATTGTAAGGCTACTGGGACGGCTTAAATACAGAACCAGTTATGGTCAAAATGTATTGAAGCATTCCATTGAGGTATCCCATCTGGCTGGCATTATGGCAGCGGAATTGGATGGTAACATTAAGGTCGCTAAACGCGCAGGATTATTACATGATATTGGGAAAGCTATTGATCATGAGGTCGAAGGACCCCATGTTGAAATCGGAGTCAATGTATTAAAGAAATACAAAGAAAATAAAAATGTCATTCACGCTGTCGAAGCTCATCATGGTGATGTTGAAGCTCGAACAATGGAAGCTGTTCTGGTTCAGTCAGCAGATGCCATTTCAGCAGCACGACCTGGCGCCAGAAGAGAAACACTGGTTTCCTATATCCAACGATTACAGGAACTTGAAACCATTGCCATGTCGTTTGAAGGCGTTGAGAAATCATATGCCATTCAAGCTGGACGTGAAGTAAGAATTATGGTCAAACCAAATGAAGTTGATGATGATGAAATGATTTTACTGTCACGTGATATTGCCAAGAAGATTGAAGAAGAAATGGAATATCCCGGAAACATTAAGGTTAATCTGATTCGTGAAACAAGAGCAAGCGACTACGCTAAATAGTCTAAAAGGGGAGATAATCTCCCCTTTTTTTAAGCAGTTTTCTTAAGCAGGCAGAAGGAAAAATTTATGAATATATTAATACTGGGCGACGTTTATGGCCGACCCGGAAGAAGAATTTTAAAAGACCAACTGACCCATTTAATTTCGGAACATCAGATCGATTTTACCATCATCAATGGCGAAAATGCTTCTGGCGGTAATGGCCTCTCAACCAAAAATGCCAAAGAATTACTAAGCTTGCCAATTGATGTCATTACCATGGGCAACCATGTCTGGCAGCAAAAAGAATTATTGGAAACCATCGCGGACTTTCCCCAAATTATTCGGCCCCTGAATTATCCGGAGCCATGTCCCGGTAAGGGCTATGATTTTTTTAACTGTGAATTAAAAAGTGGGAGCTCGAAAAAAATCTGTGTTGTCAATTTATCCGGACAGATCTTTATGCCCAACCTGAATTGTCCGTTTAATGCCATGGTTCCTTTAATGGAATCATTAAAAACAGCGGCGGATCTGGTGATCATTGATTTTCATGCCGAAGCTACCTCTGAAAAAATTGCCTTTGGTTATTTTATGGATGGCTGGGCCACGGCAGTGTATGGAACCCACACCCATGTCCAAACCGCCGATGAACGCATCTTAGCCGGTGGAACCGCTTATATTACTGATATCGGCATGACCGGACCCCTTGATGGGGTGATCGGCGTTGATCGCCAAATTATTATTGATACGATGCTGACGAAACGACCCAGTCGTTTTGTGACGGCAACCGGGAATGTTCAGATCAATGGCATCATCCTGGAAGTCGATGATATTGAAAACAAGGTGAGTAAAATCACTCGATTATATGAAACCTACGAAACAGATAAGTAAGTGATAGATTCTGATGAATCCTGACCTTTTATCGAACCATCTTGACTTAATTGAAAGGAAATTATTATGAAAACATATTATGAAAACCCCTTAATCGAACGTTATTCATCAAAGGAAATACTCCATATTTTCTCGGCGGACAACAAATTTCAAAACTGGCGGAAGTTATGGGTGGCCCTGGCTGAAGCCGAACACGAACTGGGCCTCAATATTACCGAGGAGCAGATTGCGGAGCTGAAAGCAAACATTACCAATATTGATTATGAACTGGCGGCAAAAAAAGAAAAAGAACTGCGCCATGATGTGATGGCCCATGTTCATACCTATGGCGCCCAATGTCCCAAAGCCAAAGGGATTATCCACCTCGGCGCCACCAGTGCCTATGTGGGTGATAATACCGACGTCATCGTCTATACCGAAGGATTGGTACATGTTCGCAAACTACTGATTAATCTGATTAAGCATCTCTCCGTCTTTGCGACCAAGCATAAAGATTTACCAACACTAGGGTTTACCCATTTTCAGCCAGCCCAGTTAACTACTGTCGGCAAACGGGCCTGCTTATGGATTCAGGACTTATTAATGGATTTAACGGATCTTGATCACCTGATCGGTAACGTTAAACTGCTCGGGGTCAAGGGAACCACCGGCACCCAGGCCAGTTTTATGGAACTTTTTGACAATGACCATCAAAAAGTTAAGCGCCTGGACGATCTGGTCGCTGCAAAAATGGGGTTCAAAAAGTCTTTTGCGGTTAGTGGACAGACCTATTCACGAAAATTTGATGCCCAGGTTCTGAATGTCTTAAGCGGCATTGCCCAGACCCTGACAAAATTTGCCACCGACATCCGCCTGCTGCAAAATTTAAAAGAGGTGGAAGAACCGTTTGAAAAAAATCAGATCGGTTCCTCGGCCATGGCCTACAAGCGCAACCCGATGCGATCGGAACGGATCTGTGCGCTGGCCCGTTATGTGATCGTCAATGCTCTTAATCCGGCCTTGACGGCTTCGGGACAATGGTTTGAACGGACTCTGGATGATTCGGCCAACAAGCGGATCAGTATCCCCGAAGGCTTTTTAGCCACCGATGCGATCCTGATGATCGCCATGAATGTATCGGAGAACCTCGTTGTTTACCCCAAGGTTATTCTCCAGCACATCAATGCCGAGCTGCCCTTTATGGTCACCGAAAACATTATTATGGAAGGTGTGAAAAAAGGCGGCGACCGTCAGGATCTTCATGAAAAAATCAGAGTCCTGTCGATGGAAGCCGGCCATACCGTTAAAGTCGAAGGAAAGCCCAATGATTTAATTGAAAGAATCCTGAAAGATCCGTCGTTTAATCTCAAAGCTGAAGATGTCGATGCCCTCTTGGATCCGATCCTTTACGTCGGTAGAGCACCCCAGCAGGTTGAAGATTTTATTAGCGAAGAAGTGAACCCGGTCCTGGAAGCTAACCGGGAATTGCTTGATTTAAATAAGATTGACTTAAAAGTCTAAGCCTTGCCGCATTGTAAAAAAATAAATATGAGTAAAAAAACAAAACATAACTATTGACAAGTACCGCACCAGCAATTATAATATAGTAGTTGCTGTTGTAGGGGTATAGCTCAGTTGGTAGAGCAGTGGTCTCCAAAACCACGTGCCTGAGGTTCGAGTCCTCATACCCCTGCCATTTTAGTGAACCAAACTTCGATTCTTTTGAGTCGGAGTTTTTTTTATCTTTAGAGGCTACTCTTAGCGCTTATTATTTAAGAGTCCCAGAATAAAAATAATGCCAATAATGAAAGAACTTAAATTAAACTTTCATATTTTTAAAAATACTTACAGTATTTACTGAAACTGAAGATAAAAAAGGGATTATTACCAATTGTCTTTCAAAAATGCACAAAATAATTGTAAATTAACTTTATCTGGATCATCTTTTAAGGTATAATTATATAAAAATAAGTGAGATAGAGGAGATTGATGATGAATCGTATTTTTTCGGAAATTACCCCTGAAATTATAGAGTATAGCGAATTATGTCTAAAAAATAGCTACATCGAACCGGAGTTATATAAAAAATATCAAGTTAACCGCGGTCTGCGAGATTTAGACGGCAATGGTGTCTTAACCGGCTTGACTGAAATATCGGAAATCCAGGCCTATATCTTTGAAGAAGGCAAAAAAATCGGAACCGAAGGAAAACTTTTTTATCGCGGCGTCGACGTTCAAAAGATGGTCGATGGCTTTGTCAAAGAAAAACGTTTTGGCTTTGAAGAAGTGGTCTATCTGCTGCTGTTTGGTGATCAGCCCAATCAACAGGAGCTCAATAGTTTTACCAGGGTGCTTGGTAATTATCGCAGCCTGCCAACCAGTTTTGTCCGGGATATCATCATGAAAGCGCCAAGTTCTGATATGATGAATACCCTGGCCAGAAGTGTATTAACGCTTTTTTCATATGATGATAACGCCAGCAATGTTTCCATTCCCAATGTCCTCAGACAATCCCTGGAACTGATCGCGCTGTTTCCGTTATTGGCGGTCTACGGTTATCAGACCTATAAGCATTATCATGATGATCAGAGTCTCTTTATTCATCAGCCCCAACCGGAGCTGTCAACCGCCGAGAATATCCTGTACATCCTGCGACCCGACAGCCAGTATACCGAGCTTGAAGCGCGGATTCTGGATATCGCCCTGGTTCTTCATGCCGAACATGGCGGTGGCAATAACTCAACCTTTACCACCCATGTGGTTTCGTCCTCCGGCACCGATACCTATTCGGTGATTGCGGCTTCGCTAGGTTCGTTAAAAGGCCCCAAACACGGCGGCGCCAATATCAAAGTGGTGGAAATGTTTGATGACATGAAGAAAAATCTGGACGATTGGACCGACGAAAAACAGGTGCGCCAATATCTGGTCGATCTGCTGCATAAACGGGCCTTTGATAATGCCGGTTTGATTTACGGGATGGGCCATGCCATCTATTCGGTATCGGATCCCCGGGCCAATGTCTTTAAAGGCTTTGTCCGCAGTCTGTCCGAAGAAAAAGGGTTGCATGATGAGTTTGAACTCTATTCCATGGTCGAACGACTGGCCCCGGAAGTGATCGGCGAAGAACGAAAAATCTACAAAGGTGTCAGCGCCAATGTCGATTTCTACAGTGGCTTTGTTTACAGCATGCTGGGATTACCGCTGGAACTCTTTACCCCGATTTTTGCCATCGCCCGAATTGCCGGCTGGAGCGCCCACCGGCTGGAAGAACTGATCAATGCCGGTAAAATTATTCGACCGGCTTATATGAACGTCAGCGAACGTCGTGATTACGAACCATTGGACGAACGAAAATAAGTTTTTAATCACAGTGTCTATTTTACCGGCAAGTAAAAATATCTCAGTGTTTGTATAGTCTTCCTGATCTGTTCTGTGCTAGAATAGATCAGGAAGCTTTTTTTATCGCTATTTTATTTTGCGGCGCTCAGTCATTGTCGTAAGTAATTGTAACAAAATTGTTTCTTTATTATGGGTTTAAATTAGTGTATAATGTTACATATGAAAAAAATGAGGTTAAGATGTTTGATAATTTTAATGACATTGGTGAATCAGTAAAAGGTGGCAAAAAGGGAACCCTGGTTGTCGCTGCTGCTGCGGAAGGTGACTTGTTAAAAGCGCTTTCAACAGCAAACGAAGTATACCTGGATCGCGTCATTCTTGTTGGCAGTCGAGCAAAGATCGAAACGATCAGCATTAGTGAAAGCGTAAACATCAGTAAAATGGAAATCATTGACGTTGCCGATATGGCGGCAGCCTGTGAAAAGGCTGTGGCCCTGGTTCGTCAGGGCCAGGCAGATTTTATTATGAAGGGTCTGGTGGATACCGCTATATTCTTAAAAGCCGTGATCAACAAGGCTGATGGTCTGATGGTTGGCCACCTGCTGAGCAGTATTATGATGGTCCGGATCGCTACCTATCACAAATTTTTGATTTTGTCTGATGGCGGCATGATCATCGATCCGGATCTCGAAAAAAAGCAAGGGATTATCACCAATGCTGTCGAGTTTTCCCGTTTGCTGGGAATTTCTCCGATTAAGGTTGGCTGCCTGGCGGCCAAAGAGAAGGTTAATCCTAAAATGCCGGCAACGGTGGATGGGGCCGCCTTAAAGCAATTATCTCAAAACCACTTTTGGGGTTCGGATGTGCTGGTTGAAGGCCCGATTGCCATGGATCTGCTGATCTCCAAAAAAGCCGCTCAGGTCAAAGGTTTTGTTTCGGAGGTGGCGGGGGATGCCGACGTGATTATCATGCCCAACATTGAAACCGGTAATGCCATCATAAAAGTAATGACTCATTTGGGTCATGCCCAATTGGGAGGAATCGTCATGGGTGCCTGTGTACCGATTATTTTGACGTCCCGCTCAGATTCTTATGAAAATAAATTAAATTCCATTATTCTCGGGGCCTTTTTAACCCAGAATAGGGATAATTGTCACCAAATACGAGAGGAGCATCAAGAAAGAAATGAAACTATTATTAACAGGAAATGAAGCCATCGCCAGAGGGGCCTGGGAGGCTGGGGTGAAGTTTGCCACAGCCTATCCGGGAACCCCCAGCACTGAAATTTTAGAAAACGTCGCGACGTATCCGGAAATTATCTCGGAATGGGCCCCCAATGAAAAGGTTGCCCTGGAAGCTGCGGCTGGCGCCGCCATTGGTGGCGTGCGAAGCTTATGTGCGATGAAACACGTGGGCGTCAATGTGGCCACCGATCCGCTGTTTACCTTTGCCTATCTGGGGGTTAACGCCGGGGCAGTGCTGGTCACCGCCGACGAACCCGGGATGCATTCATCGCAAAACGAACAGGATAACCGCAATTATGCCCGACATGCCAAGGTTTGTCTATTTGAGCCATCCGACAGCCAGGAAGCCAAGGATATGCTTAAAGAAGCTTATGCTGTCAGTGAAGCCTATGATATGCCGGTGTTATTTCGGATGACTACCCGGGTCTGTCACTCCAAGTCAATTGTCGACTGCAGCGACCGGGTCGAGCCAGCTGATAAGCCCTACGAAAAGAATATCCGCAAATATTGCCCGCTGCCGGCCTTTGCCCGGGGTATGCAGGTGAAACTGGCCGATAATTTCACCCGACTGGAAGACTATTCCAACAATTCACCCTTTAATTATATTGAAGACAATGGTGCCGACATTGGCATTATCGGCTCCGGGGTGGCCTATCGCTATGCCAAGGAAGTATTTGGGAAAACCGTTTCCTATTTAAAAATTGGTTTCTCTTATCCGCTGCCGATGGCAAAAATTGCCGCCTTCGCCAAAGGGAAAAAGACTCTTTACATCTTTGAAGAAAATGATCCGATTATGGAAACCGAAATCAAAGCCGCCGGAATTGACTGTATCGGTAAAGACAAATTACCTGCGATGGGTGAATTGACCCCCGATCGGGTCCGCAAAGCGCTGTTAAACGAGGATCCCCAAATTATTGAGCCGAACCCGGAAATGGTCTTACCGCGACCGCCAGCCCTATGTGCCGGATGTCCGCATCGCGGCGTATTTTATGAACTGGGTCGACGCAAAGATCTGATGATCTTTAGTGATATTGGCTGTTACTCGTTGGGCCTGATGCCCCCCTACAACGCCACCGATGCAATGATCTGCATGGGTGCCAGCATCAGTGCCGGTCATGGGATCCAAAAAGCTTTTGACATCAAAGGCGATCATTCCAAAAAAGTGGTCTCGATTCTTGGCGATTCGACCTTTTTCCATTCCGGCATTACCAGTCTGATCGATGTGACCTATAATAAAAGCAATACCTTAACCATTATCCTGGATAACCGCATTACCGGAATGACCGGTCACCAGCAGAATCCCGGCACCGGTTATGATTTAAGTGGCGAAGCAGCGCCAATGATTGACATCGAAGCGATGGTTAAAGCCTGCGGCGTCAAAAACCTGATCTCCATCGACCCCAATAATCTCCAGATTGTTCAAGAAGCCATTGAATGGGGCTTAAACGTGGAGGGACCGGCGGTTATCATTACCCGGTGGCCCTGTGTGCTTAAAAAGTTCTCGGCCCAGGATAATGAAGAGTTCCCAACGGCCTTTAAAATGGTGGCCACCGTCGATGTCGAAAAATGCATCGGCTGTAAAAAATGCCTGAAGTCCGGTTGTCCGGCCCTGGCCTTTGATCGCGCCAATAAAAAATCGGGCATTTTAAAAGAAACCTGTGTGGGCTGTGGTGTTTGTGCGCAGATCTGTCCCAAACAAGCCATTACCGTGGAGGTGAGATAGCAATGGAAACAAAAAATATTGTCTTAGTAGGGGTTGGCGGTCAAGGCACGATTTTAGCGGCCAAACTGTTAACCACCGGTTTAATGGAAGCCGGTTTTGACGTTAAAATGAGCGAAATCCATGGCATGAGTCAGCGCGGCGGCTCGGTTTCGTCTTTGGTGCGTTATGGTGATGATGTCCAGTCGCCGGTGATTGAGATCGGCAGTGCCGATATCGTCGTGGCCTTTGAAAAAATGGAAGGGCTGCGGTCCCTGGAATACCTCAAACCGACCGGCAAGATGATCGTCAATGACACGGAGATCTCTCCGCTGTCGGTGATTATCGGAGCCGCCACTTATCCCGACACTATCCTTGAGGAAATTAGCAGCAAGGTGAATCTGCGGGTCATGTCCGCCACAAAAATGGCCGAAGAACTGGGCAATCCCAAGGTCATGAATGTGATTCTGCTGGGTTCGATCATCAAATCGATGGGCTTAACCGATATCGATTGGGAAGCCATTATTGGCGAGAATGTCAAAGCACAATTTAAAGATCTTAATGTCAAAGCCCTGCAGGCCGGCATGGATGCAGTATAAAAATGAGAACAGACGGTTCGAATTATAAGTTTTTTCAACATCCCGACTGTGAGTACTTTCCCTGCCATAAGATTGATGAGCTGACAGATTTTAATTGTCTGTTCTGTTACTGTCCGCTGTATGCCCTGGGCAGTAACTGTGGTGGTCATTTTACTTATACCGATAAGGGTATTAAAAACTGCAGTGCTTGCAGTTTTCCTCACCATCGCGAGCATTATGATGAGGTATTGGAAAAACTGGGAACGCTCATTGAACAACTCAAACTAACTAAAATTTAATGTGTTAAAGGGGTAGTGAAATGTCGATTATTATAGGACTTGTTTTTGTTGTCGCGGCTTATTTAATTGGAAATTTGAATTTTGCCTATATCCTGGTGAAATTTTTAAAGAATGAAGATGTCCGCAACTACGGTAGCGGCAATGCGGGAACAACCAATGTACTGCGGGTGATGGGCAAGAATGTTGCCATCCCCGTGTTTCTGCTGGACGCCTTCAAGGGCTGTCTGGTGATTATTATTGGTCGCTATGTTTTAAATCTGAATGAGGTCTTTCTGGTGCTCGGCGGGATTGCCGTCGTCGCCGGTCATAACTGGCCCGTTTTTCTGCAGTTTCGCGGCGGCAAGGGTACCGCAACATCATTGGGGGTCTTTCTGACCTTTGACTGGGAGGTGGCCATCATTGCCATTATGATCGGGCTGATCGTTTTGGCTATCTGGAAAATGGTTTCCCTGACCTCAATGGTGGGGATGACCATGCTGCCGGTTTTCACCCTGCTGTTTAGTCGCTCGGTGGCGGAGGTTATTTTTGCCTTTGTTTTATGCTTGTTCAGTTTATACCAGCATCGCAAGAATATCGGACGGATTATCCAGGGCCGGGAAAGCAAGATTGGCCAAAAGGTTAAAATGAAAAATTAGCGCAAATAAGCAATAAACACAAGACTTTATCAAAAAGGCTCTGTCATGGGCCTTTTTATTTGCTTATAGATGGGGTTGGAAATTAACCTGGAAATACATAAAAAATACATTGCGAAACACTATATGTATGATTATAATTATACGTGCGACCCAAGATCATGTATTATCATTGCGGTTGTGTTGTGCCGTCAGCGAACGGCACTTGGCTATGTTCAAGGATTTTATCAACAAGGAGGAATTAAATTTTGAATCAAATAAATCAACTATTTAAGCGGGTCTTTACCAAAGAACTGGAAAATTCAGACAAAACCGTTTATGATCTGTTTGCCTGGCAGACGGTCGACGTTATCTTAAAAAACTATAAAACCGGTGAAACCATTTATGAAATGAAAGACCTGGAATTTCCGGAGCATTACTCTCAGAATGCCTGTAATATTATCGCCACCAAATACTTTCGCCGCAAAGGGGTGCCCAATCAATTTGGTTATGAACACAGCATGCGCGAAATTGCTGACCGTCTGGTCGGTTTTTGGACCGACGCCATCAAAGCCGAAGGCCTGATCGACAGCGATGAGGAATGGCAAATTTATTACGATGAGCTGGTCTACGCCTTCCTGATGCAAATGTGGGCGCCCAATTCACCGCAGTGGTTTAACACCGGGCTAATGCGCAGCTATCAAATTGCCGGCTCTAAAGATGATCTCTATTATTACGATGAGGCCACCGGAGCGGTGCTGGAATCCGCAGATCGCTACACCCGCACCCAGGCCAGCGCCTGCTTTATCTTATCGATTCAGGACCGGCTGCTGGGCGATCATTCCATTTCCGAACACTATGTCAGTGAGACTAAATTATTTAAGGGCGGTTCCGGAGTCGGCACCAATTTCTCCAGCCTCCGGGCCGCCAACGAAGGCCTGACCAGCGGCGGTCAGTCGTCGGGGATGATGAGTTTTCTCCAGGGCCTGGATCGCAATGCCGGCGCCATTAAATCCGGCGGCACGACACGGCGGGCGGCCAAAATGGTGATCGTCGATATCGATCACCCGGAAATTGATAATTTTATCAACTGGAAGGTCAAAGAAGAACAAAAAGTCCGGGCACTGGGCAAGATGGGCTACGACATCTCCATGGATGGCGAAGCCTACCAGACCGTCAGCGGTCAAAACAGCAACAACTCGGTCCGTCTTAACGCCGAATTTATGCAGGCCGTCTTAAACTTAAAAAACGAACCGGATCATAAGTTAAAACTACGGGGCCGGGTTGACAATCAGGTTGATCGGGAAGTACCGGTGCAGGAATTATGGCATCATCTTAATCAGGCCACCTGGGAATGTGCCGATCCGGGCATTCAGTTTGACGATATTTTCAACGCCTGGCATACCTGTCCCGGCGGCGAAAATGGCAACCTCAACGAAAAAATCAACCGCATCAATGCCACCAATCCCTGTTCCGAATATGCTTTTTTAGATGATACCGCCTGTAATCTGGCTTCCATCAACGTCTTTAAGTTTTACAATCAGGAAGACAACAGCTTTGATATCGATCACTACGTTCACCTGGTGGGACTCATCCAATGCGCCCTGGAAGGCTCGATTTACCACGGCCAATTTCCCACCAAAGATGTGGCCCGAAAAAGTTATCTATTCCGCACCACCGGGCTGGGTATTGCCAATGCGGCATCCTTGCTGCTGGCCCTGGGCTACCCCTATGATTCGGCCGAAAGCCGTAATCTGGTTGCCGGAATCACCGGTATCATGACCGGAACATCTTACTATGTATCGGCACTGATGGCCGGCAAAATCGGGGCTTTTCCAAAATATCAAATCAATGAACCCTATATGAAACGGGTCATCCGCAACCACGCTCGGGTGGCCGGCGCCCGGATCGACGACTATGAAGAACTGCATTATGAACCAATTAAGATCAACCATAAGCTGCTGCAGAAAATGGGTTTTAAAGATATCAGCAGCGGATTAAAAAACGCCTGGAAACTGGCCGAAGAAGCCGGTGATGCCAATGGCTACCGCAACGCCCAGGTGTCCGTGATTGCCCCAACGGGCACGATTTCCTTTGCAATGGACTGCGGTGCTACTTCAGTGGAACCTTTTTACAATCACGTCGTCTTTAAAAAACTGATCGGTGGCGGATCGATGGAGATCGTCAATCCGGTGATGGAAATGGCCCTTAACAACCTCGGTTACAGCGAAAAAGAAATCGGCGAGATCCTGACTTACTTACTGGAAAAAGACAGTCAGGGCTATTTTCTCCATGAAGGCGTGGCTGGCGCGCCCCATATTAAAGCCGAACATTTGCCGATTTTTGATACCGCCAACACCATTTCACCAATGGGCCATGTCTTGATGGTTTCGGCGATAACCCCAATGATTTCCGGCTCGGTTTCCAAAACCGTTAATCTGCCCAACGATGCCGCGGTGGAAGATGTCGAAAACATCCATTTACTG
This sequence comes from Acetobacterium sp., assembly GCF_041752335.1. Taxonomy (GTDB): domain Bacteria; phylum Bacillota; class Clostridia; order Eubacteriales; family Eubacteriaceae; genus Acetobacterium. Next base: position 13,922 of record NZ_JBGSHG010000033.1, on the reverse strand, counting down.
GCCTATCGCACCGGAACCAAGGCGATTGCCATTTATCGCGATGGCTGCAAGGCCTCGCAACCGTTAAGCTCAGGCATGGCCGAAGACCAGGATAAGGTACTGGACGATTACTCCTATGCCGAATTACTGGCGCTGGTAAAAGGCGGAACCGCCAAAGCGCTAAACCGGGTCCGGCCCGAAGGGATGCGGCTCAGTCGCACCCACGCCGCCAAAATCGGGGATATTGAACTCTATATCACGATTGGCTTTTATGAAGATGGCGGCATCGCCGAGATCTTTGTCTCCACCGACAAAGAGGGAACCGTGGTCAAAGGGCTGCTGGCGTCCTTATCCAAATCGATTTCCAATATGCTCCAATACCATATCCCGCCCGATCAGATTTCGAAGATGTTAAGAGGTCAGAAATATGAACCCTCCGGTTTTGTCTCGCGACACCCCTACATTAAATTTGCCTCGTCCATTTCTGATCTGATCAGCAAGGTCATTGATATTGAACATGGCGATTTTTCCAATTGTCAGGTGAAACCCAAAAATTTCACCCTGATGCATAAACAAAACATGGTTAAAAGTATCAGCAGCGCCGACAACCCGCCCCAGGACTACAATACCGAGGTATCAGGCGAAGTCTTATACGGCGAAACCTGCAGTCATTGCGGCAGTGACCGGATGATGCGCAACGGTACCTGCAAATTGTGTCTGGACTGCGGCACCACCACCGGCTGCAGCTAAAAAACCGTTGATGTTTTCTCATTGTTTGATATAATAATTAACTAGGATACACAACTTAGGAGATTAAGATGCGAGAAAAGATAAAAAACGCCACCACCATTGTTGTTAAAATGGGCACCACCTCGGTGACCCATGCCAATGGCACCCTGGATTTGCGAAAGCTGGAGATCCTGGCCCGGGTGCTGACGGATCTGGAAAATAGCGGAAAAAAAATGGTGCTGGTCTCATCCGGGGCCATCGGTGCCGGGATGAACCGGATGAAGCTCAAGGAGCGGCCCAAAACCCTCAAACAAAAACAGGCCGCCGCCTCGGTGGGACAGGGCTTGCTGATGCGGGTTTATCATAAATTTTTTGATGAGTACCACCAGACCGTGGGGCAGATTCTGCTGACCAAGGATGTTTTTAAACACACCATCAAGCGCAATAATGCCATGAATACCTTCAACGCCCTGATTGAAGCAGGCATCATCCCGATTGTCAATGAAAATGACTGTATTGCCACCGATGAAATCGAGGAAGAATGTTTTGGCGATAATGATATCCTGTCGGCCATGACCGCCGACCTGGTCGATGCCGACCTGCTGATTATTCTTTCCGATGTTGATGGGCTTTATAATGATAATCCGGTGCTGAATAAAGAAGCCCGGCTGATCCAAACCGTTCGCCACGTTGATAAAGAGCTGATGAAAAGCGCCGGCAACTCCGCCTCCTGTCTGGGCACCGGCGGCATGATCACCAAACTGGGGGCCGCCAAATATGCCACCGACTGCGGCATCGACATGATCATCGCCTCCGGCGAAGACGTCAAAGTTCTGTATAAAATTCTCGACGGCGAAGAAATCGGCACTGTTTTTTTAAGCGATTCACAGGAATTATAAAGATAAAGACGAGCAATTTTAACAATAAACTACGAACAATGCTTGCTTTGATGTCAGTTTTCACAAACAGTTTTGTAACGTGTAGGCGAACTGTACAAGAAAATGTTGTACGCCCTAGTGTAGAAACTGTTTCGTGCAAAACTGACAGCGAAGCTCACGGCACTTAAGCAGTTTCGAAAAATAAAATATATGGAGGTTTCTTATGTTAAAGAAAATATTAGTCGGATTTTCTGCCGTTGCCGCAGGAATGTTAATGGTTTTTGGTGGCATCTACTTTGTCGAAAAAAGAAAAGAAGAAGCCATGGGTGGTAAACTGATGCGGGTCAATTACAAGTTTACTAAAGAATTCGAAGATTAAGGTTTACCATGTCAAAGGTATTTATTTTTACAGCGTCAACCGGTGCCGGTCATAATTTAGCGGCCCAGTCGTTAAAAGAATCGCTGGACGAAACCGGTTATCAAACTGAAGTATATGATGCGTTTAAAGAAACGAATATCACCCTGGACCGGCTGATTACCAAAGGCTATCAGCAAATGGTGGTGAATGTACCCAAGCTCTATGAGCAAATGTACAATCAATTCAATAATATGAATCATTTTCAGCAGGGTATTTTTCAGGTTCTGACCAAGGTCATGAATCCTGATATTGTGCCCCTGATCAATTCCGGAAAGCCCGATTTAATCATTACCACCCACCCGTTTGTTACCAATGTATTAGGTACGCTTAAAGAACATAGTGCTTTTGATGTCCCGGTTTTGTCGATTGTCACCGACTATAAAATTCATACCCTTTATCTCAAAAAAATGATCGACGCCTATGTGGTCGGCAGTGATTATACCAAACAAACCATGGTCGAAAAAGGGGTTGCCGCGGAGATTATTTATCCCTATGGCATTCCGATCCGCCAGACCTTTTTAACCAACAACCATTTAGAACGCAAGGAGCTTTCCGATGTGGCCGGGACGATTCTGCTGATGGCCGGCAGCCTGGGCACCAAACAGATGGAAAAAGCCTTCTCGTCGTTGCTGAAGGTTAAGGAGAAAATCCGCATTATTGTGGTCTGCGGGAACAATGCAAAAATTGAACGCGATATCAAAAACCTCTATGCCTGGGAAAAACCGGCCGATAAAATCGTCGAAATCCACGGTTTTGTCAATAATGTCTCCGAGCTGATGGACGAGTCCGATGCCATTATTTCCAAGCCCGGGGGACTGACCACCACCGAAGCGATTGTCAAAAACATTCCGATGATCATTCCCTTTTATTATCCCGGCCAGGAAGAAGAAAATGCCGATTATCTGGTCGATGGGGGCATGGCCATCAAAGTTGATAAGATCAAAGATTTGACCTCGATGGTTGATTTTTTGTTTGAAAATAAATACATTATTAAGCGGATGTCTGAAAATATGTCAGAGGAAGCGCAGAAACGCTCAATGAGTAAAACCATCGAACTCTGCAAGAACCTGATCGCCGCGTATACGACCCGAAAAGCACTCCCGGAACCGCAAGCGGATCCCTATAAAATCAAAGAAATAAAAGACCATTAAGAAGAGCAGGTGCAAACATGAAAAAAGAAATGTCAAAAACCTATGATCCCAAAGCCGTAGAAGATAAAACCTATGCCAGTTGGCAGGCCAAGGGTTATTTCAAGCCCGAAGTCAATCCTGACGGCCAACCGTTTACGATTGTGATGCCGCCCCCCAATATCACCGGACAGCTGCATATGGGCCATGCCTTTGATGGCACCCTTCAGGATGTCCTGACCCGCTATAAACGGATGGACGGCTTTGCCGCACTGTGGCTGCCGGGTACCGACCATGCCAGTATTGCCACCGAGGTTAAGGTGGTGGATAAACTCCGCGAAGAAGAAGGCAAAACCAAACAGGAGATCGGCCGGGAAGCCTATCTGGAACGGGCCTGGGACTGGGCCCTGACCTACAAAACCCGGATCACCGACCAGCTCAAAAAGCTGGGGGCCTCCTGTGACTGGAGCCGGGAACGCTTTACCATGGATGAAGGCTGCAGCCAGGCCGTTAACGAAGCCTTTGTCAACCTTTATCAAAAAGGCCTGATCTACAAGGGCAGCCGCATTATCAACTGGTGTACCACCTGTAAAACGGCGCTCTCCGAAGCCGAGGTGGAATATGCTGAACAGCAGGGCAATCTCTGGCACATCCGTTACCCGCTCACTGAAGGGGAGGGCTATCTGGTGGTGGCCACCACCCGTCCGGAAACAATGCTGGGGGACAGTGGCGTCGCCGTTCATCCCGACGATGAACGTTATGCCCATCTGATTGGTAAAACTGTGATGCTACCCTTGCTTGACAAAGAAATCATCATCGTCGCCGATGACTATGTCGATATGAGCTTTGGTACCGGGGTGGTTAAAATGACCCCCGCCCATGATCCCAATGACTACGAGGTCGGGCTGCGCCATAATCTGGAACAGATTCGGGTCCTGAATGATGACGGCACCATGAACGAGCTGGCCGGAAAATATGCCGGTATGGATCGCTATGACTGTCGTAAAGCGGTCGTTGCCGATCTGGAAGCGCTGGGGCTGCTGGAAAAAATTGAAGAACATCAGCATAATGTTGGCGGCTGCTACCGCTGCGCCACCACTGTGGAAACCATGACCTCGGAACAATGGTTTGTCAAAATGGAACCCCTGGCCGGTCCGGCCCTGGATGCGGTGCGTAACCACGACACCGATTTCATTCCCGAGCGGTTTAATAAAATCTATTATAATTGGTTGGAAAACATCCGCGACTGGTGTATTTCCCGGCAATTGTGGTGGGGACATCGCATTCCTGCCTATTATTGTGACGATTGTGGGGAGATGGTGGTTGCCAAGGAAGCTCCCGCCAGCTGTCCCAAGTGTGGCAGCACCCACCTCAGCCAGGATGAAGACGTGCTGGATACCTGGTTCAGTTCCGGCTTATGGCCGTTCTCAACCCTGGGCTGGCCGGAGCATACCGAAGATTTGAAAAAGTTCTATCCGACCACGGTGCTGGTCACCGGTTATGATATTATCTTCTTCTGGGTCGCCCGGATGATTTTTATGGGCCTCTTCGAAATGGGCGAAACCCCTTTTAAAGATGTCTATATCCATGGTCTGGTCCGGGATTCGCAAGGCCGCAAAATGAGCAAGTCATTAGGTAATGGCATCGACCCACTGGAACTGATCGAAACCTACAGCGCTGATGCCCTGCGCTTTACCATCATCACCGGGAACTCCGCTGGCAACGATATCCGCTGGCAGGATGAAAAGGTGGAATCCAGCCGTAATTTCTTAAACAAGATCTGGAACGCCGCCCGCTTTGTGCTGATGAATCTGGATGACGATATTATGGACAAAAAAGACACCGCCATCGCCAATCTGGAGAATACCGACAAATGGATTCTGTCCCGGATGAACACCATCGTGGCGGAAGTCAACCATAATATGACCAAATATGAACTGGGCATCGCCGCTTCCAAGATCTATGATTTCGCCTGGAACGAATACTGTGACTGGTATATCGAACTGGTGAAGCCCCGCTTATACGGCGAGGAAGAGCAAACCAAGATCTCCGCCCAATATACCCTGCGAGTGGTGCTGGATACGATTTTGCGGTTACTCCATCCCTTTACCCCCTTTATTACCGAAGAGATCAACGGCTACCTGCCGGGCACCAGCGGGGATATCATGGTGGCCCAATGGCCGCACTTTGATGAAGCCCTGGTCTTCCCGGGAGATGAAAAACAGGTGGAGTTTTTAATGGACGCGATCCGCAGCATCCGGAATATCCGGGCGGAAATGGATGTGCCCAATTCCAAAAAGACCCAGTTATTCCTGATTTGTGATAATCAGGCCCACCTGACCTTGATGGCCGACTCCCTCCATTATTTCCAGAAGCTGGCCTCGGTCTCGACGATCCGGCCGATCACCAAAGCCGAGATTCAGGAAAACTATGTCTCTGCCGTGGTGGAAGATCTGGAGATCTATATTAATCTGGACGAACTGGTCGACAAGGAAAAAGAAATTGCCCGACTGGAAGCCGAGAAAAAGAAGCTCCAGCAGGAAATTGACCGGGTCACCCAGAAACTGTCAAACAAAGGCTTTACCGACAAGGCCCCGGAAAAGGTGGTCGAAATTGAACGGGACAAACAGAAAAAATTCATGGAAACCATGGAAAAAGTCCTGGAACGGTTGGAGTATTTTAAAAAATAATTGACCCCCGCACTGATAATCCTATCAGCGGGATCACAGCTTATTTAAAACCCGGAACACCCTGAAAGATTCAGGCGGTTCCGGGTTTTTTTGTGGTTCGCCGGCATCTCAAAGATCAGCTGACCGGGGAGGTCATGGCGATTTTCCACTAGGCCCTTAGGGAGCCGACAGGCCTTGAATAAAGCGCTTATCGCTTAAGCGAATCCGCCTGCAGTTATAAATGCTTCTATGTTGCTTTATATGATATTTATTGAGAGAACTAAATAAGTAAGGAAAAAGTCACCTGACGAACCATTTATTTTGGTATTGGCCTTGAAAATTTTAGTGATTTAATACCATGTTGCATATATTAATACAATGAGGCGAACTCGTTACCTCAAAAACCCCGAAAACGAAAGGGTTGTGAAGCTTTTCGAAAGGGTTGCGAAAGGGTTAAACGGCTATAATAAGGGATTCGAAAGGGTCGAAAGGGTTTGTTTATGTTTTTGAACGTAAAGACAAAAAAAAATAAGAACGACACATGGATTTATTTAGCCCCCCAACCCTTTCGATCCTTTCGGAAAGACTAAAGCAGGGTGATCGAAAAGAAACTACAGTGTAGCTCATAGGGTGTTTATGTAGCTTTATAATAATTCGTGTGTTTGGTTTTGAAAAAGCGGTAAATAATCCAAATCACTGCCTGTGACCAGACCGATTTATTTGACTAAATTTCGACCGATCCCCATTGTCCGGGTGTATGAGTTATCATAATTTAGAGCCATTGGGGTGGGCGGTGATGCCGAAGCATTAAGTGAATTAAAAGAAGCAGCATTGCCTGGAAAGTGAAATTTGCTCTAGTCAGTGGCGCGGAAAAAGCGTATAATAAAAAAGATATGGCAATTCCAAAAGCGCCAAAGCCAACTGCGGTAATTGGAACCATTTTGAAAAAATCAACCATCAAAATGACGGAGGAACAATGGAAAATACAGGCAACATCGGGTTTGAAGAAACCCTCTGGAAATCAGCCGATAAACTAAGAGGCAGCATGGATGCCAGCGAATACAAGCACGTGGTCCTGGGGCTGATCTTTTTAAAATATATTTCCGACAAATTCGAAACCAAATATAAGGAACTGGTAGCCGAAGGGGAAGGCTTTGAGGAAGACCGGGACGAATACGAAGCCGAGAATATCTTCTGGGTTCCCAAAGAAGCCCGCTGGACCTTTATCATGGACAACGCCAAGGATGTCAAAATCGGCCAGTATATCGACGACGCCATGATCCTGATTGAAAAAGAAAACACCTCTTTAAAAGGGGTGCTGGACAAACGCTACGCCCGTCCGGAAATTGACAAACGAAGGCTTGGGGAACTGATCGATCTGATCTCCACCATCAAACTCCATGACAGTGGCGAAAAAGATCTGCTGGGCCGGGTTTATGAATACTTTCTGGGTCAGTTTGCCAGCGTCGAAGGCAAGGGCGGCGGCGAATTCTACACCCCCACCAGCGTGGTCAAAACATTAGTCGAAATGATCGAACCCTACCAGGGCCGGGTCTACGATCCCTGCTGTGGCTCTGGCGGGATGTTTGTGCAGAGTGAAAAATTTGTCGAAGACCATCAGGGCAAAATCGAAAACCTGTCGATATACGGTCAGGAAATGAACGCCACCACCTGGAAACTGTGTAAAATGAATCTGGCTATCCGGGGCCTGGATGCCAACCTGGGCAGCCATCACGACGACACCTTCCACAATGATCTCCACAAAACCCTGAAGGCCGATTTTATTCTGGCCAACCCGCCCTTTAATATCAGCGACTGGGGCGGCGGCCAGCTCACTGACGATGTCCGCTGGAAATACGGCATTCCCCCCACCGGCAACGCCAACTACGCCTGGCTCCAGCACATGGTCTACCATCTGGCCCCCAACGGCAGCGCCGGGATTGTCCTGGCCAATGGCTCACTGAGCTCCAACACCTCCAATGAAGGCGAGATCCGCAAGAACCTGCTGGAAGCCGATCTGGTGGACGCCATCGTGGCCCTGCCGGACAAGCTCTTCTATTCCACCGGGATACCGGTTTCGCTGTGGATTCTCAACCGCAATAAGGCCGACAACCCCGGCTTTAGAAGCCGCTACCACGAAGTGCTCTTTCTCGATGCCCGCCAGCTGGGCGAAATGATCGACCGCCGCCATAAGGTGCTCACCGCTGCCGAGGTGGCTAGAATCGCCAAAACTTACCACCAGTGGCGCAAAATAGGTGGGGCTTATGAAGATGTCAAGGGCTTCTCCAAAGCCGCCAAACTGGCTGAAATTAAGGAACATGAATATGTCCTGACCCCGGGCCGCTATGTGGGGATTGAAGACGCCATTGATGACGGCATCCCCTTTGATGAAAAAATGGAAAACCTGACCGCCGAGCTGGCCGAACTGTTTGCCAAGTCCCGGCACCTGGAAGATGAGATCCGGAAGAATCTGGGGGGGATTGGGTATGAGTTTTAGGGAAACTGTGGTAGGTATTTTACCTGCTGATTGGAAAGTAGATGTAATAGACAACCTGAAAGCGGATAAAAGAAATGCAATTTCTATGGGGCCTTTTGGTTCGAAAATTAAGAAAGAATGTTTTGTAGTTTCTGGAATACCAATTATTAGAGGCACAAATCTAAAACCGTTTTACTTTAATGAGGATGAATTTGTATTTGTGTCTGAAGAAAAATCTTTGGAATTGAAATCTAGTTTTGTCGAGCGGAAGGATATTGTAATCACCCACAGAGGTACATTAGGGCAAGTAGGCTATATACCTGAAGGATCTAAATTTCAGAAATATATTGTATCGCAAAGTGGAATGAAATTGACCTGTGATGAGAATAAAATAATTAGCAAGTTCTTATATTATTATCTAAATTCCAGTTTGGGACAGTATTTTTTATTAATGAATCGTTCTCAGGTTGGTGTGCCTGCGATAGCGCAAGCATCGACAGCCTTAAAAAAAATACCTGTCCCAATACCATCATTACCCGAACAAAAAGCCATCGCCCATATCCTTTCAACCCTGGACGAAAAAATCGCAGTCAATAACCAGATCAACAAAACCCTGGAAAAGATGGCCCAGGCTATTTTCAAACAATGGTTTGTGGATTTTGAATTTCCCAATGAAGACGGCGAACCCTACCAGTCCAGCGGCGGAGAAATGGTGGAAAGTGAGCTGGGGTTGGTGCCGAAGGGGTGGGAGGTTTCTTCAATCGATGAATTAGCAGAATTGATTATCGATTACAGAGGGAAGACACCCAAAAAACTGGGTAGAGACTGGAGTGAGACAGGAATAATTGCTTTATCCGCAAAAAGCATTAAGAACGGGAGATTAGTTAATCTTGAGCAAGCAAATCGTGTAGATGAAGAACTTTATTCCATCTGGATGAAAGATGAATTAAAGTATGGTGACATTTTGATGACTTCAGAAGCACCTTTAGGGGAATTATATTATTTAGCTAGTGATGATAAGTATTGTCTGAGCCAAAGACTATTTGCAATCAGAGCGGAAGAAAGTAAGATGAACTCAGAAGTTTTATTTATGTTTTTAAAAAGTTCAGATGTAATGAAAGATATACAAAATCGGGCTACCGGTACAACGGTTACAGGAATTAGGCAATCTGAATTGAGAAAAGTTATGCTTATTAAGCCTGATAAAAATTCACAAAAGGAGTTTCAAGCGATTGTTTCAAAAATTCTGAAGAAAATTAATTTGAATGAACGTGAAAGTATTAAATTGGGTAAAATACGGGTTATGCTACTTCCAGAATTAATGTCTGGTAAAATTAGAGTGCCATATGAAAATATGAAGTTCTAATGGATTAAGATATGGTGTGTTCATAAAAGGTAACGATACATATAAACTCTTTGCTTATATGATTCTGACCGAATTTAAAAGCCAATATCATATTTACGATTGTGCAGGTATTGAGGAAGCTTTGTGGGCAATGTCCCCAGATTGGCATTTGTAAATGGGGAACAGTGCCGATACCAACTTATACTGAAAGAGAGAAAAAAATGATCAAAAACATTTCAATATTAGGGTTTCGAGGTTTTGGTGATGAGCAATAAATTGATTTTGCAATACCAAACGGAAATGAAGGGAGTGGTTTAACTTTTCTTGTTGGGGCAAACAATTCTGGGAAGACATCAATTATTGAGTCGATCAGAGCTTTTAACGGTTATCAACATGAAACGCCAAGTTTTTCTGTTGGAAAGCGTAACTCTAAAGCGGATGACCGTGTGGTAATAACTATGACAGATGATAGTGGGAATATAAATACAATTGAAACTGTAGAAAGCGGCGGAAGTTCAACAGTTAAAACGGTCAATAAAAGCTATTCAACTTATATTTTGCAATCTAGAAGATTTATAGACTACGAATTTGGAAAAGGGCAACAGACAAGAGATGAATATTTGTTCGGCTCAAATAAACTGGAGAATAGAAGGTCTTCACAACTGAATAATTTTTATTTGCGTTTGTTTACCATACAAGATCATAAAGCGCAATTTGATGGGTTGTTGATTAGAATATTGGGAAGTGAAATTAAATGGACCATTGATCAAAATGATACTGGTAATTATTTTATTAAATACACATTTAACGGCGTGTCACACAGCAGTGAAGGTTTAGGTGATGGCATATGGAGTATTTTTACCATTTGTGATGCACTCTATGACTCTTCAATAAATGACACAATTGTTATTGACGAACCGGAATTATCAATTCATCCAAGTATCCAAAAAAGACTGATGCAAGTATTAACAGAGGAGTCAAAAACAAAGCAAATTATTCTAAGCACACATTCGCCTTATTTTGTAGATTGGCAATCAATTTCAAATGGTGCAAATTTAATTAGGACAACAAAAGAAACCTGTGGTAATATACGTTGTTATTCATTGAGTGATGAAATAAAACAAAATTTTAAGGGGTTAATATCTGATCTAAATAACCCACATGTTTTGGGGCTAAATGCAAACGAAGTATTTTTTCTTGAAGATAAAATTATTTTAGTCGAAGGACAGGAAGACATAGTAATTTTCAGAAAAATATCTGATCAGTTAGATAAGAATTTTAATGGGAATTTTTTTGGGTGGGGTGTTGGCGGAGTTACGAAAATGAAAACATTTCTTGAACTTTTTTCGAATTTAGGTTTTGAAAAAGTGGTTGCAATTTATGATGGTGATAAAATAGATGAAATGGATCATGACAAAACGATATATACCAATTATAAGTTTGTTGCTTTGTGTACCGATGATATTAGGGATAAAAATGAAAGACCTATCCAAGAGAAAAAAGGGTTAACAGATACGAGAGGAAAGTTAAAAGTAGAACATCAAGAAACGGCCATTGATCTAATCGATGATATCAATAAGTTTTTTGTTTAATTTTGCAGACAAATGAATGGTAAAATATAATCCCAATAACCCATAAGTACCTGGTGTTACACTATCGATAGAGCCCTTTTATTAGCGCAACCACTTGCGTATTTCTTGCTCATCCTTCTATTAAAAACTTTAAAGGAGTAAATATGGCAAAAGAATACAAATTTCAAGCACTTCAGAATTATCTTAAAAAATGTGAACAAGATGCCGTCGAATTGACGTTTGGCGAGATCGAAGAGATACTAGGTTTTGAGTTGGCAAAGTCGGCTTATCGTTATGAAGCCTACTGGCAAAGCAGTCCAACCCATACTATTACAAAAGCATGGGAGAATAACGGTTACGAGATCAGTAATTTATCAATTACAAAAAAGAAGCTGTTATTTGTAAAAACAGCTAAAAACAAACCGCAGATTTCAGAGTTCGATGCACCGATAAAATCAAGAAATAATGCTGAGAATAAAGTTTTTGCAAACGAAGAAATAACCCAAATTATTGCCGGTTTTGCAAAATATGCGGAGGTTTTAACTAAGGACTCTCACGCCAGATATTTATCATGGGAACACTGTTACAAAGCATTTATGGACTTTAAAGGGAAAGTACTCGATGATTTTGCAATCGATTATCTTTCTTTACACTTGGGTTTTTATCTGGCCAGTTGGGGAATGTATCGTGGTTCTTCGTTTCTTCTACAAAAGGACTATAAAGTTCATAAAGAAGCGGTTGTCGAAATCTATCGACCGGAATATGAGCCGTTATGGTCAATCGAATGTCAGGCATATCATTACAACGAAAACCAAATTTTACTGAAGATTTTGTATCAAAATTTATTGAGAATATATGTTAAACAGCGAAACAATATTGATGAACGGCAGGATGTTTCGGAAACACTGATTACAAAAATTTTAATGGGCACTTTAGGGTGTGTCCCAGCTTATGATCGATATTTTCTGGGGGGAATTAAAAAGTTCAAAGTTGCAACTTCAAATTTCAGCATCGACTCGATTATGGAACTCGTTTTGTTCTACGAAAATCATCAAGAAGTACTTGAAAATTGCCAAGAAAAAGTATCGAGCACAAATTTGATTTATCCGCAAATGAAAATATTAGACATGTGTTTTTGGCAGGTAGGGTATGATGCCGACAATTTGTGAAAGTAACGAAAGAGTAAAGTAGTAATTATATTTTTATGGCAAAAACGGAAGGATATTATGGAAAATCACTTATCTTTGGCTCTACCGATGGCAGAAATGTTAATAATCAAAAGGGATTTTGATTTATTGAAAAAACTGGCAATTACTATAAAACCAGAACTCCAAATGCAATTGCTTCCCTACACATCTTTGTTTTGTTACGAATCAATTGAATATCTAAAACAAAAAGGCTATTCAATAGAAATTGACCAAACAAGCAGGTATTCGATGAAAGACATCCGCCAAAAAGCAAAGTTTTTTGATCTCAGTATCAACAAGCTTTTGCAAAGTGTCAGAAATATTGATCATGTACAAAATGTGTATTTTATCAACTTGATGCGCTACCCTGAATTGGGAAGGTGGAATATGCATGATAACATAGGTGTTTTTTATGATGCGCAAAAAAGCATTGTTGGGAACTCGCATTATGCTTACTATGTTTTCCAAGATGAAAAATTGATCAGCAAATCTCCTGAGTTTATGAAAAGTCATGAATTGCAAGGGGAAGAAATTAGATCCTTTGCGTATGATTTAGGTAAAATTATTGGAAGTATATCAAATGGCCTCAGCAGTGTTAGTGATTTTTTAGTTTCGGATATTACATCTGAAAATGTTGAAATATTTCATCAAGACTTTAATACCAATCGTTGTACAACAAACGGAAGCAGTGAATACAAAGTGATTCGCTTATTCTTACTACATGTGCTTTCAAGCATAGGTTTTTTACTATATAACTTAAAGAAAACAATTATAAGGGAAAATGGCTTATTGCTGCGCCTTGAATACATTACATATCATTATTCGATTGTAAGGTTGGAGGGGTTAATGAATTATTGCAATGCCAATAAAGACATAGTTAACGACCCCAATATGCTTAAAATGTTTAACAGTATTGACTATTCAAACAAAATGGGTATTCGAATATCATCATTCAGAAATTGCATGATGCACTTTGGTTTATTTTCAAAAGAAGGAGAACCCCTTATCAGTGAAAAATCGTTTGATTTATCAGTACCTCTGTGTGGTCTTATCGAAACTCAATTTGGTATGAGTTACGAGATTTACAAAAGCAAAGTCGAAGCAGAATTGATTAAAATATCTGATGCTATAACAAATTATCTGGGTTTTAGGTTTTAGTGGGGGAACTGTGCCCGAGAAACCTCCGAAAAACAAAATCCAGTGCAAATTTATACGAAATCCCACATAAATATTCACATATCAGATACCAGAGGTCGCCGTTACTTTTGCAATAAATACTATATAAAAGTTCTGGAGATGGTATAATAAAAGTATAAAAATCGTTGAAATCAGGAGGTTTCAAGGCGATGTTAACGAAAAACAAAGCACAGTAGGATATGTTTGACTATCTCATCTTTCAGACGTTAATTCCAAAGGAGCATCTCTTAGTGAAAATAGATGGCATCATCGATTTTTCCTTTGTTTATGAACTGGTAAAGGATCAATACAGCCCAATCGGGCGGGGATCAAAAGACCCGGCCATGATGGTTAAAATTTTTCTTCT
>NZ_JBGSHG010000032.1:0-20931 GCF_041752335.1 Acetobacterium sp. | reverse complement strand
TGCCGGTAAAATCATTTGGGCAAACATAATCACGGTCTGCTGAATGACCGTAATATCACTGGTCGCCCGGGTAATCATTGAAGCGGTACTAAAACGATTAAAATCGCGGATTGACAAGACTTGGGTTTTGTCAAAAATCCGATCGCGCAGGTATTTTCCTGAAAGTGCCGCCAAATCGGCACTCAGGTAGCTGGCCCATAAGGAAATCAGGCCTGATAATCCCACCGCTGCCAGCATCTGCAAACCCAATATCACAATTGCCATCAGATCTTTTTTGAGAATCCCGTCGTCGATAATTTTTGCCGCAAAATAGGGCACCGCCAGCATACTGAAGGACTGGATCACCGTTGCCAGAATAATTAAAAACAGCATCGTCTTTTTCTCTTTTAAAAATTGGATTAAATAGGTCATTGGTCATCCCTCCCGTCTTGTTGTTCAATTTCAACGTCACTATCGTTATCATAAACGATACTGTACCTCTACCGTCAAGCCTTTTAAGGCAATTAAAAGAAAAAATCCAGAACTTTATTTTGAGGGCTTACTCATCTCATAAAGTTTGATATAATCATCCACCGTCATTTTTGTACATAGCGCTCCGATTAGATCAAAGGGGATTTTTTCCATTTTTCGAAACCGGATACAACTTTTACCAATGTCCAGTTTTCCGATTTTCAAGGCCTCATAAGCCCCGGAAAACCATTGTAACAAGGATTCATCTGCATATATTCCCAGATGATAAAGCGCGATGTAGCCTTTCTGGTTGGCCAGTGCCATAAAAGGCAGGGGTTCCCTGGGATTAACGTGATAGCCTTCGGGATAGCGACTATGAGGAACAACAAAACTGATCATGTCATATTGCACAGTCTCCTGGAAGCCCTCCGGCAAATGAGTCTTGATGGTTTGCCGCAGTTTTTCCAAATGCTCCTGTCGCTCCACCGGCTGACGACTGATATAATCTTCCGGACTTTTATCTTTTGTTTTACTCTTTTTTTGCTTGTTTTTGGCAAGTTCCTGATTCTCTGCCACTCTGAAAGCGACGATTTTTCGGATCAGATCAAAGGGCATTGGTTCAGTAAGCGGAAATTGAACCGATCCTTTGGCACCTTTGTATTTTGACAGCTCTTGCTTGAATTTTTCGATGCCTGATGGGGCCGGATAAAAGCCGATATGATTTTTATAGGCCGCGAAATGAACCAGATTGCCATCCAGAAAAAATGTCGGCATCTGATAACTGATTTTTTCCTCCGCCTCGGGAGCTGCTTCTTTGATGAGCTGCCGGATTTCCTGAAGGAGTACTTGAACTTCTTCAGGAAATTGGCGAATATATTCATCAACAGGGTTAACGTCACCTTTACTTTTGATCATTCTATTCTAGTCCTTTCATCTTTTTAAGTTCTTTTTTCTTCATTATACCCAGTTTCTATAATATTGCATCACAAATTTTAGCTGCATGTATCCATTCAAGAACAAGACTAATTTAAAACAGAACGAAAAAAACAGACAAGCCACCCATTTTATATGGGTAATCTATCCGCAAATGCTGATTGGGTTTTACCGCTCTTCGAATTTAGCTTCGCGCACGCTTTCGTTGACCAAACCTCACCAGGGAAGATTTTCAGAATTTAATTTTTTATTAAATTGACTTGACCTGCCTGAAACATGGTGATAAATTCTAATTATAAATTTATCGGTAATTTGGAAAGTGCCCTATTCTTCGCGCCGCTTTGATGTTTAGACACGCTGCAATTACCTAAAAACTTATTGGAGGTTACCTCATGGAATGGAGTCAGTCTTTTGAACAGAATCATGAGCCAACAATGGCCGAGATGATCAGTTTCGTCAATAATCCCCTCTGGGTTGCTTTGCAAAGCTTTATTGAAACCGCCTATCACATTAAACCGATCATGAATTACAGCCGCTGTTCCGCCCAGTGTGGGTGGAATCTGAAGTACCGGAAAAGCAGCAAATCCCTTTGTGTGCTCTATCCCATGGATGGTTATTTCATCGCGCTAGTGGTAATCGGAAACAAGGAACAAAGTGAAGCTGAAGCCTACCTTCCCCAGGCCAGCCCGGAAATTCAAGCCTTGTTTGCCAAGACCCCCTTTGCTGCCGGAGGCCGATGGCTGATGATTCCGGTTACCTCTGAACGGATTCTGGAAGATGTGAAAAATCTGATTCAAATCCGAGTCCAACCCAAGTAATCGGCTTTATTATTCTATCCTGATGGGGGAGCAATTGCTAAAGGGTCAATTAAAGGGTAACACTAAAAAAGACGTAAAAAAAACAGCCACAACGGCTGCATCATAACATTTTTCACTAATTTTAAAATGGCGGAGAGAGAGGGATTCGAACCCTCGGTACGCTTACACGTACACACGCTTTCCAGGCGTGCTCCTTCGACCACTCAGACATCTCTCCTAAGGTAGAATAAAAAAATTATTCAATTTTTTCATGCTTGTTGATTATACGGTAATTGGTGATAAAAGTCAATCTTTTCTTTGCGAAACCAATGGTCATGTTATAACAGCGGCGGTTGCCCTATGGCTACCGCCGCTGTTTGATGTCAGGTTTATCTTTTACGCTCTCTAGCCGCTTAAGCTTATCGTTTATAAAGTTTCGTCACTAAAATACCTAGAATCAACAGCAGGCAAGACCCACCCAGCAGCATCAGGGTCGTGAGATCCCAGTTTGTTGCTGTCACCCCATTAGGGTTGATGCGATCATTTTGCAGACCGTTCTGGTTGGTTGGCGCGGCTTGCCCGTCACCGGTCCGGTTCTCGACAGTGGTTGTTGATTCGCTGTCATCTACCGGTTGGGTAGTTGTTACTGCCGTAGTTGTCTCACCCTCGGGTCGGTTCGGTGGTTGCCCCTTGGCTGACTGCTGAGTGGTTGCTGTTGTCTGAGCGCTTTTCATTGGGTCGGAGCTTACAGTTGGAACCGTCCCTTGACCAGTCGGTATTGTCATGTTTTTGTCCATCCCCCCGCCCATACTGCTGCCCAGGGCCGAAACATCCAGACTGCTGGCATCGAGCAACGCGGTTGGCTGGGCCGCCTGTCCATCGGTGGTGGCCGGTATCGTGCCCTCCAGCTGACCGCTGATGCTCTCAGCCCGGAGCTCACAGAATTGTTTGAGGACGGTAACCCCGGCTTGATACTCTTCATAAGTGCAGAAGGCGGTGGGATCGTCTTTGACATAGTCCGATATCAGCGCTGTCGCCTGATCGATGGTCTCGGTGCATTGGCCGCTTTCAAAGTAGCCAGTGATAAATTCCGCAAAATATTGATGGTATTGTTCCAGATACGCTTCATTGGAAAACAGTTCATTGAGCAACGGCCGCTCGGCCATGGTGGTACCGGATACCGGGGTATCGATGGGATAATTCACCAGGGTTGTCGCTTCGTCAGTACTGGCAGTGGTTATTTTTGTTCCGCGCCCCATTCCGCCGCCGCTGAAATTGCTGAAGGCCAGATTATAATCCCAGCCAATCATCGATAATTGGCCTTCTTCTTCCCGCAGGTAGTAATTGTGTTTCATGCTGCCGGTATAGCTATCGTAATTGTTCACAAAATTATGCACCACAAAGTATTTGAGCACCGCTTCCACATCCACTACTTCTTCCAGGTTTTCCCCGGCGTTCAGCTGTTTAATCGAGTCGATCAGTCGCTCTTTGTCGCTGGTAGTGATGTCAAAAACAGCGCCTTCCCAGATATTCTCATAACTTGACAGTTCGTCGTCTGAATAAATTAAGGCCACATCATTTCCCGAGAACCCGCCCATATTCCCCATTTGGCTGATGTCCGACATACTACTCTGATCCGGGGCTGGGGTTGCGGTATCGGTGGTTTGTGTACCGGTGCCAGTTTGATTACCCGTTGGTGCCTGCCCACCGCTTGGCATTTGAGATCCATCCGGAGGCTCACCCATAGCCGGCATATTGGTCATATCCGGCCTTTCGCCACCGCCCATTTCGCCATCACCACCAAATTGCATGCTGTCCGGTTTATAGATATTGCCATCGTCCGAGCCGTAATTCCGCTGGGCAAAGGCCTCTTCCACCCCTTCCACCGCCAGATAGAGTCCAAAATATTCGCCATTGACGGACACCTTGACAAAGCTGGATAGCGGCGCTGCCACCCCCATATAGGCCATCATATCGTAGCTGAGGTATTCTTTCAAATAGGTATTGTCCGAAATGATGTTGTTAAGATTCAGCTTGTCCAGGCCATGATAGGTTAAGCCGTCACTGTATTTATCAAAATCAATTTTAAAACTATACCGTTCCGAATCCGATGCAACCACGCTGGAAAGGGATGAATTGCCCTTGGGTCGAATGGCCACATTGTCCAGTTTTTCACCGTCCACAGTGATGGCACAAAGCTGGTATTCTTCTTCGATGGCATTCTCCTGAAGACTATTCCAGTCTGCTTCGGCGATCTCAATGTCGATGGTATGGACCTCGGTGTCATCAAATAATGTCGTCACATAGCTTAAATCAGCGCTGGAGTCGGCGGTAATCCCGAGGCTTTCACCGAAATAAGAGAAAATAATGCCGATGATCAGGGTGACGATGCCAATGGTAATGCAAATCCGTTCAATATTCTTGTGATCTGCCAATGCGGTCACCTCTCTTAATTCATAAATTCGCCATTGTAGCTGACCAGAACGGCGTGGTTCACATTTTTCAGTTCAACCACGTTATTAATAAAATCGGTGTCATCATTTTTAAGCCGCACCTCGATGTTCAGTTCGATGCCTTCTTTGGACACCGTTTTGTTTTTAATAATGCTTTTGGTAACGCTGGTGGCAATGTATTTTTTGACTTCGGCTTCGGCTTCCCGATCACTGCAATTGACCACGATAATATAGGGCATCTCATTGGGTTTGCGGTTGACAAATACCAGCAAAATAATGCCGATCAGTACCGATCCCAGAATCGCCAGAGGAATCATTCCGGCTGAGAGGACAATCCCGGCGGCAATCGACCAGAAGACAAAGGCAATGTCCAGTGGCTCTTTAACAGCGGTTCGGAACCGGACAATCGAAAGTGCCCCAACCATCCCCAATGACAGCACCACGTTGCTGGTGATCGCCAGCATCACAAAGGTGGTGATCATACAGAGGGCAATTAGGGTGACCCCAAATCCCGATGAATACATGACCCCTTTATAGGTCTTTTTATGTACCAGATGGACAAATACCCCAATACCAAAGGCCAAAATTAAGGCAATGGCGGTATCGATCAGCGATACTGATGTGACGTTTTCCAGAAAATTTGAATTGAAAATATCGTTAAAACTCATTTAGTGTCTCCTCGTTGCTTTGATTGTGTTAATTTAATTAGAATAGAATAAAGGTCAGCTGTAAATCCGACTGGCGGCATATTTTGAAAAGGCCGTTTGCCGGCGACCATCCAGTTGAATGATATTGGCAATGACCTCCGGAATAAAGTTGTCATACTTCACCTCCAGTAGAATCTGCTGAGCTCCGGTGGCGATGGTGGGTAAGTCGGGATTAAACAGATCAGTACTGAAAAGACCCGTTCGGATATCCTGGTCAATGGTGACCCGGACATTTCCCGGACCATAAACAAAGGCCTCCCGTTTATAATCGACAATGGTCTTGGGCTGGAGCTGTCCCGACTTCATTTTGGAGTATAACTCCACTACCAGGGGCTCGGCGCTTGTGGCCATCCATTTGGTGTCGTGGGCCAGAATGGCTTCGACCTGCGGCTTTGTGATCGTAGTTTTAATCTTTGCACAAAGCCCGTTGATCTTACTTTTTTTCTCAAGATTGATAAAGGCAAAATCTTTGTTGTAACAGCGGATTCTGAATTTTTCGCGCCGGTTGATGCCGCTGATCTTGTCCTGCAGAGCCACATCCCGATAGTTATCAAAGTACAGGCTACGGATATGATATTCGCCGTCTTCATTGGTGTTGACATCCGGCTGCATCACGGCTCTTAATTTACTGCGCAAGATCAGATAGTCCAGATAATTGATGTAATGTTTGTGTTCATGTCTGAATTGCATAATGTACCTCCTTGTATGATTTAACACGTTCTTAACATGGCCTATCATAGTTTTACTAGCTTGAATAAAGATTGAAGCAAGAATCCTTTAAGCTGGGGTTCAAGCTTGATTCAATTAAAAATGCTATAATAAGAAGATCAGAATCGATTCGAGGAGGTGTTTTCAGTATGCGACTATTGCTGGTGGAAGATGAATGGGGGCTGGTCGAAGCCTTGAAAGCCATCTTTACAAAAGAAAACTATTGTGTGGATATTTGCATGGACGGGGAAAATGGTCTGGACTATGCCCTGACTGGTATCTACGATCTGATTATTCTGGATATTATGCTGCCTCAGAAAGACGGCCTGACGGTTCTAAAGGAACTGCGGCAGGCCAAAATTGAAACCCCGGTGTTAATGCTGACCGCCAAAACCGAACTGGAGGATAAAATTGCCGGATTGGATTGGGGCGCCGATGACTATCTCACCAAACCCTTTCAAACCGGGGAACTGCTGGCCCGGATCCGGGCGGTGACCCGACGCAAGGGTGAAATACTTTGCGATGATCCCAGCTGGGGGGACTTGATCTTGCGGCTAAAAACCCGGGAGATTATTTGCGGCGCCGCTTCGGTTAAGCTGGGATTAAAAGAGTTTTTATTACTGGAAACGTTGATCGTCAATTCCCGCCAGATCCTTTCCAAGGAACAGCTGATCGAAAAGGTCTGGGGCTTTGACAGTGAAGCCGAATATAACAATGTCGAAGTCTATATTTCGTTTTTGCGGAAAAAAATCAATTTTGTGGGATCTCATGTCCAGATCAAGGTTAACCGGGGTATCGGTTATTTTCTGGAAATGACGGCGCGAGGGTAACCTGATATGATCAAAAAACTGAAAATCCGCTTTGTCACCACCATTATGATTATTTTGTCGCTGGTTTTTATATTGATTATTGGTTCCCTCAACTATTTTAACTACCAGTCCAGTGAACGTCAGAGCATGGCGCTATTATCGGCTCTGGCGGATAATGATGGCACAACTCCTCGTGAGTCCCCGAAGATGCCGGGATCTTCCGATCATCTTCCCCCGGATGTATTTGAACGGGAAAAAACCTTCTCGGTTAAGGTTAACCCGGCTACTAACCTCTTTTCTATCAATGGCAATACTGATACCAGCCAGGTATCCGCGGAAGTCCTGGATCTGGCGAATCAGATTCTGGGAAAAGACAAAAACTCCGGTACTTTTAACGGTTATCGGTATCTGATTGTTGAAAAGCCCTATGGCGAACTGCTGGTCTTTGTCGATCAGCGAATTTCCAATGCCCTGTCTGACCGGCTGCTGACCACCTCGCTGATCATCGGCAGCATTACCCTGTTTGTACTTTTCTTTGTTTCGCTTTTTCTGGCCAACCTGATGGTTAAACCAGTGGAGGAAGCCTTTGATAAACAAAAGCGTTTTATTTCCGATGCCAGCCATGAGCTAAAAACCCCGCTTTCAGTTATCAGCGTCAATGCCGAGGTGCTGGAGGGCGATATTGGGCCGAATAAATATCTTTCTTATATTCAAGCCGAGTCAACCCGGATGAACACCCTGGTTAATAATCTCCTCACCCTGGCGCGGCTGGATGCCAGCAAAACCATCTGCACTTTTTCGACCTTTGATTTGAGCAACGCCGTGGAAAGTATTGCTTTAACCTTTGAAAGTACCGCCTTTGAGGAACACAAAAACTACACCCTTAAAATTGCGGAAGGCATTTCTTACCTGGGCGATGCTGACAAGATTAAACAAGTCATTGCCATCCTGATTGACAATGCCATTAAACATGCCGACGATGATGGGCTGGTTGAAATCACCCTGAAGCGCGTTGGTGATAAAATTCATATTGAGGTGTTTAACACCGGTACCGGGATTCCCGAAGATCAGCAGGATAAAATTTTCCAGCGCTTCTACCGCTACGATGAATCCCGTTCTAAAGCAACCGGCGGCTATGGACTGGGACTGGCGATTGCCAAATCCATTATTGACGAGCACCAGGGAAAAATTAAGGTGAAAAGCGAGGTTGACGGCTGGGCCCGGTTTGTTGTGATTCTTTAGCCACTTGGCATATTAAAAAACGGCATTAAAAAAGCCATCAGGGCTTTTGGCTCTGATGACTTTCTGGTGTTCTGACTGAGCGGTTCTAACTGGGAATCTTTTTGATCATATTGATAAATTCCCGTTTAATTTCCGGATCAAAATACCCCTCCATTTTATCCAGATCAATCAAGGGATTTTGATTCAACTCCAATTCTTGCCTTTCCTGGGCCGTTGCCAACCGGTCGTAGCAGCTGACAACGGCAACGACCCTAGCTAGAAAGGGGATTTCTTCGCCTTTTAGTCCCTTGGGGTAACCGCTGCCATCCCATCTTTCGTGATGATGCAGCACCGCATCGGCTAGGGACATGGTATCATCAAAGGCATTGAGAATCCGGTATCCCATAATCGGATGCTTCTTGATTTCAGTCAATTCTTCCTCAGTAAGTTCACTGTTTTGTTCCAACAAGTCTTTATGCAAGACGATCTTGCCAATATCATGAAAATAACCGGCCAACTTCAGGCGCCTTATTTTTACATGCGAAAGTTCCATTGACACGCCTAGATCATGACACCATTGACTGACCCGCTGGGCATGTTCCTCTTCCTGAGGACTATCACTTTGAAGGGTCGTGATAATGGAATCCAGGGTTGAACTTTTAAAATCATCCCGTTCCAGAATCTTGACGGCATACATTTTTTCTTCAGCAGACTCCAGGCACTCCATAATACTCTGTTCCAAGGATACTTTGACATCACAGCCCAGCGAAATATTGCCTTTGATGACCTTAACTCCATCTCTGGCAAATTCAGTTTTGATCCGACTTTTAATTTGTTTCGCCTGCGCAATGGTGGTTTTAGGCAGCAGAACAACAAATTCATCACCACCCCATCGGGCAATGATATCATCACCCCGGCAGGTTCGGCGCATCACATCAGCTATCTTTTTTAGAAAAATATCACCGTGAGCATGACCGAAAATATCGTTGGTCAGTTTCAAGCCGTTCACATCGCCCATGATAATAGAAATTGGCAGGTTTCTTTCGGTGTCAAGCCGTAGTAATTCCGCTTCCAGAAAGCGGCGGTTATAAAGCCCGGTCAAAGCGTCGTGAAAGCTCAGATACTCAATCTCTTTGCGCTGCTCTTTTTTTTCAGAAACATCCCGAAATACCAGAACGATACCAATCGTTTCACCCTTTTCATTTTTGATCGGCGCCGCACTGTCTTCCAGGTGAAAAACCGATCCGTCTTTCGCCATTAACACCGCATGATTTTTCAGTTCCTGGGTCTGGTCGGTCTCCATGGCCGTGACGATGGGATCCTGAATTTCCTGACAGCGATCTTCGTGGGATAAAACAAAAACCTCGGTGTACTGTTTTCCTCGGGCTTCTTCATTGGTCCAACCCGTCAGTTTCTGGGCCACCTTATTCAGCATTTCGATTTTTCCAGCAGGATCGACTACCATCACCCCATCCCCAATCGAGATCAGGGTCTGGAAGTATTTGCTACGTTCTTCAAACAGTTTTTTCTGAATAATCCGTCTTTCCACATTGGTCAGGACGCCGTTCATTAACACCGTAATTTCATAGACATCATTATCGTCGTAGGGGTCTTCTTTACCGGAAAAGCCGACAACAGCTTTGATTTTTTCATCAATAAAAATGGGGATCGAGATAAAATTACCGGAAATTTTCTGGCCACAGGGAAGTTCGTTCGCCTCTGCCGGTTTATTGCCATTATTATTAAGGATAATCGGTTTTCGCTGACGCACCACATCACCCCATGACCCCGCTTCTTCCAATCGACAAGTGCCCACGGGTTCCACCATTTCCGACCCTTTGATCAATCCCTTTGACCAGGCTTTATGGGTGAATTCCTGTTTTTTTTCATCATAAAAACAGATATACCCCGTTTTGCTTTCCGTCAGTTTCAGGGCTTCATGCAGCACATAGTCCAGCTGCTTCTGATCATTTCTGAAATTCTTACTTAAAACATTAACCAGGATCTTATTTCGGAAGAGCACCCGTTCTTGTTTTTTGATCAGTTTTTCCTCATCGGTAAGTTCTCGGATAAAAGCCCCTACCCCCTTCCGGTTTTCTCTTAATTTTACCGGAAATTTCATTATTTTGAAAATCCGATTTTTATGTTTTTCTTCATATTCGGTCGTTTTGCCGGTCTCGATAACCTGCTGGTCGGTCTCAATAATTGATGGACCAAAGGCTTCCGTATCGAGCCGCTGATCGCCCTGAGCGATGATTTCCGCAACCGATTTATGATAATGGGGTTCCGCTGCCTTATTGATAAACCGGTAGTTCAACTGCTCATCTTTCAAATAAATGACCGTCTCATAGCCATCAATGAAGGTGTCGCAGATATCCTTAATGCTTTTTGTCTCCTCATTATTGTTCTGCAATTTTTTATTACTTTGAACTAATAATATCAAGAGAATCCCGGCTGCAATAACAAGTCCGATTATCAATAAAATACTCGATGCCACAGGTTCCATTCTTTTATCTCCTCATCCAACCCTTATCCACTTATTCTGTGCTCCAAAATAAAGCGCTAAATTCTTTATTTGATATCTGCAAAGGTTTACTTTATACTCTTAATTTCATTATTATATAACAAAATTAAATGAATTCCTATTTTTTTATCTAAAAAACCATTTTTTTTATTTATCATTGTCACAAGTAACAATCGTCCCGTTCCGATAGGTGCTTCAATAAATGCTCAGCTTATGTCCAACTGCTCTCTGTTCGATAATTATAGCTGGTGACATACTTTCGTAGCCAATGTTGTTGCAATTAAATATCGGCCCGTGGTTTTATTCTATGGTTTCCAGAATTTCTGCTGTTGTTCGTCTTGTTTTAGGGCGATGATCCCGATTTTTATAACCAAAGGCGATCATACAGGATAATCCAAAATGGACGGGATCCAGAATCCCCTCCTGAACCAGAACCGCTTCCACCTTTTCGGTATTAAATCCTTCCATGGGGGTAGAATCGACGCCCAGCATGGCGGCGGCGGTCAGCATATTGGCTAGCGGGATATAGGTTTGTTTACAGGCCCAGTCAAAAAAGGCGCGATCATTTCCGGTAATTTTCAAATCATCTTCCTGAAAGCTTTTCAGTTTATTTTTTCGTGCCGCTCTCAGGTCTTCGGTAAAATGCTGAATGTCATTCATGATGTACTCCACATAGTCAGAATCCGGCTTCAGATCAACGGGTTTTCTGGCCAAAATCAGGACAAAATGACTGGCGCCGTCCAAACTGACTTCGGCACCCCAGGCAAAGGGTTTTATTTTTTCCCGGATCTCCCAGTTATTGAGCAGCACAAATTTCCACGGTTCCAGCCCCATGGAACTGGGGGACAGCCGGGCCACCTCCATGATCACGGCAAAATCCTCATCACTAACCTTTTTATCGGCATCATAGCCCTTGCAGGTATAGCGATTATTAAATGTATTCAGAATCAGATCTCGGGTTTCTTCTTTTTTCATCTTGATAGCCTCCCATATTTTTTGATTTTCTTTTAGTATATTCCCTTTGAAAAATCACTCAAACATAACATGTAATTATTTTTCCCCTTCACCATTATCCCCATCAGTGCATTGTTTATTTTTGCTTTATAGGGGTAAAATAATTGCAGCACACCGAATTATCCGATTAAATTTGAAAGAAGGTGATCTGAATGAATGTAATTGAAATCAATCAGCTGACAAAATATTATGGGAAACATCGAGGTATTGAAAACGTATCCTTTTCTGTGGAAGAAGGCGAGATCTTTGGCTTCATCGGTCCCAACGGCGCCGGTAAATCCACCACCATTCGGGCCCTGCTGTCACTGATCCATCCCACCAGCGGATCGGCCACAATTTTCGGAAAAGACTGCATTAAATACGGCAACGAAATTCGCCGGGACATTGGCTATCTTCCTTCGGAGGTGTTTTATTATGAACACATGAAGGTTCGGGAGGTTCTCAATTATTCAGCCAGCTTCTATGACAATGTCGACTACACACGGATACAAAGTCTGGCCGAGGTTATGGATCTTGATTTAAATAAGCGCATCGATGACCTGTCCTATGGGAACAAAAAGAAAGTCGGCATTATTCAGGGCCTGCTCCATGAACCCAAGCTGATTATTCTGGACGAACCCACCGGGGGGCTGGATCCGCTGATGCAGCAGAAGTTTTTTGAACTGATCCGGGTGGAAAATCAGAAAGGTGCCACGGTTTTGTTTTCCTCGCACATACTTTCCGAGGTTCAAAAGCTGTGCAGCCGGGTGGCCATTATTAAAGACGGTACCATTGTCCGGGTTGAAAATATACGCGATATGCAAAAGCACAATTATAAAAAATTCACCCTCGATTATCGGGGCGTTATTGATGTGCATCACTTTAATCTGGAAGGGGTCACCAATCTTACGGTTGATGAAAGCACCCTGCATTTTTTATTTAAAGGTGATATCAATCGCATGGTTGAGCGCCTGCAGGGCCAGAACCTGATCAATCTGCTGGTTGAGGAACCCAGTCTAGAAGAGATTTTTATGCACTATTACCAAAAGGAGGAGCAGCCATGAACATCCTGAAGCAGGAACTGCGAATGGGTCGCAAAACCCTAATTGTCTGGTGCCTCTCCCTGATTGGGGTATTAGCACTGTTTATGCTGCTTTATCCATCCATTTCTGGACAACTGGAGGACTTCCAAAAGGTCTTTGAAAGTTTTCCGCTTGAATTCCAGCAGGCTTTCGGCGTGGCTGATCTGGAGCTTGCCAGTATTTTAAGCTTTTATCAATTTGCCCTGACCTATGTTTTGCTGGGCGGTGCTATCCAGGCCATGAATATGGGAGTTTCGATTATTTCTGCGGAAGTACGGGAAAAAACCGGAGATTTTCTGTTTGTCAAACCAGTCAGCCGAAACCGGGTGGTGTCCATGAAAATCATGGCAGTACTGGTTCAGATTCTGATTACCAATGCGGTTGTTTTTACGGCTTCTCTGATCCTGGTTACCTTGCTCAGCACCGATTCCTACGATGTGGAGCTGTTTGCCCTGGTCACCCTGAGTTTGCTCTTTATTCAGATTTTTTTTGCCAGTCTGGGGCTGTTTATTTCGGTTTTTTTGCGACGGATCCGAACCGTTCTGCCCATCAGTATGGGGGTTGTTTTTATTTTCTATATTATCCATCTGCTCAATGAAACCTTAAAAGATGAAAAACTGGGACTTATTTCGCCCTTTGATTATTTCAATCTCTCCGAAATATCCAAAAATACGAATTATGATTCACTGAACTTATTGTTATGGTTTGTTTTGGTCGGAATGTTTATTTTTCTGACCTTCAAACTGTTTGCCAGAAAAGATTTGCCATCGATCTAACCGCAAAGGAGGTATTCCCGATGAATGTATTGAAAAAAGAAATGAAAGCCAATATCAAGTCACTGATTATCTGGTGTTGCGCCCAGGTGTTCATTATCTTTGCCGGGATGATGAAGTACCAGGGGTTTGTGGATTCCCAGGTAGACCTCAACGCCTTGTTTGCTACCTTTCCCAAAGAAATTATGGTGGTTTTTGGTATCGGTTCAGTAGATATTACCAAGGTCGCCGGATTTTATTCGGTGTTCTTTCTCTACTTTATGCTGTTGGCAGCGGTTCATGCGGTGATGTTCGGGGCGGTGGTGGTGTCCAAGGAAGAACGAGATCACTGTGCCGATTTTGTCTATACCAAACCGATACGTCGGTTTCAGGTGATCATCCCCAAACTGTTGGCCGGCGTCATCAATATTCTGATTTTTAACATGGTTACCTTTGCCGCTTCTGTTTTTTTCATTGCCCGGCACAACGATGGCGATGGGCTCATCGACAAGGTTTCCCTGACGATGCTGGCGCTTTTTATTCTCCAGCTGTTCTTTTTAGCTTTAGGTGCCATGTTTGGATCGATTCTAAAAAACACCAAAAGTGCTACCGCCGCGGCTTCCGGGCTGGTGATGGGATTTTTCATCTTATCGGTGGCGGTGGATTTATATGATAAGCTGGCGTTTCTGACGGTCTTCACCCCTTTTAAGTATTTTGAAGGCGCCACCCTGATGATCAATGATCAGCTTTCATTCAATTCGGTTGCAATTTTACTGATCGTCTCGCTGGTCTTTTTCAGTTTGACCCTAGTGGCCTTTAATCGGCGGGACTTGACCACCTAGACGGTTTGTGATCAATTCGATTTCTTAAATAAACATTTTACTTCCGGCAGATCCCCAAAATATGGTGTGGATCTGCCGGTTTTATGCTAAAATGATTAAAAGATATCGAGGTAAGAAATGGAAATTTTTTCGACACTTGACACCTTGCAGAGCTTTCTTTTACAATTTGGCATATGGACGCCGCTGGCATTTTTTTTATTGCAGCTGCTCCAGATCGTCATCGCTCCGATCCCTGGGGGGACGGTCGGCCTGGTCGGCGGCGCCCTCTTTGGTACCATTGGCGGTTTTTTGATCAGCGCTGCTGGTACCCTGACCGGCTCCATCATCGTTTTTGTTTTAGCTAAACGATTTGGGAGGCCCTTTGTTATGCGCTTTGTCAGTCCGGAATTGATTGAAAAATACGATCATATTAAAGAATCAAAGTTAAATACCGTTCTTTTTCTGATTTTTCTCTTTCCGCTTTTTCCCGATGACATGCTTTGTTTTATCGCCGGTCTTTCCCCCATGCCGTTGAAAACCTTTATCATCATTGTCCTGTTGGCGCGAACCCCCAGTGTTTTTATCAACACCATGATCGGTGCTGGAATCATGGATGACAGTCCCACCCAGTTTATTATTGCGGTGGCCATTTATGCTGTTCTGATTGCCATTCTTTACTTTAATCGTAAGCGCCTGGATGCTTTTATTCAACACAGTAAAAAAATAGTGGTTGAACTTCCCCCACCGCCCAAAATTGACAAGGAGCTTTAGATGACCGAGAAAACCCCAAAAGAACTGAATCGCTTATATATGAGCGAACTGATCACCGCCCTGGTCTGCGGCATGCTGATGTATTTGCTCACCGATTCCACCGGTCAGCCCCTGGATCTGCGCCTGCTGATTCCTGGTGGCGTACTGATTTTTATTATCCTTCAAAGTGCCGGCTACTGGTATTATCGTTACCAGCTGCTGGATAACCCCCGCAGCCCGATGGACTGGGTAATGCCTGTTTTTTCAGTGCTTAAAAAGCTGAATCTGACTTTATTCGTCCTCTATCCGCTGTACTTACTCTATCTGGTGATTTTTCAACCAGACGCTTTTTTTATGACCATGAATATTTTCGGCCTGATCCTTTATGCTTTTTCGATGATTGAATACTACAATTACTATTATTTCAGCGTCCAGATCGGATTGATCAAAAAGAAAGTTCCCTCTGAACTCAGGCTGGAACTTTCTCAATATGAAAAGACAAAATTAATTTAACGAAGGGTAACGGTTCCCCCTTGGGCAGAACCGTGGTTTATCAACACATGACTTATTTTGTTTCTATTTTACACACTATTAATCCGCTGTTTTTTGCACTTTTAGCCGTCCTTGCGCTGCTTCTCTGGAAAGCCATCTATACCTTCAAAACCTACCCGGACGACCGGGAGCTTCGCCGCAATGCAACTAAGGAAATGGTCGTCGGTGGTCTTGTGCTGATTTTGATCCTGGGTATCTTTGTGGTGGTTCCCCTGGTGGCCGGCATTACCGTTAAGGATAACGAGCTATCCCTGCGACTGCCCACCGGCTTCACCTTTGAGACCTATCCTGAGGCGGATATCCTCTCGGCCAAGCTGGTCAGTCTGGATCAGACCGAGTATGCCATCGCGTCCAAGGAGGTCGGTACTGAAACCCGAGCTTACCGGGAAGGCATCTTCCTGCTCCAGAATGGCACCGAAGCCGCGGTCTTTGCCAACGGCAATACAGCCATCCTGGTGGAAACCCCCAACCGGATCCTGCTGTTAGGGCCTGATCGATTCGATGATTTTGTCAAAAACTTTAATGAAAAACTGATTCCCATTCAGCCCTAAAAAAAAGCGTGCCTCTTTACCGATGGCACGCTTTTTTAGTTTGACTATTTGGGTTCTTCGACTATTTTGGCAACCCTGCCCACCTGTCCATCGGTGAGCATGACCTTAATTCCGTGGGGATGGGTGGAGCTTTTTGTCAGCAGTTTGCCAACCCGGCCCTGGGTCAGCTTGCCGCTGCGCTGATCTGCCTTTAAGACAATCTCCACTAATGCACCGATCTTTACGTCGCTTCTTTTTTGTCCGTTCATTGCTTTTCCTTTCGAGCTTCTTCCAGAGCAATGGCCAGCTGATCCATGCAGGAGGTCGGTTTTTTACCACAGGTCTGACCTCTAAACATCGTGATGATCTCATCTGCCGGTTTTCCCTCAAGTAGTTTAACCAGGGCTTTTAAATTCCCGTCACAGCCGCCTTCAAAGACTAGATTACTGACCACATCATCGGTTAGATCAAATTGCATGTTGCGAATACAAACGCCCTGGGGCTTATAATTTAACGTCATTTTTTCCTCTTTCTATTTTAAGACATTTGCCAATCTGCTTTTCATTTGTTTGGCATAATCCTCAATCGGATGTACATATTCTTCATTCATAAACCGCGAATGGATGATAAAATCAGCCGTTGCCAGATTATTGGCCACTGGGATATCATAAACCGTAGCAATCCTCAGCAGGGCCTTGATATCCGGGTCGTGGGGCTGGGCTTCCAGGGGATCCCAGATAAAGATCAGCATGTCAATTTTGCCATCCACAATCCGGGCGCCGATCTGCTGATCACCGCCTAATGGACCGCTTTTAAAAATTTGCACCGGCAATCCGGTTCGCTCCTGAATAAGACTTCCGGTTGTTCCTGTTCCACACAAATGATGCCTCTGTAATATTTCTTTATTTCGACAGGCCCAATCCAACAGCTCTGCTTTTTTTCCGTCATGAGCAATTAAAGCAATCTTCTTAGTTTTTTCAATTGTTACATCAATATATTCAGCTTCCATTTTTCATCCTCCTCTACTTTCTTTGTTCAGTTTTTACCACAGCTTATTTTTTGACTTCGAAATCCAGCAGCTTGACATCCTTTGATAAGAATTCAGATTTTACCTTTTCTTCCTTAACATAGTCCGTGCTTAAATATTTCTTATTATCATCAGCAAAGACGGTGACCACCACCGCATGGGGATTTTCCAATAGATCCTGGGCAATGATGGCAGCGATAAAATTAGCACCAGATGAAATCCCCACCCCCAGGCCTAATTCTTTGGACAGCTTCTGGGCCATAATGATAGCATCCCCATCATCCACCGCAATAATATCATCCAATTCTTCCAATTTTATCAGGTCGGGAACAAATTCGTCTGAGATTCCCTGGATTCGGTGACTGCCGACCTTATAACCGGTGGACATCGTTGGTGAACTGGCTGGTTCCATGGGATGGACTTTAATCTCAGGATTCTTTTCTTTAAAATACCGGCCTAACCCCATAACCGTTCCCCCCGTTCCGACCCCGGCTACCAACGCCTGAGGTGTTACTCCAAATGCCGCTAACTGGATATCAATTTCCGGGGCCGTACGTTCATACTGCGCCTGGGTATTTTCTTCATTTGAAAACTGGCAGGGCAGAAAGGCATTCCCTTCGGCTGCTAGCGCTCCGCATTGGGCAATACTCCCTAAAAAACCACCTTCTTCTTTGGAAACCAGCCGAACTTCTCCACCATAACTCCGAATCAGATTTTTTCGTTCATCACTCATCCAGTCGGGCATATAGATCACCACCGGATGTCCCAGGCAGGTACCAACGGCAGTAAATGCGATTCCGGTATTTCCACTGGTGGCTTCCACAATCGTTTCGCCTTCATGGATCTCACCTTTTTCATAGGCTTTTTTTAGGATATGCAAGGCCACCCGGTCTTTGATGCTGCCAGTGAGATTATAATGCTCTGCTTTTGCGTAAATACAACGGGGCTGCCCTTGATATAAAAAATTTATCTTTAACAAGGGTGTATTTCCGATGAGTTTTTCTAATGCTATAAATTTTTCTTCGTTATCCATTTACCTTATCCTTCATCATATTGTGTTCACTAAGTGTATTTAATTGTTCTGCCTACTTGTTTTTTATTCCGGCATTGTTATAATCATACTAAATTAAACTAAATAAATCAATGTTTATCAAAATGTACGCTGCCGGAAATGATCTGTTCGATGTTCTTGTTATTGAAAATACCGTTGCTATCGGGGATTCTACTATGAAATTTTTATCAACCATGCTAAAATGAAAAGCATAACATAGCTGGACAAACATCGGCAATTTCTATCTTAAAACTTGATTGCCTTTGTCTCCTATACTTAAAAACCTAAATCCAGGAGGTTATGAATGATCGTCGGTTTAACTAAAAATCAACAGATTCCCACATCAAAGATGAATCGCAACAGCGGCAAAGCCATTCGAGAAAAAATACCTTTTTCAGCCCAATCCGTTTTTCATCTTGTCGATCGTGACCCGGTGGCGATAATTGAGAGTCAGAACTATTTTCGCATCCCTGAACTCATTCCCCTTCGTCACCAAAAAATGGCAGGGTCTCCTTTTGCCTTTTTCCGGGGAACGGCCCTGTTAATGGCACGTGATTTATCCCATCAGGCGCAATCTGGCATTCATGTGACTATCTGTGGTGATGCCCATATTGGCAATTTCGGGTTCTATGCCTCCCCGGAACGGCGACTGATTTTTGATCTCAATGACTTTGACGAGGCTGCCCCAGGACCTTGGGAATGGGATTTAAAGCGTCTGATCACCAGCATTATTCTTTGTGCCCATGAACTCGGCTTTGATGCGAAAAAAACGGAGGAAGCCATACTTCATACCGCATCATTTTATCGCAAAGGTCTTGACTTAATGTCAGATATGACCTCACTTGAGCGCTACTTTATCCTTGGTGATGAGGAACTTTTTCTCGAGAGTTTTTCCGATTCCTCCCGGGAAGAATTTGAAAAGATTATCAAAAAAGCCAAAAAAAGAACCTCTAGTCAGGTCATCTCCAAAATGACCGAAACCGATCAGTTTGGTCGCCGTATCTTTATCGAGAATCCACCGATTACGACCCATTTAGATGCAAAACTGATCGACGAAGTGGAATTATATTTCAGACAGTACTTAAAAACCGTTCGTCCCGACATTGAAATGCTGTTGTCGCAGCATGTTTTAACCGACATCGCCCGGCGGGTAGTGGGGGTTGGCAGTATCGGAACCCGCTGTTACCTCCTGGTACTGACCTGTGAAGACGAAAGCCATCTTGTTTTGCAGATTAAGCAAGCGAATGAATCAGCAATTGCGAAGTATAACCAGAAAAATTTCACCACCCCAGATACTATGGCTCATGGTTTGGGCAACGGCTATCGGGTCGTCAGCCATCAGCAGATTCTCCAGGCTGTCTCGGATCCCTTTCTCGGATATTTTTCGGCCACCGAAGGGCTGGACTTTTACGTTCGCCAGTTTCGCGATATGAAAGGAACTGTTGATCTGTCAGAACTGGATTTTGAGACCTTTAAACAATACGTCATTAATTGCGGGTTATCACTGGCTCGTGCCCATGTTCAAAGTCCTTATGCCAACTGGATCAATGGCTATTTAGGCACTGACGATGGTTTTGACCATGCTGTTTTTGACTGGTGTTTGGCCTATTCTGAACAAGTTTACCGGGATTATGAAACCTATAAGAAGAGTCTGGCCAGGACTTGAAACCGCGTTTCGCTATTTGAAAATGTCCGTAATTCGGACATTTTCTCTTGCATTTTCTTCAGATATCCGGTATAGTGATAATAACTGAATTCCGTTTTTTCGGCTTCAGTAATTTTCTTCGTGTGTTCGTGACCTTCCACACGTAAAACAAAACTAAAGGAGTTTTTTTTATGCGAAAAATTAGTGTTCTCTTTGTTACCCAGGCAGCAGTCATTGCTGCGATGTACGTGGTTCTGACCTTTGTGTCGAGCTCATTGGGTTTAGCCAGCGGCGAAATTCAAATTCGCCTCTCGGAAATGCTTGTTATCCTGCCGGCCTTTACCCCGGCCGCCATCCCAGGCCTTTTCCTCGGCTGTTTACTTAGCAATCTGTTAACCGGCTGTACCGTGATTGACATTGTCTTTGGCAGCCTCGCAACGCTTGTTGCGGCGGTCCTCAGTTATCAACTACGCAACCACAAATATCCATTGCTGGTCACCGTTCCACCAGTGGTTGCCAATATGATCGTGGTACCGTTTATTTTAAAATTCAGTTATGGCGTTCCCTTACCAATCCCAGTCATGATGGCAACTGTGGGGATTGGCGAAGTGATTTCATGCATGGTTCTCGGTTCAGTACTATACTTTGCGCTGGACAAACGTCGGGTTATTTTTCACCAGAGTTAAAATGTGATATGCAATATCGTTAAAAGATAGGCACAAGGTGCCTGTCTTTTTTAGTTTCGCTACTTCGATCTAAATGATGGGGGCGACGATTACGTCGTCACGCCGTTTGAAGCGATGGAGCTTTTGGCACGGATTGAACCAGTGCTTCGCCGATATGGAAACAAACGCGAAGTCACCCAGTTTGAGGATTTGGCGATTAACACGGCCGAGCGCTCGGTAAAAAAGAACGGTACCGCAATTGAAATGACAATAAAAGAATACAAGTTGATGCTGCTGCTGATAAAAAAACCCTCAACAAAGGTAGTGTAAATAATTTTGTGTTTTCTCGTTTTCCAGGTTAATGTAAAATACAGAATTAAAAATTTGCGATGAAAATATAAGTTTTAAAATATGAATCCATTTTTGCACATGATTCGAAGGCTGTCAATAGTGATCATTGG
>NZ_JBGSHG010000031.1:0-29910 GCF_041752335.1 Acetobacterium sp. | reverse complement strand
GCAAAAGGCTATGGCCTTGTTTCGATGTCTAAACAATCGAAACTGGCAGCCATTGCAGTAAATTTAAAAAGAATAGCGGCCATCATGACCGCTAAATCTTCTTGTTTCTGTGAACTATTTGTCGTATTTAGAATTAATTTCGTTTTCTAAAAATAATTCTCTCAGATTTTGAGAATACATCAAATAAACATGACTTTTTCACTGCTCCCCCTCCGTCCCCTTGTGTCCCGTTACGGTTATCATCACCAGTGGGACACCTGGTTAATAAAGCGCTCCACCAGCCGGGGGTCAAACTGGCTGCCGGCCTGATTCCGTAATTCCTGGATGGCGTCTTCATGGGAACGGGCCGGCTGGTAAACCTGATCATGGGTCATCACGTCATAGGCATCGACAATGGCCAGAATCCGGCTGTTAAGCGGGATTTTTTCACCGCTGAGCCCCGAGGGATAGCCGCTGCCATCCCATTTTTCGTGATGATGGAGGATTTCCTCGGTGACCACATGGAGTTCCGGCACATTGGTGGCGATCCGATAGCCGATTTCCGAATGAGTTTGCATGATCTGCCATTCCTCCTCGCTGAGGCGGCCGGGCTTGTCGAGAATGTGATCGGGAATCCCCACTTTGCCGATATCATGGAGCATCGCCAGCAGGATCAGGCGGTTTCGGGCTTCGATGTTCAGGGCCAGCAGCTCGGCCAGCTTCATGACGTGATCGGACAAGCGCTGGGTATGGGCCTTGGTTTCGGCTTTTTTTTCATCCAGGGCCGCCAGCAGGGCATTAATGGTGGTGCCCCGCATGCTTTTGCTTTCCAACAACTTGATCTGATACATCATCTCCTCGGCTTTTTTAAGGACCGCCCCGGGCTCATCATCCCGGCTCTTTTTCAGCGCCATCCCAAAGGAGACACTGGCTTCAATGGAGCCATTAATGCAAATGTCCTGGAGCTGTTCCTTGATCCGTTTGACCAGCCGTTCGGCATCCTTCAGATCTGATCCGGGCATCACGATCATGAATTCATCGCCTTGAGCTCCTCCAGGGCATAGCCATAAAAGGCCAGGGCCGCCGGGTTGGCATCGACAATGCGCCCTGACTCCGGTTCGATCAGCAGCATGGTGGCAGTGTGAGTCTGAAACATCTGGTCAAAGCGGGTCGTGGCCAGCTGGTTTTTGGCCATCCAGTCTTTGAGTGCTTTGGTGTTTAGCTCGGTCACCACAATAAAGTCCTGATTATCACTGGCAACCGGGGTCATGCGACACAGGCTCTCCCTGATTTCGCCATTCCAGCAGGCTGTGCCCTTAAAAAGAAAGGTTTCCCCGCTTTCCCGGCAGCTATCGGCGTTTTTTTCGTAGACCTGATAGTAGGCTTCCCCGAGGACGGTTTTCAAACTCTGATTACGAATGGCTCGCTGGCTGAAGCCGGTCATTTTTTCGTGCTCCCAGTTGTTATAACAATAAACCCAGCCGCCCGCAGTTTTAACCAGCAGGGCCATGGCCTCGGAATTATACTCCACCATCATCTCCCGGAAATCCGCTTCGCCCAGCCGTCTCCGCCAGGCTTTTTTGGCTTTCGGGGCCATGGGCAATGCCGGGCTCCCGGTGTTTTTCTTTTTGGCAATGCGTCGCCACAAAAAGTTCTGGTCATTCTGTTTCATGGTTGTTCCTCTTTCTCCAACAGCTTTGGGCTTCTGATGGATTCTGATATGACACGATATACCCCGGTTTGCCGGTTTCTATCGTTTCAGGCCGGCAACCGCTGATCAACCGCTAAAAATGATCGTCTCCCACTTCCTTCCCAGCGTTTTGAATAATGCTTGATTGGCAAACTCACGCATACTCTTGCCGGTTGCTTTGGTAATAATGGCCGAAAGCAAATGCGTACCGGCTGTATAATACTGAAATTAACCAAGCTGCCATTTCTGATATGTTAATGTCAGGCGCGTACCCTTTTTAGGCACGTACCCTTTATCCAATCCAGCTTCCATGCTCTGCGGCATCATAAATGCCTTTTTTATGTCGCAATTTGTCGGCATACATCATTTCATCGGATTTCTGCATAAACTCGGCCATGGTCGTGGCCGGATTTGTGCTGATGGCATAACCCATTGACAGGCTGATTACCAGGCTGTCATCGTGATTCTGAAGATTGTAGGCCGTGACAGCCTGCCGGACGCAATCCCTGAGATCATCCGCCTGCTGCTCATGACAATCCGTCACCACGGCCAGGAACTCATCGCCGCCAATCCGGATGATGCTGGCGTTTTCGGTAAAGCACCGGGTAAAAAGATTAGCGGCATTCTTAATCAGGATATCCCCCTGTAGATGACCATGGTTATCATTGACTTCTTTCAGACCATCAAGATCAAACATAAACACTGTTACGGGATGGACTTCCGCGGGGGTTAGAACCATCTGTTTGAGAAATGTGCGGTTATATAAACCGGTGAGCTGATCATGATACAATAAAATCCGGATTTCTGCTTCCGCCTTTTCCCGAGCAATAATATCAGCATTCAATTCTTCTGTCACCAGCTCCAGCTCCATGGTTTTTTGGGACAGGGTCTTATTGAATTTTTTCAGCTGCCAAATCCATAATAGGCCAACGGTAGACACCGCAACGAAAATCAGAACGATCCGCCAGATCAGATCATAATCAATCCCCGACTGCACTTCTACGGCAATGTGTTCATTGGAAATCTTCTGAATCTCCTGGGGTGACAGGGTCGCGATCCCCTTGTTTAATATATCCCTGAGCATCGGCTCGTCATCCACCACTCCCATCCGGAACGCATAGGTATAATTGGGCACCTGCCCCGCAATTTTAAGATTAAAAAGCCCCTGATTCTTGATGGTGTAAGCTGCCATGGTCAGTGAACGGATGGTTAAATCGGCCTGCCTAGTCTCCACCATTTCAAAAGCGACCGCCTCAGATTCGACAATCATAATTTTCAGATTAGGATAATCCCTGCGGATCGCTTCTTCGGTGCCGGTTCCTTCCGGCAATACCAGCGTTTCTCCCGAAAGGGATGCCAGATCAGAAATATAAATATGTTCCGCCCGGGTGATCAGAACACTGGGGTCAGAAAAATAGGGTTCCGTAAAAACCAACCACTGATCCCGATAAGGGGTTTGCAACAAAAGTCCCAGCACCTGACACTTCCCCATGCGGGAATTCTTCAGACTTTCTTCCCAGTCCGAGGTGGCAACCAATTCCAGCTCGACGCCGGTCCGGCGAGCGATGAGCGCAACCAGATCAACGGCAATCCCTTCGGCCGCACCCTGCTCATTGATTCGCTCATAGGGCTCCCAGTCGGGATCGATACAAATTTTCACCGGTCCCAGGGCATCCAGGTAAGCCTGTTCCTCCGCGGTCAATTCGACCTTCATGTCATTAACCTCAGTTTTCTGGCTGGGATTGGCGGTTTCCCGGCGGGCCGTTGGACTTGTTCTAATTTCTCCATTCGATGCGAATAAAAGCGTAATATCCATGGCCAATACCATTAAAATACCAAGGATGATGCTTCCTGAAATCAGCCTGTGATGTTTCTTTTTCCCCGGATTACTCTTGATTTTGGCAGTGTTTTGTTCCATGCCTTACGCCTTCCTGAAGGTCTGAGAAGTCTTTGATTTAATCCAGCCGACTACTCACTTCATTTCGATTTTTTTAATTACACATCATTATATAACAGAAGCTGGCAATTGAATACCATTTTCAACCAGTTCCACGCGGGCATAATAAGTTAAGTGTGCCGGCACCCTCAGTGTGGCATCGACAGTTAAGTTTTTACTGAAATCGCAATCAATTTGAAAGACTTTACCGAAATGAGGGGGCATAAGTTGATAAGCTAATGTCAGGTACTTGCACATTTCACAAAATTTCCGCTGATCTACAATGCGGAAGTCGATTATTTATCCGGCCTAGTGAAGAAATGATTGAATAAACCGGATAAAAAGGTTTATCATGGTCTGTCGCGGGTAATATGACTATGAAATGAGTATCGTGAAGATTTTTGATTAATCTCAGGGAAAAATGTTTTAAAATCGCAAGGGAGGTTATGTAATGAAAGGTTTTTTGAAAGCAGTCTGCCTGTTCGTTTCCGTCATGCTATTGGTTGTAATTCCAAGCAGTGTATTGGCAGGAAATAGTCAAGCGAGTGGAGAAGGTGAGTTAAGCAACAATGAAGCGATCAGTAGCGATGAGGTTTTGGGTGCTGAAGTAGCGGTTAATTCAGAGCCGTTTCTATTTGGTGATTATGTGTTACAGTATATTACAGGCGGCGTTCTCATAACCAATTACCTGGGGCACGGCGGCGATATTAATGTCGGCGATAGTTGGCCCGGGATGGGGGTTGTAAATATCGGTCATCATGCTTTTCAGTATTATACCGCGCTAACTGGTGTCAAACTAAGCAGGACGGTGACGGTCGAAGAGGAAGCTTTTATCGGCTGTAATAATTTAGACTCCGTGACAATGAGTGATGAGATGCGAACGATTGAGGAAAGAGCCTTTAGTGGTTGTTCATCATTGAAAAGCATCCGCATTCCAGCGAAGGTAACGACGATGGGTGAGGATATATTTTTGGGCTGTAGTGACTTGACGATTTATGGAGAGCGTGGTTCTACCGCTGAAACCTATGCAAACACCTATGGCATCACGTTTATCCCAGATTATGTTGCACAAACAGTTTCGTGTGAGTATCGCACCCATGTGCAAAACTACGGCTGGCAGACAGTCGTAGCTGATGGGGCGACGAGTGGCACCAGTGGTCAAGGACTCCGTCTCGAAGCCATTCAAATTGCATTAAAAAATGAAGGCTTAGACCTGGGGGTCGCCTACCGCACCCATGTGCAAAACTATGGCTGGCAAGAATGGGTATATGATATGGATCCCAGTGGCAGCAGTGGTCAAGGGCTTCGCCTGGAAGCAATCGATATTTATTTAACCGGCAGTGATGCCGTTAACTATGATATTTATTATCGGGTTCATGCTCAAAACTTTGGCTGGTTGGATTGGGCGAAAAATGCTCGTTCGGCAGGCACCTCTGGTTATGGTTATCGTCTGGAAGCAATCCAGATAAAAATTGTTCCTAAAGGTTCGGCAGCACCAGGCCCCACCGCTATCCCCTATCTTTATCCGGACCTAGCCCGTGGCTAAGATGCAAAAGTGAACATGAGAGCGTTTTTCGCGCCCGGTCGACTTTGCGGAGTTCACCGGGCTTATCGAAAATGCGTCGTTGTCATAGCCCCGCTTTTCCCAGAACCCCTGGTAATCTTCATCCTGTTCGGTACTGCTCAGACGGATTGACTGCGCCCGGGACGGCCGATCCCGGTCATTTTTATCAATTAATGTCAGGCTCGCCCTCGACTCGATTCCGGCCCAGTTTTTTTGCTTTATATAAAGCATCATCCGCCCGCTTCATGACTGAATTAATCGCTTCTTCAGGGATATATTCAGCAACGCCAAAGCTTGCGGTCTTCCAAACAATGATCGGAAATTTGTGTTCTTCAATCTCTCTCCTTAACTTACTCGCAAGCGTTTTTGCTCCTTCAATATTTGTTTCGGGACAGATGATCAAAAATTCCTCCCCACCCCATCGCCCAAGAAAGTCAGTTGCACGAATATTTTTTTTCAAAATATTCACAAATTCTTCTAGAATGATATCTCCGACTTTATGACCATAGGTATCATTTACCTCCTTGAATCGATCAATATCAAGCATGATAATTGAGAGTGAATGATGATACCGATTTGATTTTTGAATTTCTAATCCGAGTATCTCTTCCGTTTTTTGACGATTATAGATCTGGGTAAGTTTATCGATACTGGAAAGGATTACTAGTTCATTTTCCCTGATTTCGATCGCATCTGACATTTCACCGATACTTTCAAGGATTTTTGTAAATTCAATTATTTTGTTCGGGGGATACGTTATTTTATAATTTCCTTTACTGAATTAGTGGGGTTGCCGAACAGGCTTTAATTTGAAATGGGCAGTTAAAAACCCCCAAAATCATAATGATGGTGGCTCACCAGTGGGACACCTGGTTAATAAAGCCCGCCACCAGCGGGATCGTGCCGTTTTTCAGACAGTGGGGAAACAGAAAGGATAAATTGATGTCAGGCACCGTCATAAATTAAGCGTCAATCGCAAGGTTTGCCGCATTTTGCACAAAAATGCTCGTCTGGCGCTAATTTGGCGCCGCAGTGTTTGCAAAACAAGGGCGCTTTTGGTGGGGC
This sequence comes from Acetobacterium sp., assembly GCF_041752335.1. Lineage (GTDB taxonomy): Bacteria > Bacillota > Clostridia > Eubacteriales > Eubacteriaceae > Acetobacterium. The sequence continues at coordinate 23,676 of NZ_JBGSHG010000031.1, read as the reverse complement.
GGACCGTGTTACCGGCGTCCCGCAATTCACACAGAACTTCACCCCAGTCGCCAGCTGATGACCGCATTGGGAACAGTTTGAGGCTTTCGATACGGCCCCCGCAGGACCTTCTTTTGGCCCGGCTTTCAAAGCGGAGCGATTCGCAGGCTCATCTTTCTGGATCAGCAGCGAAACCATCAGTTCGCATGCTTCATCAATCGTCAACGATCGGACTGCCGCATCCTTGTCAACGAACTGAACGGCCCAAAGGGTCTGTTCCGTTCGTATAAACATCACCTGTGAACGGGCAAGCGCCGCATCCTGGACATAAAGGGAGGTGATATCGGCGATCACCTTGCGATACATCAGGTCATCGATAAACAACGAGCCTTCTTCCGTTAAGACCACCCCCTCCACCTCGATCAGCCCGACTTCGGCCAATTCAGCCAATGCTGATGTCACGTCAAGCTTTTGTGCTGCCTCGGATCGAAACAATGCAAACGGCAAAAGCCACCGCAGGTCGGTGCTTTCATAGGCCTCTGCAACGGCCCGTGCCAGGGACTTTGCCGTCAGATTTGCCGCTGATACGGTATGATTCAGCAGATCTTCAAGATAGCTCATCTTATACGCATCGGCAGCCGCCAACAGCAGCAAAAAAGCCTGCTGCGAAAGATTAAGCGCGACGGCCCGTTTCAGGGGTTCGCCGCCCTGGGCCAGGTAGGCCATCACCATGGTGGCAACGTCTCCCTCGCTGGCCGACAGTAACTGATTGCCGTCGTCGGCCTGGCCTAACAGGACGCCGGTTTCGCCCCGCAGACTGAGCTGCAACCGCATCAGTCCGTCATTTGCCAGCAGCACCGCCATATCGGTGGTGTTCAGCGGCTGCAGGAGCGCATTCAAAACCTCCTGCTGGGCCGCATCCAACAGAGGTGGGGAAACGCTTTCCGCCTTGTCAAACTCTGGCAATTGGCAAAGTAAATTCGGTTTGATGTGACTGTTTTTGGCTAACGCCTTAATCTGCGCATCCGTTAACGTGATCGTCTCTACATTCATCGCTTATTCTCCCGCTCACTTAAATTTTTGTTTGATCGCCCGTCGGACTTTTCCGTCGATATCCAACGTCGCTCTATCGGTGGTATTGATACCAATCTTTACAAATCGTTTGCCTTGATTGTAAAGAATTTTCCCAACAACACCACACTTTTCAATTGCATCGAACTTAGGGGATGCCCCCCAAATAAAGTCATCTGCCTTCTTACTAACATAATAATCCTTAACTGCCCCCCAGGAGGCCGTATAGAAGGCACCCCATTCACTGTTGCCGTCATCTTCGACGTAATCGCGCATCCGCAGAAAACCTTTGTGGCTTTGAAAAAACAGCTCCGATCCCCCCAGCGTAGTGTAAGCAAAGACTGTCCGAAATAGTACGGCGGAAGCGGTCTGGTTACGGGAGATTTCTTCCAATTCGTTGTTAAAGGCCGCGACGTAAAGCATCGAATCAGACGGTACTCGCGGCAGTTCGGCGTGGGTAATGATCGACCCCGTTGCGGTTTTGATAAAAGCCCCGCGCACCCGTTCAATCGCCTCGGGCGAAACCGGTTCGGTCCCCTCGATCAGTTTACCAACCAGTTTTTGAGCATTTTTGCGAATATTAAAGGTCAGCTCACTCTGTGGCTGGGCGCCGGCCCGTTGCGAGACCCGGAGCAATTCATCAATCAGACGGTCCTTTGCTTGTTGCTGGGCCTGTTCGGCAGCTAATTTTTTGTCAAAGGTATTGTCGCCGGTCTGCAGTTTCTGATTCTGTTGATCGACCCATTCCCTGGCCGCTTGCCGCTGCCTTAGTGATTCGGGCAGCCGCTCGGGATTCAGAACCCCGCCGCGTTCCGGGTCGACCCATTCGCCGCTGACCGGATCCTGGACATAACGGGTTTGCGCACCAGTCGCCGGATCGGTGATGATCACATCATTGGTTTCCGGACTGGGCGAGGTTTGCGGTTTTTTAATTCGCATTGCTCTGCCGATGACTAAGCCAATGATCACCAGCACCCCGACGACGACGGCGATTACGACCCCGAACGGAAAGCCATCACTATCGCTGCCATAATCATCGCTGGCCCAGTCATTGGCCGGATCGGGGGTCTGAGTCGTCCCCGACTCGACGGGCGGTCCGGCCCCGGCATCCTCCTCAACCAAAAGTGTTACCGAAACCGCCACCGTTTCTTCGGCCACAATCGACGTTGTCCAGCGGCTTTTAAAATTGCCCGTAATCACGGCCGTTTTCGTACCAACCGGGACCGCAGCGCTCATTTGATAAGAAAGCGGCGAACTTTTTACATTACCAGAACTGTATGTTTGCTCCGCTCCGATAATCTTATCATTGCCATCGAGAAAGGTGAGCTTCATATTCAAACTATTAAACACCAGGTTTTCGGCCGGTATCGGATGTTGTGAGCCGGTAAGCGAAAGTGAAACTGTTTCTCCTTCTTTTATCGTACCACTCGGCGCATAAATTGCGTACATGGGAATCAGCGTCCACTCGGCACTTGTAAGGGTTCCCCCAGCAAGACTGAAATCCAGGTGGGTATTATAGGTTGATTCAAAGCTTCCACTCGATGCGACCACTGCCGGATCAGCGTACTTATCAAGCATCTCCGCCGACACCGTTATCGGCAGACCGAACAAAACTAAAAGCATCGTCGCCACAGCGACAAACATATTTTTTCTCATGAGGACACCGCCCCTTTCCAGGCTTGAATACAGCCTTGCACTGATCAGTAGCACATCGATAGATGACGCCGGGTCTTCTCAAAGGCCCTCAGTTCATCGGTCCGATTGCCGCTGCCTTGGATCACTTGACGAATGAGCAGGCTTTTCAATTCACGGTGGCGTCGTTGTCATAGCCCCGCTTTTCCCAGAAACCCTGGTAATCTTCATCACTGGACAGTTCGATTTCACTGACCCACCGGGCCCACTTATAGCCCAGTTTGTCTTCAGCCACAACGATAAACGGAAAACCCATTGACGCTGGCAATACCACGCCATTGGCTGAATAGGCCAATAACATATCTTTTTCTTTGATGGTGGTCAGCGGCATCGCCGTGGTATAGCCATCGACACCGTGAAAGATGACAGTGGTGGCCCCGTCTTTAACCCCGGCATCGGCCAGCAGCTCGGTGATCGGCACCCCTTCCCAGAGCACCGTGGCCTGCCAGCCTTCGACACAATACAGGGTGATCAGGCGCTGTGCCTTATCTTTTTCCAGAACCTGTTCATAGCTGTAATTTACGGGCTTCTCAACCAGGCCCGTCAGCTGGAGCTGATAGCTGTCAAGATCAACCGTTTGAATCCCGGAGATTGAATTATCCCTAGGGCCGATGGCCGGGTCCAGCCGGACCCCCTGATAGTCGCGGATTTCCTGTTCCTGATAGCGGCTGGCCGTTGCCTGGGATACTCCATCAGGCGCGCCCTTATTATTGTCTGAAAACAAGTTCATCGTACTAACCAGGTAAACCGTTATCCCAATTACGATAACCGCCACTACCAAAATAATTGTTCGTCGCATGGTCTGCTCTCCTTTAACACATTTACTTATATTGTATCCAATCTACGTCGTTGTAAACACAGTAATATGAACCGTCGCATCGTTTTGTTGGCAGTCACTCCATTTCAGCGATCGATTCCTTAAATTAATGTCAGGCACCGACACATAAAATAAAGCAGAATCCTTACTCATCTGTTTTTGTCACGCAAGTGGTAAGCAGTAACGATTTCTTTTATTTCTATGGCGATATTTTTTGCTTTTTGATCCTTAATGCCAATTTTCCTGGCCACTTCCAGAATATCTCTGAGCCCCGGATTCTTTCCGTTGCCATTAATACAGGTGGCATGCTCGCCGCCAAAAGAAACACTATCCGTTAAATCATAAGCGGGTGAAAGCAGCCACCGCTGCTTTATTTCATCATAAAGAAAAGTGAAGTTCTTTGAATGGTCATCCCGATTATGGGCAAAAACATTAAAACACATCAGCCGGTACATCTTTTCAACCTCAGAAAAATCTTTTGTTAATTCCAGGGTCAGCTTCATCAGAATGTTATAATCCAAATTGGGGATACGATGGGAAGTCTCCAGCATCCCACTTACCGAAAGCATATGAATCCGTTTTTCATTACCCTGTTCGTCCTGTTTTCGGTCAAATCTTCGGGTACCAAAATAGCCCGGACCGGTATTTGATGAAAAGAGTTTTGTTTCTTCCATCGCAATACCACATTCCCGGGCACATAAAGAATACCGATATTCATGCTCACCGATGTTTTTAATATCTTCTGATGATGGAAATTTAATAATCCAATCGGTCTCATCAATTGTTGTCAGGATCATCGGTCTGGCCCCGCCTGAAGACCCCCCAAGTCTGAACAAGTCATCCAGATTATCTGAATAATCCGTCCGGAGCATTTTGGCACACTCAGCCGCAATTTCATCAAGATCAACGGCCTGATTCGATAAATCAAAATGATGAACCGGTTCATAGGTCAACGCACCCATGCCAGATGAACCAACAATTGCCAATCGGTTCAGACTGCTGATCTCAAACGGGTTGATGTGATTTTTTAATAACAGCCGATCGACCAGCAATCGCCCCCATCCATCTGGAAGACTATCAGCAAATACGCCGAACAAGCCCTCAAACGGATCAGCCTTGGGTATAAAGACACGCTGCGTCAGTGGCAGTGAGAAGGGGCTGATCGAAAAGCCATCGGCCATCCATTCCTTGCTCGTCAAAAGCTGCCTGTCGCTGTTTATACAGTGCCAGTGTCCCCACCAGCCTACCATGATACCGAACCGACAGCTTTTTAATTTTGTTCATCGATTACCTCCTGGATGGATAAAAATGGTTGCTCCGCAAATAAGTGAGACAGTTCCTCTTCGCAGTTAAGGGCGATGGCAATTTTAGTCAGTGAAATCAAGGAGATGTCCCCGCTGCGCTCAAACCGTTTCACCGAACCCAGGCTGACGCCTGATTTTTCACTGAGTTTTTCCTGCGACAGCTTCTGCCTTTTGCGGATGCTGCGAATTCGCGCAGCGATGATGGCATTAATCTCCTGGGGTGTTTTTTGCGTTAAAAAATTCATATTCATAGTTAATATATTAGCTGATATAAGTGTTTTTGTCAACGTTTGGCTATTATATTAGCTGTCTTTTTTCGCTGTTCCTACCAAGGGTTTAATCATCATCATCCCGGCCTTCAATGTCATACCCGGGTGCGTGGTTGGATGGTTAGGACTTTCCCATGCTATTTTATCTTTTGCGATCGATTTTCTTCAATACCGCTCATCCTTACCTCACTTGTGTTCTTTCTATTAGTGCTCGCGGTTTGACCGCCCTTATCTCCGGCAATGGTGTTTCTTAAGTTTATAAAATGACCTGATCGGTGTTTTTTTTATTGGGGACCAGCCGGGACTGGTAGGTTTTAAAAACCGACTGCCAGTGGGCAATCATTTCCGGGGTTGGCGGGGTGTTGAGCATGGGGAGCCTCCTTTGGGGGGGTTTTTAACTTTCTAAATTTAGTCGGTCATGGTTTTGGTCGCAGTTGTCGACGTGGTGTCGGAATCTTCTTTATAGTGTCAGGCATATCTTATTCCTCCGGCCCCTGAAAGCGGGGAAACTTGTGAGGATCGGCAACGACGCCGTTGATGGTGATGGCGCCGGTGGGACAAAAATTATAACATCGCTTGCAGGCGGTGCAGACAGCGGCAAAGACAAACTTATCGCCATACAGCCGGATACTCCCGGTGGGACAATTTTTGACGCAGACCATGCAACCGGTGCAAGCAGTGTAGTCAACGCCCAGGGTCTGATAAAAATCGTTAATCGTTACCGTCACTTTTTTGCGGATCATGGCGCCGATTTTCAACTGGGGACCGTAGCCATTGATCCGTTTGTGGCCGGCAATCAGGCAATCCGCCAGGCCGTTCAGTTCATCGCGGCCCCGCCCCATTCGTTTAGCCAATTTTGCCCGGTCCAGCGGTTTGCTGCTGGTGACATTATGGCAGAGCTGAATATTGACATAGGCGCTCAACTCCAGGTTGGAACCAGCCAGAAGCTTTTGCGTCTCAACGGGTCCAAAGGCATTAACATAGCCATAGGTATTGATCACATAGGTGCTTTTGGGCCGTGTCAATGCCTTTATCAGCCCCACCACGCGGCTGATAAAGGTCCGCATAATCGGCGGAATATCGCCGCCATAAATGGGGTTGGCAAAGCCGACACTATCGGCATCATTGACGATCAGCCGGATCTGCTCATCGCTGAGCTGCGCCCCGATATCAATGGCATACAGCCCCGCCTGATGGCCCTTTTCCTGAATAATCTTAGTGAATTCCGAAGCGGCCCAGCGGGTGTTACCAGTGCCACTGAAATAAAATGTTGAATAATTCATCGCATCTCCTAACGCGGTGCGGTAATGCCATAGCCGCAGCGGTTCCGAATTTAATGGTCCGGTTTCTTCAGAGGTTGTTCAATTTGTACGGATCACGGTTTTAAATAATTGCCCCAGATTCTCGAAAAAACGGCGTTGGTATTATCATACCCTCGTTTTGCCAATTCCACCAAACTTTCTCGAAATGCTTGTGAAGCAGCCGATTAATGTTTCTAACCCCATCATCCCGATTCTTCCTGAATCAGCCATTTCAGCTCCCTGATGATGCAGCCCCGGGGGTCTTCGAAATGGTTGCCGGGATTTTGCTCAAGGAGGGTCTGCGATCCCCGACTTCGTAGCCATTATCGCCATTCGTGCTATTTTGAACCCACCTTGAAGAATTTTTTTCGATATTCTTGATCATCTAATTATTCTTTTGCCATGTTGATCTGTTTTTGAATTTCCAGAATAAGTTAGTTTCAGGCACAGGCCTCTTTATTAATTCTAATCATGGAATCATCGTTTCAATGGGTTTTAGCAAATCCGTCCGGGAATAGGGGATCGTGATGGTGGGCCGGCCAGATGCGTAACAGGCAACCTCATACTGGTTGAAATAGACGCACACCCCGGCATCGGTTAAATAATATTTGGCCGATGGTCCCAACTTTTCGTACACATCATTCAGATCCACATCATCCCGATTGAGTTTGGCAAATTCATTAGTCAGTTTGGACTTCAGCTGGGACTGATCAATGCTTAAGAGATCCCCCAGCAGCAATTCCTCACCGGTTTCGGTATTAAAGGTATGGGCGGTGAGTTCGTGATAGCCATGGGTCGAGCCCACATAAACGGAATACACAACCTGTTGCAGCGACAACAGGTTGTTTTTGTTGTAAACCACCTGACAGGTTACCTCCATTTGACTGCGTTCATCATATTTGATGTATGAATTTTTCCGGGTAGCCGAATCATTATTCCAATACTTAAGAGCTTGTGTCGTAAAGGACGGGATTTTAGCCTGCCAGTCATTTTGCAGCCCATCATACAGTTGGTTAATGCTGGTCAGGGCCGGGCTAGTTTCGGAAAAAACCGGGCGCTGGTAATAAAAATCGACCGTTTTATAATTGTAGGCCGGGTCATAAATGGCGTCCTGATAGGTCACTTCAAGCGGCACATTGATTTTCTCATTAAAGGCTCTGAGTGTGGAACCCGGTGCCGCGGACCCCTTGGGCAGGATCATGATGCGGATGCCCTCCAAACGATAGCCGAAACCGGCCGTCCCTGAGCTTTCGCCATTTTGAGCCCAGCCCATCCAGCCGATATTTTGGGCATGAACCTGATACCAGATGTCATAATTGGCCGCCTGGGCCCCGGTCAGCTTCATTTGAATCGCTTCCAGACGATAGGACAAGCCCTCGGTGCCGGAAATCTGACCATCGCTTTTCCAGCCCCGATCGGTGTCCGCTTCCCAGCCGATGTTTTCGATATGGGTCTGGTAGGTCACCCCCAGATTTTCGAGATCGGTTTTAATCTGGATGCCTTCCAGCCGATAGGACAGGCCTTCGGTGCCGCTCATGGCGCCATCGGCCCGCCACGCCTGCCAGCCCTGGTTCTGGACATGGGTTTGATAAAGACAGGTTTGCGCCGCCGATACACTGGGGTCCGCCATGTTTTGCTCTGCGGCCAGCGGGGCCGGGTCTTCCGCGCCAGCCGTTGATGGGACCGCGGGGTTTTCTGGGGTCTCGGCCAGTACCCCCAGGGGGATGGCGGTAAAAACCAATAATACGGCCAATAACAACAGCATACCAGGTAACATTTTTCGTTTCATGTGGTTTCTCCTTTTCAAATTAAACGTTATCATTGGGAACAAACATCGGGGGGTTAATGGTGTTGGTGGGGCGCGCTTTGTCCAGATTTAGTTGTTTTTCGAAAAAAGCTTTTTTCATGATCGCAAATTCCGCTTCGGTGCAACATTTCTGGCAATCTGGCAGATGGCTTTGGGTCTTCTCAAAGGTCGCCAGTATTTTGCTGCAGGGATAATCGCCACAGGCCGCGCAGGTTTTTATATTTCGGCTGGCCGTACAGCTAACAATTTCATGTCGGCACCACGTCTCCGGGATGCACCCGTCACAGCTGATCTCATCATTGGACACCACCTGATCCCGATAACCGATTTTGTGCCACAGCTTTGCCGTTGCCGTTAATTCCACTGCCGTTTTAGGCAGCATCCGGGGACAGATGCTGCAGTCATTTCCACAAGCCGCAATCTTTTGTTTCATGGTTCACCTCCTATTATTATCGCCGTTTTTCTAAATTACTTTCAACGACTGCTCACACACTGCCATTTTTATTTATCTCCCTATTTGTTTTGCCAGATTTCTAATCCGGGCTTTCAGTCGCATCGCTTTTCCGCTCATAACAGCACCTCCAGATAATGCTTTGCTATTATCTGGGCTTCATTTTTTCCTGGTAATTCATTTTATTACCTGCCTTACAACGACTTATATTGTATCCGATCTACGTCGCTGTGAATGAATCGTCGGGTAATCTTGTCTGCCGAACTGGACACCAGTATCAACCAAGTGTTGGGGCGCAGTGCAACCCAAAATCTTATTTGTACATTTGCACATCTTTGTGTTAAAACATGATGTGTCTCCGCTCTGTGCCGGATACAATGCTTTTTTAGGGGGTAAATTTTGTTTGCTATCTTACAATGGCCGCATTTATCAATTCGATGAGATACTCGGGAAAAAAATCATCGGTCTCCTGATCCAGTTCAATCCGGCTGGTACCAACACTGTTTAAGCCGTACTGGCCGTCGCTCAGGTCAATTGCATTGCTAAATTGCTGATGCTCGGCATAAGGCACCAGGGTCTTCTTAGCTAATCCTTTGACTACCTTCTGGATTAACCGCTGGTAAGCGATGGCCTGATTGTCCTCCGGTTTTGAGCTGATTTCAAATTCATATCCGCCATCTATTTCAAACGCCCGCCAGAACTAACTCTTTTTTGCCTTGATCAGCGCTTCCACTTTTTGTTGCAGCGCCGGGTTTGACAGCCAGATGGTGGTATCAAAGACGTCCGGAAAAGCAAAACTTCTGGCGGTCATGGGAAACTTGATGATAATCTCATGGCGGCTGACGCTTTTGACGGTTCCCGAACCGAAGCTTTGGTGGGTGATTTTTTCACCGACAAGCTGGGCCGGTGACCAGGACTGCTTTTGACCAACCTTGGATGCCGCAGCCTGAGCGCCTTCAAGCGGATTTAATACGGCCAGAATGCCGGGGCCGTACTTTTCGGCTTTAACCGGCCCAAAACCGGAGATCTGCTGCAACTCCGCAACGGTCCGGGGTTTCCGGGTGATCAAATCGGCCAATTGCCGATCATTAAAAACCACATAGGCCTGGACCTTTTCGGCACGGCTGGTTTTTAGACGATAGGCTTTGAGTTTGGCCACCAGATCGTCATTTTGCGATGATGTCACAGTGTAAGGTGTGGCAGCGGTCTCCCGAACGGCCGGTTTTTCGATTTCCGGCATCGGGGCGCCGCTCGGCTTGGGCGGAGCCGGGGCGGCTGCCGTGACGCCTGACAGGATGGTTTCATATTTTTTAGTGTAGTCGCTGGCTAGCGGCTGATGCAAAGCTAAAATTTTTTCTGCCCAGGCTTGCATCGCTTTTTCACTGGATGCCAATTCTTTTGATTTTTTATTCTGTTCTTTGATATGGGCAATCAGCTGATCGGCCCGGATCACCCGATCTTTGACGTCTTTTTTGGCGTATTTGGCATTTAATACTGTTTTAGGATTAGCCAGCACGACTATCGATTGATGAAAATTGTCAAAGCCACTCTGAAAACCAAGACGCTTGATCGGATTGGTAGCCTGGGCCAGCCGGAGCTGCCGATAAACTTCCAGATGCCGCTGGTTCTGGGTAATTGGTGAATAGATTCCTTCTTTAACCGTGCGGCCATTCCAGGCATAGCTCCTGACAAAATTGCCCTGGTTATCAATCTCGATGTTGCCATAAAGGTTCTTGCATTCGATAAAAAAGACCAGTTTCCGAGTGACCACGACATAGTCAATCTGAGCCGTCAGATCTTCATGCTGAAGGTGCAGGTCATGAATAATAACCACATCGTTATGGTATTCGATAAACCGGCTATCCGGCAAAAACTTATGGGGTATTTCAATCTTCTTTGCTTCAAAACTGACAAGCCATTTTTTCGTTAGTTCATCAACATCATCATATTTAAGTTTATTTGATACCATGATTTCAAATTTTTGATTAATGGAAATAAGACCCTGATCAAAGGCTTTATCATGGAGGGCATTTAAGCACAAACCGTTGGTAGGATTGGTGCGTTCCGTCTTAACATCGCTATGTTTCCATGGTTTGATATGACTGGCAACGAGCATTAGCTTGACTTATTACCACAAGTCTTTATTAAGAATCTCTTTTAGAATATCTTCTTTAAAGCACCTAACTTTTTATTATAAATTAATGAAGCAATCTCTCTACTTATATAGGTACCACCAGCCCCGCTCATTGATAAGAATTGATATTTTACTAAATCATTGCTTAATACAACAATGCTAATATCGTCATCAATATATTTTTCAAAATGAGAAGTGTAACCATTTGGCATTGACCCGCCATGGCAGATACTTTTACAATCAAAATGTTTTTTTACAAACAATCCATATCCACATTTTACATATTTGCCGTCATGGTGAGGCTTTTGCATTTCCTTTACTATTTGGGTTTTCATAAGTTTACCATCCTGAATTGCCCGATCAAGCAAATAAAAATCACCAACCGTTGAGACCATATCACCACAAGCAAAGAACATTGATGGGTCCATAGCGAACCCTTTCTTCCCCATAATATAATTAGTGGCGATATTTTTTTGTTCTTCATCAATAAAACCTGAATTATTCATTTTAGCAGGAATAAATAGATAATTTTTAACATATTGGTGATAATTCATGCCCGAAACCATTTCAATTATCAAGCCCAGAATAAGATAATTAGTATTACTGTACGACCATTTTTCACCAACCGGGAATTTTAATTGATAACCTTTTACAATTTGTAGTATTTCTTGGGGTGTATGACGTTCGCCCCATTTTAGTTGTTTTTTTAGCATTAAGTAGTTAGGGATCCCCGAAGTATGCGTTAGAAGATGATGAATTGTAATTCCATGACCCTTGTAAAAGTCAGGAAGATAATCTTCAATATGCTGTTGTGTTGAAAGCATCCCTTTTTCTGATAACTGCATAATGCATAATGCCGTGATTGTCTTTGTCATCGAGCCAATCATGAATTTTGTTTGAGGTGTGTTTTTTATTCCTTTTTCCTTATTTGAATATCCATATGATTCATTAAATATAATTTCATTATTTTTTGATAACAATACATTTCCGCTAAATTTCTTTTGTTTTTCAAAGTATTCATTTAAATTAATATTCATCATTGACATCCTCCAATTGCCTGCTCATATTTGATAGTCACGATTAACCAGTTCGCTTTATGCTACTCATCTGACTTAACTGCAGTCTCATTTTGATCCGGGACGACCTGGGCTAACAAACCGCATTTTTCCAGACAGGCAATGTAGTTGGCGACCAGATAGTAGTTGCTCAGATCGGCCTGATCCAGACCGGCAAAAGCCACCAGTTCATCGGCCAGATCGCCGCTGCCCTCCACCATCACAAAAGCGGTTTCGTGCTCCAGCCCGACCATGATCGGGGTGTCACCATAAAGGGCCTGCCGCTGTTCATACAGCAAGGCACCGCTACCTTGCCGGGGGATGCGAAAGACCACCGGCCGTAACGCCCGGCCCGGCGGACATTTTTCAGCAAAGGGCCGGTTGCTGCTAATATTGCCGGTGACCACAGCCAGGGCTGCGGCGGTATCCACGGCGGTCAGCGGATATTTCTCGGCCAGGTAAGCAATCACCTGATCGGTGCTTTTTTTATTGGACACCAGCCGCGACTGGTAGGTTTTAAAGACGGACTGCCAGTGGGCAATCAGGGCTGGGGTTGGGAGGGTGGTGAGCATGGGGTGGGCCTCCTTTTTCAATAGATGGTGTTCTGGGTTTGACACGATAATTATTAAGTTAATAAATTAATGTCAGGCACTGTATGTCTCATATCTTGACCCTGATGGGCTGAGGCGGGTTTAATCATCATCATCCCGGCCTTCGGTGCAGAGCTCATCCAGGTAGCCATCATCGATGGCCGAACCCCGGTTTTTATAAGGGACCGACCGGCCCCGGCCCATTTTATAATACCGACAGGATTTGGGACCATAGCAATAGTTTTCAAAGCGATATTTCTTAATATCACGATCAAAGTCCCATTGGATTTCAACATTGGCCATAGCCGCCCAGTAGCAGGTTAAACACTTCCCCTGCCAGGTGCTTTTGCTGAGCATCCGGGCGCCCCGCTCTTCGTAGATTTGCAGCTCCGGTATTGGCCCCGTCCAGGGTTCCACCGTCTGTTTTAAATCATGCTCACAATCCATTATGGTTAAGGCCCCGGCCCGATAATAGTCGGCAAACTCCCGTTCGGGGTACTTTTTCGTCCAGCCGCTGCCGGCGATGGTATCCCCAATTTGAAAACCGGCTTTTTGTTGCTGCTTTTCCGAAATGGCCACCCAAAACTCCGTTTTTCCCTCATCACTAGCACCTTTGATCAGCAGGTTGTAGCCAATGTGATAATGGGTGCGGTTATCGGTAAGATAACGCCATACCCGGGTGCGTGGTTGGATGGTTAGGATTTTCCCATGCCATTTTATCTTTTGCGATCGATTTTCTTTAATACCTCTCATCCTTACCTCACTCGTGTTCTTTTTATTGGTGCTCGCGGTCTGACCGCTCTTATCTCCTGCAATGGTGTTTCTTAAGTTTATAAATTGATGTCAGGCACTGCTAGCATGTCCTTAACCCGGGCCTTGCCGGTTGGTGCCCGCAGCAGCACGCCGCCATTTTTAATTTGATCGAGGCTGCATAAAAGCGACAGCAAGGTCGTTTTGCCGGTACCGGCGCCGCCAATCAAAACCGAAAAGCGCGCTTCGGCCAACTCTTTCAGCACCGCCTCTTTTTCCTGCCGGGCTTTTTTCTCTTCCGCGTCAGCGGTCGGCCCAAAAGCCGTCTCGATAATAGCACCCCAATTGCCATCAACAACATGGCGCAACTGTGAATGGACACGCTTGTTGATGGTCCCCCGGATCAACTCATCAATCGCGTATAAACGCAATAATTGATAGGCCTGTTCACCATTTTTCATGGCGATGGCCACCATTTCCTGTTTCAGAAAATCCTCAATACTATCTAAAATATCCGGGTTGACCGCGCATTTTGGTTCCATTGGCAGATCATTCATTGCCATCACCAGATTCGAACCGGGATAAACCGTGTGACCCAGATCGGCCTGTTGCTCCAGCAGACTCACGGCAAGGGCCCGGATCCGCCGCTCATCATTATCTGAAGTCAGGCCCGAAGGTGACTCCAACGGATATTGGGCGCGAATCTCCAGGGGGGCAAAGACACCCTTGTCAATCTTATTAACGCCGATCTGCAAAAACGGCTCTTTGGTTCGGGTTTGTTCATACAGCAGATAGGGATTTGCAATGATTTCCTGATCCGTACAGTCCAGACCGTATTTTTTACGTTCTGCGGTATTATAGAGGGCCCTGAACTGGGCCAGGGAAAGCGAAAACCGCGATAACAGTTTAAATAAGGTTTTGCGCTCAGCCCGCATGGACAGCCAGGTTTTTTGCTGAATCGGGGTAATTGACCGGGCCAACGCCGGTGCAAAATACTGCTGGGGCGAAGCAATGGCCAGATCCAGGGTCGGCCACAAGTCGGTTCCTTCCGGCACGGCGTTCCTGATCGCTTTGGCAATCAGCATCCCCGCGGCAAAATCCGCCGCACACAGCATCGCACCCAGACCCGGATAGGCCCCGCGATCCCGCCAGACCTCGGTTAGACGGGCATTAACCCAGTCGATGCATTGGTCCCAGTTGCCGGACAGACAATCTTTGATAATATTCAGGGCTTTGAGCGACTGCAGCAACACATCAATGACCGCATCGTAGGACAGGTGTTCGGTGACATAGGAAAACTCTTCAAAATACTCTTTTGAGGCAAAGACCGTGACCTCAGCCAGATCAAAATCTGGGTGGGTTTCGGCATAGCTCATCAAATCCTGATAGGGAAAAAGAAAGCCATTCTGGCAATCGTCACGGATGGTATGACAAACCATTGTTTCCCAGATCATCGAGCGCAGCTGACCCTGGCACGTATGGTCGTGCTCAACCGCCGGAACGATTTTATCCACAAAGCCAAGGCCCATCACCACCCGGCGGACATCCTCAATAAAGGGGACTTGCTTGGCATAGGCAATGCATAAAGACTGATGCGGAATTACATCCTGATAAAAATAATCAAAGATCGCCCGGTGGTTGCCGGCGTCCTGGATCCAGGGGCTGCTAAACCCCAGTGCCGGTTCCCGGGTTTTGTCAAAATTGATCGGATGCTGTTGTCCCAATGGATATTCCCCCGCTTTGTCCTTCATTAACCAGCGAAAGGGTCGGGCCGGAAAGGAATAAGCCGGATACGGAACATCGGTCTCTAAGAAGTGGCCATGGGTCACCGGGTGTTTCCACCTGAATGGATGAACCGTCTTGCGGTTATACCCAATCGACGACATAAAAGCGCCCCCTTCCGTCAGGCAACACAGTTTTGCTTCATGGCCAGTCATTGGCTGTCCCGCCTGCGCGGCCTCCCACGGATCATCACGTTTATCGGCAATGTTTTTTAATCGCAGACAGGCATTATTATATTTAGGATGATGACACACCGTGCCATCGTAGCCGTGATCATGCCAGGGAACCCGGATCGATAAGTGTTGGGGGCTTTTTTCGGGAGTCCGATGCAAATTGTTATGGCCCCGGTTTTGATATTCAGTCATAGTGTGCCAGCCTTTCCAGTTTATTTTGTATTGGATGTTCGTTACTACTGGTTCAGCTTCCGTGAGGGTGGATCTCACCCTTCGTGAAGCTGGATCTAAATGACCGTGCAAAGGGAGTTCGCCGGCCGGAATATACACAATCAGGCTATCATTAAACGACAGGATCTGTTGATAATATGCTATAATATCAGTAAATAAATGCGTACCCCGCATCGAAACGGAGGATATGATGGATGCTCACAATGCGATTGGACTGCTCGATAAAAGTAAACTGCTGGAAATATTTGATTACCTGAATCAGCAGCTCAAGGACAATGCTATGCAGCTGGAACTGACCATTTACGGCGGACGTATTATGACCATGGTGTTTGACAATCGCCCGGCCACCAAAGATATCGACTGTGTGTTCAGTCTGGCCAATGACAAATTGCTGGAACATATCTTGAAGAATACCCAGTTTATTTTCGACCTTTCCGATGGCTGGATCAATGACGAAATCAAAGAACCCTTAAAGTCGATTATTACCGAAGAACTGGAAACCTTCAAAACTTATTCCAACCTGAAAATCCTTAAACCCAAAGCCGAGCAACTGCTGGCATTTAACGACCCGGCTTTTCTTGAAAGCCTGACCGTGCCATTGGAAATTGCCGCCCTGGACGAGGCCGAACGGCATTATCTGTCCATCATTTTTGCGATCATTGATCATCAGCTCCAGCTCAATCAGATCGCTGTGCCCAACTGGATTCGAGACCGCGCTTTTTGTTTTGATCAACCCTACTTTCATTCGAAAAGACTCAGCGACTTTGAGAAAGTCAAGATCCAGTACACCGTCCCCGGCCCTTTCAAAGCCCGACAGGTTTATATTGACCCTGATGGGCTGAAACGGGTTTAGCCGCATTCATTTAGTGCTTGGTTCCTGCTATCAACACATCCACAGAAATGGTGCGTTTACATAAGTTAATAAATTGATGTCAGGCAATGCCGTCTTCTTTTTATTGGTGCTCGCGGTCTGACCTCTCTTATCTTCTGTAATGGTGTTTCTTAAGTTTATAAATGATGTCAAATACCGCCAATCTACGTTGTTTTAGTTCCACTTGAATTCTTTGGGGTCCCATTTCTTGTCAATATTCTTTTCATCTATCAAATTATCCGTAATTTCTTGTAAAAAAATTTGCAGATCGTTCAAGACTTCTTCAAATTCAAATTGCTCCAATTTCTGCTTTCTCAAAAATGATTGCCACCTGATTTTGATCACCGCATTATTCTTAAGATTCATGATCCTGTCAAAACTATCACTATCATATGTAGTTCCGCGATTCTTCAGGGTTTCAGAAATCGCCTGAAATAATTGGGTTCCGTCGAATTCAAACATACTTGCCAAATAAGTAATATCGTAAAAATCTTTCATTCTGCTTGTCAATTCATATCGTTGAATAATTGCATCAAACTTTTCTGCAATGGTGCTATCAATTGAATATGTGTTAATTTCAATTTCATCAAAACCATCCAATTGAGATCGAATCATCCGCAATTCTGAACCTGGTACAATAACATCCCCCACCCCAAAATCAACGTAAATCGGCGTTTTTGTATTTCCTATTTTACCGATCATATGAACTGAAATGCCAGAATATTTTCGTTCCATTGCAATTTTTTCGTAACCGACAACTTCGTAACTGATAAAAGTATTCCCAGTTTCAATGTTCAAAATATTCTGAGTAATCATATGGATATTTTCCTCGCTGTTATCCAGATTACGGAGCAAGAAATCCATATCAATCGTTGATCTGCCTTCAAAATTTGTCAATGTGTAAATAAACAAACCACCCTTTAAAACAAGCTGATTTTTAAATTCGGACAGCGATACTCTTCTAAGAAACTCCTCCTGACAAAGTAACTGGAGGTATAACTGCAGGGATTTACCTGTGCGCATACTTTTATTTTTGAGTTTTGCGATAACTGATTTAGCTTTGTCCATTACAGCCACGTTCCGATCTTATTGTAGACTTTTTTTTCAACTTTTCGCACTTTCGCATACTCCATTAACTTCGAGATATTTTTTTGGGGATCTTTGATATAGTTTAAGATTGCCTTATTAAATATCTCAATATCCATTTTCATTTCATAAAACAAACAATCACAAATGACCCGGTCTCGAGAAAATATTTTTAAATGTAACTGCTCAAACAAGCCATTTTCGACCCCCAGCTTCAACAGGTAGGGTTCTAAATAATAGGGTTTTATCTGCGGATAATCGATATTAAAGCGTGCCTTTGAAATATCCTTATCAACTGCCAAATACCATTCAATGGGCGTCCGATCACTATAACCATAATAAAATAAAGCAGAATCCATACAAATGACGCTGTCAGGATAAAGCCTCTGGATCAACTCCGCTTCGGTAAAATCCTTGGCTGCTAATTTAAAATACCCTTTCATAATCCGCTCAAGTACATCCGCTTGCAGTAAATTTTTAATTTCGTATTTTGACAACCCTAAATCGTATAGTTCATACGTTTGAAGAATCCCCTTTTTTTTAGCAAAAGCATTGCAAAGTTCATCATTCGATATCATTTAATTCCCTCCCCATAACGCCGCTTTCATTGTCTT
Organism: Acetobacterium sp.; assembly: GCF_041752335.1. GTDB lineage: Bacteria > Bacillota > Clostridia > Eubacteriales > Eubacteriaceae > Acetobacterium. Next base: position 5,699 of record NZ_JBGSHG010000031.1, on the reverse strand, counting down.
GTAGCGGTGTTATGGGAAAATTATACCTCGACTACTGCTTAACGTCAATCTTCTTTTAACTGACACAGTCAGATCATGGAATCATCGTTTCGATAGGTTTGAGCAAATCGGTTTGGGAATTGCTGGGGCGCGCTTTGTCCAGATTTAGTTGTTTTTCGAAAAAAGCTTTTTTCATGATCGCAAATTTCGCTTCGGTGCAACATTTCTGGCAATCTGGCAGATGGTGCCGGGTCTTCTCAAAGGCCGCCAGGATTTTGCTGCAGGGATAATCGCCACAGGCCGCGCAGGTTTTTATATTTCGGCTGGCCGTACAGCTAACAATTTCATGTCGACACCACGTCTCCGGGGTGCACCCTTCACAGCTGATCTCATCATTGGACACCACCAGATCCCGATAACCGATCTTATGCCACAGCTCCGCCGTCGCAGTTAATTCAGCATCCGTTTTGGGCATCATCCGGGGACAAACGCTGCAGTCATTTCCGCAGGCAGCAATAATTGGTTTCATGGTTCACCTCGTTTTATTACATTTTCATCGTGCTCTGTGCCCGACAAAATGCTTTTTTAAAGTTAATGTACAGTCATGGTTTGTTCTCTTATTTATGCAAGATCAGCCACTTCATTAAAAAAGGTCTGTCGTTATTTGCCGGCACTTCGTACCATTCAGAACAAAGGTAATAGTAGTGTCCCCAAATTTTTAATGGCTTTGCATAATAACGAACTGGTTTGTCACCACTTGGATTTTTAGTCCTTAATAGTAAAGGGTATTGTATGTGAAATGTTTCTCTTGAATAATACTTGGTTTGCATCAGTTCAATTTCATCAGGTTCAACATGACCATTCTCTAGACGTTTACGAAGTATCGTCCGAGCAATTTCACCAATTTTCATGTGTTCTACACCATCTAAGTCAGTATGATTCATATTTTTAGTTTTTTGTACCGGTTTTTTCAGAGGTTTTTCAATTTGTCTTATTTTTACTTCTTTGTCTTGAAAATTTTCTTTTGTTTTAAGTATCTCATTAATTTTTTCCATGAGAAAAGAATCATCCAGTAATAGCAAAATTTTGAATGCGTCCGGATAAATGAATTCCTTAGCAGCCTTATCAAACTGAATGGTAATATACCTATTATTTAAACAAGTAATCTTACCCACACCAAAGGTTTTATGGGTTACTTTTTCATTTATGAGTTCAATCATAGTTTCAATTCTCCTCGCATATTAATATTGAAATCAGTTAAGTTCATTTAGCTATGAGTCAGACTACCGCTTGGCTAAGGCCGAGGATTACTGGCATTTGGAGGTTCAAGTCTCTGCGTAAAAGTACAACCCTTGTGATAATTAGAACAGCCCCAAAATTCACCATGGACACTGCGGCGAATCACTAGGCTGCCCCCACATTTGGGACAGATCTGCTGCTGCGATTTCAGCTCACTAGGAAAACCAGCCATTAACTCCTGAACAAAAACCGATTTATTTCCACTTTGTACCAACAGCCAGGCCTTTTTCTTGGTTCGGGTCATGGCCACATAGAACAAGCGCCGCTCCTCCGAATAAAGATAATCTTCAGTATCATCAAGCAGCAATTGAACCACTGCATCATTTTGAATCTTGCTGGGAAAACCATAGCTTTTTTCCTTATTATTCAAAATAAAAACATAGTCCGACTGTAATCCCTTGGATCGATATGCCGATAAAAATTCCATCTGTAAATCGGTTCTGGGCGGATAGCTGACCCGAGTCTTGCCGGTACGATTATCATACTGGCATTTAAACGGCGATTGGTCGAACAACTTAATATCATGATTATAACGGCCAATAAAAAAGACACTGCTATTTTGGGGCAGCTCCATAACCGTCGCCTCCAGAAACCTCATCAGACTTCTTTCATTGGGCCCTTCAATCAGTCCCAGCGAAAAATCAACTTCTGGATGAGATCGACCCGCCGCCGCGGCACTTAATTTCTTTTTGATCTGCTTGGGGTTTTTCATCACAAAATGGCCGCTGACGTCAATCAGACTGCTCGAAAAACGGTAGGTGGTTTCGATCTTGCTGGCTTCCGCAGCCCCCCAGTAGCTTTCAAAGTCCAGAATGTAATTGATATCACTGCCCGCAAAACCATAAATACTCTGCCAGTCATCCCCCACACAAAACAAACCAAAATCCGACTGCTCGCGCATCGCTTTCAGCAGGTTGTACCGGGCACGGGAAATATCCTGATACTCATCTACAATCACATAGCGATAGAAGTGCTGATACTGGCCACTGAGCACATATTTTGTGGCCAGGTTAATCATATCATTAAAATCAATCTCATTATTTTTCCTGAGCTGGGCCTGATAGGCTTTGAAAATCGGTTCGATCAACTCAATGACCCGGTGATTACTGCGTAATAGATGCCCTTGATGAATGCGGTTTAACTCATAAAGCTTATCAAAGGGCTCATTGTTGATCTTCACCAGGCTAATCACCGTTTCAAACAATTGCCCCAAATTCTCGAAAAAACGGCCCTGGGATTTTTTGATCTCAGCCCATAATTCAGCATCCGATTTTGGCTTAAAGACCACCTTGGCGGCCTGCAATTTTTCTTCCAGCACCTGAATCAGCTTGCCATCTAAATGGTCATAGGCATAGAGCTCCAGCATTGTGGTGTTGTTTTCGGCATGGACCGTGCGCTTCCACGCCATCCCTTGCTGATAGCTTTGGGTGGCGGTTTTGTTGGCCTTAGCCGTAAAATAATTAGGTACCTGCCCCTTACGGTCAATCCCAAAATACTCAATGTAGAGATCCGCATCCGGCAAATAGAAATCCGGAACATATCGGGTATACTCACTGCTGGCGGTATCAATCTGGTAGGGGCGTTCATACTGGTAATTAATGCCCTTTTGATACAAATAATTAGCGATCTCCATTTCGCCATAACTTTTGACCAGCTCATTTTTCAGGGTCACCGGTTGATTGATAGCCAAATAATCCTGGTACTCCGTCTGGTCTTGAAAATCAAAGGCTGACTTTTCCCTGATCCGATAGAAGCTGAGATACTGGATAAATTTTCTCAGGTAAATCGGATCTTCGAGCAGTTGATTGAGGGTTTCCTTAACAAAGGCTGACAGATTGATCGAAGTGATGTTGGGTTTGACCCCGTTAACCGCTGTGATGATCATCATCCCGAGTTTGTGGAAGGTCATGGCCGCGATGTTTTCGCCGGTTTCTTTTTTGATCCGCTGGCACATTTCGGTGGCTGAGGCGTTGGTAAAGGAAAGCACCAGAATTTCGGCGGGTTTGTATTTTTCCGCTTTAAGCAAAAATTTGATCTTGCCAATCACAGTGATGGTCTTCCCGGTTCCAGCGCCCGCAACGACCAGGTGGTTGCGACCTTCTTTTAAAATACAGGCCAACTGCTGGGCATCGAGATTTTTTCCTTCAATTGGCAGGATCATCTTTTTCAGATTTTCCAGCCGCGCCGTAATGTAGGCGTCGTTGTGTCGATTCACCTCATCCGCCAATTCGGAAAGCCGTTGCTGAAAAGCTTCGAAGCGATCAAGGGTATTTTTTTCCGCGGCCGTCATTTTCCTAGCCGTTCGGATGATCCCATCGGCACTGCTTAAGTAGCGCCACTGATATTGCCATTGAACTAGTTCAGACGCATCAATATAGTGATCTGGATCGGCAAAGAGGGCATCCAACGCAAGCGTTGCGGCATCGAGTTCAGCGCTGAAGGTGTCATTATGACGATTGGCATTGTCTTTTTTGCGGCGCCGTTCTGCAAAGAACTTTTTTAAGAAACACATCGATCACCCCTCCTTTTCATGTGATTGCGAAGCTAAGCCAATAAAGCGATAATCCCCTGACCGTATTTTTCGACCTTGACTGGGCCAAAGCCGGAAACCATCAGCAGTTCAGCGGTGGTTTTTGGCATCCGGCTGACTAACTCCTGAAGCTGTTTATCCGTAAAGACACAATAGGCTTTGATGTTTTCAGCCCGGCTTTTTTCCAGACGGAAAGATTTGAGTTTGGCAACCAGATCGTCATCGGGTTGGGGTGGCGATGGCGGTTCCGCTGCCGGAATCGGTTCAGTAGGCTTTTCGGTTATAATCGATTGGGCGGGCGCCGGTTTATCGGGAGACAGGGTTTTCGCGTTGATGAGTTCGGCGTATTTTTGGGCGTAGTCGGTTGGATTGGGGGTATGGTAACCCAGAATTCCTTCTGCTAATTCTTTCATACCTTTCTCACTGCTTGCTAATTCTTTGCTTTGTTTTTCAGCATTTTTGATATAGGCAATCAGTTGATCGGCGCGGATTACCTGGTCTTTGACTTCCTTTTTTGCATATTTGGCATTGAGTACCGTTTTGGGATTGGCAAGAACGACAATGGACTTGTGAAATTTATCAAAGCATTTGTCAAAACCAATGCGCATAATCAAACTTTTCTTGTTTGAACGGCATAGCTGTTTATATACTTCCAAATGCCGCTGGTTCTGAGTAATCGGTGAATAGATCCCTTCTTTGACGGTACGGCCGTTCCAGGGATAGTTCCGGACAAAATTGCCCTGGTTATCGATGTCGATATTGCCATAAAGGTTCTTACACTCGATAAAAAAGATCAGTTTGCGGGTGACCACCACATAGTCGATCTGCGCCGACAGGTCTTCAAATTCGAGGCGGAGATCGTGGATGATGTACATCGGCATGCCGGCGTTTTTCAGTTCAAAGGCAATATTCTGCTCCCCGACTTCGCCATAGCTGGCTAGAGTGATTTCCCGGGCAATGTCATCTTTGACCTTGCCGATGGCCTGTTCCTGGAGTTCTTTGAGCCGGGCGATGTGCGAGGTGGTATCGGAATCTTCTTTTAGGAAGATGGGGGCGGCGTTGGGGGTGAATATGGACATGGGCGGGACCTCCTTAAAATTAGTGCAAAATCTCTAAAAACTTGTTGTGATACTTACCACCAGGGATAGACGGTAAATATTTCTTTTTCAAAATCGACCTCTTCCAAGACTTTCTTTAGCGCTTGTTGTGCCTCTTCGGAAAGATTTGTGTTGCGGATTAATTCCTGCACACCTTCTTTATCCACAATAATATACCGACAGCTATCAATTTCCCTAAATGCACGGGCCTCCATATCACCCAAGGCATCCATTAACTCCTCTTCGTTTTTAAGTGATTCGATGGTACGCATCTGGCAGCGGACATTAAAGGGAATTTCGTCTTCAGCCTCTTGATTAAAATAGGCACTGTTTTCATAAAACTTTTTCTTTTCAGTTGCTTCGAGAATAAGATCTAAACCCATGATAGTCTCCTTTTTTTCTAATCATAGTCCGGCACATCACAAAGATATGCGTAAATATCTTCTCTAACCGGCACATCTAACTGATAATGAATCTCAACTGCCTTTTTATTGGCTTTTTCCATGACGATTTCATGGGCTTCTCCAGTGGGAAACATTTTTCCCAGATAATAGAATTCTTTTGAGGTTTTATCGTCCTTATTTTTTCGCACAAACAATTCTAGATCAACCCCTAATTGTCGGGCATTTAGAGCGACTTGGACGTCGTTCGATTCGATTGATCGGCCTGACTTAGAAATGGCAATCAGACTCGAAGGTGCAATAAAGCGATCTTCATAATTAATTGAGGACTCAATCGCATCGCTTTTGTGATAATTAATAAAGACCGGATAAGTCGCTGATTTTTCATCATAT
>NZ_JBGSHG010000030.1:0-70134 GCF_041752335.1 Acetobacterium sp. | reverse complement strand
AAGCGGGCAGGATATCCCAATTTTTATGATTATTATCTGCAAGTAACGGTGTGAACTCTGGAACCGCCGTATACCGAACGGTACGTACGGTGGTGTGGGAGGTCGGCTGATCAATTAATGGTCAGCCTCCTACCCGATCGCAAAATAAAAAATCCCCGTGATGCCGTCTGAGAATACGGCATCACGGGGGTCTAGTTTATGATGTTTACTTGGTCAATTCAAATTTGCTGACCATGTTTTTAAGCAGTTCCGCCTGGCTGTATAGTTCTTCGCTGGCGGCAGCGCTTTCTTCGGCAGTGGCGGAATTATTCTGAACAACCTGGGCAACCTGATCGATGCCGCTGTTGATCTGGTTGATGGACGCGGTTTGCTCATTGGAAGCGGTATCAATTTTGCTGACCAGGGCGGCAACCTTGGCCACGCCGGCGACAATTTCATTCAGGGATTCGGCGGTGTTGTTAGCAATGATGGTGCCTTCGGAAACCTTGGAAATGGAACCTTCAATCAGTTCGGTGGTTTCTTTGGCGGCTTCGGCACTACGGCCGGCCAGGGTGCGGACCTCTTCGGCGACGACGGCAAAGCCCTTGCCCTGCTGTCCGGCCCGGGCCGCTTCGACGGCGGCATTTAAGGCCAGGATATTGGTCTGGAAGGCAATGTCATCGATGACCTTGATGATATTGGAAATCTTCGCTGAGGCGGCATTGATTTCTGCCATGGAACGAAGCATCTGCTGCATCTGGGTGTTGCCGTTTTCGGCATTTTGCTGGGCGGTCAGGGTCAGCTGATTGGCCTGGTTGGCATTAACTGCGTTTTCCCGGGTTTGCACCGCCACTTCTTCAATGGAAGCATTAAGCTCTTGCATCGAGCTGGCCTGTTCGGTGGCTCCCTGGGCCAGGGCCTGGCTGCCGTCGGAAACCTGGCGAGAACCTGAAGCGACCTCGTCGGCGGAATGATTGATGTTGCCGAGGATCTCATTGAGCGAGTTCATGGTGTCGTTTAAGGAATTCTTGATAATCGCATAGCTGCCCAGATAATCCCCCTCCATCGGTTGGGTCAGATTGCCGGCGGCCATTTGTTCAAGGACCACAGCGGCTTCGCTGATGGGCTGTTCGATGGCATCCAGGGTCTGGTTGAAGCCATCGACGATTTCCCGGTAACCGCCGGAAAAGCGGGATGCATCGCTGCGGACTTCGAGGTTGCCGTTGATCCCGGCCTGAGCCAGGTTGCGGGATTCAGCAATCAGATTGTCGATGGAAGTCAGGGTGGCGACTATCGCGGGGATCAGTTTATCGTTATCGGAACGTTTGCCGACAGCCGTGAATTCGCCCAGCCGGCTGGTATCGCCAAGCGAAATCCGGATAAAGGCATCTTGAACACTGAGGAGTCGGGTATGAACCAGATTAATTTCTTCAGCAAATTCATTCATACTGCCTTGATAACGGCCATTCATGGACAGGGTGTAATCATTGGTGGCCATTTTATTCATCACCTGGCGGGCCTCATTGATGGGCGCCAGCAGCGAGTTCAGGGTATTGTTAAAGCCTTCAATGATTTTGCGGAAATCACCGCTATGCTTCGTGGCATCAGTCTGGATTTCCAGTTGGCCGGCGGTGGCGGCCTGAGCCAGCATATTGACATCGGCCACCAGGGCATTGATGTTATCAATACAGGAATTCAGGTTTTCTTTGATGGTATTAAAGTCGCCGTGATAGGTGGCGGTAATTTTGGCGGGAATTTCGCCGCGGCTGATTTTATTCATATAATCAGCGGCGACCGTCAGCGGTTCGACCACGGCATCCAGGGTATGGTTGATGCCAACTACGATATCCCGGTACTTGCCCTGGAATTTGGCGGCATCACCGCGGATGGCCAAATGCCCGTCGGTGGCTGATTGGGTCAGCATTTCGACTTCGGTTTCGAGGTTCTTGAGGTTTTCGACCACTTCAATCAGACTTTTTGACTGGATATCTTTATCCGATTTAATATCAACGGTGACATTGAGGTTCCCCAGGGAAATTTGTTCCAGGGTGGCAATGTTTTCCTGAATATTTTCAGATAATTTCTGGAAGGACAGGCCCAGTTGACCCAGCTCATCTTCCCGGCTGATGATCGTTGCCGGAATTTCGCTGTCAAAATCGCCCAATTCAGCCTTATGGAAGAGCTCGGTGATCAGCACGATGGGATTAACCACCCCTTTGACCTGTCGGATAATAATCACGCTGAGCACGATCAGGGTCAATAAAAACAATCCGATCAGCTGGAAGATCAGGGCCATAATCGGAGCATTGAGTTCGCTTTGGGGCTCCATAATCGCCAGGGTCCAGCCGGTGGCGGGGATCGTGGCGTAATAGATATTATTTTTGCCGGCATCATCGCTAAATACCCCGGAACCCGGTTTGCCACTGAGCATGCTTTCGCCCAGAGCGGCAAGGCTGGCATTGGGATCTTCCAGCAGATTGACGGTCATCGCTTTGGCGATATCAGCATCGGCGATGTAGAGGCCGTTCTGATCGACCAGGAACGCTCGGCCGGTTTCGCCGACTTTAATTGCGCTGATCATGGTCTGGAGACTGGAAAGATCGATATCACCTGTGACCACGCCTTTAAACTGTTTGTTGCTGTCATAAAAACCTTGGGTCGCGGTAACCAGGGAAATCCCCAGGGTCTCATCCTGATAGGGGGCCGACCAGGCCACGGTGTCGCTGTCATTTTTTCCGGCCAGATACCATTCCTGATTGGGAAAGTCATAGTCGTCGGTGCTGTACAGCGCTTCGGCAAAGCTGACAGTGCCGCCGTCGCGATAAGCATAGGGGCCAAAATATTTGATGCCCGGTTGATAACCATTATAATCAAACCAGACGCCGGCGCCATAGGTGTCAGCATTGAGTCCCACATATTGGGTCAGCAGCGCGTTGTATCCCGGAACGGTCAACTGGGTCCCGGTGACGCCAATGGTTTTGCTTAAACTGCTGACTACCTTGCTGTGATTGTCCAGGGACTGTTCGACCTCGGTGATAATCTGACTGAGCTGGAGGTTCATCCGCTCTTCGATTTGCTGGTTTTCGGTGTTGATGCTTAAAACGGTGACGGCAATGCCAATCACCAGCAGGGCCAGGGCTACAAAAATGATCACCATCGAGGTGATTTTATTACCGATTGAATGCTTGTTAAAAATCTTCATCCTGATTTCCGCCTTTTTTTGTTTTTGAACAGTCGTAATTTTATACCCCATTCTAAATCATTTTAAACTGAAACGCTATGGTATAATTGTTAAATCTATGATAAAGACCCAGAATATTTACTGAAAATCAAAGGTGCCTTTTATAAAAATATCTTAAAGAGAAACGTTTGATTTATTGAGTCTGGGCCTGAAGCTGTAAAAAATTCTGGCCCAGCGCTTTACCGATATTGGGCAGACCGAGGCTGGTAAACAGTGCCATCAGCGCCGACCAGTAGGGCGGGTAGCGATCCTGACCTTTGGAAATCAGCGGTTCCTGATCGGCGATGCTGATTTTTAAATCCCAGCCAAAGGCACAGTCACCACTTTCGGGGGCGTTATCTGGCCGATAAACTGCTTTCCAATCCTGGACATAAAGCCCCCAAAAATCCGTCAGCAGTTGCTGCCACTGTTGGTGGTCGATGTAAATTTCTGGCAGATCCGGGTAATAACAGAGAAAAGGCCCCTCAATGGTGGCCCCGGCAGCCGTTTTGGTAAAGGTCAGATTCTGACTGGCCGCCCCCTGCTGATAGGTGTTCAGCACGATCTGACGGGTCGTCGCCACCAGCTCCCGGTGATCACCACCGAAAGTAATCTGACAGTCCCGGCAATAAAGCAATGGCAGGGTCGCCGGGCTGGTGTTGGTGCTGCCGCATTGTGGGCAAATGATTGGGCTCATATGGGCCTCCTCTCGTCGACAAAGATCCGGGCGTTGGTAGTGACTTCTTCGATGCATTCGTTGAGCCATTCAAGATAAGATTTTTCGCGCTTGATGGCCGACTTCAGAACGATGTAGTCGCCGTATTCCGGGCTCTGAATGGTTGAAATATCTTTGGTAGCCAGTAGAATCTCCATATTGGTCTGGAGTTTAGACAATTTTTCCTGACGTTGCTTAAGCTGGTAGTTAAAGTGCGCCAGGATTTTCTCATTGGACATCGACTCGATAAAATAAGCTTTGAGTCGGAAGATATCCTTTGGGGTTGGTTCTAGTAAATCCTGCTGTAACAGCCAGTTGTGAAAATCCTGTTTGCCCTTTTCGGTAATCGAATAGATTTTTTTTCGGAGCTTGTCGCCTTCAGGTAAGGTTTCAAAGGTGATCATTCCTTCCTCGGTGAGTTTTTTCAGTTCCGGGTAGATCTGGCTGTGCTTGGCATACCAGAAATTGACCAGCTCCATATTAAATACTTTCATTAAATCGTAACCAGTCATGGTTTCCCGGTTGATTAATCCAAGGATGGCATATTTCAAAGTTCTCATTTTGTGTAGGCCTTTCGTTTTTTGTCAAATCGTTGTACTTCACTATTTTATCTGATTTTTACCAAGAATGCATTTGTTTTCTTGGCCAGTTTGAAATATTAACATAAAGAAGCAATTTATTTGCCTTGACTTGATTAAAAAGAATCATTTACAATAATAGTACCGGGTGTTGATCGAGAAACGCAGTGCTACCGTACCGATCAATTGTTAATCTGTTGTCCGCCTTGATGCGTACAACATGATGTAACTATTGTCGGCACTGGGATATGCTCTAATTAACAGGCTGGAATTTGAATTTAAAAAAAAGGAGAATTTATGAAAAATATTAATAAAATGGATAGTGTCGTAACGCCGGAGGGCAAAGAACGATACTAGGCCTTTAGCCCTCCAAACGGTTTACAATAATAAAATTTGGAGGAAAAAATGAATAAGATAAATTTGGAAAATTACGGATTAGACCAGCGGATTAAGCAGGAAGCCAGTATGTATAGTGGTTTGTTTGTGGCCCGGGTGACGGAGCAGCATCGGGAGCTTTATAAGGTGATCGGTGAAGCGGGCGAATTGCTGGCGGAGGTGTCGGGGAAGTTTGTCTTTAATGCCGAAGACAATACCAGCTTCCCGGTGGTTGGCGACTGGGTGATGATCGACCGGACCGATGAAGGTTCGGGGAATGCGGTGATCCATCAGGTGTTAAGCCGGAAGTCGCTGTTTGAGCGAAAAGCCGCCGGAACGGGCAATGGCATTCAGATTGTCGCTGCCAATTTTGATTTGGTGTTTATTTGCATGTCATTAAACGCTGATTTTAATCTGCGCCGGCTGGAGCGTTATTTATCGATTGCCTGGAACAGCATGGCCCGGCCGGTGATCGTCCTAACTAAGGCTGACCTTTGTGATGATTTAGCGGCCCGGCTCAGTGATATTTCCACCGTCCGGGTGGGGACCGATGTGGTGGTTTGCTCCAGTCTCGATAACCGTGGCTATGACGAGATCGCCGGCTATCTGGCCCCGGGTAAAACGATTGTCTTTCTGGGCTCATCAGGGGTCGGGAAATCGACCATTATTAACCATCTGATCGGCTCCGAAGTGCTGGCCACCAAAGGGCTCCGAAGTGATGACAAGGGTCGGCACACCACCACCCATCGGCAGCTGCTGCTGTTACCTGGCGGCGGCGTGGTCATTGATACGCCGGGGATGCGGGAACTCCATCTGGACAGCGCCGATCTGTCCCGCTCCTTTGCCGACATTGAAAGCCTGGCCGAACAATGCCGGTTTGGCGACTGCAGCCATAACAACGAACCTGGCTGTGCGGTCCGCGCTGCCATTACAGCCGGAAGCCTCGCGGCCAAACGACTGGAAAACTATCGTAAGCTGCAAAAGGAATTGGACTACGAAGGGCTCAATTCCCGGCAGCTGGAAGCCGAAAAAATCAAGAAGATGTTTGGCAGCAAAGGCGAAATGAAACAGGTCATGCGCCAGGCGAAGAATAAAAACAAACGCTAAACCAGGATTATCGTTCGCAATTTTTAAATCAAAGGAGAAATACAATGAAGCAACAAGATCTGCCGGAAGCTTACAGCAAACAGGATGCCATTTTGATGGCTGGTTTTTGTTATCAGACTTACTCGTTTTTTGATCAGCAGCAGCTGGCGCTGCCGGCCGGTTTTGAGCTGAGATCTTCATTTAATGGTAAGGCCGGAGTGACCGAGAAAACGGAAGAAAATTTTGGTTTTATCGCCGAGTCGCTAGATCAGCTGGTGCTGGCTTTTCGGGGCTCCGATTCAACCCCCAATCTGGATTCGGATCTGGATCTTTTCCAGATTCCTTTTCCCTATGCACAAAACGCCGGATTAAGCCATCGGGGCATCACCCGGGTCTATCAGTCGCTCCGGGAGGAAGTGCTTGAGCTGGTTCGTCAATTGCCCGCGGATAAAAAACTCACTATCACCGGCCATAGTCTGGGCGGTGATCTGTCGATTATGGCGGCCCTGGATTTTGTCGTTAATCTTGACCGCAACGATGTGACTGTTTATACCTATGCTGCAGGCCGACCCGGTGATCAGGATTTTGCCGGGTCTTACAACGCCGCGATCAAAAAAAGTTTCCGGATTTATAATGTCCATGATTTTATCCCGACTCTGCCAGCCGCCGAATATCCGGCCCCGTTTACCGAAACCGGGCTGGTCTATCAACACGTGGAGGCGCCGGTGCCGATTGGGTTTCAGATGAACAACCTGTTTTTGAATCACCGGATCAACTGTTATTTCCAGAAACTGGGAGAGCAGGATATCAATTATATGAATGCCCTGCGGAGCAGCAGCCCGGGCTTTTGTCCGGAGCCGATTAATTTAGTGAAATTGGCCGACTCAATGAAAAATAATTAGGGATTTGAACGTCAATCCCGATTGACATCCCAGAAGAGGTTTAGATGATTAAAAAAATTGACAATAGCGATTTAGCAGCGGCGGTGGATCTGGCTAATCAGGTTTTTCACGAATTCATTGCCGATGGCTACACCGACGAAGGCCGCCAGACCTTTACCGATTATCTGGATTATAAGCTGGAAGAAATGGCCGAGGATCTGTCCACCGGCCATAAGAAACTGTGGGGCTTTTATGAAGGCGACCAAATTGTCGGGGTCATTGGCACCCGGGATCGCTTTCATGTCTCGCTGATGTTTGTTGATAAGAATCATCACCACCAGGGCATTGCCCGAGCCTTATTTAATACTGTCCTGGCGGATTTTGAATGTCAGCAGCCGGGAAAACCCTTTGTCATGACGGTCAATTCGTCCCCCTATGCGGTGGAAGTATACCGCCGTTTCGGCTTTGTGGATACCGCCGGGGAACAGATTAACAAGGGGATCCGCTTTGTGCCGATGAAGCTGACGGTGAGCTGATCAGAAAGTACAGTGATTTTATCAGCTGGTTATATTAAAAAAAGCGCTTCAGTTTGGGAGCGCTTTTTTGCGCTTATTAATAGGAACGAAAATAATATTTTGCGATAAAAATTTACAATTTGTTCATTTTTACGCAATTGACAGGCTTCTTTACTGATGGTAAGGTTTACATGCAACAGTTGCGCGGGTCAACAATTTAAAGAAGTGATTTTAAAGAAGAAATTGAACGAAGCGATTAAGAGAGGGAAAAGATGAAAAAGAAAACGATAAGCGTTACCATAATCCTCGGCATATTACTATGTCTGACCAGCTTTGGTGCCAGCCCGGTTTTGGCCGGGACGGATTTGCTGATACCGACCGGGGCGCCAAAGATTGCGGCTGCCATGGATACTAGTGAAGCCATAGGTATTCGTTACCATACCCATATCCAGAACATCGGTTGGGAATCCCAATGGGCCGAAAACGGTGCGGTAGCCGGCACCCAAGGCTACGGGTTCCGGCTCGAAGGCATCGAAATTGAGCTGACCGGGGCTGTGCCGGCCGGCGCGGCGATAGAGTATCGCACCCACGTTCAGGATGTCGGGTGGGAGCACTTTTGGGCGATCAACGGATCTACCGCCGGCACCCAGGGACGGGGCCTGCGACTGGAGGGGATTCAGATCCAGCTGATTGATCTGCCGGGATATTCAGTGGAATACCGGACCCACGTCCAGAATGTCGGGTGGGAAACCAAATGGTCTAAGGATGGTGAAATCGCCGGCACCCAGGGACGGGGCCTGCGGTTAGAAGGAATTGAGATCCGGCTGGTTAAGGATACGACCGCCGTGGTGACGGATTTAACGGGAGCGGCGGATGTCTCGCCTGCAGGCGGAGGGGTTAGTCTCATCGATGGTGCGGCGGTGGCTGTTCCGGCCGGAGTGCTAACCCAAACCAGTACCTTTCAGTTCAGCCGGCTTTCGGAGGGCGGCGGAGCGGACGCTTTTTATCAACTAAACGGTGTCCCCGATGTCTGGTCGGGATCCCTGGAAATCACACTGCCGCTTACTGTGACCCCGGAAACCCCGGATAATACCTATGTGGCTGTTTATCACAGTAGTACCTACCAGCCGTCATCCGATGCCGGAGGCACCAACCGCCAGCTGATTAAGGCTGAGGTTGTCAATGGCATGGCCACAATCCAGGTGCCTTCGCTAAATCCCGATATTGTTACCATTCTTGGGGATGAAGGCACCATCGAAACCGCTATTCCCAATTATGAACTACTATTTTATGTCATGCCGGACATCCGTACCGAAACCTTCAACGGCTTTCAGTTGACGGTGCCAGTCGCCGTGGCCAAAGCCAATCCCCAGCTTATCGACGAAATAAAAGCGGATTTGATCGAAAGCAACGCCTTTATTAAAAGCGAAACTGGTGTTAATCTGCCCTATGCCGGGGGGCGAAATCCCCTGCCGGTGGACATCTTTGATTTCAGCGGCTTGATTGACCGCTATCTCGGTGGTCGAAGTGCGGCAGCCTGGGGTTATCTGGAAATTTCAGGTTACACTCGCGCCAGTCAGCTTGACAATGCCTGGATCAGCATCAATGCCAATAAATTTAAGGACGCCGATGCTGCCCAGCAAATCCGGGCAACGGTGGCTCATGAACTGTTCCATTATTATCAGCAATTGTATCTGCCCAGCGATGGCCAGAGTCAGAGCCTGTTGCAGGAAGCTTCGTCAGTCTGGATGGAATTTGAAATGATGAAAAAATATCCGGATTTCTGGCCAACCGTACTGGATCCGGAAAATGTCGGCTGGTTTGGCAAAAACGGGCTGCTGCGGGACGGTCAAACCGCCTGTCATAATCAGGATGCTCACGCTTACACCACCTCGCTTTATCTCAGATATATGAGTGAGAAGAACGGCTCCCAGTCGGTTGGAAAGCTCTGGAAATCGGTGCAATCCGATGACGAAGTATTCAAGGCCTTCAGCGATGGCTTTAATGATCCCAACTGGTACAATAACTGGCCGGATTTTGTCAAAAAACTCTTTTCCGGGGACTTTACCAAAGCCATGCCGGATACCACCTGGGCGCTTCATACCAATGCCCTATTTGACGGTGGGAAAACGTATAAGGTTGATGATCCCTACACCCAGACAAAATATCAGTTTAGTTCTGACGTCTATCCCTTATCAGCGCAAAGTCATCGGATTTTGCTGCGTTACAACACCAAAGGTTTTGCCATTGGTGAAAAAGCCAGTTTAAAAATAACCAATGGGAACAGCGCTGATGTGACCGTCTACCTGTTTAGGAAAAAAGATAACGACGACGTGGAACTGTTGGCGACCATCGATTCAGATACCCCCTATGTGCTTAAGGATTTACCTAACGTCGGTCAGCAGAGCCTGAGTCTGGTGACCGCCACCAAATGGCAGCCCACGGCGATGGCGATGAATGAAAGTCGCAAGGCTGTGATTGATGCTGAAATCATTTTTGGTTCGGACACCAGTTTTTACGATGCCTTAGTGGCCTCACTACCTAATAATAATGACAACCAAAGCTATACCAAAAACAGCTGGGATATCTATCAGGCTTATCTGGTCGGCTGCAATCTGAAGCTGACCGCTGCTGACAGTCAGGCGGTCATTGATGCAGAAGTGGTGAAGCTTAAGGAAGCCGTGGGAAAACTGAAAAAAGGCGCCACCCCACCCGACGATTACAATTGCGGCTGGCAACCGGATTATAACAATCTGGTCAAGGAAGCACTGGATAGCAGCCAGGGTGATTACGGATACTATCATTGTGATGGCGCCGGCCGGTACCATGGCCTCTATCGCCTCTACTACGATCTGGAAATGACCAAACCTAAATACGCCCGGGCTTATTATGAAAACAAAATTCATGGCATTGCCACCGCCTGGTATGAAAATGGCACTATCGGCGAGCGCATCGAGTATCAGTATGGGAAACAGCATGGTACGACAAAGTTCTGGTGGGAAAATGGCACCCGTTTCTATGAGGGCAGTTTTGATAACGATCTCCGGATTGGCACCCACACCTACTGGTATGAAAATGGCAATAAACGGGAAGAAACGGTCTATCTCAATGATCTGAAAAACGGGGTCCGTTCCTACTGGTATGAAAATGGCACCCTCCAGGAAACCGGCACCTACACCAATGATCTCAAGGAAGGGCTTTGGACGGAATGGCACGACAATGGCGTAAAAGCCTCTGAAGGCCGGTATACCAACAATAACCAGACCGGCACCTGGACTTACTGGTATTCTGATGGAACCGTGAGTCGCACCAAGGATTATTAATCACCGATTGGTCAGGGAAAAATGCGGATAATATTAAAAATGTTGGCGTTATCAGCAAAAAATAATTTGACAAAAACCGCAATTTGGATTAAGCTTTAGCTAATTTAATACTTCAATCAAACCGTTGACGTGGAGATAACGGTGTATCGTGCAGTTACAGAGAGCGGGGAAGGCTGAGAGCCTCGCACAACGCAGAACATCAAATGGACCACTGAGGGCGCAGTCAAAGGAAATAACCATTTCTGAGTATTCTGCGACGTGACGCATACGTCAGTTGCGAGGGATATGTTTGTATCCTGCAGAGAGTACAGGGATTTTTCTCTGTAAATTAAGGTGGTACCGCGGGCTTAAATTTTTGCGCTCGTCCTTGATTAATTTTTATTAATCAAGGACGGGCGTTTTTTTATTACTTAAAAAGCGCATAAACAGTAGAGCTAAAACCAACCAACGAAAGGATACGATTATGATTAAACCATCGATGGAAGAGGCCAGAGGGTATTGCGGGGATTATCAGAGCATCCCGATTAGTCTGGAGCTGTTTTCAGATATCAAGACACCGATTGAGGTGCTGAAGTGTTTAAAAGCCACGGGCAAAAAGTGTTATTTGCTGGAAAGTGTGGAGGGCGGCGAAAAATGGGGCCGTTATTCGTTTCTGGGCTTTGACCCGACCCTGGCGGTGACCTGTCTGGACGGCGAAGTGGTGGTTAAGAATGGCAAAAACAAGGACATTTTGACCGATGATCCGCGGACAGTGCTGCGGGAAATTCTGGCCCGGTGGAAAAGTCCCAAGCTGGATTTCCTGCCGGTCTTTACCGGTGGCTTTGTCGGCTACATTTCTTACGATTTCGTCAAATACACTGAAACCAATCTGGTGTTGGAAAACGAAAACGCCGAAAATTTTGATGACATGAATCTGATGCTTTTTGATAAGGTCATCGCCTATGATCATCTGCGTCAGAAAATTGTGGTGATTGTCAATATTAAAACCGACAACTTTGAGAAAAACTATATCGACGGGGTGGTTGCGCTGAAGGAAATTGAAGCGCTGATTAAAAACGGCAGCAGTACCGTGGCGTTTCGGGGTCAGGTGACTTCGGCGTATCGTTCGCTGTTTAGCAAAGACTATTATTGCGAGATGGTCGAAAAAACAAGAGAGCATATTTATCAGGGCGATATTTTCCAGGCGGTGATTTCCAACCGGCTGGAAGCGGACTTTGAGGGCGATCTGCTGTCGGCTTATCGGGTGCTGCGCACGGTTAATCCCTCGCCGTATATGTTTTATATCGACTTTGATGAGATTCAGGTGGCCGGGGCGTCGCCGGAAACCTTAGTGTCGCTGAAAAATTCCAAACTGTCGACCTTTCCGATTGCCGGCACCTGTCCCCGGGGCGAGACGCCGGAACAGGACGAAGCCCTGATTGCCGAGTTGCTGAAAGACGAAAAAGAGCTCAGCGAACACAATATGCTGGTCGATCTGGGCCGCAACGATCTCGGCAAGGTCAGTGAGTTTGGTTCGGTGAAGGTGGAAACTTATCAGGAGGTGGTCCGCTATTCCCATGTTTCGCACATTTCTTCGACCGTCACCGGGATCCTCAAAGACGGGCTGGATCAGCTGGATGCCCTGGGGGCGGTGTTGCCGGCGGGTACCCTGTCCGGGGCGCCGAAAAAACGGGCGATTGAAATTATCAATGCTCTGGAAGGCCAGAAGCGCGGCGTCTATGGCGGAGCGGTGGGTTATATCGACTTTTCCGGCAACATGGATATGTGCATTGCGATTCGGATGGCGGTCCGCAAAAACGATAAGGTTTATGTCTCCGCCGGCGCCGGGATCGTCGCGGACAGCATCCCCGAAAATGAATTTAATGAGTCCCGAAATAAGGCCCGGGCGATGTTTGAAGCTCTGGACCGGGCCCAGGAGGTGGAATAATGATTTTACTGATCGACAATTACGACAGCTTTTCCTATAACCTGTATCAATATGTGGGGATGATCAATCCCGATATCCGGGTGATAAAAAATGATGAACTGAGTCTGGCTGAAATCGCGGCGCTGGCACCGGATCACATCATTGTCTCGCCGGGGCCGGGACGACCGGCCGATGCGGGGATCTGTGAAGAGGTCATCGACTATTTTAAAGACAAAACCCCGATTTTAGGGGTCTGCCTGGGTCATCAGGCGATCTGCGAGGTGTTTGGCGGCACCATCATCTACGCCAGCACCCTGATGCACGGCAAAAGCAGCAACGTCCATATTGCCAACGGCAGCCCGATTTTCCGGGGTCTGCCGCCGATTATTGCGGCTGGCCGCTATCATTCCCTCAGTGCCGAGCGCAGCAGTCTGCCGGATGAGTTGCTGATCATCGCCGAGGATGACGAGGGCGAGGTGATGGCCGTGAAGCATCGCCAATATGACGTCTACGGGGTGCAGTTCCATCCCGAATCGATCCTCACCGATTCGGGCCACACGATGATTGAGAACTTTTTAAAGATAGGTAACGAAAATGATTAAAGCAGCGATATACGATATTGTCAACGGCAAGGACCTGTCTCTGGAGCGGACCCGGGAGGTCATGGATCAGATTATGAACGGCCAGGCCACCAACGCCCAGATCGCATCGTTTCTGACCGCGATGCGGATGAAGGGCGAAACCATCGATGAAATTACCGCCTGCGCCATGGTGATGCGGGATAAATGCACCAAGATTTTCCCGAAAACTGATGTGCTGGATATTGTCGGCACCGGCGGCGACGAGGTGTCCACCTTTAATATTTCGACGGTGTCAGCGCTGGTGATTGCGGCCGGTGGGGTGCCGGTGGCCAAACACGGCAACCGCAGCGTCTCCAGCAAGTGCGGATCGGCGGATCTGCTGGAAGCCCTGGGCGTGAATATTGAACTGTCGGCGGAAAAAAGCGCGGTGATGCTCGACGAGCTGGGGATCTGCTTTATGTTTGCCCCCACCTATCATGCCTCGATGAAATACGCCGGGCCGGTCCGTAAAGAACTGGGGATCCGGACGATCTTTAATATTCTCGGCCCACTGGCCAACCCGGCCGGCGCCAATATGCAGTTGCTGGGGGTTTATGATGAAAACCTGGTTGAGCCGCTGGCCAATGTGTTAAACAAGCTTAACGTCAAGCGGGGGATGGTGGTTCACGGCCACGACGGTCTGGATGAGATTACCCTGACTGACACTACCACCATCTGTGAAATCGCCGATGGCAAGATTAACAGCTTTTTTATCACCCCGGAACAATTGGGGCTACAGCGCTGCGAATTGCGTGATCTGATCGGCGGCGAAAAAGAAGAAAATGCCGTCATTGCTCTGAATATCTTAAACGGCGAAAAAGGCCCTAAGCGCGATGTAGTGGTGCTGAACGCGGCCTTCTGCCTGTATATGTCCCACAATGATATCACTCTCCGGGATTGTGTCAGGATGGCCGAAGAGATTATCGACGCCGGCAAGGCCAAGGCTAAGCTGGATAGCTTTGTCAAACGCAGCAATGAGCTGGCCATTGAGGTGCTGGTATGATCTTAGATCAGATAGTGGCGGCCACCGCCAAACGGGTGGCGGCGCTGAAAGAAACAACCACATTGGACGGCTTAAAAAGCCTGGCCAAACGGTCGAAAAACCCCTTTGCGTTTGAAAAAGCCCTGGCCCGGAAACAAGCCGCCGGGGAAATTGCCTTTATCTGCGAGGTTAAAAAAGCCTCACCCTCCAAAGGCGTGATCGCGGCGGATTTCCCTTATCTGGAAATCGCCCGGGACTATCAGGCCGCCGGCGCCGATGCCATTTCAGTGCTGACCGAGCCGGAATTTTTTCAGGGATCTAATGCTTATCTGACGGAAATCAAGGCGCAGGTGAGGATCCCGGTGCTGCGTAAAGATTTTATTATCGATGCCATCCAGATTTACGAAGCCAGCCTAATCGGCGCCGATGCGATTTTATTGATCTGTTCGATTTTAGATACCGACACGATCCGGGAGTACCTTGAGATCGCCGATGCGCTGGGGCTGTCGGCGCTGGTGGAAGCCCATGATGAAGCGGAAGTGAAGCAGGCCCTGGCCGCCGGGGCTCGCATCATTGGCGTCAACAACCGCAATTTGAAGACCTTTGAAGTGGATCTCCAAAACAGCATTCGGCTGCGCCAACTGGTACCGCCGGAAATTTTGTTTGTTTCGGAAAGTGGGATACGTACCGCGGAAGATATCGCGAAACTGCGGGAAAATGGGGCCAATGCGGTGCTGATTGGCGAAAAGTTGATGCGAAGTGGGGACAAGCAGGGGGCGCTGGATCAGCTGCGGGGGTAGCTGCGGCTGTGGTGAGGGCGAGGGTCTGACCCCTTGGTCATCACGGATCGCCCTTACGAATTGATGATAGACGGTGTCGTTTAAATAGTATCCATCAACGTGATGTGTTAGGTTGTCGGGGCGGACAGTGTCCGCCCGCAAGCGTGGATTTTATGCCAAACGTTTATTATAAAATCGGCGCCGGATGGAATTAAGAACGAGGAGTTAACCATGACAAAAATAAAAATCTGCGGCTTATCCCGCTTAGAAGATATTGCGGCGGTGAACGCGGCCCGGCCGGATTATATTGGCTTTGTCTTTGCCAAAAGTAAGCGCCAGGTCGATTTAGAAACGGCCCGGGCCTTAAAACAGGCCCTGGATCCCGGCATTGCCGCGGTGGGGGTTTTTGTCAATCACCCGGTGGCCGAGATCATTGCGCTGGCCGCGGCGGGCATCATCGATCTCATCCAGCTCCATGGCGATGAGGACGAGGCCACGGTGCGGCTCTTGCAAACCCAAACTGGTTTGCCGGTGATCCAGGCTTTCCGGATCAGCAGTCCGGCCGACATCCGGACTACCGCCGCTGATTATCGGCTTTTTGACACCTACGACCCCAGCCAATACGGCGGTTCCGGGGCGGCCTTCAACTGGGAGCTGCTGGCCGGCGTCAGCGGCGATTTCTTTCTCGCCGGCGGCCTCAACATAGATAACATTAAAGCCGCAATCCAGCAGGTCAATCCCTACTGTGTCGACATCAGCAGCGGCGTCGAAACCGACGGGGTCAAAGACCGGGACAAAATTATTGAAATTGTGGAAATGATCAGGAAGATTAACCGTTAATAAAAGATCCAAATAAAAGCACTGACGCAGAGCATTATTTAGTAGGGGCGATCATTGACCGCCCGGAACGTCGATCTTATGTTAATACGTCAATTTTAAAAATCAACAGCTCTCAGGCGATTGATAATCGCCTCTACGAACCGAGATTGACTACATTGTATTATTTATATACTCTATGGAATGTATTATTGCATTGGACTGGCACTACCGCCATAACACAAGATACGAACAATCATAGCTTCGCTGTCGGTTCCCAAAAACAATTTTGTGAATTTAAAAAACGAACCTTGTAATTAACATAACCAAGTACCGACAATTGTTACATCATGTTGTGTGCCTCAAGGCGAACAGTTGCAGACTGAACTTAATATTTCAACGTTGTTTATATGCAACTGTACGAATTGTGCGCATTCAACAGATTAACAATTGGTCGGTACGCCAGCGAAGTGCCAACCTCAAGTTCACCCAAAATTGTCCCAAAACCGTCAGCAAAGCTCACGGCAGTCCAATAAAGGACGATACGAAAAAGGAGAAAGAAAATGAGTAAAGGAAAATACGGGATCCACGGGGGTCAGTACACACCAGAAACCCTGATGAATGCCATTATTGAAGTGGAAAAAGCCTACGAACACTATAAAAACGATCCGGCCTTTCAGGCCGAGTTAACCGAATTATTGAATGAATACGCTGGCCGGCCCTCACGGCTTTATTATGCCAAGAAAATGACCGCCGATCTGGGCGGGGCCAAGATTTATCTCAAACGGGAAGATCTGAACCATACCGGCTCTCATAAGATCAACAACGTATTGGGACAGGCGCTGCTGGCCAAGAAAATGGGGAAAACCCGGCTGATTGCCGAAACCGGCGCCGGTCAGCATGGCGTCGCCACGGCCACCGCCGCGGCCCTGATGGGTTTTGAATGCGAGATTTTTATGGGCAAGGAAGACACCGACCGTCAGGCCCTGAACGTCTTTCGGATGCGGCTGCTGGGTGCCACGGTTCATGTGGTCACCTCCGGGACGATGACCCTGAAGGACGCTGTTAACGAAACCTTCCGGGAATGGACTACCCGGGTCGACGATACCCACTACGTCCTGGGATCGGTAATGGGGCCCCATCCCTTCCCGGAAATGGTGCGCGATTTTCAGAGCGTCATCAGCAAGGAAGCCCGGGCCCAGATTCTTGAAAAAGAAGGCCGTTTGCCCAGCGCCGTGATCGCCTGTGTCGGCGGCGGCAGCAATGCCATCGGGGCCTTTTATAACTTTATTCCCGACGCCGAAGTGCAGTTGATCGGCTGTGAAGCGGCGGGCAAAGGGGTGGATACCGCCCTCCATGCGGCCACCATTGCCAATGGCAGTCTGGGGATCTTCCATGGCATGAAATCCTATTTCTGTCAGGACGAATACGGCCAGATCGCCCCAGTTTACTCGATTTCGGCGGGGCTTGACTATCCCGGCATCGGGCCAGAGCATGCCCATCTCCACGATACCAAACGGGCTGAATACGTGCCGATCACCGATGATGAGGCCGTCGCCGCCTTTTTCTACCTGTCCCGCACCGAGGGGATTATTCCGGCCATTGAATCAGCCCACGCCATTGCCCATGCGATGGTACTGGCACCGACGATGACAAAAGACCAGATCATCATCGTCAATGTTTCCGGCCGGGGCGACAAGGATGTGGCAGCGATTGCCCGATACAAGGGGGAAAATATTTATGAGTAATATAATAGAAGCAAATAAAATTAAAGCCAATAAAATATCCGAGATCTTTGTGGATCAGAAAGCTTTTATCGCCTTTTTAACCGCCGGTGATCCGTCACTTGATAAAACCGAAGAGTTTATCCTGGCCATGGACGCGGCCGGGGCCGACCTGATTGAAATCGGCATTCCTTTTTCCGATCCCATCGCCGAAGGGCCGGTGATCGAAGCGGCCAACGAACGGGCTCTGAGCGTCTTCACCACCACTGATAAGATCTTTGACATGGTCGCCCGGGTTCGGTCCCAGACCGCCATGCCGCTGGTCTTTTTAACCTATATGAATCCGGTGTTTGTTTACGGGGTAGAACGGTTTTTTAGCGCCTGTCAGAAAAATGGGATTAACGGCATCATTATCCCGGATCTGCCCTTTGAAGAAAAAGGCGAGATTTTAAGTGTCGCCCAGGCCCATGACGTCGACGTGATCACGTTGATCGCCCCGACCTCCGAGGATCGCATTCAGATGCTGGCCAAACAGGCGACGGGTTTTATCTATCTGGTGTCTTCGCTGGGGGTCACCGGGGTTCGCAGTGAGATCAAAACCGATCTGGGGGCGATTATTGAAGACATTCGCAAGGTAACGGATACACCTGTTGCCGTGGGCTTTGGCATTGCGACTCCGGAACAGGCCACGACGATTTCACAGCTGGCCGATGGCGTCATCGTCGGCAGCGCCATCGTCCGGATCATCGCCGAGCACGGTGCCGCGTCCACCGGCCCGCTCTCCGACTACGTTCGCAAGATGAAGGCGGCATTGGTTTAGGGTGACTAGGCAGTAAAGATAGTACCGACAATTGTTACATCATGTTGTACGCATCGGAGCGGACAATGCAAAGCCTGTCCGATTCTGCGCGCAGGCAACGAGCCAAGCACAAACTTGTTTGTAGTTGACAACTGCTCGCGACTAATGCGAAAGGAGCAAAGCAGATTTCGCATAGCGCAGCGAACAACAGATTAACAATTGGTCGGTACGGCAGGATAACCTATTGGTTTAAGTATAGCGTTATCCATCATTCAACCCCTTATACACTGTACAAAATTTACAAAAGATTAACATAAATTTTATCCAGCTGCCCCCAACCCTATTGACAGATCGATTTTTTACCACTTTAGTTCGTAATTTTTCTTGTATTGGTAGAAATCGTCCAAAAAAAATCTTTTGATATCGTTTTTTTACATTCAAAATGGGTAAAAACGTGTTATAGTATGGATTAGAGTACTAATAATGTTTATAGGAGGAAGTCTTATGAAAAAATTTATTAACGATGTAGAAAATGTGGAAAATGAAATGCTGGAAGGTATCGTTCTGGCCCATCCCGAATATGTTGCCCGTGTTGAAGGGTTTGACGTGCTGGTCCGCGCTGACAAAAAAGTCGGCAAGGTTGCTCTGGTAAGCGGCGGCGGCAGTGGTCATGAACCATCCCACGGCGGGTTTGTCGGTAAAGGGATGCTTGACGGTGCTGTTGCTGGCTCGGTTTTCACTTCTCCCACCCCAGACCAGGTATTTGAAGCGATCAAAGCGGTTGATGCCGGGGAAGGTGTATTATTAGTTATCAAGAATTACACCGGTGATATCATGAACTTCGAAATGGCCGCTGAACTGGCCGAAGCTGAAGGCATCAAGGTTGCCAACGTGGTTACCAATGATGATGTTGCTGTTGAAGATAGTCTTTATACGACCGGCCGCCGCGGTGTTGCCGGAACCGTGTTTGTCCATAAAATTGCCGGTGCCAAAGCCGAAACTGGCGCCAGCCTGGATGAAGTCAAAGCGACAGCCGAAAAGGTTATTGCCAACGTCCGGACCATGGGTGTGGCGTTAAAACCGTGTACCGTTCCCGCTGCTGGAAAACCGGGCTTTGAACTGACGGAAGATGAAATGGAACTGGGTATCGGGATCCACGGCGAGCCGGGAACCGAACGAAAACCAATCCAGACCGCTGACGAAATCGTCGATTACCTGATGGAACGGATCTTAAAAGATATGGATCCAAAAGCTGGCGACGAAGTTGCCGTGATGATCAATGGTGCCGGCGCTACCCCACCGATGGAACTGTATATATTAAACCGTCGGGTTCAGCAAATTTTGGCTGACAAGGGCGTTAAAGTTTTCAAAACATTCGTAGGCGATTACATGACCTCCATCGACATGGCTGGCGCATCCATTACCTTATTAAAACTGGACGCCGAACTGAAAGACTTATTACTGGCCCAAGCTGATACCATCGGCTTCAAAATGTACTAAAAACACCACACATAGAAACGAGGAAAATAAATGGCAACAAAGGCAGAAGTGCTGGATTTTATTCGGCTTTATGCGAATAAGATGGCAGAACATCGACAAGAATTGACCGATTTTGATCAGGCAATCGGGGACGGTGATCATGGCATTAACATGAGCCGGGGCTTTAAGGCCGTGCTGGAGAAATTACCGACGGTTGAAGATAAAAATATTGATGATATTTTAAAATCAGTGGGGATGACCCTGGTTTCCACCGTTGGTGGAGCCTCCGGGCCCCTTTACGGCACGGCGTTTATGAAAGCCGGGGCAGCGGTTAAAGGCAAGGAAGAATTATCCGATCAGGATGTGATTCTGGCCTTTGATGAAGCCGTCGGTGGGATTCAGTTCCGGGGCAAAGCGGTTCAGGGTGAAAAAACCATTCTCGACAGTATGATTCCGGCCATCGATGCTATTAAAGCCAGCATTGCCGCTGGTAAATCGATGAGCGAAGCCCTGGTCGACGCGGAAACCGCCGCCTGGGATGGGGTCGAATATACCAAAACCATCATTGCCACGAAAGGCCGAGCCAGTTATCTGGGTGAACGCAGTATCGGGCATCAGGATCCCGGCGCCACTTCGATGGCGTATGTTTTTCAGGCAGCTAAAGAAGTCGCAGCGAAGGCAGGTAATTAAGAAATGGTAGGAATCGTAGTTGTTTCTCATAGTCAGAAAATAGCTGAAGGGGCCGTCGAACTGGCTAAACAAATGGCACCTGAGGCCAGCATCGCAGCCGCCGGCGGGATGGAAGATGGCAGCATCGGTACCGATGTTTCCAAAATTCTGGTCGGCATTGAAGCGGTTGATCAAGGCGATGGGGTGGTTATTCTGGTTGATCTCGGCAGTGCCGTGATGAGCTCGGAAATGGCCATCGAAATGCGGGAAGGCGGCAGTCAGGTCAAGATCATTGATGCGCCCATCGTCGAAGGAACGATTTTCAGTTCTGTGGAAGCATCCATCGGCTCATCCTTTGACGAAGTCGTCGAAGTCCTGGCCGGAGCTAAGGCTTATAAAAAATTCTAAAACAATCGGATCAACACAGGCACCCCGGGTAACCGGGGTGTTTTGTCTGTAAAATAAAAGATAACCTAGTACCGACAATTGTTACATCATGTTGTACGCATCGGGGCGAACAGGTTGATAAACCTGTCCGATCCCGCAGCGAACAACAGATTAACAATTGGTCGGTACGGCAGTTACAAACGATCAGTCATTCCCCGGGTAACCAGGGTGTCTTTTTATATAAAACTTTTATATAGAACATGAAGAGTTTTTACGAAATGTGATGAAATTTGTGAGCAATTGTGGTATACTGCTTTTAAATAATATCACGAGCGAATTGCCAGCTCAGCGCATCGCTGCCAGAGCGTGCCACCATATGAAAGGGGAAAGCCATGGATCCAATCAGTTTAAACGCCGTCGAGGCCCAGGGGCCATCTATTTCGCTGTCAAAGAAAATTGATGCCGTTACCATTAAACCCACCGGGGACAGCGTGAACCCTCAGAATGCCGCCAATGCGGCCAATTCATATTACAAATACGACACCATGGAACTCAGCCGGGAATATGTGGGGTATCGGATGAAAAGCGAAAATAACACCGTCAACAGCGATACCGACCAGGGCAATTCCATTATTGATCAGAAATCGTCACGGATACCCAGCGACGATGAAAAAGAAAACCGCGAAAAAAAGGAAACCAAAAGCCAAACCGCTGAGGTCGATGAAACCGAAGACGAGAAAGTTTCCGGCAACCAGCTGGGTGGCTACACCAGTTCAGAACTGAAGGGCCTGGTTTTATCCGGCAAGATTTCCGTGGCCGCCTATAACGGGGAAATGAAAAGCCGACAGGATGATAACAAGCCTGCTGAGCCTCAGCAACCTAAAAAACCGGTGCTGGGGCAATCCGGTCGAAAAGCGGCAAACAGTTTATTCTAATGCTTCGATTGATAAGCATAAATCCTATGAAAGAAGCGATAGCCCGGATCTCTATCATCCAGCGGAATGCTTCTTTTTTTATGCGTTTTTTCCGCAACCACGGAGCGGTGACTTTTCCTGTTTCAATTTTGACGCATTCGTGATATATTATTTCTGTTGCCGTATTTCCCGGCAATCGAAAAACCCATAAGGATGTGAAACAATGAACTCTTCTAACTTAGCGATCGCCATCCTCCTGACCGTGCTGGCCGGCTTGTCGACCGGTATCGGCGGGCTGATTGTGCTGCTTTTTGAAAAAACCAATACCAAACTTTTATCTGTGGCGCTGGGATTCTCCGCCGGTGTCATGATTTACGTATCTTTTGTGGAACTGCTGTTTGAGTCCCGGCGGCTGCTGATTGCCAATCTGGGTGAAGCAACGGGGATCTGGGTCAATGTTATCGCCTTTTTTGGCGGGATGCTGATGATTGCCATTATTGATAAGCTGGTGCCCTCCTACGAAAATCCCCACGAGACCCATATGATCGAAGAAGCCGCCTCCTGTCCGGTGGATGGCAGTCAGAAACTGCTGCGGACCGGTATCTTCACCGCCGTGATCATTGCCATCCACAATTTCCCCGAAGGAATGGCCACCTTTGTTTCAACTATTCAGCAGCCTTCCCTGGGATTGGCCATAGCCATTGCGGTGGCTATTCATAATATTCCCGAGGGGATGTCGGTGGCGATTCCAGTTTTCTGTGCCACCGGAGACCGGAAAAAGGCCCTCGGTTGGTCTCTGCTTTCCGGCATGGCCGAGCCGTTGGGGGCGCTTTTGGCCTATTTTATCCTGCTGCCCTTTCTCAATGACACCGTCTTCGGGATTTTGTTTGCCGGCATCGCCGGGATCATGGTCTTTATCTCACTGGACGAGCTGCTGCCCACCGCCCGGGAATACGGCGAACACCACCTATCCATTTACGGGCTGATCGCCGGGATGATGCTGATGGCATTCAGTCTGATTGTGCTGATGTAGGGAGCTGCTAAACTTAGGGCACTTCTATGGCTTGAAATTTTAAAAACGAGGAGCAAGAATATGTTTATTATCTTACTAAATTACATCCGCCCGGTGGAAGAAGTGGATGCGGTCATCCCTGCTCATATTGATTATCTGGAGCGCTATTACCAGCTGGATAAATTTGTTTTATCCGGCCGAAAAAGACCCCGGACTGGGGGGGTGATTCTCTGTCAGGCCAAAGATAAAGAAGAAGTCTGGACGATGATCGCTGAAGATCCCTTTTTCATTAAAAAAGTGGCGGACTATGATGTGCTGGAATTTCTGCCAACCAAGACGGCAGTCGGACTGGAACGCTATCTGGTTTAACTGGCAATAAACGGATTAACAATAAAAGAATTTCCAACGGAATACAAAAAATCCCACCTGTGACTAGAAAAAGTCCTGGGTGGGATTTTAATTGTTAATTATAAAGTTTTGGCGTAGGTGCCAATTTTTTTATCCATACCGGAAATATGCTTGGTCAGCCAATCAACCACCATCTGGTTAGCATTGATGATCACTGAAATATTACCGCCGGATGTATCATAAGCGGCTTTTAGCTTGGTAAGTTCCGCCACAAAATTCTTGTGGGCGGTTTGCTGTTCAGTCAGGCCCGGGTATTTGATGCTGGCCATATAGCTTTCTTCATCACGGAAATGCTGTCTGGTATAAGCATCCAAGAAATTCAGCAGGTCACCGACCATTTCTTTGGATTTGCCATTTTTACCGGCTTCAAAAAGATCATCAGCCATTTTAAATAATTGTTGATGCTGTCCGTCAATGCTGTTGACGCCGACAGATAAATCCTGAGTCCATACAATTGCCATATTAAATCCTCCTAGTGAAAAAAATTATGTTCAATATTATTCATTTGGTTCTGTAAAAATTATAACGCGGAGTAGAAAAGAAATCAAGAGTCATTCTAAATAAATCACAGATATGAATCATTAATGGTGTTGGTAATGTAATGCTATTATAAAGCGGATCCTCCGTACTTAATCATTTGCGACAAGAATCTTGTTTACCCTATTAATAATCGGGTAATATAATGTTATTCGCAAAGGTTTCCGCAACCCATAATGGAGTGGGTGTGGGAAGACAGATTCTCAAAGATTTTGTGAAAGTTGGTAAACAAATGAAACAGAGAGACAGTCACACACAGCTTTTTTTAGACGCATTATTGTCCATGGATCGCATCGGTTCAGAAATCGTGCTCCGGGATGTGGCGGCACAGCACCAATCCTTTGAGGATGTGGAACGGGTAATCACTGAGACTCTGGTAATCATCGGAGATGGATGGGAGGCTGGGGATTATTCCCTATTCCAGATTTATATGAGTGGGGTAATCTGTGAGGAAACAATTGCCCGGATGCTGCCGGAATTTAGGATTGAGCGAAAAAATAGTCCAAAAATCGGTATTGGGGTGTTAATTGATCGTCACGCTTTGGGTAAACGCATTGTCAAAGCTGTGGTTCAGGCCGAAGGATTTGAAATTTTTGATTTTGGAGACGGCCTCTCCGTGGATGAGATGGTTGATAAAACGATGGCCTATCGCATCGATGTGCTAATGGTTTCAACTTTAATGTTGCCTTCGGCTCTTAAGGTCAAAGGGATTCGAGAACAATTTGATCAGCGCAAACTGAAAACCCGCCTGATTGTGGGTGGCGCACCTTTCCGCTTTGATAGCAGTCTCTGGCAGCAGGTAGGGGCCGACGCTGACGGTAAAAATGCTACGGCGGTGATTTCAATCATTGAAAGGCTGGTGGATCGACAATGAAAACAGTAATGTCATCAATGGAGCGAGTACTGACAGCCATGGCCAATCAAGAACCGGATCGGGTCCCGCAGTTATTGTTATTCTCACTCTATGGTGCCCGGGAATTGGAAATGTCGGTTAAAGATTATTTTATGGATGTAGATCTGGTGGTGAATACCCAGCTGATGCTGCAAAAAAAATATCACAACGACTGCCTTTATACCTTTACCTATGCTGCCATTGAAACCGAGGCCTTTGGTGGCGAGGTGCTTTTTGTTGATGACGAACCGCCCAATGCCGGGGCACCGCTGATTACCAGCCTGGAGGGCATTCCCAGCCTGACTCTGCCGGATCTAGGAACCAGCCCGGGACTGCTGCGGATTCTGGAGCTGACCCGGCGGCTGAAACAGGCAGCAGGAGACAGCATTCCCATTATCGGGGTGGTCATGTCGCCGTTTTCACTGCCAATCATGCAGCTGGGCTTCGAAAAATATCTGGAACTGATTTATTTCAGACCAAAGCTGTTTAATCAGCTGATGGCTCTCAACAGTGTATTTTGTGTTAACTGGGCTAATGCCCAGCTGGCTGCAGGGGCCACAGCGATCTGTTATTTCAATCCCCTGGCTTCACCCACCATCATTGAAAAAGCTACCTATTTAAAAACCGGCTACGCCTGTGATTGCCAGACCTTGGCAAAAATCAAGGGTCCTACAGCTACCCATCTGGCCTCGGGGATTGTCCTGCCGGTGCTGGATGAAATTATCAATAGCAAAACTGCCCTTCTGGGCTTCGGTCAGGGGGATGATGCACCGGTTTTAAAGGCCCGATCCCGGAATCGGATCGCCCTGGCAGGAAACCTTAATGGCATCGAAATGGTCAACTGGAGTCTGGAAAAAACCAGGATAACCGTCAAAACTTTGATCCGCCAGGCCGGGGTCGGCGGGGGACTGCTGATCTCCGACTCCCATGGGGAAATCCCCTATCAGGTGCCGTCAGATGTGTTAGCCACCATTGCCGAAACAGTGGGGGAATGGGGACAGTATCCTCTTGAATGGATAGGAGCGGATCAGGATGCATCTTAATCTCTATGTCTGTGAAAACTTCGTCTGGGATTACCGCCAGATTATTGAGCAGAACCATTTTGATTTTGTAACGGTGGTGCCTTTTAATTGTTTATGTAATGATCGCAAAAAAAAGCAGGCGGTGGCACAGCAAATTTCGGAGGATCTGGGTGAAAAAATAATTATCGCCAGCCGGAACTGTGTGGTGTCCAAAATGTTGTCCCAGGACGATGCCCAATTGGGGGTATCCCTGGGGAACTATTGTTTTCACGATTACGTCAACGAAAAATTTATTGATTACATCATTGAAAAGGGGGGCTATATCGTTACCAGTGGCTGGCTTCATGGTTGGGAAAAATGGCTGGCCCAAGCGGGGTTTGATCAGAAAACGGCCCGGAAATTCTATCAGGAGTGCTGTTCGGAACTGGTGCTGCTGGATACCGGTAACGATCCAGCCATTGAGAAACTGCTGACGGCTTTTGCGGCCTATGTGGATCTGCCCTATCGGATGATCTATGTGGGGAT
Organism: Acetobacterium sp.; assembly: GCF_041752335.1. GTDB lineage: Bacteria > Bacillota > Clostridia > Eubacteriales > Eubacteriaceae > Acetobacterium. The sequence continues at coordinate 43,991 of NZ_JBGSHG010000030.1, read as the reverse complement.
GGAGGGGCTGTCCCTTTATCTGGGTAAACTTATCAATGAATGGCGGCAGACCCGAGAAGGGCCAAAAGAGGAAAAGCTGATTCTAGATGAGCTGAAAAAAAAGGGGGCGGAATATGCGGCAGTGCTGCATATCATAGAGGAAATCACCGGCTATACAAAAAAACGGGATATCATTGCCAAAATCAAAGAGCTATTTGCTTATATTTTTGGCGCCGGTCGGGTTCGTTTTCTGGAGGCCGGGGATGATGATTATTTTGAGACCTATATCCGAACAGAATTTAAGAACCCGGAGGATGCATTTGTCATCGATCAGAACCGGCATTATCTGGTAGTAAAACTAAGCCGCTATGGCGAAACCTTTGGGGCCCTGGAAATCGGGGAATTTCAGAAGCCGGGAAAAATTAATGACTATGCCAATTTTGCCCTGAGTGTTGCCCGGGTCAGTGCCCTGGCCATTTCCAATTCGGTGCAATATGAGCTGCTGGAACGTTCCCGTGATGAGGTCGCCTATATCAGCTATCACGATTCCCTCACCGGGCTGTATAACCGGAATTATTTTAATAAAGCAACCAGCCAGCATCAAATACCCGCTCATACTTGTGCTTTTGTTTGCGATATTGACGGTCTCAAGCGAGTTAACGACGAGTATGGCCATGCCTGGGGGGATGAGCTGATCACGGCCGCTGGTCGGGTGCTTAAAAAAGCCTTCAGAGAAACCGATCTGGTGGCCAGAGTGGGGGGCGATGAGTTTTATATCATTGTCTATGACTGTGAATCCACCACCACTGAGACTCTTGAAAAGCGGATCTTTACCATTATTTCAACCTACAATGAAAGCATAGCTGATCACATTCTGAAGCTGAGCCTGTCGGTAGGCTATTGTCATGGGGATGAAGAAAACACGCTGGGAGATAAGCCGTGGTCATGGGAAGAACTTTTTAACCAGGCCGATCAGCGGATGTACGCTCAAAAAGCAGAAAAGAAAATTAAAACTGAGACTAGATAGCGCAAATTAAACAAATCCCCCTATTCAGAATCGCTGGAACAGGGGATGATTTCCGAGGTCTGAGATTGACAAAGCGCCTAATTTGTAACAATCACAAAAAATTACACTTGTAAGTCAAGGGTAAAACCATTATGATTATTAAGACGGTGAATAGTAGCAAGGATAATTGAATAAAAATCTTTAAGGAAAAATAATAAAGTCGAAACAGGCAACATTGCGAACATGGGGAGGTCTTATGTCATTACTCAGTAAAAAAATAGAAGAATATATTATGGAAAGCGGTGAAACTGTCCAGTCCCTGGCGGAAATGGGAAGTTTCAATCGCACCACTTTACAGCGGGTTAAGTCTGGGGAACGGTTGCCTACGCGAGTATTTTTTAAAAAATTGACCAGAGTCCTACGGCTTTCACCAGCGGAAGAGGCGGAACTGGAAACCCTGCTGGAAATCGCTCAGGTCGGCGATGGCATCTATGCTAACCGGAAGAAGATCATTGAGCTCATTGAAACAATCTCTGAATTAACCGAATATCAGATCCCCTTTTCCAAGGAGATCAGTCAGAAAGAATCCGTTGAAAACACGGGCAATCAGGTGCAGTCCCTGCAGATCGTCTCCGGAGAAAAACAGGTGCTGAGCCTGATTGAGCATAACATTGACCGGGAATTGTTTCAGGCCGCCGATCCGGCAGTGAAAATGGCCATTCCCTATGGTTTCCAGGCGGTTTATGATTATCTTTTTCAGCAGCTGCTGGGGAATAAAAAACAATTAAGTCTTCAGGATGTGTTGACTCTGCGCCGGGAAGTTGGCGACAGGGCCGCCGATCCGATGCTGGGGGCCCTGAAACATCTGATTGCCCTGACGCTGCTGGACAATGTGAATTATCAGTCCCATTGCTGCCTGCAACAAACAGAAAAGGTCATCCCCGGCCAGGAAATAAGCGCCCTGTTCCCCTATTTTATCTTAACTTCCAGCGCTGTCATCACTATTTCCAGGGATCTGACCCAGGCGGTGCTCTACCAGGATACGGCCTTTTATCGCCTTTACTGCGACTGTTTCGAGGAAATGCTGGCATCCACCCAGCCTTTTATTCTGGAGAGCAATGATCTCTTCAAGGTTTTTGATCTGGACCGGAAATTTAAGGTAGAAGTTATCGTTGAACCGTTGCCCTGTTTTGCTTATTATACCGACCGGGACATGCTGGAAGCCAAGCTGAATAAGCATTTTCCCCATTACGAACCGCTACTGGAGGCGGTGGACCGCTATTACAATTATTTCCGGCAGGTCAGCCGGGGCATGCTCAATGTCTTTTCACTGAAAAACCTGCGGCAGTTTATGGAAGATGGCAGTTTGGCTTATCCGGAAGAAATCTATCATCTGCTAACGCCGGTTGAACGGCTGACCGCCTTAAAACAGATCCGGGATGATCTGCTTTATAATCGCCGAAGCCTCTTTGCCTTGGATGACAACAAACTGTTTTTGAACTCAGCGATGGAGTTTATTTACGAGAGCGCTGATTGCTTGCGTCTGATTCTTCACTATAAAATCGATGGCCGGGTGATCTATAAAACCATCGAACTCCGGGAGTTTGGCATCATTGCGGCGTTTAAGGAGTTTTTCACCAGCCTGCCAGACAGCGATTACGTTCTGCCCACCGAAACCACCCTGGCGGCGCTGGACGCAATGATGCTGGAATACGAAGCTGCCTTCGCCAGCGTAACCGAAACTCCAAATTTTGCAGAAAAACTTGTCGAATCATCGCCACAGAGGTTATAATAAGCTATCATTCCATAAAAAGCGAGGTAGATATGGGCAGCATTATTTTTCTTGTCCTGATGGTCATCGTTGGCATCGGCATCTGGCTCTATCTGACATCTCAGAATAACATCCGAGGAGATGGCCAGCAACCCCAGCTAAAAATCCCCTGCAAAGACGGTTACATTATCGGTTACTATGTCGGCAGCCATTTTAACGGCCAGCGTTTTGTCAATAACCGGCTGGCCTCCGAAGGGGTTTTTGTTAACGCTGTCCAGGTGGGACCAGGAAAAGAGTATTACGAAAACGGTATCCTGAAATATGAAGGAACCTTTGTCAACGGGTTGGCCTCAGGCCAAGGGAAACTCTATGAGGAAAACGGCAAACTCAAATATATCGGTAATTTCACCTATGGCTATGCAGCCGGTCAGGGGCGGATTTTTGATACTAACGGTAAACTCAAATGCGAAGGCAATTTTGCCAGGATCCCCAGCAATCAGGAAAAGATCAAAGATCCCTCGGTTCCCACCGGGCATTGCAAAGAATATTACGATAATGGCCAGCTCAAATACGAGGGCGAATTTGTCAGTGGGGTCTGGCATGGCGAAGGGCGTTCCTATGATCGGAATGGCCAGCTGATCTTTAAAGGAAAGTTCGCCTACGGAAAGCCGGCAAAATAACAAATTCCTTTATTAAGTTTGACGAAATTTTCATCAGGAACATAAGAATTAGGAAAACACCAGAAATATAACTGGCAGGCGCTGAGTCATGGTGCTTTTATTTAATGAGTCATCAAAAGGATTTTTATAGACGTGGTTAGAGAATACCCGCACCCTCAAACCTACAAAATTCTTGTCTTAAATGAAACAGAGTGTTAGAATAACATATTGTCAAGGATAAGACAAATATAAATTTACTTGATATTAAATCAAACCTAGGAGGCCCTATGTTTATTGCCAGACAACCGATTTTCAACGCTCAGCTTGAAGTATACGGATATGAGCTTTTGTTTCGGCTTAACAGCCAGTCAACTCAGTTTGGCGGGGAATCTTCCCAGGGCGCAACCGCCATGGTCATCACCGGGTTGTTTGAATCCGGATTGGAAAATCTTATCGAAGACAAAATTGCTTTCATCAATTTTGATGAGATCTTTATCCACTCCGAGGCCGTTGAACTGATCAAACCCGATCGGATGATTGTGGAAATGTTGGAAAATATCGAGGTCAGTAACAACCTGATGGAGCGCCTGACCGATATCAAAGCAATGGGTTACAGTATCGCCCTTGATGATTTTGCTCAGACCTATCAAACCTACCCGCTGACCCCGCTGGCTGATATTATCAAATACGATATTATGGTAACCCCTCTGGATACCATTGTCGATGATATTCAGGCTGGTCTGGCTCAAGGAAAAACATTGCTGGCCGAAAAAGTGGAAACTCGGGATGAATTTCTAGAAGCGAAAAAAATGGGCTTTACCCTGTTTCAGGGCTATTTCTTCAGCAAGCCCCGGATTGCCGGCCGGTCCTTTCGGGCCACCCCTTCGCAGATTCAGTATCTTAAGCTGATGACCGAAATCCATGCTGATGAACCCTCTTTTGACCGGTTGGCAAATTTCATCGAACAGGATGTGACTCTGACCTATCGGTTGCTCCGGCTGGCCAGTTTCCGGGCAGGCAGCGAATCGATCGGAAGCATTAAATTTGCCTTAAGCTATATCGGTCTCAGAGAATTCGAACGTTGGATCAGTATTTTAATGATCCATGAATTCAGCAAGGATAAACCCACCGAACTCATCAAAATATCCCTGATTCGCACTCGTTTTGCCGAATCGCTGAGCAAGAGAGCTGGGATGATCGAGCTGGAACATGATGCTGCCCTGATGGGACTGTTCAGCATTCTGGATGCCATTCTGGATCAGCCCATGGAAGTGGTACTGGCTGGGATTACGCTGCCTCAATCGATTCTTGATGTATTGATAAAGGAGCAGGGGATTCTCTTGCCCATCTATGAATTGATGATGGCCTATGAAAAAGGGGATTGGGCGCTGGTTGAGGCAGTGGCCGAAGCGTTAAAAATCGAGGATTACTATATTTATCATGATTATCGGGAGTCCATTAAATGGGCCAATAATATCATTGGCAATATCGCTTAAAACTACTTAAAAATAAATAAGACCGGATTACAAAAATAGAATCGTTCGTTCAGTTAAACTGAGGAGCGATTTTTTGTTTCGGAATTGGTTGATGTCCTTTGTAAAGAAATAAAAAAACCAGAATATTCTGGCACACTAAACGCCACATCTTGCAATTGGTTTAAACATGGCTATAATTAAAGGAGGAAGTAGTTTTTCAGAGCCCAAAAAAGTCCTGTGAATTTGCGAAACTTAGTAATTTAATCAATGATGGCTTTGTTGCCGATTATTGTAAATCGCAAGCTTAGGAGAGTTGGCAACGGCCCAAAATAAATCAAAACAGGAGCAGCGGATGACACGATTTAGCAAAAGAATAGAAGAACTGATAGAGGAAAGCGGGGAAACCGTTCAATCCCTGGCAGAAATGGGTAACATTAACCGAAGCACCCTCCAGCGGGTTAAAACTGGGGAACGGCTGCCCACAAAAAAAGTTTTCAACAGTTTATGCAAGTCCTTACGCCTTTCAAATGCAGAAACAGAAGAATTGCAGACGCTGCTGGAAATAACCCAGGTGGGTGAACGCACCTATTACAACCGCCAAAAAATAGTGGAGCTGATCGGGATTATTTATGAATTAACCACCTTTCATATTCCATTTTCAAAAGAAATCAAGCAAAAAATCGGGTGCGAAGCGTCCACCGATGCCCGGGATAAAATCCAGATCGTTTCGGGATCCGGTTCGGTTCTGACGATGATCGAAACCAGCATTGACCGAGAACTTTTCTGCGGGGATCGTCCCCATTTAAAGCTGGCAATTCCCAGTCATTTTGAAGCGGTCTACCAGCATATTTTTCAGCAGATGCTGGGAAACCAGAAACATCTGACATTACAGGATGTCCAGAGTTTTCCGGATATCAGTGATGAAAATGCTGTCGATCCGGGACTTGGGGCCCTTAAAACATTGCTCGGCTTGTCATTGTTGAACAATGTCACCTACCACTCTCATTATTGTTATCACTTAGCCGGGGATACTCAGGAAATAAATGTCCTCTTTCCATATTTTATCCTCACCTCAGAAGATGTGATTACTATTTCCCGGGATTTCAGCCGGGCCATCTGCTATCATGATCCGGAGCTTTACAGCCTCTATCAGAAAGGCTTTGTGAATATCCTTCAGCAGACCGAACCCTTTATTGAAGAAAGCCGGGATTTATTTGCCATTTATTCCCTGGACACCACCTATCGGATCCGTCAGGTGGTGGAGCCCTTACCCTGTTTCGCCTATTATGCTACGCATGAGATGGTGGCTGACAAGGTTCGCAAGAACTTACCCTTTTATGAGCCATTGGTGGCTGCCACCAATCGCTTCTATGACTATTTTAAACAGGAAAACCGGTCGATGATCAATGTGTTTTCCCTGAAAAATCTGGAAGTATTCATGGAAAATGGCAACATGTACTTTCCCGATGAGGTTTGCGCTCCCTTTACCCCAGCCGAGCGGCTGATGTTGACTAAACGGGTTCGGGACGATATTCAGGCGGAGGCGCGGAAAACCTATGCCTTCGATGAAGAAAAGATTGCCTTGAATTCGGCGGTCGAATTTGTCAATGAAGCGACTCTGGTGCATTTGATTTTACATTACAAAAGAGCTGGTCAGCAGGTGTTTAAAACTATTAAATTAAGAGAAGAAAATATTGTGGCAGCCTTTGACGACTTTTTCAGAAGCCTACCCGGCAGCCCCTATGTTCTGCCCAAAGAAGCCACGGTGGCCGCCATGGATCAGTTGATCAGCCAGTATGAAGGCTGATGATGAAGTCGCCGCATAAATAAGCACAGGTTTTAGGCCCGTGCTTTTTTAAATTTAATTTAGGCAATGGCGCGCATAATAATAAAGGCCGAATAGCCCACATAACCCAGCATCATCACAACGCCTTCCCAGCGGCTTATTTTTTTTGAGGTGTACATCATCGGCACAACAACGACCATGGCCGCCAGCAATATCCAGAGATCGGCATAGTTTTCCATGGCAATGTTGATGGGATAAATTACACCAGAAATACCCATAACGAAAAGGACATTAAAGATATTGGAGCCGACAATATTACCAACAGCAATATCGTTTTCGCCCTTTTTGGCCGCTACCACCGAGGTGATCAGTTCCGGCAGGGAGGTGCCGATAGCCACAATGGTCAAACCGATAACGGTTTCTGACATCCCGAGTAGGGTGGCGATTTCGATGGCAGCATTTACCACTAGATCGGCACCAAAAACAATTGCCACCAATCCGCCGAGGGTAAAGAGAATGCTTTTTGGCACCGGTAACAGCAGAATCTCACCCTCGGATTCTTCCTTTCCAAGAATGGCGATCTCTACCATCGAATAAAGATAAATTGCGAAAAATAACAGTAATATCCACCCTTCAGAACGGGAGACCACAGAGATGGGGTCGCCGTTGATCAATCCATCCATAACCATCAGCATTAATGCGACGGTGGTCAGAATAGCAAAAGGCATTTCTTTAAAAATTGTTTTTGATTTGATGCTGATAGGGCTGATAAAAGCTGAGATTCCCAGGATAAAGAGGACGTTGACAATATTGGAACCGACCACATTCCCGAAGACAATTCCATTGGCCTGGTTAAGGGATCCGGAAACACTGACTGCCAGTTCCGGAGCACTGGTGCCAAAGGCCACCAAGGTCAAACCGATAACCATACTGGGTATGTTAAACCGCTTGGCAATGGAGGACGAACCCTCCACAAAAAAATCGGCACCTTTAACTAATAATACCAGCCCGATAATTAAAAATAGTATACTCACAAAAAATCCTCCCTTTATAACACAGATTGCGGATGTTAAATAAATTATTGCCTGAAACCGGACAGAAATGAATTAAAATAGAGCTCCATTAACAGCCCTTATAACAATAACAGCAGATTTGCATTTGGTCAATTTTATTTTACAGAAACTAACAGAAATTTTACCCGAAACCGTTTAAATCGTAAAAAATAGGCTATACAATGTAACAGAGTGTCATGGTTCTGTAAAATTGATTAAAACAGAAAGTTCGAAGCGAACCATGTAAGGCTTGAGCATAACGTTCGCATACAAGGGAAAAAGGAGTGTTGAAATGCAGATACAACCCTATATTAGTTTTAATGGCAATTGTCAGGAAGCAGTGGAATTCTATGCCGACGTTTTCGGCACCGATATTCCGGAAATCATCTTGTTTGGTGACAGGCTTCCCGAACCAGAAGCGGTCGAGCAAGATCGTTCCGACAAAGTGGTGATCCGGGCTGATCTGGAGGCCGATGAAATCAGGATGCTGCTTTCGGCTACCCCCCAAAAATCGCCGGATATTCAAAAAGATAAGATGACTCTGGTGATCTTCAGTGACGATCTGGATGAGATCAAAATTCTGTATTATAAATTAAAAGATGGGGGCACAGTGGAGATGGAACTTCAGGAAACCTTCTGGAGCAAGGTTTACGGATCCCTGGTCGATAAATTTGGAGTAAGTTGGCAGTTAAATTATGATGACGGCAGAATGAGTCAAGTGGTATAATAGTGGTAATCTTAGACTAATCGATTCACCATTTGATGATGATAATAGTTTTCCATCAACGTGAATAACACAGGGTATGATTGTATCCTGTGTTATTTGTGCGAGTGTCCCTGTTATTTCTGGACTTCTGGATACATCCCGAAGCCCGAAAATAGTCAGCGGTGGGGTTCTTAAAGATAGCAGTCCTAAGATACAAAGCATAAGGGGGAACCATGGAAACAAAAAAGATCTTACCACTGTGCCTGTCAAGCCTTGATGAAACCAATGCATTTGTTCAGGAACTGCTACACCAATACAAGTGTCCAAAAACAGACAATATGAAAGCCCAGCTCTTTGTGGAGGAAGCCATTGTTTATTGGGTGGAGCATGCTGAAGCAAATGCCAGTTTTGAATTGTCCATTCAGAAACGGTTTCGAACGATTACCCTGGCCTTAAATTACTGGGGGGCGCCGGAAAACCCGCTGACACTACCGGAAACATCCGAAGATGAGGAAGCCGACTATAATCGGATTGGCCAGAACATTTTAATCGGTCTGTCGGCAGTGACCTACTCCTATGAAAAAGGTTGTAACAATGTCTCCTATACCCTAAAACAGAAACCCTTGAACCCGGCCCTGACCACTGCCATCGCGCTGGTGGGGGCGATTATCGCCGGGCTTGTTTTTCAGGCGGTGGCACCTGATCTGGGCAAACAGATCGGTACCGGTATTCTGAGTCCGATCAGTAGTACATTTTTTGGCTTTCTTAACGCTATTGTTATCCCGGTGCTGTTTTTCTCGGCCATTGGCAGTATTTTCAATATGGATAACCTGGCCCAGATGAAGCGGATTTTCCGGCTGCTGCTGACCTGGACTATGGTGGTTATGCTGCTGGCATCAGCGGTTTCCTTGACGATAGCGCAGCTGTTTCTGCTGGAGGAATCAGGATCCGCCAGTCAGGGTGGACAGAGTGATCTGTGGAATCAGATCGGGACGATGGTGTTTGGGATTATCCCCACCAATATCATTCAGCCCTTTCTTGATGGCAATACCCTGGAGATTATCTTTCTGGCCATTATTGGCGGGATTGTGATGCTGACCTTAAAAGGTCGGTTTCCTGCCATTACTCGGATTATCACCGAAGCAAATCTGATCTTTGCAACCATTCTGGATGCGGTCTGCGCGTTAATGCCCGGAGTGGTGTTTATCAGTATCCTGAATATGGTGATCTCTGGGGAAGGCGCCGCGTTGCTGGGGTCCTTTCGGTTGATTGCCCTGATTCTTGGATCCTACCTGATTGTCGATCTAACCATGCTATTGAGTTTAGCTTTTTATGAAAAAATCAGCCCTCGGGCCTATCTCAAAGCCGCAGCTCCATTTTTGTTGATTGCCTTATCTACCGCCAGCTCCAGTGCTGCCTTTGCCAGTCACACGGCAACTGCGCTGAGTAAACAGAAAATCCGGGATTACGTGGTGCATTTTTCGATCCCGGTAGGGGTATTGTTTAACAAGCAGGATGCCATTCCGATGTTGCTGTTGACTTCTTTGTTTATAGGGAATATTTATGGCATCGTTTTTTCATTGCCCGATATGATTCCGGTAGTGATCCTGTGTATGATTCTTTCGGTGGCGGTTCCGCCATCCCCGGGTATGGGCGCTTTTCTCTTTACGATTGTGTTCAACCTGCTGGGGATTCCTCTGGAAGGATTGGCCCTTGCCGTGACTATTGCTATCTTTCTGGATTATCCAGCCACCACCGGGAACGTCATGACCACCAACATCGGGATGGTTCACACCGAACATCGGCTCAAAGCCAGTGAAGCAAGAAATGCAAGGTCAGTCTGATAAGATTTCTGATCCGTTAGTTCTTGGATCAATTAATCACTGTGGCTGAGGATCCCAAAGGTGTCCTCGGCAATCACCTTTTCTTCATTGGCACTGACCACCAGGATCTGAACCCCAGAATCAGCGGTGCTGATCACCCCTTCTCCAGACAGCTCCCGGTTTTTTTGAGAGTCCAATACGATCCCCATAAATTCCAGACCGGTGCAGACGGCTTCCCGGATATACCAGGCATTTTCACCGACGCCGCCGGAAAAGAGGAGCAGATCGAGACCGCCCATTTCAGCGGCATAGGCCCCAATATATTTGCGAAAGCGGTGACAGACGGTGGCAATGGTATCCTTGGCCCGCTGATTTCCAATTAAAGAAGCTTCATAAATTTCACGCATATCATTGCCCATTCCAGATAATCCCAGCCAACCACTCTTTTTATTAATCAGGGTGTCTGCATCACTAAGGGATAGATTTTCTTGCTTCATTAAATAAAGCAAGGCGGCAGCATCCATGTCACCTGCCCGGGTGGACTGAATCAGGCCTTCCTGGGGCGTGAAACCGGTGCTCACATCAATTGATTTACCATAATAAACTGCATTGGCGGTAGTACCGCTGCCCAGCATCATGTTGACAATCCGATAGCCTTCATAATCTTTTGGCAGAAATTTTTCAGCCTCGGTAACCATGCTTCGGAAAGCGATCCCATGAAATCCGTAGCGCCGGATTTTATGTTTTTCGGTGAGCTCCAGAGGCAGGGCATACAAATAGGCATGACGAGGCAGGGTCATATGGAAGCCATTGTCAAATGCCGCGATTTGGGGAATGCCTGGCAGCAGTTTTTCACAGGCATAAATGCCAGACAGGTGATGGGGGTTGTGCAGCGGCGCCAGATCCTTGATGCTTTCAATATAATCAATGACGGCGGGCGTAATGGGAATAGAATCATTGCATTGTTCACCGCCCTGAACCACCCGATGGCCGACAGCTGCCAGTTCAGTCAGGGCAAATCCCAATGACTTTTCTTTCGATTTTAAGGTATTTAGAATCAGATCAATACCACTTTCGTGATCTTTAATAGGAAGCGTTTCCAGGATTTGAACATGATTTTTAATTTTTAGTTTAAATTCCGCATCGGAGTAGCCGATCTTGCCAATGGAACCTTTGACCAGAACCTCATACTCTGGCATCCGACAAACCTGAAATTTCACCGACGAACTTCCGCAATTCAAGACAAGCATAATCATGGGTTAACCCCCTTATAAATTTGATATAGTTGTTATACCCGGATTAGCAGTGATCATCCATTTACGAACCAAAAAAAAGCATCCTCTATTAAAAGGATGCTTTTGCGTTATTTTTAGGCCAGACTGTCTTCCATGGCCAGGGAAACAGGTTCAGCTTTGCTGGCTCGAAGTTTGCGGTAGGTAACGGTGTACATTGAAACTGCCAGAATAATCGAAACGACATCGGCCAGGGGTTGGGCCCAGATAATGCCCTGGAGCTGAAACAGCGACGAGCCAATAATCAGAATCGGGATAAACGCCAGACCCTGTCGGCAAACCGTCAGGATCAGCGAAGGGATCGCCTTACCTAAAGACTGATAGACCGTGGTGACGATAAACTGGAGGCCCAGAAAAGGACTGACCAGCATTTGAATAATCAGCATCGTCGCGCCGATGGCAATGACATCAGCGTCATTGATAAAGAAGGTGATGATCTGAGTGGCAAAAAGGATCGAAAAGATCATCACCACGGTGCCCATAATCATGCCAACCACAGCAGTAAACTTGATTGCATCATTCATCCGCTTATAGTTTTGCTGGGCGTAATTGTAGCCGATAAAAGGCTGAATCCCCATGCCCAGACCCAGCGCCAGCATGACGACGATGGAGAAGACCCGGCCGGAAACACCCAAAGCGGCAATGACAGTATCGCCATAAGCTGAAGCAAAGCTGTTCAGCATGATCATCGAAAAACTCATCAGGATATTATTAATTGAGGCCGGAATCCCGATGGCAAAGGTATTTTTGGCAATGGCGCCTTCCATTCGGAAATCTTTGGGGGCGATGGAGAGGACATCACTGTGTTTGAAAATATAGTATATGAAATAAATAACGGCACAGACATTTCCAATCACGGTGGCCCAGGCCGCTCCGGCAACGCCCATGTTCATGCCCAGAATCATAATCGGGTCGAGAATGATGTTGACGATGGTTCCGATCATCATCCCGATCATTGATTCTTTGGCAGCTCCCACTGACCGGACAATCTGGGCCAGTGAATTCTGCAGGCTGATGGCCACAGCGCCATAGGCAACAATGGTTAAATAGTCTCTGGCAAAGCCGATGGTATTGGGGCTGGCGCCGGCAATCGTCAGAATTTGATCCATATAGACCAGGAATACTACCATCCCGATCAGGCCCAGCGCAATCGAGCCATAAAAAGCGAAGGAGGAGGTGTGTTTGATATCGGTGATTTTCCGCTCGCCTAACAGCCGCGAAATATAGGAACCACCGCCGATGCCAAAAATATTACCAAAGGCCATCAGCAGAAAAAAGATCGGCATCGTCAGGGTGACAGCTGCCACCTGGTTGGGGTCGCCAGTTTGGCCGACAAAGTAGGTATCGGCCATGTTGTAAACAATCGTCACCAGCATGCTCAGCATAGTGGGAATTGCCAGGGTCATAACCGCTTTAGGGATGGGGTACTTTTCAAATAAATCGTTTTTCATAAATGTTCCTTTCGTTGAATCCAAGTGATCGTTCAATGCGATACTGTTGTGAACTTCGCTGACGGTTAGCATCGAACAATATTTCCGTAAACGATAGGTTTGCATTTCGCTATCGTACTAATTAATTATTCTTTGTTGTTTGTCGGTATTGCGATTACTAAATGACAGTAGGTGGGGCGGGGCAGGTGATGTTTCTCAAGACCTGATTCAGGAGTTCTTCCAGCAGATCGATATGCTCTTCTGAAATACCACGGAGGGTATCGGTTTCCAGTCGGGTTATCTCATTACACACTAGCGGTTCCAGGGCTTGTCCTTTTTCGGTTAGCTCCAGATAATTAATCCGCCGATCATGACAATCTGGCCGTCGCCGAATGAAATTTTTCTCCACCAGGCGCTTGACAATGCCAGTAACTGTGGGTCCTTTAAGAAGGAAGGCTTCTTCAATCATCTTTTGATTGATTTCCTGATCCTGATTATGCAGCAGAAACATAATCACTGAAAACTGGGATGAGGTCAGATCCCATTGTTTCAGCAAATGGTTAAACTGCATTTCCATAATGTTGTTTAATTGTTTCACCGTTTTTCCAAAATTAAAGTGTTGCTTTTTCATTACTTCTCCAATACTTAGCATGCTATCTATTTTAGCTGAAGAATTTTTTATTGTCAAGTCAACTTTTATGAGAATCGTTTTCAAAAAAATTTCATTGGCCTTGTTTTCAAAATAAAACATGTTCGTTGATAAAAAGCGGCTTAGCAAATTAAAGCACCTTGACAATCCCCCGGGTCAACGTGGTAAAATAATGAAATAAAATTAATTTAAGGATGACATAAGAAAACAGAAAAAATATTAAATCATTAAAATCGGAGGGTATCATCGTGAAAAGAAAATATGAGTTTTCATGGGATCTATTGGGAGATATTGGCGAAGGACGTCCCAATTTGGGCAATACCACCCGGGTTGAGGTATATCGGTTGATGCAATTTACATTTAGAGATATCATCGAAAAACATGTCGGCATACAAAAAACCGATGAAATTTTTTATGAGGCCGGTCAGCTGGCCGGAAACGCATTTTACCAGAATATGATCACAAAAACAGATGAGCTCAATAATTTTGTCAATCAGCTGAAAGCGGTGCTCAAGGAATTGGGCATGGGCATTCTTCGGGTGGAAGAAGCAGACATCGAAAAAGGCGAATTAATTTTGACTGTCTCAGAAGATCTGGATTGTTCCGGATTGCCTGAGGAAGGGTATGAGATCTGCACCTATGATGAAGGCTTTATTTCGGCTTTGCTTGAGAATTTTTCCGGGAAACCCTTTATTGTCAAAGAAATTGATTGCTGGTGTACCGGTGATCGAACCTGTCGTTTTAGTGCTAAAGCCGTAACACAGTAACTGGAAAATTTTGTGAGCTCAGAAATCAATTCTGCATAAAAGATGTTCACTACATGTCGTACAGTCTATCATCGGTAAACAATGGGTGATGGAACTAAATGATAGACTGTTCGAAGATTAAAATTACGTAAAAAATAGTAATAGTTAAAATGGAAGGGAGCTGACAATCGGATATGATCAGCAAAGATGCACGGTCAATTTTAGAGTATTTTAAATCCCTGCTCAATGACCTTCGCGTCAGAGCGGTTCCCCCAGAAAATATCAGCAGTGATGACACCTTTTTAGAGGTTGATCAAACCATTAAAACGATGAGAAACGCAGCGGCAGAGTTGGGGAATGGAAATCTTTCCCATGACATAAAAGGAAAAGGCTACGTACTGGGATCGATGAAAAACCTCCAGGCGTCGCTTCGAAACCTGACCTGGATAACAAAAACGATAGCCTCTGGGGATTTTTCCCAGCGGGTTCATTTTCTCGGCGATTTTTCGGATGCCTTCAACAGCATGACCGAAAAACTGGAATCTTCCATCCATGAGTTAGAAGAAGCCCGTTCCCATTTTGAAATGGTTTTTCAGACAATCCCGGACGCAACCGTCATTACAACAATCCAGGATGGCTCCGTGATTGCCTATAATCGGGCTTTTCTCGAAGCTACAAAATTCACCGATAAGGATTTAGAAATGGGTTTATTTAATATCTGTGATCTTTATGTTGATCATAGTCAACGGGTAGCCTTTATAAAAAAGCTGGAAACGGATGGCTTTGTTGAAAATATTGAGTTTTCCTTTTATGGAAAAAACAATGAAGCCAATATCGGGCTGGTTTCGGCAAAGATAATTATCATTGATGGCGTTCCCCACACCCTCAGTGTGATCCGGGATATTACCGAGCTCAAGGCGATTGAAGCGAAACTGAAGCAGAGCGAAGAACTGCATCGGCTGCTGGCGGATAATGCCGCTGATGTGATTTGGACCATGGATCTAGAAGGACGTTTCACTTATATCAGCCCTTCAGTGGAAAAACTCCGGGGCTACACGGTGGAAGAAGTCATGTCCCAGTCCCAGGAAGAGGTCTTGTGTCCGGGCTCGTTGATTCATATGCATGAGGGACTGAACCGGGCCATCCACTCAGTGCAGAACGGTCACCCTTTTCAAGTCTTTCGGGGGGAACTGGAACAACCCTGCAAAGATGGTACCACCGTCTGGACTGAAGCAACGGTATCCGGTATTTACAGCGAAGATGGGCGCTTTATCGGAATGCTCGGGGTCACCCGGGATATCAGTGAACGAAAACTGATGGAGGAAGAAATCCGGCGACTGTCGATTACCGATAAACTGACCCAGAGTTTCAATCGCTTAAAATTGGACGAAACCCTGGAACAGCAATTTGAAAGGTCTCAAACCAGTTTAGCGCCATTTGCCATCATCATTCTGGATATTGATCATTTTAAGCTGGTCAACGACACCTATGGTCATCAGGTCGGGGATCGGGTACTGATTGAGCTGGTCACAGTTCTCAACCAAAATGTCCGCACTGGCGATGTGGTCGGGCGTTGGGGCGGAGAAGAGTTTCTGATAATTCTGCCAGACACCCGTCTGGAAGAAGCTACCGGGCTGGCTGAACGCCTGCGTCAGGCAGTGGCCACTCATTTATTTACAAAAGCCGCTCAGGTAACGATCAGCCTCGGAGTGTCAGCATATAAAATCGACAGTTCACCGGAAACTATCGTTTCGCGGGCTGATAGGGCCTTATATCAGGCCAAGGAAAAGGGCCGCAATCGAGTTGAAGTGAGGTAAAGAGGATTTTTTTAACGGAGGGGTAGATGACAAACAAAGAGCCAAGTCAAAAAAGGAACTGGAAAAAATCAGCCAAGACCGTTTTTATTGCAAGTCTGTTCATCTTTATAAGTATGCTCTTAGAGCCGGCTTTATTTGTTCAGGCCGAGGACGAAAAGACCGTTCTTTTTATCAGTTCCTACAGCGAGAGCTTTGTCTCGGTACCCGACCAGATTGCCGGTATCAAGTCGGTTTTTAAAGAACAGAGAATTAAACTGGAAATTGAATACATGGACACCAAACGCCTGGATACCCCGGAGAACAAACAGGTTTTTTATGAGAGCCTGAAATTCAAATTGGCTAATCTGCCGCCCTATGATGCGGTGATTGTAGGAGATGATAATGCCCTCCAATTTGCTATGGATCATCAGGATGAACTCTTTCCCCAGATACCCATTGTTTTTTTAGGGGTAAATGATGAAATCCGAGCCACTCAGGCAGCAAAAGACCCTTATATCACTGGTAATATTGAGAAAATATCGATTAAAGAAACCCTGGAGATTGCTCAGGTGTTTAACCCTAAGGCCACCAGGGTGGTGGGTATTGCTGATGAAACCTTAACCGGTATGGGCAACCGCCAGCAGTTTGAAACTTTACTTCAGGACTTTCCGGAACTCACCTTTATCACCATCAATACTCCCGACTATACCTTTGCCGAGCTGGGGGCAGAGGTAAAGAAACTTGGTGATGAGTCTATACTGCTGTTTCTGGATATGAATCCGGATAAAAATGGAGAATATATGGAATTTGAAAAGGCTGCTGCCTTTTTAAACCAGCATACCCAAATACCGGTTTACCGGGCTTCGGTGGGCGGGGTCGGCGATGGACTCATCGGTGGAAAAATGGTCGACTATGAAGCCATGGGTAAAACGGCGGCTGAGTTGGTCAGCGATATTTTTGAGGGTACGCCAGTGGAAACCATCCCTTTAATAATCGAGACGCCCTATTATTATATTTTCGATTATGCACTAATCCAAAAATACCAGATTCCCGATCAGCTGATTCCCAGCGATGCCGTGCTGATTAATAAGGTCGAAAATCCCCTGGACAAATACCGCAATGTAATTCTGGCCACGGCCATTATGCTAAGCTTTCTGACCCTGCTGACGTTGATTTTAATCTATGATAATATGAAACGCCGGAGCATGCAAAAAGCTCTGGAGGCCAGCAATACCGAGCTAAAGCTCACCTATGACGAACTGGAAGCAGTGGAGGGGAGCTTGCGGCGGCAATATAGCGTGATGGAAGAACATGACCGGGAAGTCGGCGAACTGAATCAGAAGTTTGAGCTGGCCATCGAAGAAACTAACAGTGCCGTTTGGGAAGTGGATCTCATTTCCAAAAAGATATATTTTGCGGGAGATTTTTCTCGGATTATTAACAAAACTGTCAGCAATGGTCTCAATGTCTATGGCTGGATGAAAATTGTGATGGAAGCAAGCCATCGCAGGCAGCTGCTTGCGGAAGTTCGAAACTACCTTGCAGGTAAATCAAACCAGATCAATATTCAGGTTTTGACGAGCGGGGAAGAGCATCATCAAAAGTGGTTGCTGATTCGGGGAAAAGGGATGAAATCAGAAACCGGGTACTATAACAAGTTACATGGAATTTTACTTGATAATACAAAGTTCAAGAACCAGGAAGAACAGATCCGCTATCTGGCCAGACATGATTTCTTAACTCAACTGCCGAATCGCATGAGTTTTTTGAATCAATTTGAAAAAGAACTCAAAGCTGGCCGCACCGGTGCGGTGCTGCTACTGGATGTCGATAATTTCAAGAGCGTCAATGATACCCTCGGTCATCTCCATGGTGACGAATTGCTAAAACAAATTGCCGGTCGTCTGATGGACATGTCCGACGATAATATGATGGTTGGCCGATTGGGTGGGGATGAGTTTCTGATTCTGATTACTAATAAATGTCATCAGGCAGATATTGAAACATATGCCAATAAGATTCTGAGCGCATTTAATGAAGCCTTTATCCTGGACAGCCGGGAAGTCTTTGTAAGTATCAGTATGGGCATTTCTTGCTATCCATATGACAGCAGTGCTATTGATCAACTGATTATGAATGCAGATACAGCCATGTATGAGGTTAAAAATCGAGGAAAAAATCACTACATGTATTATCATCATGAATTGAAAAATGAAATGAAACGGAAAATCGAAATAGAAGCTATTCTGAGATCGGCCCTGAAGTCTGATGGGTTTAAGCTGGTTTATCAGCCCCAGGTGGATTTAAGCACTGGCCTGATCATCGGGTTTGAAGCCCTCTTAAGGCTCAAGGAACACAGTCTGGGTCCAGACAAGTTTATTCCGGTGGCCGAAGAAACCGGGCTAATCAGTGAGATCGGCCGATGGGTAGCCCGGGAAGCCGTGGAACAGATCATCCGTTGGCGAAACAAGGGCCTGACAGAAAAACCTGTGGCTATCAATTTTTCCAACCGGCAGCTTCGTGACAAAGAGTATATCACCCACATCACGACTCTGCTATCAAAACATAAATTGGATCCCCAGTTTATTGAGATTGAAATTACAGAAAGCATTTTAATGGAAAATGACTGCAAGACCGATCAGTTTTTAAAAGCTATCAGAGAAGCCGGCTTGTCATTGGCCCTAGATGATTTTGGCACCGGTTATTCGTCCTTGAATTGCCTGACTTATCTGCCGGTCAACAAAATAAAACTGGATAAATCCATCAGCGATCTATTTTTACAGGGCAACCGGATTGCGGTAATTGAAAGTCTGATTCTATTGGCTCACAGCCTTAACTTAAAAATTATGGCAGAGGGAATTGAGGCGTGGGAAAATTATCGCATCCTGAAAAACAGTGAGTGCGATGCAATCCAGGGTTATGTGTTTAGCAGGCCTCTGGATCCGGATGAAATCGAAACGATTTATAATCAGAACTTGATAAAAAAACAGCAGGATCTAAATGCCTGAGGATCTGGGTTATCCGGTTAAGAAAATAGTCAAAATAAGAATCCCGTCATCATCGACTACGATGATGACGGGATTCTTTACGGGGATGGGTTGGATTGAAAATTTAATCAAACTTATAAATGAAGCTTATCCAGACCATGTCGGCCCCGTTTTAAGACCAGGACCAGATAGATGATGGCCGCAGCAGCGCCGATCAGATAGGACAGGATATAGCTGTTGGGGTCGATACCCAACAGCGGGCCCAGTCGCGGTTCGAGACCCAGACCAATCGGCGCATGGCAGATATAACTGATTACGATAAAGGTGTAAAACATCCCCGGGAGCAGCGAGATCCAGATTATTTTCTGCTCGGTTTTTAAATAAACGGCCGCCATCGCCAGGGCGAAAATTGCCACAAACTGGTTGGTAAAACCAAAATACTGCCACAGCAGGTTAAACCCATTGGGCGAGGTCTTGGCAAAAACTAGAATCACAATCGCCGGGATAAAGATCGCCAGGGTTGTCAGCAGCCGTTTTGTGATGACGGTCTGATCGATATTAAAGGCTTCGCCGACCATCAGTCGCAGCGACCGAAAAGCGGTATCACCGGAAGTGATCGGTAGCACAATGACCCCGAGGATGGCAAAGAAGGCCCCGATCGGCCCCAGAAATTCGCGTGAGATCAGACCCACCATGGCGGTAGCGCCAGTGCTTAAATCGATGCCGCGATTAAAGAGGATCATCGCTCCGGCGGCCCAGCACATGGCAATAAAGCCTTCCATGATCATCATGTTGTAAAAGGTCGCGCGCCCCTCTTTTTCGGAGGTAACGGTTCGGGAAATCAGGGTCGACTGACTGCCGTGGAAGCCGGACAGGATCCCGCAGGCGACAGTAATAAAGAAAACCGGAATAAATTGCTGACCGAGGGGATGCTGGGGCAGGGTTTCCCAGGACAGGTTCTGGAGATTGACGCCGCCATCGATCATGATGCCGGCAAAAACGCCCAGCGCTGAGAGGATCAGAATGGCCCCGAAAATCGGATAGACCCGACCGATTATCTTATCGATGGGAAAGAAGGTGGCGATTAAATAATAACCAAAAATAGCCGCATAGACGATCCAGATGGTGATGTTCTGGGCACCGGCATCCTTATTCAGGATATCCTTGGTGATCAAATCGCCGGGGGTGTAGATAAAAACAACGCCGACCAGAAATAGCAGCAACCACAACACCAGGGTGTAAAAACGCTTGACCCTGGTGCCCAGATATTTGCCAACCATCCGGGGCATCTGGGCGCCGCCGTTTCGGATTGAAATCATCCCGTTGAGGTAATCATGGACAGCCCCGGCCAGAACACAGCCAATCGGGATCGTGATAAACGCCAGCGGCCCGAACAGAATCCCCTGGATTGGTCCCAGCACCGGTCCGGTCCCGGCAATGTTCAGCAACTCAATTAACTGATTTTTCCATTTGGGCATAGCCACAAAATCGACTCCATCGGCCTGGCTGATGGCCGGCGTCTGGCGGTCATCCGGGCCAAACACCTTTTCGACCAGCTGGCCGTAGAAAAATCCGCCTAAAATTAAAATAAATAGTCCGACAATAAAGGTAATCATAATGCCTCCTCTGTAGCTGCAAGGCTTTTGCGGTAGAAAAAAAGCCGTAAGCTCAACCACAGCTTCATTCTATCATTGCTTAAAACTGCCGTCAATGCCGCGGCACCGTCGGGACGGTTAATTATCGGAATCTTTTAGCGAATTCACGATCACTTAAAAAAAACAACCGATAATTACCATTGCATCGCAAGGAATTGCGGTGTAAAATTAAGCGGATGAACACCCCCGGGAAGTTGATCACGTTTACGGACTTGCCAAGCATCAATAGAATGGGAGAGAGAACCGTGATAAATCTTATTGACAAGCTGAATATCACCGAAAATGATATCATTACCATCACTGGCGGCGGCGGCAAAACCGCGCTGATGTTTGCCCTCAGCAAGGAACTGGCAGCCCGCAAGCTTAACCATGTGATGACCACCACCGCAAAAATCTGTATTGCCGATGTCCCGGAGCAGCAGTGCCTGATCCGCGATAAAATGACGGCCGTGATCGCGGCGATCGCTAAAGACCCTCAACGGGAATGGCTGATCGGGAAGGAAAGAGTCAACGGTCAGAAAATATCGGGGTTTTCCGAAGCCGAGCTGATGGCTTTAAAAGCGGCGATTGTGCCGTTAGTCATTATTAACGAAGGAGACGGATCAAAACGCAAACCCTATAAATTCTATCGCGACTACGAACCATCGATTCCGTCAAGCACCACCAAACTGATTCACGTCATGGGAGCTGAGATCCTGTTTCGAAAAATTGACGAAACGACCTTTCATCGCTCGGAATTATATTACCCTCAACAAAAACAAAATAATAATGAACCGGCGATTTTTGATGAAGTCGTATTACAGCAGACTCTGGCCGCATTTATTGACAATAAACTAACCCAGACCCTGGCGAAAAATACCACCCGGATTCTGTTTATCAACAAAGCTGATGGCGACAACGAGCCAAACGCCCGGATCATCGCAAAAATCGGAGCGCCCTTGTTTGACCATTGTCTGCTCGGTTCGCTAAAAGAGGGCTGGGTTGAGCAAATTAAATAAACACCAGGCGTTTGCGAAACTAAAAAATACCGAAGCCAACGCTCACGGAACTTTCGCAATGACCTGAATGACAATGAAAGAAGGAACTTAAATGAAAATAAAAATTACCGCTATTGTTTTATCGCTCTTATCTGTGGTTACGCTGGCCGGCTGTGCCGCCGCAACCACTAACACCAGCAGTGACGCCGCCGCCAAAGAGGATACCCTCTTCCAGGCGTCGACCATTAATTCCCTGCTGGCCGGGAATTACGATGGCTTTATGAGTTTTGGCGAATTAAAGCAACACGGCGATGTCGGCATCGGCACCTTTAATGCCCTGGACGGCGAGCTGGTGATGATTGACAATACCGTCTACAAGGTCAAAGCCAGCGGGGAAGTGGTGGAAGTCCCGGATGCCGACACCACCCCCTTTGCCGCCGTCACCTATTTTAATGAGGATGCGACCAAATCATTAGGCCCAACCGCCAGTCTGGCGGCTCTGGAGCAGGAACTCGACAAACTGATAACCAATCCGGAGGCCTTTTATGTATTCCGGATTGACGGCACCTTCAACACCATCAAAGCCCGTTCGGTGCCCAGTCAGGAAAAACCCTATCCGGTGCTTTCTGAAGCTGTCAAAAAGCAAGCTATCTTTGACTACCAAAAGATCACTGGAACCCTGGTCGGTTTGTGGTGCCCGGAGGATATCGGCGGCCTGAATGTCAAAGGCTACCACTTCCATTTCATCGCCGATGACCGCAGCAAGGGCGGCCACCTCCTCGATGTCAGCTTCGACAGCGCCGCCGCCTTTATCGATCAAACCGACGGTTTTTTCATGACCCTGTCCCCAAATACCCCCACGGAAACCGTTACTGATGCCGAATCCGCCATCGATGCCGTCGAAAAATAGCCAGTTTCGAATCTATCTCTTGAGGTTATCGCTATACTACCGTACCGACCAATTGTTAATCTGTTGTTCGCCGCGGAATCGGACAGGCTCTGCCGTGTCCGCTCCGATGCGTACAACATGATGTAACAATTGTCGGTACTGGGTTATCATTTTAACTATCTTGACACTCGCGCGAGTGTCTTTTTTGTGTTCAAGATTCCGGTTGTCGAAGGGCCGTACAGAGCCGGGTGATGCCGGTGGTGATTTCGGCAAAGGTTAGATGGGCGTAGCCGAGGAGGATGTCGCTGCAGTAGGGCGTCTTGTTGCCAAAAACGTAGTTTTCGATGGGATAGACCCGCACCTGCTGGGCATTGATGCGATTGATCAGTGGGCCGTCAAAAACAACGCCGTTAAAATGAACAACCATATGCAGTCCGGCGGCATGGCCTTTTATTTCGAATTCATCAGGATAGCAGCGGGATAATTCATCAATCAGATGCTGTCGTTTTTTTGCATAGATTTTTTTCATCTTCCAGATATGCTTTTCCAGCCCGCCGCTGTCAATAAATTCAGCCAGAGCGTATTGGGTAAGGGCTTCGGTATGGACATCGGAGTATTTTTTAAGCTCCAGATAGGGTGCAATGAGTGGCTCCGGGAGAATCAGATAGCCCAGTCGAATGGCCGGGGTGAGGATTTTGCTGAAGGTCCCCAGGTAAATGACCCGGTCAGGACTTAGCTCATAAAGTGATGATACCGGCTGGCCTTCAAAGCGGAATTCGCTGTCATAGTCATCCTCCAGCAGATAAGCATCGTTGGCAATGGCATATTGAATCAGTTTCTGACGGCGTTGGATCGGCAGAATGCCGCCCAGCGGGTATTGATGAGACGGGGTCGTATAGATAAAGGCCGGGGCTGGGTGGGGGGCAAGTAAATCGGTTATCAGACCCTGATCATCCACCGGAATCCCGATTAAATTGAGTTTTGAGCGCTCAATAATCTTGCGCAATCCGGGATGGGTGGGATCTTCAATCAGCACCGCTTGCTGCTGATCATAAAATAAAGCGGCGATCAGCGCCAGTCCCTGGGTTGAACCAGAAACAATCATAATCTGATCAGGATCACAATCGAGTCCCCGAGTTCGCCGCAAATAGTCGGCAATCGTCTGGCGCAAGCTCAGCACCCCAGCACTGGGGTGATAATGAAAAGCCGCTTCGGGCACCTGATCAAGGCTGCGCTGATAGGCTTTTTTCCACTCCGACAGCGGAAACTGGGGCGAATCGATGACGCCGGACTGGAAATCAATAACTGCGGTTTCCGGTTGGTTGTTTTTCGATCCGGCAGCGTCACTTTTATGTGCAGCAGTTTCCAGCGGGATCGCAAGAACATCGATCCCGCTGGCGACCACCGTACCGGAACCATGATTTCCAATCAGATAGCCCTCGGCAATCAATTGATTGTAGGCATCGAGAACGGTGCTTCGGGATATCCCCAGATCGGAGGCTAGCTGTCTGGTTGCTGGCAGCTTCTCAGCCGGGGCAAGCCGGCCGTCTAAAATCTGATACTTGATCTGATCATAAAGCTGTCGCATCAAGGTGCGGGCACTCTTTTTATCGATATTAATCCACATCACGTTCCTCCTAAAGTGGTTTGCTAAAAAACCGTTTAAGTGGTTCTTTACAAACCACATCGATCAGGTAATATTTTATCATAACTATATCGAGGAGAAAAGAGGATTATCATGGGAGAAAAATTAAGCGCCTATCTGGATTTAACACTGGCGATGCTGATCGCTGGCAGTGCGGTTGTGGTCAGTAAGATGATGGTGGCAAAAGTGCCGGTATTTTTGGCCACCGAATTGGGGATTGCGATCGGGCTGATCTTTTTGTTGCTGGTCACCTTTGTGATCAAAAAAGAACACCACCGCTTAGATAAAAAAACCGTTGCGGTGCTATTGGGTCAGGCCCTGGCCGGGATTGTGCTCTACCGGGTCTTTCTTTTCTGGGGCCTGCAGCTGACCTCAGCCGCCAACAGCGGTTTGATTTCCAGCTCGGGGCCGGCGATTGTGGTGATTCTGGCGTTTTTGATCTTAAAAGAGAAGATCTCAAAAAACAACGCCATTGGTCTGGCTTTTGTGATCGTTGGATTGCTCTGTATTAATCTCTACACCTATTTTACTGAGGGGTCTCTTGACAGCTCAGTGCTGGGAAATTTTCTGATTCTGATTGCCGTTATTGGCGAGGGATTATTTTCGGTGCTCAGTAAAATAAAGTGCGTCCCAATGTCCCCGGTGTACCGGACAACGCTTGTGGCGGGGCTGGCCTTTATCTGCTTATTGCCTCTTGCCATTTATGACGCCTGGGGCTATCCATTTGCAAAAATGTCGCTCCAGACGATTTTGTGTATTGGCTATTACGGGGTCTTTGTCTCATTTATATCTTATGTCCTGTGGTTTCGGGGGATTGCGAAGGTCGCGGCCAGCAACGCGGCGATTTTCACCAGCGTGGTGCCGGTCAGCAGTATTATCCTGGCCGCCGTCCTGCTTAATGAAAAAATCCAGCTCAGTCATTTGCTGGGGATGAGCCTGATTATCTGTGGTATTCTCATCGCCACGAAAAAGCCACAGGCAAGCCCCAGCGAAATGGCCGGCCCGGAGATTAAAACCAACATCGCTGAAAATATCGAAATCAAATGACCCCTGCCGATAACAGACAGCGCAGCGGCTAGTGTCGTTTGCCCGAATAACTGCTAAGTTCAACCGCAATCACGGCGGTCTGATCGAGGACATGCTGATCAAAGCTGAAATCGTCCCAGCCGGTCTGCTGTTTCATAATCGCCTGTAAGGCCTGGCCTTTGGCTGCGGCATCGTCAAGAAAAAGCGCCTGACCGGTGCCGATAAAACTCTCAAAATAGCAGCTGTAATCACAGCCCTTTTCGCCGCTGAGTAGCTCTTTCATCTGATCCATCTCAATACAGACCTGATTGTTTTGTTTCAGGATGTCCATTTTGCGGCCTTCCTTGGCACAGTGCAGAAAGACAGTAATGACTGAATCATCCCGGCGATAGCCAAAATTCAGGGGCACCACATAGGGCTGACCATTGTCAACCATGGCCAGCCGGCACACCTTACAGCCGTTAATAATTTCAATAAGCTCCGTTAGTTCTACTACTTCCCGATTTGCTCGTCGCATTAGATGCCTCCACTTGTTTTTATTATTTATTCATTAAATTATAATCATATAATTGTAACTTATCGTACCGATTTTCACCCCAGCAGTCAAGCAGCTTTTTCAGATTGGCATCATGACCATTCTTGTGTTTATCGCGAAAGAAGCTTATAATTAAGAAAAAATTGCAGTTAATGAGGGAGACGAAGCCATGACGAATCACAATAATTCTGGAGAAATTAAAGCCTCCAGCGAGATAAACGCACTAAAAACAATCCTGTGGGTGTATATCATCCTCTGCCTGATCATTGCCGGGCTGAATTTTGGCTATGTCAGTCGCGCCACCCCGGAAGTGGCTGCCTTTATCAGCTGGCTGTGGGGGTTTTATGAAAATTGGGTCAAGACCATATTTATTGTTCTGGGCAGCTTTCTGACCCTGCGCATTATCGGCTCATCGCAACGGACCGTGATGCGAAAACGTAATCTGACCGGTTTTATCGTGATGGCTCTGGTCGTTCATATTCTGGGGCCAATACTTTTAGATAATCAGGAGCTCTACTTTTTTGCAATGCCGTTGCCCTGGACCACCATCCCCCTACAGCTGATGGACCCCGGTACTGCTTTTTATCTAAAATATCTGCCGATCTTTGGCCTCACTGGGATCTCTCTGGCGCTGCTTTTTTATCTGCTCGTCACCATCGTTGTCCTGGTCGGAACCCTGCTGCTGGGCCGGCGCTGGCAGTGTTCGACACTGTGCCTGTTTAATGGTTTTGCCAGTGAGGTTTTTGATCCGGTGATGCCCTTGCTGGGGTCCCGAAAAAAAGTCAAAGCCCGCGGTTTAAAACGGTTTGCCTTCCTGCGCTGGCTGTTTCTGGTGATCGCCGTCGGTTTTACCGCCTACTGGGTATTATATCTGCTGGGCCTGCCGCTGATTAACAGCGATGCGGTGGCAAAAGTCGAAACCTATAAATACCTCTCCACCGAGCTGCTGATGGCGATGTTTTTCTGGGTAGTCTTTAGCGGCCGCGGCTACTGTTACTATTGTCCCCTGGGAACGGTGGTGGGCCTGCTCGGCAAGCTGGTGGGGCAGCAAATAACAACCAATCAGAACAACTGCATCCAATGCGGACGCTGCAATGCCGCCTGTCCGATGTCAATCGATTTAAAAACCCGCGCTGCCACCGGCAGGCCGGTATCCGAGTTGCGCTGCGTCGGCTGCGGTCACTGTGTCGACAGTTGTCCCACCGAGACCCTGGCTTATTCAACCCAGTTTATCGAGCTCTTAAAAAAAAGAAGAAATAACTAGCTAACTCAGTACCGACCCTTGTTAATCTGTTGTGTGCTTCCACGGCGAACAACAGATTAACAAGGGTCTGACCCCTCGGTCATTGCTCAGTTCGACCGTTTATCGCCAACAAAAAAAGAGCAACCCTGTCAAAGAGTTGCTCTTTTGCCACTATCGGGCAGTTTTTGAAACGGCAATAATGCTTAAGGTCAGGGCTGCGGCGCCCAGTACAAGGGCAACCATGCTGGATACAAAAGCGGCTACTTTCATCGAACTACCTCCTTATTTGTTTTTTTCAGTTGGTTTCAATCTTCGTCATAAAAACCGCTCATGGAATAATCTTCAAGCGCTTCCAATAAAAAGACCAGACTCCCGGTCATACTTTCAGCGGTGGTAACGACGATTTCTTTTTCTTCTTCAGTCAGCTCCATGAATTCTTCTTCAAGATCACATAGGCGCTTAATTAGAAATAATAATTCTGTTTTCATATTTCTCCTGTCCACTGTCTATTCTAACTATAATACTATCGGCTTAGCCCAAAAATTGCAAGAAAAATTGTACTTAAATGGTTTATTCAATTTTATTTGCGGTGGTGGTGGCCCGGTGGGCGACGATTTTCTGCCATAATCATCGCAAAACTGCTATAATGGTGTTTATCGCAGACAAAGGAGAAAACGCAATGAGTAAAATAAAATGGCCGGGATCGGTATTACTGGCCCCGGTGCCCCCGGTGCTGGTAACCTGTGGCGAGGCCGCGTCAGAAAATATCTTGACGGTGGGGTGGACCGGGGTTCTCAATACCAGACCGCCGATGACCTATATTTCGCTGCGGCCGAGCCGTTTATCCTACGAAATCATCGCCGCAACCCGGGAGTTCACCATCAATTTGTCGACGGTGGCGTTGGTCAAAGCCGTTGATTTTTGCGGAGTGCGCTCCGGTCGGGAAATGAATAAATTTGAACGGATGGGTTTAACCCCAATCCCTGGTGATGCGGTGAAATGTCCGATGCTGGCGGCCAGCCCCTTGAGTATGGAATGCCAGGTCAAAGAAATCATCCCGCTGGGTACCCACGATCTGTTTATGGCCGAGATTCTGGCGGTCCATGTGGAAGACGCCCTGATTGATGCCAGTGGTAAACTCCATCTGGATCAGGCCGATCTACTGGCCTACGTCCACGGTGAATACTTTGGCCTGGGCGAAAAGGTCGGCAGCTTCGGCTACTCGGTCCGCAAAAAGAAAAAGCAGAAACGACCTGCTCAGCAAAAATAAAGTAAAAAACGATGGGCGTAAACCCATCGTTTTTCTTTTGGAGATATTCAGCGATAAAAGTGATTATAGATGGGTAATCCAGCCTTCGGGACCGGCCAGATCGCCCAGTTGGATGGCGGTGAGGGTATCGTAGAGCTTTTTGGTTACCGGGCCCACTTCGGTTTGGCTGTAAAAAACGTGCAGCCGGTTGTGGTGGAAAATACCGCCGATGGGGGTGATCACGGCGGCGGTGCCACAGGCGCCGGCTTCGCTGAATTGATCCAGCTCGTCGATGAAAACATCCTCTTCGGATACGGCCATCCCTAAAACATGTTCGGCCAGATAAAGCAGCGAATATTTGGTGATGCTGGGTAAGATCGAGGGGGAGTCGGGGGTGACAAAGCGGTTGTCTCTGGTGATGCCAAAGAAATTGGCGGCACCGACCTCTTCGATTTTGGTGTGCGTGGTGGGATCCAGATAAATGCAATCCGCATAGCCTTTCCTAACAGCAATTTCATGCGCCAGCATTGAGGCTGCATAGTTGCCGCCAACCTTCTGCTGACCGGTGCCGTTGCAAGCCGCCCGGTCATAGTCGGAGACCATAAAATTAACTGGCGTCAGGCCGCCCTTGAAATAAGCACCCACCGGCATACAGAAAACCGTGAAGATATATTCATTGGCCGGTTTGACGGCCACACTGTTGCCCACCCCAATCATCATCGGACGGATATACAGCGAGCCGCCGGTACCATAGGGCGGAATATAGGCTTCGTTGGCCTTAACCACATCGATACAGGCTTTGATAAAGGTTGCCTCAGGAATAACCGGCATTAGCAGCCGCTGGCAGGAATCCTGGAAGCGCCTGGCATTCTGGTCAACCCGAAATAACTGAATCTCGCCGGCTTTGGTCCGATAGGCCTTCAGTCCTTCAAAGCACTGCTGCCCATAGTGCAGACAGGGCGCCGCTTCGCCCAGATGCAAGACATTATCTTCAGTCAGGACCCCGTCATCCCACTGACCCTCTTTCCAGAACGACAGATACCGATAATCCGTTTTTATATAATCAAATCCTAATTGATCCCAATTAATTGCTACTTTTTTAGTCATTTTTAGCTCCTTTTTTAAATACCTGTTTTGCTCACTTAAAAAAAAGACATTACCAGACCCATGATGCAGCCCAATAATCCGCCCAGCCAGACAATCGCGTTGAGTTCTTTGCGCATGATTTCCAGAATCATTTTTTCAAAAGTCAGGACATCATAGCCGTTAATCTGATCTTCGACCAGTTTTGATAAGTTCAGGGCATTAATTAAAACACTGATGTTTTTCTCAATCAGCTGATGATAGGTCGAAATAACCCAGGCGACAAATTCTGGAATGCGGTCCTGATATTGACGATAAAGATCGCAAAGTCGTTTGTCGAGGAGATTATTACTTTCTTTTTCGAAGATGTTGTCGAGAATACCTTCGCCTTTTTCAATCACCATCCGTTCAATAATCTCAGACATTTTGACCTTGGCGGAACTGATCAGGTTTTCATTGATCAGCATCGCAAACATTGACCCCTGTAGATTGCTGACAATTTCGGTGACCGCTATTTCAGATAAGAGCGGACCTAATTCCATTTTGACCATCCGCTCGTACGAAAACCCGACCATTTTGGTCGTCACATCAGTGATGATTTGCTCACCCCGTTCAGCGCCGGAAAACGAGTAAAATAGCTCTCGCAGGGTTTCATCGCTGGTGCTTTTTTTAGCGATCAGTCGATTCACGGCGACGTCGATCTTGGCGTCTATTTCCGGTGCCAGCAGGCCATTCTTGATGACGTCCTCGTTGAGCAGATTGTTGGCCACCACATCCCCCAGCGACTTGGCGATTCGTGGTTTTTCTTTGGGAATTAAGCCCGGGGTAAAGGGTAAGGTCAGCCCCAAAAACTTGATGGCTTTTATGGGGCGAAAGAGCATCCTTATCGCGATGCCGTTGGTGATCAGTCCGATAATGCCCCCTAGTATCGGTCCAATAAAAAATGATAAATCCATGGTTTCCTCCTGTTGTAACTTCTGGTTAGTAGCTTTTGATTTATTTTAATCTTTTTAAATCAAACTGTCCAGTAGAATGATAAAAACCAGTAAGAGGCATAACAATTACTGATAATTGTTATTGTGTTTACTTTAGCTAGCTGATACAATAAAGCAAGAAAATTTTTGGAAGCAGAGGGAAATGATGAAAAATGAGAATTTGAAACGATGGGTCTACCTTGCGGTAGCGACCATCATGCTGTTGTTTCTGGGATTATTATATGCCTGGTCAATTTTTCGGGCACCGCTGAACAAGCTCTTTGAAACATGGACAGTCACGAACTTATCACTTAATTTTACTATCTCAATTATCTTTTTTTGTATTGGCGGTTTTGTCAGTGGGCAATTAACCCGCTTTATCAAAAACCAATACATTGTTTTAATGGCGGCAGCGATGCTGTTTATTGGTTTTTTCGGTGTCTCGAAAATCGATCCGACCCAGCCGGGACAAAGTCTAATCCTGCTGTATCTGTTTTATGGGGTACTCTGCGGAACCGGCGTCGGCATGGGTTACAATTCAATTATCAGCGCCATTGTGCCCTGGTTTTCCGAAAAAGCCGGTTTAGCTTCAGGGATTTTGCTGATGGGTTTTGGTCTCGGGGGACTGATTCTCGGTACCATGATCAGCTCTTTAATTGGTAGTGTTGGGGTATTGGAAACTTTCTTCTATCTGGCGATCATGGGAGCTGTGGTCATGTCGGTAGGATCGTTCTTTATCAAGAAACCAGAAATGGCTTCTAAAAAAGCCGTTGCCACAGAAGGTCAACCCAGTCAGAAGAAAGAGTATTCTGCTGGGGAAATGTTAAAAACCGGAGTTTTCTGGACCTATTTTTTCTGGGGGATTATGATTACCGCATCAGGATTATTGATTATCGGTAGTGCTGCAACCATTGCGGTGGCTTTTGGAGCGCCGGCCCAATTGGGATTGCTGGTTTCTGTATTTAATGGCGGCGGTCGGGTGGTTATTGGCACCTTGTTCGATAAGGTCGGCAGAGGCAAAGCGATGGCAACCAATACCATTCTCCTGCTGGTTGCTGGCGTTTTCTTATTGTTAGGAGCAACAATGAATAATGTCATCTTAATATTCATCGGTTTGTTATCCGTTGGGGTTACCTATGGCGGGGTACCGGCCTTGTCCTCCGTTGTTATCAATTCAAGCTTTGGTTCGAAAAACTATCCGCTGAATTTCAGTTTGTCAAATTTCTTACTGGTTCCGGCGGCCATCATTGGACCAATGATCTCAAGCTACTTACTACAAAGCTCTGGTAACAGTTACAATTCAACCTTTGTCGTTATTATCGTGTTTGCAGCCATCGCTTTAGTATTGAACCATATTTTAGGGATTCAAAGTAAAAAAATGAATCAGTCGGCTATTGTTGCAGTGGTTGAAAACTAAGCCGTTTCAATAAAAACTTTGGATCAATTAAAACCCAATTAAGACTATTTTGCTATAATCTGTAAAAAGAATGAATTGATTTGGAGGGCTATTATGGAACTGAAGGATAAAGTTTTAGCTTATATGGAACAGCATGGAGCACCCATGACGGCAGGTGAAGTCGAAAAAGCCTTGAAGGTTGATCGAAAAGAAGTAGACAAAGCCTTTAAGCAGCTAAAAAAAGAAGAAGCCATTGTTTCCCCGGTGCGATGCAAATGGGAACCAGCCAAAAAATAACCGAAAAGAAAGGGAAACCTTTCTTTTTTTTTGAGCTAATCTGGCTTTTCTGGGATTTATTCGCTATACTGGTAGCAGCATAAATGTTTGCGTGGGGAGCGACTCCTCGATTAACTTAAGAAGGACTGAAAAGATGAAACATTTTATAGAATTTAAAGATGTACATAAGCGTTATCATATGGGGGAAGTGACCATCAATGCTGCCAATGGGATTAATTTCTTCATTGATGAAGGCGAATTTGCGGTGGTGGTTGGGCCCAGCGGGGCTGGAAAAACAACGGTGCTCAATATTCTCGGCGGGATGGACAACTGCGATGAGGGCCAGGTGATTGTTGGGGAAAAAGATGTGGCGGCTCTGAGTCGCCGCGAGCTGGCGGAATATCGGCGTTATGACACCGGTTTTGTGTTTCAGTTTTATAATCTTATTCAAAACCTGACCGCCGTTGAAAATGTGGAGTTGGCGACCCAAATCTGTCATGATCCGATGGACGCAGAGACTGTCTTAAAAAGCGTCGGTTTGGGAGAACGGCTGGGTAATTTTCCATCCCAGTTGTCCGGGGGCGAGCAGCAGCGGGTGGCCATTGCCAGAGCTTTGGCCAAGCGGCCGAAACTCCTGCTTTGTGACGAACCTACTGGAGCCCTGGATTACAATACTGGAAAAAATATTTTAAAGCTGCTTCAGGAAACCAGTCGCATAGAAAAGATGACTGTGATTCTGATTACTCATAATCAGGCGATAACGCCGATGGCCGACAAGGTCATCATCATGAAAAATGGTCAGGTTCAGAAAAGTTATCTTAATGAGAAACCCTTATCGGTTGATGAGATTGAGTGGTAACCGCATCAGAACGCTCCGCGGAACCCTTGCTCATGATAGCTTTCAGCTGATTAGAACCTTAGGGCAGGGACGTTTTGGAACTGCTTATCTGGTATCCCGAGATAAAATTCACTATGTCTTAAAAATTTTTAATCCCAATGACGTCAAGCGCCGCAAAGAAAAATTGGCCCGAGAAAGTAAATTTCTAAAAAAGATTGACCATCCGGCCATTCCCCAATTGATCCAGGTCCTTGATCGGGACGGTTTCTACGGTCTGGTAATGGAACAAATGCCGGGGCAGTCGCTGGAAGATTTGTTGGAATCGGATTATGCCTTTAATAAAATTGAAATTACGGCGATCATGGCGCAATTAATCACGGTGATGGAGTATCTGTCAGGGCTCCACATCAGTCACCGCGATATCAAAACCGACAATATTTTATGGACTGGTGCGCAGCTGGCCCTGATTGATTTTGGTTCAGCCGGCCCTGTGTCACGGTTTAATCGCCGCTTTATTCCCGACTTCTGGGGAATTGGCGATGTCTTTTTGCGGCTGGCATCAGGCTGTGACGAAATGATCGCCGAACCAAATAAATTTTTAATTGGCCAGCTCGATTTAAATCAGGCCCAGCGATACGTCATCCAACGTCTGCTTTATATTGAAAAACCCTATCGCGATTTTCAGACCTTAACAGAAGATTTCAGCAATGCCTGGATAAAAAATGCGGACTGATGCTGAGCATTGTCCGCAACCGGAAACCGGCCATCTAATGACTGTCCAGATCATAATTAGGCATTTTCGATACTAAAAAAAGCTAACGTCACTTCAAAGATCGTAATAATTGAAAGGGGAGGGCTTTACAGCTGTGAGTGAATTAACCTACTATCTGCCCATTATTCTAATTGTCACCGCCAATGTGTTTTATAATATCTGTACCAAGTCGACCCCGGCAACTGCCAATCCATTTTTGTCCCTGCTGGTCACCTATCTGGTGGCGGCGCTATTGACGCTGGTTCTGATGTTGACTAATGGTCTGGACGAAGGAATCGTCCAATCATTTAAACGGCTCAACTGGACCAGCTACGCCCTGGGGATTTCGGTTGTTGCCCTGGAGTTTGGTTATATTACGGCCTACCGGGCCGGCTGGAACATCAGTTTAGGTTCGCTGGTAGCCAATATCTCATTGGCCATCTTGCTGATCCCGATTGGCATACTATTTTATAAAGAGCTGTTGACCATCAATCATCTGGTTGGAATCGCGCTTTGTCTGGCCGGTTTGTTTTTTATTAATCGATGATTGAATTTAAGAAATAAAGGAGAATAATGCCGGATGCATTTAAATACAGAATATTTCGAGGAACTCTGGTTAAGTGATAATCAGAAAAAAGAACCGACGGTAGAATTTTGGGACTTCCGGGCGGAAGAGTACAACCTTTCGTCAGCAACCGCAGACGCCCAGCTAAACCGCAAAAAAAAGGTCCAGGCCCTGATTGATCAAGAGATTATCAACGCAGAATCAACGATCCTGGATATCGGCTGCGGATCGGGACAATTTGCGGTTGAACTGGCTAAAAAAACCAAAAAAGTGGTGGGCCTGGATTTTTCCGAAAAGATGCTCCGTTATGCCAGCGCCAATGCCGCCGCAGCAGGTCTGAAAAACTCCGAGTTCATTCACTCGGATTGGGATCACTTCCACTATACGGAACCCTTCGATCTGGTCATCGCCAGCATGTCCCCGGCCATTCATAAGCCGGATCATCTCTATAAAATGATGGAGTACTCCCGGGGCTACTGCTATTTATCATCCTTTGTGGAACGGCACAGCAGCTTGAAAGAAAAACTCTACCACCTGACCGATCAGAACTATGTTCGTCAGTTTAATAAGATGAACTATATTTTCAACCTGTTATGGACAAAGGGCGTTTTCCCGGAACTGACTTACGAAACCGGCATTCATAAACGGATATTTCCCTTAGCAAAAGCCAAGGAGATTTACACCCGGGAGCTATCAGTATTGGAAAGCCCGGAGCAGGCCAACTGCATCCATCAATACCTGGAGGCCATTGCTGAAAATGAAGTGATTACAGAATCATTGCAGCAACGAAAAGGCGAACTGATCTGGAAAGAACCCTGAAGCAAAATAAAAATGTCCGCCATTTCAATTTTTAGAATGGCGGACATTTTAAATTAATGGTATTAATCTAGTTGGAGAACTTCAGTTGATTGAGTCTGGTTTTAGAAATACGATGGAAGACGACCAGGGAAACAATCAGCAGTCCCACCGAGGTGACCCAGGTCAACAGCAGATTTCCGTAGCTTAAACCAGCCACCAGATAGCCCACGAAGCTGCAGGCGGCCACTAACATGGCATAAAGCATCTGGGTTGAGACGTGCTGAATATGATCGCAGCCGGCTCCCGTTGAGGATAAGATGGTAGTATCCGAAATGGGCGAACAATGATCACCAAAGACGGAGCCAGCCAGAGTCGCCGATAAGGTTACAACCATCAGTTCCGGGGCGGTATATTGGGAGATCATCACGACAATTGGAATAAAGATCCCGAAGGTACCCCAGGCGGTGCCGATGGAAAAGGATAACAGTGCCGAGACCAGGAAAATCATCGCCGGAATCAGCCCCACCGGGATGCTGCTGGCTTTGACCAGTTCGCCAATAAAGAGGCCGGTACCGAGCAGATCCTGACACAGTGCTCCGATGGTCCAGGCCAGGGTCAGGATGATATAAGCGGGAACCATGGTTTTAATCCCTTCACCAATCCCGCCCATAAAGGTTTTGAAATCAATCAGTTTTCGGGGAACAAAGAGCAGGAAGGTCACTACCAGCGCCCAGAAAGCGCCCATCACTAAAGCCGCCGAAGCATCGCAATTGCCAAAGGCTTCCGACAGGGATAAGCCTGCGCCTGACCAATAGCCGCCGTTCTGGAGCATCGATAAGATTGAAAAGGCAATCAGTGAACTGATTGGAATAATCAGATCCCAGATTGTGCCCTTGCCATCCATCAGAATTTTTTCTTCCAGTTCGGTATCCAGGGCACCCAATTCGCCGGTTTCGATGGCCCGCTTTTCAACCCGGGCCATCGGTCCGAAATCGAGGTTGGTTACCGAAAGAATAATGACCATCAAAATGCTTAACAACGCATAGAGATTATAGGGGATCGTCGCGATAAAGGCACTCAGTTCATTCTGAAACGCCCCGGTTTCATAAAGCGTTGAGCCGACAGCTGCCGCCCAACTGGAAATCGGCGCGATGATGCAAATTGGTGCCGCGGTAGAATCGATGATATAAGCCAGCTTGGCCCGGGATATCTGATACTTGTCGGTAACTGGCTTCATGACCGTACCCACGGTGAGGCAGTTGAAATAATCATCGACAAAAATAATCACGCCCAGAACACTGGTGGCCAGCTGAGCACTGCGTCGGGATTTAAGTTTGGTCGCGGCCCAGTTACCATAGGCCCGCGAACCTCCGGCAATGGTCACGACATAAACTAGGGCCCCCAGCAGACCCAAAAATAAGATGATGTTGAATTTACCAGGCTCACCCCCGGTTTCGGCAATCAGGCCAAAAGCCACCGTGCCCATTTCAACCAGGCCGCCGCCGC
Organism: Acetobacterium sp.; assembly: GCF_041752335.1. GTDB lineage: Bacteria > Bacillota > Clostridia > Eubacteriales > Eubacteriaceae > Acetobacterium. Next base: position 7,428 of record NZ_JBGSHG010000030.1, on the reverse strand, counting down.
CGCTGCTAACAACATAAATCAGAGTTCCGGAGAGGATTCCGATCAGCAAAGCAGAAATAACTTCTTTAGTAATCAAAGCCAAAACAATGGCAATAATTGGTGGAATGATGGACAAAATGCCCACATCTACTGTTTCAAACAATTTTTTCTCCTTTCACGAACATAAAATTTCAGATAATTGCAAAACAACCGTGAGCTTTGAGTGCAGTTTCGCAATACCTGACTTAAAATTTTCAAACAGGGAGTAGTCTATCACAATTGATATCGTTTATCAAATGCACCTTTTTGAATAATGATCGGAGCTAGGCTGAAACGGTGAATATTTATTCTGAGGCGGGGACTGTACAAGCTGATAAGAATCATGTAAGATAAGGTGTGCTAAAATTAGGCAGACTTTTAAAAAATTATAAATATGAGGAAATGAATGAATAATTATATCGAAAAAAATATTTTACCCCTGGTCACAAAACCAATTACCTATCTTGGCAATGAGGTGAATGCGGTCCATAAGATCCCGAGTCCGGAGATGATTCGCTTTGCCTTTGCCTTCCCGGATACCTATGAGGTGGGCATGTCCCATTTGGGCATGAAAATTCTGTATGGATTACTTAACGAAGAAAAAGATATCTGGTGTGAGCGGGTCTTTGCGCCCTGGGTGGATATGGAAGAGCAATTGCGGCTCAATGATCTGCCGCTGTATGGACTTGAATCGATGATGCCTTTAAACGACTACGATTTTGTCGGCTTTACGCTGCAATATGAAATGAGCTTCAGCAATATTTTAAATATGCTGGAATTAGGCAAGATCACCCTGCGCAGCGCCCAGCGAAAAGAAGCCGAGCCCTTTGTCATTGCCGGGGGGCCCTGCGCCTATAATCCCGAACCGCTTTCTGACTTCATTGATATTTTTGTCATCGGTGAAGCGGAAGAGGTGATCCTGAAAATTATGGCCGCCCACCGGGAGTGGAAAAAAGCCGGCGGCACCCGTCAGGACTTTTTGAAAATGGCAGCTGCAATTGAAGGGGTTTATGTGCCGGCATTTTATGTGGTCAGTTATGATGAAAAAAGCGGGGTGATTACCGCCTTCACCCCGCTTATTGAAGAAGCACCGGCGACGATCCGTAAACAATTTATTGAAGATCTGGATCAGGCTTACTTCCCGGATAAAATCGTGGTGTCTTATACCGAAACCGTCCATGACCGGATCAGCTACGAAATCTTTAGAGGTTGTGGCCGCGGTTGTCGCTTTTGCCAGGCGGGGATGATCTACCGGCCCACCAGGGAAAAAACCGTACCGACGATCCAGTCAAAAATTAAAGCCCTGATCGCAGCCACCGGTTATGATGAGGTTTCACTGTCATCCCTGAGCACCGGTGATTACAGTGAAATTGAAACCCTGATCAAAAACCTGGTCTGTGATGCTGAATCTGGCAAAGTCAGTATCTCGTTGCCATCCCTGCGGATTGACTCCTTAAGCATTGAGATGCTGGAAGAAATTCAAAAAGTCCGGAAAGCCGGCTTGACCCTGGCCCCGGAAGCCGGAACTCAGCGGATGCGGGACGTCATCAATAAGGGCGTAACCGAGGAAAACCTGATGGATACCGTCAAAACCGCCTTTGAAAAGGGCTGGGGACACGTCAAGCTCTACTTTATGATTGGTTTGCCGGGCGAAACCCTGGCAGACATCGAAGGCATTGCCGATCTCGGCCAAAAGGTCGTCGATGAGTATTATAAAATTGACCGGGAGTCCCGCAACAAAAGTCTCAAAGTCGTCTTAAGTGCTTCTTCTTTTGTGCCGAAACCGTTCACTCCCTTCCAATGGATGGGACAGAACACCCCGGAAGAATTTAGGAACAAACAACGTCATTTAAAAGCCAGTATTAAAGAACGTAAGATTTCCTACAGCTGGCATGATAGCGGGGTCAGCTTCCTGGAAGCTGTTTTTGCCCGGGGCGACCGCCGCCTGGCTATGGTGCTGGAAAAAGCGCATCAAAAGGGTTGCCGTTTTGATGGCTGGGGCGAATATTTTGATCTCCAGAAATGGACCGAAGCCTTTGCCGAAGCAGGGATTGATCCGGATTTCTATGCCTTGCGAAACCGCGACTACGACGAAATCCTACCCTGGGATTTCATTGATACCGGGGTCACCAAGAAATTTTTAAAAGCCGAGGCGCAAAAAGCCGAAGCCGCTGTGACGACCCCCTTCTGCCCGGAAAATTGTTCAAATTGCGGCATTATGGAATTCAAGAAAGGATGGAAATGCAATGGTTAAAATTCAATATCAGTTTAAGCGCTCCACACCGCTGCGTTTTTTATCCCATTTGGATCAGCAGCGCCTGTTTCAGCGGGCTTTTCGTCGGGCTAATATGCCGGTTGAATATTCCCAGGGTTTTAATCCCCATCCCCGAATGTCATTTGCCCTGGCGATGTCGGTGGGCTTGACCAGTGATGGCGAATACGGCGAAGTGATTGTGTCAGAGGACATCGATGTCGAAACATTTATCAGCCGGATGAATAAGGTGCTGCCCAATGGTCTGGAAATCGTTTCTGCTAAAATCTGTGGCGAAGGGGTTGGCTCGCTGTCGGCAGCGCTGAGCAAAAGCGTCTATATGATTCGCATCAACGTCGTGCCGGAAACAGATTTAGCAGCACTGTCCGAAGCAATCGAGTCATATTTAGCGCTGCCTCAGATTTTGATCCAGAAAAGAAATAAAAAAGGGAAGTATGTGGAAAAAGATATTCGGCCCTTTATTGAGTCCATTGCGGTATTTGCCGACCCGGAAACAAATAAGGTCAATGTCAAGATGACCTTGATTTATATTGAGCAACAATGTGTGAAGCCAGAACAGATTTTAGAGAGTATCAATAATCAAAATAGCGTCGTATTTATGATTGACCCCACAATCGAGATTCATCGGGAAAAATTGCTAATTACAGCCGATGCTTAAGGTTTACATAAGGTATAAAAACGTTTACAAAAAAAGACTTGACCTTTAAAAAAAACGTGCTATAATTTAGCTAAATCAAAGATCAACTCAATCCTTTTCCAGATTGACTGACACGGTCATTGAAAAGTAAATAAACCTTAACTGCCGATAAGATTAAAGAAAGACGGTGATCTATTAGAGATAGAAATTTAATGCGATACCGAATAACTGAATAAAATTTTATCGATTGTTACTTTCTGATATGCAACAGTTACCAGAACCGAATTGGTAAGTCTGCAGACAATCATTGTGCGATTGGTTAGAGATCGGTATTTACATTATGGGAAAAGAGCATCAAGAATTAATAGTACGAAAATGATGTGGCCATAAATACGAATAATGGATCAAAGATAATAATCCACCTGATGGGAGTAACAATTTGCAAACGAAAAGAAAAAAATGGGAGAACAATTTAAAAAAAACGAATTGCTCGATTTCAATCTTCAGATAAAATAACTGGATACAAGACAAGATTGATTAAAAGAAAACATTTTTATTATCCGGGAGAAAAGTAACCGTTTAGAAGAAAAACCATTCCTAACCAAAACCAATTTCCTGAGTTAAAAGAATAAATTCCAAAATCATGAGAGCAAGTCTCTGAATCGAGAAGAAAAACCATTCCTGGGTTTAGCAGGATGCGCTTTCAGAATCCATAGAGTAAGTTAATAGAATACCCGGAAGACGTTTTGAAGTTCAGAAGAAAAAATTCTGGCTTTTGAAAAACAAGTTTAGATTCATAGTAAGGTTCAGCGAGTAAGAGGTAACCAATGATTGGATTAAGAAGAAAGACCATTCCTGAATTTCAACAGTGGCATATCTGATTCAAAGAAATTACCGGAAGATCAACAAATCGTTCTTTAAATCTAGAACAAAATCATTGCTGGATTTAGAAAAACAAATTCCTGGATTAAAAAAGTTCTCTAGAATGTCTAAAAGCGATTCAGTAAAAAATCTGAATAAAAAGAAAAAAGATCCCAGAAAAAATTCAAAAGTTAAGTGTTTATTACTTGAGAAAAGTGAAAAGAGGATTTTTGGTAAATTGAAAGGGGTGAGTCCAAAAGGAATGATATCAGAAGTTGAAAGCTGAAGCCGGTTCTGCATAGTGATGCGGGATCGGCTTCAGCGTTTTTTGAGTTTGTTAATTCAGAATCAACTTGCTAAATTCACCCGACATCGATAAAATATCTCTAGTAAAACCTGAAAGTGAGGATTAGAAATGAAAACATATGCTTTAATTATTATGAAACCGGACGCGTTGGAAGATGAATTAGTAGAACCAATTATCCGACGGTTTATTGAGGATGGATTCCAGATTGAGATGCTGGGAGTTAAGAGTGCAGACGAAACCTTAATCTTAACTCATTATGCTCATGTTGTTGAGAAATTGGGCGAGAGTTTTAAGAAAATGGCCATCGCAGCTTTTGTCGGCAAGCCGATGGTTCCGATTATTCTCAGTCAGAACGGTGAAAATGCCATTGCCAATTCCCGGGAATTGACCGGCGCTACCGATCCGGCCAAGGCGGTGACAGGAACGATCCGCGGCGATCTGGGAACGGATTCTTTTGAAAACGCCGACCGGGAAGATCGGTGCTGCTACAATTTGATTCACTGCAGCGATTCAACCGAATCCTTATTGGCTGAAATGAAACTATGGTTTGAACCAGAAACCTATGAATTGTTTGCTCCCTTAATCAGTCCGGTTGTCGGATAAAGCTCAATGCTGCGGTTAAAGCCAGACTTAATTTTTTATAGATTGGTAAGACATCTGCAAAAAAGACAATAATTACCTCTTGATTGGGATCCAGATCAGTTGACGGTAAATACTTGTCATTAATCAGTTTAGTTCAATTTAGTCTTGTGAAGTGAGAAAAATAATGATAAAATAATCCCACTATATTTTTAAGGGGGTTAAGATGAATTTTTCGGAAATTATTGCAGCAGTCAACAATTTTGTTTGGGGACCTGTAATGCTGGCGTTGCTCATGGGAACCGGGATCTTTTTAACGATTCGGTTGAAATTTTTGCCGTGGCGAAACTTGGGCTATGCGTTGAAATCGGTTTTTGCTAAACAGGATCCATCAAAAAAAGAGTCAAGTGGGGATATTTCACCCTTCCAGTCTTTGATGACGGCTCTGGCAGCAACTATTGGAACCGGTAATATTGTTGGTGTGGCGACAGCCATGGTACTGGGGGGGCCCGGCGCCTTGGTGTGGATGTGGATCAGTGCATTATTTGGTCTTTCGACAAAATACGGTGAAAGTGTTCTGGCGGTTAAGTACCGGGAAACAAATAAAGAAGGCGAAATGGCCGGCGGACCGATGTATGCCATGAAAAATGGTTTTAAGAACAAGACCATCGGATCGGTTCTGGCGGTGCTGTTCTCAGGTTTTGCCGTGATTGCTTCTTTTGGAATCGGTAACATGACCCAGGCAAATTCTATTTCCGGGGCTGTGTTGGGAACCTTTGGTATTCCAACCTGGATTACCGGGGCGGTGATTACGATCCTGGCAATTGTTGTGCTACTGGGCGGAATTAAAAGCATTGGTCGGGTTTGTGGCGTAATTGTGCCATTTATGGCCATATTTTATTTTGTTGCTGGGATATTAGTTATTATTATTAATTTTGAAAATCTACCAGCAGGTATTGCCCAGATCTTTGCCATGGCTTTTTCACCAATGGCTGTCGCCGGCGGTGTTGGCGGTACCGTGATTGCCAGTATGCTCAGCGCCATGCGTTGGGGCGTTGCCCGGGGTGTTTTCTCAAATGAAGCGGGCCTAGGTTCGGCACCAATTGCTGCGGCTGCGGCCAAAACCGATCATCCTTCCCGACAGGGTTATATCAATATGACCGGAACATTCTTTGATACCCTGGTGGTTTGTTCGATCACTGGGTTGGTTATTGCTTCTTCCGGGGTACTGGGCACCATGACCGAAGCCGGTAAGTTGCTCAGTGGCGCAGCTTTGACTATTTCTGCATTTGAATCGGCCCTTGGACCCATCGGCGGATACATTGTCACCATTGGGATTATGCTGTTTGCCTTCTCGACGATTTTAGGCTGGGAATATTATGGCGAAAAATCACTGGAATATTTAATTAAAGCACCGATTGCAGTAAAAGTTTATCGCTTGTTTTACAGTTTGGTAGCTTTTGTCGGAGCCACTACAGCCCTGCAGATTGTCTGGGATTTCTCAGATACGATGAATGGTTTGATGGCGATTCCAAACCTGATTTCACTGCTGGTTCTAAGCAATGTCATTGCTAAAGAATGTTTTGATTATGAAGAAACAGTAATCAAGCCTGAACGTGAATTAAGAAAACTGGGAAAGAAAGCAGTTGTCGATAACAAATAGTCGATGATAGCGTAAACGCATTAAAAAAAGTGTCCGCAGCTAAGCATCACGATAAATGATGTCTAAGTTGCGGACATTTTTATAGTTATTTTATTTTTCGGGCGTGAACGGCAAAGCGGGCATCATCAAAGGTGTAAATACAGGTGGATAGGGTCAGTACTTCATCAGTTGGCGAGACGACCACCCCGGTGTCATACAGCGACCGCGCTTTCAGCCGATTCATATAGTTCATAAAATCGGTATCGTTGGCGAAGCTGGGCTGGCGATAATCGTATTCGGCTTCGGTAATGTAAACCGAGAAAATTTCCCAGTCGCCGGGATTGCCAGGCTGGTCAAACTGAATCATCGGATGGAGCTTGAAATAGGCCTGATCCTGATAATTCCACAAACTGCCAAACATTGATTCATCGGACATATAATGACCATAGAGGACGTGATTCCGGGTCGTGACGGGATCACTTAAGTAGTCCCGAAAAATTGCGCCCTCGAAAGATGCTTCCTTTAAAAAATTATGGGACAGATAGAAATCATTGTTATCGGTTTGCGCAACCGGATATTCCAACGGGGTCCCTTCGATCTGAACCCAACCGATGGTGTCGGGATTGATCGTCAGTAAGGAATTAAAATCAATGCGATCGGCAACCTCGACAGGGTTTTCTTTGGCAACGGCTATAATTTTATCCTTTTGCATTGTTTGATTGATCTTTGGATAAAAATTATAAATAATAAATCCGATCGCAATCACAATTAGTAAAACGACGGCCACTATCTTTATTCTAGACATGCTTTTTTGCAATTTCATTTTCCTCCTAAAGCTCATTTTGTTTAATTATACCCAATTATTCTGAAAAACTACCAAATAATTGAAAAGTTTCGTATTTTAAGAAATTTAACTATGATCATTTCTGATTATTATTATTTTAGTTGACTTCAAGAGCTGAACATGTTATTATTTATAAAGTTATGTAGCCGCACACACAAGGTTTTAAGTCGAAAGCACCTTTTGTGGCGAGTCTGGTATGAGGAGGTGTAGAATCATGTATGCAATTATTAAAACAGGTGGTAAACAATACCGCGTTCAAGAAAATGAT
>NZ_JBGSHG010000029.1:0-84002 GCF_041752335.1 Acetobacterium sp. | reverse complement strand
TGACAAAACCCAAGTCTTGTCAATCCGCGATTTTAATCGTTTTAGTACCGCTTCAATGATTACCCGGGCGACCAGTGATATTACGGTCATTCAGCAGACCGTGATTATGTTTGCCCAAATGATTTTACCGGCACCGATTATCGCGATAACAGCGATTATCATGACCATTGGCGTGAGCTCATCACTGGTATGGATTCCCATCATTGCGATGGTCGTTTTTATGTTGGCCATTTATCTTATCTTCATTAAAGCCAGCCCGATCTCGAAAACCATTCAAAAACGGTTGGACGTCATTAATCGTATCATGGGTGAAGCGATTACCGGGGTTCGGGTGATCCGAGCCTTTGACAATTCGGAATTTGAACGAAAACGAACCAATCAGGCTTTTTTAGATTATGCTGACAACGTGATCCGCCTGAATAAGACCTTTGCGGTGTTCAGTCCGCTGATCTGGTCGATTGTCGGGATCAGTATGGTGGCGGTGTTATGGTTTGGCAGTTTTCTGGTGCTCAACGGCGAAATTCAAGTCGGCGGCATTATCGCTGTTTCAGAATATACGATTCTCTTGTTGATTGCACTGATTATGTCGTCGATGGTGATGGTAATGTTACCGAAGATGAAGGCCTGTCTGGATCGAACCCAGGAGGTATTGGATACGATCCCGGAAATTGCAGATGAAACCCAGCCGCAGGCCTTGCGAAACCCGGATAATCGGGCAAAAATCGTCTTTGATCAGGTCAGTTTCTCCTATCGGGGGGCGGAGGAGTCGGTTTTGGAGGGCATCAGCTTTTCTTGTGAGCAGGGTAAAACCACCGCCATTATCGGGGGCACCGGTTCAGGCAAGAGTACCATTGCCAGTCTGATGCTGCGTCTTTATGATGTGGCCAGCGGGTCGATCACCCTGGAAGGGGCGGATATCCGTCAGATGACCCAGCATCAGCTGCGGGAAGCCATCAGTTATGTGCCCCAGAAGGCGATTCTCTTTAGTGGTACCATTGCTGACAATCTGCGGATGGGAAACAGCCAGGCAACCCCGGCAGAGTTGGAACAAGCTGCTCAAATCGCCCAGGCGCATGACTTCGTTACCGAACTGGCAGAAGGCTATCAAAGCCCGGTGGCTCAGGGCGGTACCAATTTTTCCGGCGGCCAGAAGCAACGGTTGTGCATTGCCCGGGCGCTGGTAAAAAAAGCCCCGGTATATATTTTTGACGACAGCTTTTCAGCCCTGGATTTTAAAACCGATGCGGCACTTAGAAAAGCACTGAAAAAAGAGATGGCGGATGCGGCGATGGTGATTGTGGCCCAACGGGTCAGCACCACTATCGACGCCGACCAGATCATCGTGCTGGATGCGGGCCGGATGGCCGGTATCGGTCGGCATGAGGAACTGATGAAAAGCTGCCTCGTTTATCAGGAAATCGTTGCGTCTCAGCTCAGTGAAACGGAGGCTGACAGTTTATGAAGAAACAGCGAAAGAAACCACAACAAGGAAATAAGCAAGCGCTTAATAGCGAAGGCCTGCCTGAAACGGAAGACCTGACTGAAATGGAAGATATCCCCAAAAACTCAAAGGCTTCGGCCAAACGATTAATGGCGCTGCTGCTGAAACAAAAAGGGGCCTTGCTGATCATTCTGTTGGCCGCTGTGGCCAGCAACGGGCTTTATGCCTTTACCCCCATTATTATGGGGAAAGCTCTGGATCAACTGATTCAGGCCATCATCAGCAATGGCATCGGTGGCAGTTTTGAACAGTTAGCCGATATCCTGGGGCTGCCCCTGTTATTGTTGGGGCTGGCCTATCTGATTGGCGCGGCAATATCTTTTCTGCAGGAGTATACCATGGCCAGTGTGGGTGAAAAGCTGGCCTTATCGTTGCGGGAGAAAATAAGTGAAAAGATCACTAGACTGCCGCTGCATTATTATGATGCCAATGAAACCGGCGCGGTTTTAAGCCGAACCACCAATGATCCCGATAAGATTGCCGAGATTCTAAAAACCGGGGCCTTGCAGTTTACTAATGCGCTTTGTAATCTTGCTTTCAGCATTGTTATTATGTTTATCCTAAGCCCCGTCATGGCCGTGATCATCATAACCACGATGTCGCTGAGTGTTTTTGCGACCAAATGGATTTCCGGAAAAACGCTGGCGATTTTCTATGAAAATCAGAAGGTGTTAGGAGAATTAAACGGAAAAATCGAAGAGTATTATACCGGCAACCTGATTATCAAAAGTTTTAACCAGCAGGAGCAGGTCATCAAAACTGAGCGGGAGTTGAGCGAGCGCCAGTATCAAGCCAACAAAAAATCACAATTCGTGATCTATGCCATCTATCCGGCGATCCGCTTTCTGACCCAGCTGAGTTTTGTGGTAACGGCCATTGTGGGGGGGATTTTTGCCATTAATGGCACGATGACGATTGGAACGGTGCAGGCTTTTTTGCAGTATGTCAATCAGATTGCCGACCCGATTACCCAGTCTTCCTACTTTATCAACTCGATGCAGGCCGCCCTGGCATCGGCAGAACGGGTTTTTGAATTTCTGGACGAACCCGAAGAGGTGCCTGAAACCAGCACGCCCAAACAGATTATCCAACCGGATGGGGCGGTGGCTTTTGAACATGTCCGCTTTGGTTATCATCCCGATGAACTCTTAATGGAGGACATCAGCTTTACCGTCAGACCAAACGAGATGGTGGCCATTGTCGGGCCTACCGGTGCCGGCAAGACCACCCTGGTCAATCTATTGATGCGGTTCTACGAACTGGATGGCGGCACCATCAAAGTCGATGGGATTGATATTAACGACCTGTCCAAAAGCGGTCTCCGGCGGATGGTCGGAATGGTGCTTCAGGATACCTGGCTCTTTAAAGGCACGATTGCCGAGAATATTGCTTATGGCAAGATGGATGCCACCCGGGAAGAGATTATTCAGGTGGCCAAGGCGGCCCGCTGTGACCATTTTATAAGGACTTTGTCAGAAGGCTACGATACGGTGATCTCCAATGAAGAAGGAACGGTCTCCCAAGGGCAAATGCAGCTGCTGACCATTGCCCGCGCGATGCTGGCCAATCCGGCCCTGATGATTCTGGATGAAGCGACCTCCAGCGTTGACACCAAAACTGAATTGCAGGTGCAAAAAGCGATGCTTTCGAGTATGAAGGGAAAAACCAGCTTTGTTATTGCCCATCGACTTTCCACCATCAAGTCAGCGGATCTGATTCTGGTAATGAAAAACGGCACCATTGTTGAAAAGGGAACCCATCAGGAATTGCTGGCTGCGGGTACCTTTTATGCTGATTTGTATAATAGCCAATTTAATAATTTGGCGGAGTAAAGAATGCCCAACAGCACAAGAAACAGTGGTTGGATTTAACTAGGGAGGAATTTTGGATAATTTTGTTGTAGATGAAATGATAGAAAAGCTTAAGTGTAAAAATATCAAGCGATGGTGGAGCACTGACAAGTGTTTTCCTGTTTTGGGCGAAGTGATTAGCATTAAAGAAAAAAGGATCCGTGAAAAGGATATGAATCAGTTTATCAATGATCTTTTTTCGCATTTAAAGCAATGTCCTAAGAAGAAAGATCTGCAAACGGCCTGGAAAAATACCTTATGGGCACTGATAAAAAACTTTGCCGAACAGTCGGGTTTTACAGAAGAGTCAATTAATCAAGACTTTGCCGAAGCCCTTCCCACCGTAACGCATCAGTTTATTGGCAGGGTAAAAGCGTTTAACGCAGAGATAAAATTGGACAACATGCTGCAAGCCCTCAGAAATGTCTGGATCATGAATCTGCTTCAGGTTTTGTTTCAGGTCAAGGTCGAGTATACCCCTTCAATTTTTGCTTATAGTATGCTTTATCCGTATACCGATAATTATTTAGACGACCCGGAAGTATCCTTGGAGGATAAACAACAGGTCAGTAAACGCTTTAGAAGCCGGTTAGAAGGGGATCAAATAGAAGCGAATAACGCCTACGAAGCGGCCTTATTTAATTTTGTGGGGATGATTGAGAGCCAATATAGTAGAGCGGATTTTAAAGAGTTATATGAAAGTCTCTTAGCTATTCACGATGCGCAATATAATAGCCTAATGCAGCATAATGAGATGACTTCCCCTTACGAAAAAGATGTCTTGGGAATAAGTGCTGAGAAAGGCGGGGCATCGGTGCTGGCAGATGCCTATTTAGTAAATGGCAGACTTTCTGATGCGCAGATGGATTTTGTCTTTGCGTATGGCGTCCTGCTTCAATTATGTGATGATTTACAGGATGCCAAAGAGGATCGGGAGAATGGACAGATGACCATTTTTTCGGTAACTTTAAAAAAGTGGCCGTTGGATAAGCTAACCAATGCTTTGTTTGATTTTTTAAATATGATAATGGCAGATTTAGATGAAGATCTTGATCATGAGGAATCTCGTAAAATGAAACTCTTTTTACAGAAAAACCTGATTCTCCTGATATTTGAAGCTATTTCACAAAACCAGGATTATTATAGTAAAGAATACATCAAGGCCATCGAAAAACATCTGCCGTTTAGAATGGTTTATACGAAAAAGCTTTATAAAAAGCTAAAGCGGAATTATGCCAACTTTACAAACGTCGCCGGGTATACCATCGATGAAGTCATAATCATTGCGACGGAGATGTAGATCAGTCGGATCAGAACCAAGATTGAATCACGGTTTGGGTCATTGCATGGGGTAGCTCTAACAATTTATCACCATGGCAGCTGTGAAAATCACATTACGTTTTTAAAGATTTGAATGACATCCTCAAGTTTTGCGGTTCTTGGATTGGTTCAGCTGCAGGATCATGGGTGTTAACTTAATTCAGCAAGCTGGAAAATGGGGGAATAAAAATGTGTGGACGTTATATGCTATATTCCGATAAAGAGGAAAGAGCGATCAAGGCAATCGTTGAAGAAGTCAATCAGAAGTATCAAACGACGATAGAAAAGGGGGATATTTATCCCACCGATCTGGCGCCGGTTTATGCGCCTCGGCCGGATCATCAGGGAATGGATCTGAAGCTGAAGAAATGGGGGTATCATCGGCATTTTAGGAAAAAGACCCTATTGATTAATGCCCGCTCGGAAACGGTATTGGAAAAAATCGCTTTCCGGGATGACTTTTTAAAGCGCCGTTGTTTGATTCCGGCGGTGGGCTTTTATGAATGGAATGAGAAAAAAGAGAAGTTCCGGTTTACCGGTGTCGACGAGTTGATTTATCTCGGGGGCTTCTTTCATGGACAGACAGAGGGCTTTGATGAGTTTCTGATTATGACAAAATCTCCAATAAAATTGGTGGCACAGATTCACAACCGCATGCCAGTGGTGATTCCAGCAGATCAGGCAACGGACTTTCTTTATTCCACCGAAACAGCCCTGAAAATTATATCAGAAAACCGGGTTGATCTTAACCGCGAAGCGATTGTTGGTGAAAAACAATGCAGTTTTATCAATCTCTTTGCGGATACGGAACCCAAAAAAGAAGGGTAACCAGGATTCAAAAGATCTTATCGGCTATGAATATTGTTATCAGCCGAGGAATGAATGAGCACAAGAAGATAGGCTGAAATTGTCCCGATCGCAATGTCAAAAATAGATGAATACCCTGTGATTTAATCCAAAAAATTATTGCGAGCAGAGTACCTGTTAATCAAAAGGAATCATAAAAAACCGGAAAAACTGCTATTTATCCGGTTTTTTATCGGCAGTATTGAATATGATTCTCATCTTTTCAGGGTATTCATAATTTAAGATTTTTATAAATCAACGATTATTTTAGCGGTATCCGTTCCATCCGGACCAGAGAATTTAACGGTTAACATCGATATCCCTTTTTTCATCCAGACTCTGGTAATTTCTGGTTTGCCTTCGAAGCCTTGAGTCGAGTTCAATTCATAACCTTCGCCTCCGAGTTTAGCTTTGACTTCCTCATAGGTCATCCCTTCGGTAATACTTTGTGCCTGCTCAGCAGTGATTCGTTTGTCATCTGGCAGTTTGATAAGGTAAGCTTCCAAACCCTCAACGCGCTTATCAAAAACAAATTTTGATGTTCCGTCTTGTGAAAAAGCTGAGCTCAGACCAATCATGACGCCATTTCCGTTTTTGTCGGTGTACTGGAATATATCGGCCATAGGTTCTTTAGCCGTTACACCTAAGGCTGTATCCACCTCTGCTTTTGTCTGTCCAAGTTGGACCTTGTCATAAAAAGTGTAAATTTTTTCCAAAGCAGCAGTGCTATCAGCTCCGTCGGTTCCGCCACCCGTATCCTGGGTGCTTTGTTGACTACAGCCAGCCATAAAGACTGACGCGGAAATCATGATAGCCATAAGTAAAATGAATATTTTGATTCTTGACGTCGTCATTATAAAACCTCCCCTTTTCTTTTGCTTCATTGATACCCGTTTAGGGGTTTCAATAACAGTTTTGGTTAAAATAATAGTAGTGGCATGGGAATGCACAATAGCAGATTAATGCTGGATAATTAGGGCATTCTGCTTATCGAGAAAAAGGATAAATGTTTAATGCGTGGTTTCAAAATAGGAGTATAATAAGGTATCAAAGTAAATGGGAGGTTATTATGGAATTTCAAAAAGCAATTGAAACAAGAAGAAGTATGAGAAATTATGACGCTTCGAAAAAGGTGGATGAAGCCACCGTCAAAGCGATGATTGAAGCGGCAATTCTGGCCCCGTCCTGGAAAAACTCGCAGACCGCCCGGTATTATTGCATCCAATCAGAGGCACTGGTGAGTCAGTTCAAAGCGGAATGTCTGCCGCCCTTTAATGCCAAAAACGCTGCTGATGCACCGTTGCTGATTGTCACCACCTTCGTTGAAAATGCCTCGGGATTCAATCCGGACGGTGAACCAACTAATGAATTGGGAAACGGTTGGGGTTTTTATGATCTGGGTCTGCACAATGAAAATTTGATTTTAAAAGCCAGAGATTTGGGCCTGGATACGCTGATTATGGGAATTCGGGATGCTGATAAAATCCGGGAAATGTTGACCATCAGTGACGATGAGATCATCGTAGCGGTAATTGCGGTGGGTTATGCCGCCCAGGAAGCCAGAATGCCGCCCCGTAAAGCGGCAGATGAGATCCTGAAGTTTTTCTAAGCAGAATCGTGATTAGAATAAATTTATCGCACAATGGCTGATCAGGAGCGGCGATCACTGATGTCTTTTGTCATATCTCCGCGCTTAATGAGATCAGCTAGATCATTATCCCAATTACTCCTCATATAATGAATGCTTTTAGCAAGGGCAGTCAAGCAATTTGCTCCTTGATGGTCTAGAATAAAGACAAGGGAGGTGAGAAAAATGGAAGAGGCACAGATTTTTCGGGCCGTGCAGCGGATGCAGGACTATATCGAAATCAATCTTACCCGGAAGATTACCTTGAAAGAACTGGCCAATGCGGCCGGATATTCGCCCTGGCATGCAGCCAGGCTGTTTAAAGAAGTGGTCGGGAAAGCCCCCTTTGATTATATCCGGGCGTTAAGGCTCACCAAGGCGGCGCTTTTGCTACGGGATGGGGAGATGAAGATTGTCGATGTGGCGATGGATTTTGTCTTCGATTCCCATGAAGGCTTTACCCGGGCATTCTCCCGGGAATTTGGGATGGCCCCCAGCAAATATGGTCGGCAGACACCGCCAATCCAATTATTTATGCCTCAGAAAGTTTTCGACACCTACCAGTCCATGCATAAAGGAGAGAAAAAAATGAGTGAGAAAAAAATGAAGGAACAACAAAATTCCCGTACCGTGTTTGTCCAGGTGATTGAACGACCGGCCCGGAAGCTGCTGTTAAAACGGGGCGTCAAAGCAACCGAGTATTTTGCTTATTGTGAAGAAGTCGGTTGTGAGATCTGGTCAGTGCTCACCAGTGTGAAGGAAGCCTTATATGAGCCCATCGGAATGTGGCTGCCTAAGCATCTTATCCGGAAAGGTACGTCCCAGTATGTTCAGGGAGTGGAGGTGCCTCTGGATTATGCCAATGTCATTCCGGAGGGTTATGAGCTGATTGAGCTGCCCCCCTGCACGATGATGGTGTTTCAAGGCGAACCTTATGACGATACCGATTTTATGGCCGAAATTGATGCGATCTGGGAACATGTTAAACGCTTTGATCCAACCGTTTACGGCTACCAATGGGCGCAGGAAGCAGCACCGCGATTCCAGCTGGTGCCGATGGGCTACCGCGGGTATATTGAAGCCTATCCGGTTAATGCCATTAACAAAATCTAGTCTGATTGAACACTAACACCAGCCAAGCCGGTTCAAAGCGGAAGAATAACTCTGTCCGCTTTGAACCGGCTTTTGTTTTTGGCAAGTGTCATGGTAAAAGCATAAAAGAATGGATGGGTTTGTTATTCTGCCGGCTTCCACTCCGAATTCATACTGAGTTTAAAGTCATTCCACATGAAGGTCATGGTTTTCCAGACGACCCGCTTGGGTATGATTTCCGTCATCCCGGCACCATAGAATTCATATTCAGACTGGCCTTCCCGGTTAGGTTTGAATTCATTGTGAATGTAGTCACTTAGAGTTCCTTCGGAGTAAAGGTCATCTTCATAAGTGTTCATGCCAATTTCAGTGATGTCACCGTCATACAAAATGGTGCCATCATTGTTGACCAGCATGAAATTCACATTTTCGCCAATGCTTTCCAGATTAGTCAGATAGGCAGCAAAATCATAGAGACGTACCTGGGCCACAATGTATCCGGCAATCTGGCCATCTTTTTCTACGGGGGTCACAAAAGCTAAAAGCTGCGTTGCCGGAGACGGATGATCGGCAAAGGTCATTTCGGTGATAAAAGGCTGTTTGTTTTGGCTGATGGCGGGAATGTTTTTATCATAGAGATCAAATGAAATCCCTTTGAAATAGGTGGGGTAGGCGTTGGTAATGATATTTTTATTATTGACAAAAGCCACATTTTTGGCGATCGGACTATCCTTTGAGATGGCGACCAAGGCGCTTGAGAAGGCTTCACTATCCTCACCGGATTGCTGATAGGCGGTCACCGCCGTTTTAGTGAGCGTTTCAAGATTTGTAAATTCATCATAGATCAGGGTACTGGCGGTATCCAGCCAGGATAATTCCTCGTCGGTAAACTGACGCAGGTCACCATCGGTGGTTGCGGGTTCACCGGCCCCGGGTTCGGAATTGACATAAATCCGCAGATCCGAGCCAAAGGCGTTAACTGTGTCCCATTTTACTTGCTTCTGCACCGGCTCATTGGTACCAGCGGCATTATAAGTGTAGGTTCCTTCGCCCTGGGCATTGGGGATCATTTTATTTTTGATCAGGGTTTGAAGCTCAACAAAACTGCTGTAGATAGGATCAGTTAAGATATTCTTACCAATTTCGGTCATATTGCTGGTGTAGACATTGGTTCCGTTGGTGTCGATGACGCCAAGATCGAGATTCTGTCCGATTGTCAGCTTGCTGAGTTCAGCCCCAAAGGTATAGGGATCAATGTAGGCAATCACCCAACCGCCGTTTTTGATCGGCACTGAAGCATAGAGATAGGGGGAGTCATCACTTGAGATGTGGGATTTAATGACCATCGCCGGGGTATCCACAAACAGTTCGGGATGACGGTTGATACTTTTTAAATTGAGACCGATAAAGGGGGTGTCCATTTTCGTGGCAACCTGGGTCACATTGGAATCGGCATCAGTTACCAGAATATCGAAGAAATAAGGTTTGCTGTTAAGTTTTTCATTCAACAGCGAGTAGGCTTTTTCATCACCGGCAGGACTTCTTCCGACACTCGTTCCAATTTCTTCCAACATCGTCTGAATCTCGTCCATTTCTTTTTGCAGTGTGGTGGTCGCATCAGAAAGGGGATCAGCTTTGCCGTTGCTGGAATCTGTCGTTGCACAGCCGCTTAACAGCAGGGCGCAGACGAGCAATAAGGGCAGTAGTTTTCTTTTCATCACTTAGTTCACTCCTCGTAGTTTTATTTTGCTTCTGTAAAGCGTTTCACAAAAGTTGGTAAAATCATTTTATCACAGATGCAATTGGCATAAAAAGAATAATTTTCAATTCAACAAAAATTCATTGCTGGATTTTCAAATGCAAAGTATCGAAATGAATAATCAAAACTAAGTAACTTTTTGGTTTGAGAAGATTTATTTTTCGTTGGAAATTTACTTTCATTTAATATTTTCGTGAAAGATGGGTATATTCAGGAAAAAAGACAAAAAGATTGGAGAAAGCAAAATGGATTTTAAAATTTTTGAAAAATTCCCCTTTTCCTACGATATCGAAACGCTGGATAAGGAACTGCATTTAAGAGGCAACGAAGCGATGCTGGATATGCTGGAGCCCATTTATGAAATGGTGGAGCAGATTGCCAGACCTAAGGCGATTTACTTTCAAGCTGAGGCCACCGAAAAAACGGATGAATCGGTTAAAATCAATGGGGTGCCCTTTGAAAGTCAGCTGCTCAGGGGTTATGTCGAGCAGGGCGAGCCGGTTTTCCCCTATATTGTTACGGTCGGTACTGAGCTGGATGATTATTCCAAAACCCTGAAAGACTCCATGGATCTTTTTATGATCGACGAGATCATGAATCTGCTGGTCAATACCGGTAAAGTGTTTGTGGCCGATGCGGTGAAAGAAGAATTGTGCTGGCCAATGGTTCAGGACTACGTTCCGGGAAACGGTGAAGAATGGTCAACAGTAGAACAGAAACGGCTCTTTGACATGTTTGCCGGTGAAACCACCAAAATCGGCGTGACCCTGGGGGATAATTATTTTGTGTTACCTGGTCGGTCCACGATTGGGATTTTGTCACAAAAACGATAAATGACAGCGATTTGATAGGTTAACTGCCACAAAAAGATGACGATAAGACGGTCATCTTTTTGTGGCAGTTTATATTTCATGGGGAATTATGATCCCGTGAAAAACTTTTGTTCAATTGTTTAAACAAAACCTAAACATTTAGGGGTACAATCATTCCACGATTAATTTTAGAAATAAATTTGCAGATAAGGTGGAGTCACAATGAATTTGGATCCCTATCAAGTTTTGGGGGTTCCTCACGATGTCAGCGATGAGGACGTCTCAAAAGCATATAAAAAACTGGCGAAGCAATATCATCCCGACTTGAATCCGGGCAATCAGGAAGCCGCCCGGAAAATGAGCGAGGTCAATGCGGCCTATGATTTGATCAAGAGCGGCCAGGCTAATTATGTTTATGGCAATGCTCATGGCACCGCCAGTCCCTATCAACCAGGCCATGCGGGACAAACCAGAACCTATACCTATCGCTATGCCAGCAGCGCTGGTCGTACCGGTCAGGCCGATCCTTTTGAAGGTTTTGATCCCTTTGAGTGGATTTTTGGGGCGTATGCCAGCCAGCGGCAGGCCTACAGTTTTGAAGCAGCGGCAAACTATATCAATATGGGGAATTATGAACAAGCACTCAATGTTCTCAAGCATCTGGCGGATCGCAACGCCCAATGGCATTTTTACAGTGCCATCGCCAACTATGGCCTGGGTTACCGGGATATTGCCCGGGAGCATGCCCGCATGGCTGTTGAGATGGAACCGGATAATAGCGAATATCAAAATCTCCTGAACCAAATGAGTGGCCGACGCAGCTGGTTTGGTGGGAGCGGTCGGCGGGCATCAAATTTTTCGCCGCTGGGTACGATTGTTAAGTTGTTTATTGGCTTTTACGCGATTCAGTTTTTGCTTTCGTTTTTAGGGTTAATATTTTAGAACCTGTGTGTAAACAGATTAGGAGACAATCGATGGAAAGTTTTAAAAATAAGCTGATTCGCTTCATGATCGGCCGTTACGGCATTGATCAGCTTTACTATGCCGGCTTATTTCTGGCTCTTGGATTGATGATGATCAATATGATGGTCAATTCAACGATCCTGATGATCGCATCAAACGGCGTGATCCTATTAATGGTGTTACGGGGTTTTTCCCGAAATATCAGCCGCCGGCGGATGGAAAACGAAAAGTTCCTGAAACTATGGAACCCCGTGAAAAAAGAAGGCCGGATCTTTTTTCGGCGGATTAAAGAAATTCGGGTTCATCGTTACCGGAAATGTCCCCATTGTAAGAAAACCCTGAAGCTGCCCATTAAACGGGGTAAACATATGGTCAAATGTCCGGAGTGCCAAGAGAGCTTTGCGGTTCGGGTGATTGTGTAAAGAAAAATACGAGCAAACCATAGGATTCCCACCGATCAGTGGAACACGCACTGGCAGGTGGGGATTTTTTAATTAAAAGCTTATATCAGCAGAAAATTCAGGATGTGGACAATTTTAATCCCGAAAAAGTTGTTGCAGACGTGGGCATCCATGGCGAGAATAAATTTAGGATTGTTTATCGGCCATGATTTTAGGGGACGCAATTCTTATTCCTTGGTCTTTTAATCGAGGATGGTCGTCGAAACTGGGAATCTGAAAAAAATTAAGCCTTAAAAACAGATAACGTTCTCATTAGTTATTTATTTAACAATCTTTGTGTTTTGTGTTATAATTTAGAAAAGGTATAAATTTACTAAAAGCGGCCAGAGAACAACGGCGTTCAAAGCAAACAATGGTCGTGACGTCGAATTCAAGCTGTTTTTTGAGCAAAGGTTTTGGAGGTCCAAGCTAATGATCAACACACATTTAAAAGAAGAAAAAGCGGTAATCTGTCAGGAGGATGGAGTCAGCGAAATTAAACTCACCTGCACTACCTGTCCCCGTCAATGTGAAATGACCCTGCTAATGGAAGGGCTTTCGGTCTTGATGGTAAAAGATGATGGCTGTAAAAAAGGCAGCAAGTTTGCCTATAAAGAAATGAAAAAGCGTAAAAAACAGAAATCTCAGAAGGGGATATCTTGCTGCGGAATGGATCTGATGGAAGAAGCCGTTTAAATCGGATCGCGAGTTAATCAGAATGATTGCACTAAATTTAAAATACATCCACCATTAATAAAACAATTGGGAATAGCGAAGATTCCGGTTGTTTTATTTTTTTGCCAATTTTAAATTCTTATGTGATGAAATCACAGAGATTGAAATTGGAATCTGCTAAGATTTAATTACGTTAAATAATAAACAAACAAAGTCGTTTTTTAATTTTTAAGGAGATATTTCGATGAAAAAAATACTAATTGTTGGTGGTGTTGCCGGCGGAGCTACCGCAGCAGCCAGACTGCGTCGTTTAAGTGAAGAAGATCAGATTATTTTGTTTGAACGGGATGAATATATTTCATTCGCCAATTGTGGATTACCCTATTATATTGGGAACGTGATTACGGACCGTCAGAAATTACTGGTTCAAACTGTGGAAGGCATGTCAAAACGTTATAACCTTGATATCCGTAATTTCAGCGAGGTTACTGCAGTTGATCCGGTGTTAAAAACGGTTAAGGTAAAAAATCATCAAACTGGAGCAGTCTATACGGAAAGCTATGACAAACTGATTCTTTCACCCGGGGCAAAACCCATTGCGCCACCCATTCCCGGACTGGCAGAAGCCAAAAATGTATTGATTATGCGAAATATTCCCGATACCGATAAGATCAAAGCGGTAGTGGATAGTGGCCAGGTCAAACGGGCGGTGGTTATCGGGGGTGGTTTTATCGGCATTGAAATGGCAGAAAATCTCCAGGAGCTGGGTATCAATGTCACCCTGGTGGAAAAAATGAATCAGGTATTGAAGCCGCTGGACTTTGAAATGGCGCAACTGGTCCATCATGAAATTAATGCCAATTGTGTTAATCTGATCCTGGAAGATGGGGTCGATCATTTCCAGAATGGAGGCAGTGAAGTGGTGCTGGAAAGCGGCCAGGTGCTTCAGGCGGATCTGGTGATTCTCGCCATCGGGGTGGTACCGGAAAACGCTTTAGCTAAAAGTGCCAATCTGAAAACAGGTCCCCGGGGACATATTGTCACTTCAGAAAACTATGAGGTTTTTGATGCTGAGACCGGCGGGATAAATCCCGATATTTTTGCCATTGGCGATGCGGTGGAAGTCATCGATTTTGTCACCAAAACCCAGACTGCCATACCACTGGCCTGGCCGGCTAACCGCCAGGGACGTCTGGTGGCGGATTACATCAACGGTAAAAAAATCCGCAATGTCGGCATTCAGGGAACGGCGGTGGCTAAGGTGTTCAGTAAGACCATTGCCACAACGGGCAATAACGCCGCGCAGCTGGATATGAAAAAGATGGATTATCAGGTGGTGCTGGCGCATCGGGCCAATCATGCCGGATACTATCCCCATGCCGTCAGTATTGCCTTGAAATTATTATATGATCCCAAAACCCTGAAAATTCTGGGAGCTCAGGCTGTCGGTCAGGAGGGCACGGAAAAGCGGATTGATGTGATTGCCGCGGCCATGAAAATGGGGTCCACCGTACTGGATCTTCAGGACTTTGAACTTGCTTATGCGCCACCTTTCTCATCAGCCAAAGATCCGGTGAATATTCTGGGGTATATCGCCGAAAATATTCTGGATGGGGTATACAAAACCGTCCAGTGGAATGAAATTGATCAGCTTATTGCCGATGGTGGTTTCCTTCTGGATGTGCGAAACGCCTCAGAAGTCAGTAACGGTGCCATTAAAGGGGCAGTGAATATCGAACTGGATACCCTCCGGGATCGTCTCAGCGAAATTCCGGTTTCCAAAGATGAACCCATTTATGTGACCTGTCAGGTGGGTCAGCGGGCCTATCTGGCCATCCGGATTCTTCAGAATCACGGGTTTACCAATATTTATAATCTGGCGGGTGGATTCAGCACGTATAAGTCAGCTCATTATCAATTGGCAGCTCTCAATTTTGCGGTGGGCGACTGTTTGGCTGAAAATGATGACATTTACAATGAAGAAGATGTGGATCTGGGTGGAGGTCAAGAGTCCTTGGTTAAAGCTAGTTAAATAAGGAAAAAAAGCTTGCTCCGTCATATTTAATTGCAGAAAAACCCCGCAACAATTATTTTGTTGAGGGGTTTTTCTCAGTTTCTTTTAAAATTTTTCAGTTTTAAGTAAGTGGCTGCAGGTAAGATGCCAATAATAATCTGGCACAAGGCTAGACCAGCCAATCCCCCAAGGATAAAATGCAGGACGGGTATCTCGGGAAGCAGATTTTTGATGATAAAATTAATGAGATTAAAAATGGCAAATAGCAAAAGTCCGATTTTCAGTTCTTTTCGCATCGTTGGTTTCATTTCATCGGCTCCATTTCTTTTTATTGATGGTTTTTTTCAATCTTACCCGGGAATACACCAGTACCGGCAGATTGACCAGCATCAGCAAACCAATGCTGCGCACGGCCCAATCAGGCAGAAAAAAAATCATTTGGTCAATGGCCATCAAGCCCAGACAGAGGATCATGATCAAAACGGTTACTGGAAATAAAAGACTTTTTTTCATCATCGATCACTAACCCTTACATGGTTTTCATACAATAGAGCTTGACCACAGCGCTGACTGACAGTTGGGCAGCTACAGCGACGACCAGCGTATAAAAAACAACAATGTTAAAATATCCGGCAATAATGGCAGCAAGCACCATAAGGACGGAGGTAATGATTATCATTGGTGCACCGGCTTTATTGCGGATGGCTTTTAACCGTTCATCATTTTCCTTATTGTACAATATCTTTAGTTTAGTTTCATCATTAATCGCCAGGCTCAGCTTGATGATATCAAACACCGAGAATCCCAAAATACTGACGATCAATCCAAACTGGAATCCGGCGACAAAACCGTCAGAGTGGGTTGCTGTTGAGTGGTCGGTAATCACTATCGAATAGATACTATAAAACCCCAATACCAATGTTACCAAGGCCATTCCCGAAGATATGGCAATTCTTTGTTTAACCTTCTTTTTAAATTTTTCCATCATTTTTCCTCCTAAAGTTCATTTTCTTCTGAAAAGTCAAAAACTTCTTCAATGGTCAGCCCGAAATAGTGGGCGATTTTATAGGCCAGCACCAGCGAAGCAGTATATTTACCCACTTCGATGGAGGTAATGGTCTGTCTGGTCGTGCCCACTTCCAGCGCCAGTTCTTCCTGGGATAGTTTTCGCTCTTTTCGTAATTCTTTGATTCGTGTTTTCATTTTGCACCTTCTATTGATATGCATAGTATACTTTGCATAATTAGTATAGTTTGCTTTGCATAAAATGTCAAGTAAGCTTTGCAAAAAAACAATGTAACAGCGTTGGAGTGGAGTTTTTTTCTTATCCCCCTTAAAAAGAATCAATCATTGAAAAATGGAAGGCCTCTCATTTCAATAAAAAAACAGCTTTTATCCATATAATCATCACATAGTCCGCTTATAATAGAATAAAAGAAGCGGGCACTCCAGGAAATCATCAGATTCCCATTGCGATGCTGAATCTAATTCCTAATTGTTTGAGAACAAGGTAGAAATCAATAAAACGCTTCACAAGAATATCTTAACAAAGAGAGCGAAAAGAGGAAGTTCAATGAAAAGACTAAAGATTTTCATCCCATTTTTATTTATCATCATGGTATTGTTTACCGGATGCAGTTCAAATTCCGATGACAAGGCTAAAACTACAACAGAAACCACCGCCGCTGCGGTGACAGAAACTACCGCGGTGTTAAGTGCCGTGGTCTCACCCACCTCGACAATTGTCATCGATCCGGAATTTACCGACCGGGATCTGGAAACAAGCTATGATGATACGAATGCGGTTCAGGTAACCCTGGATGGCAGTAATATCAAGGTAACCGGTGATGGCGCCACTGCCAGTGACGGGGTCCTGACCATCACCAAAGAAGGGACCTATGTGGTTACCGGGAATCTGACTGACGGGCAGATTGTGGTAGCAGCAGCCGATACCGATAAGATTCAGATTGTGCTAAGTGGTGCGACCATCAATTGTACCGACAGTGCTCCCATTTATGTAAAAAGTGCCAACAAGGTCTTTGTCACCGTGAACGCCAATACGGTCAATACCTTAACCGACGGTGGTGCCTATGTGCAGACCGATGAAAATAATGTCGATGCGGTTATTTTCAGCAAAGCGGATTTGACCATCAATGGTGAAGGTAGCCTGAATATAATAACAAAAGATAACCATGGGATTGTGTCAAAGGATGATCTGGTCATTACCGGAGGAATTTATAATATTACCTCGGCTGATGATGCCCTTAGCGGCAAAAACAGTGTCAAAATCAAAGACGGCGCGATTACCATCGATTCGTCAGCAGGCAAGGGGATTACCTCGAAGAATGCCGATGATAACACAAAAGGTTATGTTTACATTTGCGGCGGGACGATCACAGTTAAAAACAGTACCGAGGGGATTGAAGGGACAGCGATCATTGTAGAAGGCGGAACCATTGACCTGATTTCATCGGATGACGGGTTTAATGGCGCCAGTGCCAGTGCCGCTGAAACGGATACTGGCGGAAAAGGCGGCGGTGCGGCCATGGAAAATGATGCGAACGTCTATGTTTCAATTTCTGGCGGAACCATTGATGTCAACGCATCGGGTGATGGACTGGATAGCAACGGCAATCTCTATATCTCCGGCGGCACGGTGACAGTCAGTGGCCCCACCAACAACGGCAATGGCGCCCTTGATTATAATGGCACCGCTGATGTCAGTGGCGGAACCGTTGTTATTGCCGGCAGTACCGGAATGGCTCAGTCATTTTCAGAAACCTCAACGCAAGCGTCATTGCTTTATAACCTCACATCGAGCTGTGCGGCCGGGACCGAAATTAAATTAACCGATGCCAGTGGTCAGAAGGTGGTTGCCTATACGCCAGATAAAGCCTATCAATCGGTGGTGATCAGCACCCCGGACCTGGTCCAGGGATCGACCTATACCTTGACCAGCGGCAGCCAGACGGTGGAAATCCCGCTGACGGATATGGTCACCAGCAACGGTCAGACCGGAATGGGCGGACCCGGACAGGGTGGTCAGGGTCAACCCCAGGGTGGTCAAAAACCGCAATAGCCAAACAGCTCTATCAAAAAAAGTTAAGAAACAACGAAAAGACATGCTTCTGCCAATGGCCGGGCATGTCTTTTTTTCGACCCGCTTAAAGCGCTTGAATCCTGTTATTCGAAATCAAACCAGATGCAATTTTGGCGGAATAATGGTATGATTTAATTAAGGATTATCAGAATAATCAAAAGTGATGACTTTCCCGACCAGGTCGGGGGATGGGAGTATGTGTGAACTGGGATTGTTTAATTGTTGATGATGAAGTAGAACTGGCGAAAGCGACCTGCGAATATTTTGAAATGTTTGGCGTGACCTGCGCCGTTGTGACCAATTTTGATGATTGTGTCGTGTTCATGGAAAACAATCAGGTTAAACTGATTTTGCTGGATATCAATCTGGGAAATGACAGTGGCTTTGAATTATGTAAAGCACTCCGGAAAAATACCGATGTACCGATTCTTTTTATCAGCGCCCGGCAGAGTGATGACGATGTCCTGATTGCCCTGAATATCGGTGGCGATGATTATATTAAAAAACCCTATTCCCTCGGTGTCTTGCTGGCCAAGGTGAAGGTTATCATCAAACGCTATGATGGGATGGCGCTAAAAGCCGGGAGCAGTGATGCGGTCAGCGCTCAATTAAAAGCGCAGGACCGTTGCGGCTATCTGAGAATTGATAAGGATGCCATGAAGGTCTATCGCAATGACAAAGATGTCGGTTTCAAAACCAAGGAATTTAAGCTGTTTTTATACCTTTATGAAAATAAAAACCGGGTGATTGCTAAAGACGAGTTATTTGCCAGGATCTGGGGCGATGCTTTTTTCAGTGACGGCACCCTGAATGTCCATATCCGGAAAATCCGCGAGAAAATCGAAGAAAATCCCAACCAGCCAAGGCTGATTAAAACCATCTGGGGCACCGGATATATGTTTGAGAGCCAGGAAAACGAATAGCCCCGGCGATGTTCGGGCGGATATAATTAACCGTTTAGGTGAGGAAACGCATGAAAATAAGAAATATGGTGATCCTGTTTACCGTGATCATGATGGCTGGCTACCTGGCCGCAATCACCACGATCAATGCCAGCCAGATCAATCGGGTCGATGTCACAGAGATTAACCGGGTTGTTAAAACCATTGAAAAAGATTGGCGCGACGGCGCTACAATAAAATCGGATGCGGTCGGGGGGATGTCCTACCAAATCGCCCTGGTTACCGATGAAAACTATCAGGCCCTCTTGTTTGACGGGATCAGGAATCGTCAGACCATCATGGATTTGAGCGGATCTGCAGCTGATGGCCAGGAAGAACTGCTGGGGAAGATCATCTTTCTAACCGACGGCAGAGAAGAAGCGACCATGAAAAGAAATCTGACCAGCATGATTACCCTTACCTTTGGGATGGTCATGATCATGGTTTATCTGCTTTTGGGGCTGGTGAGCACGTCGATTCTCAGACCTTTTGAGGTGCTGAAAGAGTTTGCCCGAAAAATAGCTGATGGTGATCTGGAGTTCCGCCTGCCGATGGATCGGGGCAATTACTTTGGCGCTTTCACTGAAAGTTTTGATCTGATGCGGGAAGAGCTGAGAAAGGCCCGGCAGGGTGAATATCAGGCCAATATCAGCAAGAAAGAACTGGTGGCGGAACTGTCCCATGACATTAAAACCCCGGTGGCCACCATTAAAGCCATCTGTGAGTTACTTGAGATCAAGCTGGCAACTGTGAAAAGCGAGGATTTGCCGGGGTCAACCGCAGCAACAACGATCACCGAAAGTATCGCAAAAATAGCGGTGATCGATGCCAAAGCGGACATCATTGACGCGCTGATCAGCAATCTGTTCCACGCCACCCTGGAAGAACTGGAAATGCTGAAGGTCAATATCAGCGAGCAACCCAGTACTGTGATCATCCAAATGTTCAAAGAAATGGATAATTTTGGGAAAATCCGCTTTAAAAATGACCTGGCGGAGTGTCTGGTTTTTTGTGATCCCTTGCGGCTGGGTCAGGTGATTGACAATATCATCAGCAATTCTTATAAATATGCCGATACCGATATCGACATCTGGTTTAATCTGGATAAAACAGCCAAAATGTTAACCATAAAAATCAAGGATTATGGGGCGGGGGTGGATCCCGATGAATGTCCGCTGGTATGTGAAAAGTTTTTTCGCGGTTCAGTTGAATCGGTGCAAAATACCCCCGGTTCCGGGCTGGGCCTCTATCTGGCCAGGCAGTTTATGACTGCCATGGGCGGCAGCATCTGCTGTTATAATGAGGATGGGTTCACGGTGGAACTGGGCATCAAAGTGGTGTAATGGTTTCTCTATTTAAGAAACAGATAAGAATTTAATAAGAGTTGGCAAAAGACCGGTTAAGAACATATCAAATATAATTAGGCCATGGAAAGCAGAAGCCGACCATGGTCTTTTATCATCGGGATAAAGATCGATTTAATTAATCGGGAGGAACGTATGTCAAACACGATTCTAAAGGCAGAAATGCTCAGTAAAACTTATTCAAATGGTAGCATCATGCAGCACGTTTTAAAAAATCTCAACATCGAAATCAAAGCCGGTGACTTCACCGTTATCATGGGGAGTTCGGGTTCGGGTAAGTCGACCTTGCTTTATGCCCTGTCGGGGATGGACAAGCCGACCCTGGGAACCATCGATTTTAAAGGCGAAGCGATTTCCAATTATTCAAATGATCAGCTGGCGGTGTTTCGGAGAAAGCATTGTGGCTTTGTGTTTCAGCAGATCTATCTCAATGATACGATGACGGTACTCGATAATATTATGATCTCGGGGCTGCTGGTCAGCCGCGACAAAAAGGCCATTGCTGCTCGGGCAAAGGAACTGCTCCAGCTGGTGGGGTTAAGTGATGCTTGCTATCATAAATATCCCTCCCAGCTCTCCGGCGGCGAAGCCCAGCGGGTGGCGATTGTCCGGGCGCTGATCAATGCACCGGAAATCGTCTTTGCGGATGAACCCACCGGGGCTCTCAATTCGACCAATGCCATCAATGTGCTGGATGTGATGACCGAGGTGAACGCCTCGGGCCAGAGTATTATCATGGTGACCCATGATATCAAAACCGCCCGCCGGGCTAACCGCATCCTTTATCTGAAAGATGGGGTCATTATTGATGAGCTGAGTCTGGGCGCCTATGTCAAGGACGATCCGGATCGCCATAAAATCCTGCGGGAATTTCTGGAAAGCATGGGCTGGTAGCATGAACATTCTGATGATTGCGACCAACAATATCAAGAAGGCCAAGGTGGCCACGGCCACCCTGATCATCCTGATTGCGATTGCCACTATTTTTCTCTATGTGGGAATCAGCGTGCTGTCAAATATGGACACCTTTATCGATGAAAAAAATTCCGAATCCAATGGCGCGCACCTGATCTCAATTACCGATGGCACCTACGATCAGGAGATTAGGAAAATTTATCAATCCATCCCGTCCTATTCCTACAGTGAACAGGAAGAGGGAATGATGTCGATGTCGTCCTCATTTCAGAATATAAATACTGGGGAAGAGGCCAACAGTATTCCGGCGGTTTTTCTAAATCTGGATACTGCCCGGAAAATTTCCCAGGTGAATATTATTGATCAGGCCGAAAATATGCCGAAAAATGGCGTCATTGTCCCCTATGTTTTGAAAGTAGCCAACGGCTATCAAACCGGTGATACCCTAAAACTGACCGTGGATGATGCCAGTACCGAGTTTGAGATCGCCGGTTTCTATGAAGATTTGATGTTTGCCAGTCCTTCCAATGTCAGCATGTATAAATTATATCTGGGCGATCAGCAGTTCCAGGAATTCCTGGAACTGCCGGAGTATGGCTCAAAATGCAGCTACATTGCGGTGATCACTGATGATATTAATGGGTCTGAAGCATTTGAATCCCAATATATTAAAGAAATAAAAACGATTATGCCGGAAGGCACGGGCAGTTATGCCTCCCTGAGTTATGGAACAATGAAAACGGGAGTGGCCATCTTTATCAATATCATTATGGCGGTGCTGCTGTCCTTCTCGATTATCATTATGGCGATTGCCGCCATTGTCATCAAGTTTTCCACCACCACCCACATTGAAAACAATATTAAAAATATCGGTACCCTCGAAGCCATGGGCTATACAACCCGGCAGGTCCTTGGTTCGATTCTGGTCGAATATCTACTGATGACCGCCGTCGGATTTATGGTGGGGCTGGCCGCCGCATTGCTGATTTCACCGGTGATTACCAATGTGGTGTCGTCGTCAATCGGGCTGCGTTGGGCCACCGGACTTTATCCCCAGGCAGTGCTGGCAAGTCTGGGCGTGATTACAATCGCAGTATTGGGAATTTCCTATTTCAGTGCCGCTAAAATCAAAAAAATCACCCCCTTAACAGCCCTGCGCAGTGGCATCGAAACCCATCATTTTGGGAAAAACCGCATCCCGCTGGATCAGACCAGGTTGCGCCTTAATATGGCGATGGGTTTTAAGTCGCTGATTTTCAATAAACGGCAGAATCTCATTGCCGGGTTGATCATCATGCTGCTGAGTCTGGTAACCGTATTTGCTTTGGCGTCCTACTATAATTTCTCAGTTGATAAAACCGCCATGATCAAATTAATTGGACTGGAAACCGCTGAGGTTCAAGTGATGGCAGTGGCGGATGAAGCGAAGATATTCGAAGAAATTGCTGCGATGCCGGGGGTTGAAGATACCATCAGGCTCAATTCTTTTGATGGCATGATTAAATTTAAAGACAAGGAAAGCAGTGCCAATACCCGGATAACTGGGGATTACAGCCGCTTGAAAGTTAACACCTGTGTGAAGGGCCGGATGCCGGTGCATGATAATGAGATTGCCATCACCAGCATTGTGCTTGATAATCTGGGCGCCCAAATGGGGGATACGGTGGCGATCGACTATAACGGCACCACCCGGGAATTTCTGGTGGTGGGAATCACCCAGCAATTTAATATGCTGGGCCGAGGTGCCGCCATTACCACTGCCGGGATGAAAAAACTGGTGCCGACTTATCAGGAACAAAATCTGATGGTTTATCTGGCCGAGGGTCAGGATACCGAAAAGTTTGTCACCAGAATAAACAATCAATATGGCGATGAGAACCTTCAATGCACCAGCTATTTTGCATCCATCGAAATGATGCTGGATTCCTTTGAAGCGTCAATAAAAACTGTCGTGACCGGCTGCCTGGGAATTATTGCGGTGATTATTGTGTTCGTTCTATTTCTGGTGATCCGGGTGCGGATCTTGCGTGAGCGAACCCGACTGGGGGTTTCCAAGGCCCTTGGTTTTACCGCCAATCAGCTGATCGGGCAGATCTTAATCAGCGAGATGCCGGTTATTATCGGGGCTGCGGTAGTCGGGGCTATCGTTGGCTATTTTGCCACCAATCCAATGCTGGCGCTGATGCTGGCGGCCAATGGGATCCTGAACTGCGATTTTTATGTCGAGCCCAGCCTGGTCATACTCACCGCCATCGGAATCAGTCTGCTGGGACTGGCAACAGTGCTGATTGTTGCCGGCAAGATCAGGAAAATCAGCCCCTGCAAGATGTTTGAAGAAGGGGTGGACTAAAAGCTAACAATAAAAACTAATAAACAAACTAATGATAAAAAAGATTAACAAAAAGTGTAAGTATCGGCGTTCCTAAATCTGAATAAGAGTTCGTGGCAGCAAGCAGGGTTACGATATCGCAAGGCTGCTAGTGAAAAATGTATTTACAAAGAAAGACCAATATGTTATTATGACCACAAGTCACATGACTTGTGGTCATAATTATTTGGAGGGATAAATAAATGCCAAAGCGTACATTTTTTAACTTACCAGAGGAAAAGAAAGACAAGATTATCGCCGTCGCGATTGATGAATTTGCACAAAATCATTATGAAAAGGTAACAATTAATAAGATCGTCGAACGAGCAGAGATTCCGAAGGGCAGCTTTTACCAGTATTTTGAGAATAAAGATGACTTGTACATTTTTTTGTTTGGTCAAATTGGAAATTCAAAAAAAAATAACCTTGAGGAATCAAAAGAGAAAATTAACCAATTGGATTTTAAATCCTACCTTGTTTTATTACTTGAAGCAGGAAGTCGGTTTGAAACAAAGGATCTTAAAATTTCAGAACTCAAGAATCGCTTTATTAATGAATGCCCGCAAGAAATCAGAAAGAAAATACTGAGCAATGAATTTCCTAAAAGTTATGGATTGCTTGCGGACGTGATCCGGTTGTATATAAAAAAAGGGGAGTTGCGAGAAAACCTCGATGTCGAAATGGCGGCTTACATCATTACCCAAGGGGTGGCAAATATTGAGTTTTATCAAAATGATGAGGGCTCAAATATTAAAGACTTAGGCGCGCGGCTATTGACCATTGTCATTGAAGGGATCCAGTCCGATTCAAGTGGAGAAAATAGGAAGGGAGCATAGGCCATGTTAACCAGGCAGGATTTAGTACAAGATGAAAAATATCTGAAATTAAATGAGGCCGGTGAGTTTGTTATTGATACGGATGAGGACCTGGAAATCATCGATTTTCATACGCACATGTGCAATGTCCTGCCGATTAGGCATATCGATCCAAATTCAAAAGGAAATAAACTCACATTTCCGACGCTTCCGCCAATTGAAAAGATTGACTTTTCAGTGCCTTACTGGACAAAAGAAGAACTGAATATTAACCAAAAAGGCATGATGCCGGTGTTTCGCTATGCGCAAAATGCCTATGCGGTGCTGCAGGATATGCGCAAAGGCGGGACTTACGACAATTGTTTTAAGTCTCAAGCGGATAATAGGATCGGCATCAATGTCGTGCTGCCATTGAGTACAAAAAAATGCGACTGCTCACCAGAGGCGCTAAGAATTGCCGCTGATCATCCGAGCCGCTTTATGGCATTTTGTTCGGTTCATCCCGATGATCCCGAGATGAAGGAAAAAATTGCAAAATACAAATCCCTTGGCGCAAAAGGTTTTAAACTCAAAATATCGGACATTGAACTGAAAAATGATTTTGTTTCGCTAATGACGCTGTTTAGAACCTGTCATGAAGCAGAATTGCCGGTTATCTTGCATACCGGGTCAATTCCTGTGGATCAGGAAAGGACATCGAAACTGCTATGGAAGTTTTTAAGATCAACTCGGGTCGAATTATTTGGCCAGCTGCTTAAGGAAATGCCAAAAGATTTTGTCTTCATCTTCGGTCATAGTGGTGTCTCAGAATATCAGCTGGTCGCCGAATATCTGAAAAAATTTCCGGCAACTTATGCAGAATTGTCAAGTCAATCCCAGCATAGCATCAGATATTTAATCGATACGGTCGGTTATGAAAGATTGCTATTTGGCTCGGATTGGCCTGCCTTGCCCCAGGCAATCACCCTTTCGCGCGTATTAATGGCAACGGTAGAAAATAAAGACGCAAGAGATCATATACTAAGCAAAAATGCTAAAAGACTACTAAATCAAGCATAAGATAATTATTCAAAGCCATGATACCATCTGCGGCATCATGGCTTTTTTTGCAAAAAGGGATTAATTTTATCGAGCACTCTGATATAATAAAAAAATGATTGAACTTATAATTGAACTAATGAAGGGATGGTGCTTGAGAGATGCCATTTGAAATCATCCGAAACGATATTACTAAAATGACGGTGGACATTATTGTCAATGCCGCTAATACCGGGCTGAAAATGGGGGGCGGGGTCTGCGGTGCGATCTTTGCCGCCGCCGGGGCGGACAAGCTCCAGGCTGAGTGTGACCAGATTGGTGGCTGCGCAGTGGGTGAGGCGGTGATCACCGACGGTTACCAGTTGCCGGCGAAGAGCATCATCCACACCGTTGGGCCGGTCTGGCAGGGCGGTGGTGCCAACGAGGCCAGGATGCTACACCGGGCCTATACCAGTTCCCTGAAGCTGGCCCTGAAACAGGATTGTAAAACGATTGCCTTTCCGCTGATTTCATCGGGCATCTATGGCTATCCCAAGGATCAGGCCTTAAAGATTGCAGTGGCAGCGATTTCGGAATTTTTACTGGAACATGAGATGCTGGTTTATCTGGTTGTTTTTGATAAAAAGGCCTTTGCCTTCAGCGAAAAACTGTTTGCAGATATCAATAAATATATCGATGACCACTATGTGGATGAACATCCGGTTTATGAACGAAATATTGAATTTGAACCGGATCTGCCCAAGTATAATCGGGTTCGGATGACCGCTCCGCAAGAAAAGCTAGCCGAAAGCCAGCCCTTTATGCCGGCCCCGGCGGGATCAATCAAAAGAAGTCTGGAAGATGTGCTGGGGCAATTGGATGATTCGTTTTCAGAAATGCTGCTGCGGCTCATTGATCAAAAGGGTATGACCGATGTAGAAACCTATAAAAAAGCCAATATTGACCGGAAATTGTTTTCCAAGATCCGCAGCAAAAAAGAGTATAATCCCAGCAAGGCCACGGCGATTGCCTTTGCCATTGCCCTGGAGCTGAACCTCGACGAAACCCATGATCTGCTGGGGCGGGCCGGCTATGCTCTGTCCCGCAGCAACGAGTTTGATTTGATTATTGAGTATTTTATCAATGGGGAAAATTATAACATCTATGAAATCAACGAAGCCTTGTTTGCCTTTGACCAGGCTCTGTTGGGCGCATAATTGTCGTTTTGAAAGCGACCAACGGCGAAGCTAATCCTGTTATCCTTTAGTTATCAAAGAAACGGAGGATAATACGATGAACACAAACGAAAACAAAACAATTAAAACGGAACTGGTCTTTATTCTGGATAAAAGCGGCTCGATGTCAGGTCTGGAAAGCGATACCATCGGTGGTTACAACGCCATGCTTAAAAAACAGCAACAAGCTTCCGGAGCAGCCCGGGTTACAACCGTGCTTTTTGATGATGGTTATGAGGTGCTTCATGACCGGATTGATATTCAGGGCGTTGCCCCGATTACCGAAAACGAATATTATGTCGGAGGCTGCACGGCCCTGCTGGATGCAATCGGAAAAACGATCCACAAGATTGCCAATGCCCAGCGTCATACCCAGCCGGAACATCGCTCCGATCAGGTAATTTTTGTGATCACCACCGATGGCCTGGAAAACGCCAGCCAGGAATACTCCTATGAAAAGATCAAGAAGCTGATTGAACTGGAGAAAACCCAGTACCAGTGGGAATTCATTTTCCTGGGGGCCAATATTGATGCCATTGAAACTGCCGCCCGGTTTGGGATCAGTGCTGATCGGGCCGCCAATTACCATGCTGACGGGGCCGGAACTCGACTGAACTACAAGGTGGTTAGCGATGTGGTCTGTGAAATGCGGGCCTGTAATCCGATTCCTGCCAATTGGAAGGCTGAAATTGATGAGGATTTTGAACGGCGGGGAAAAAAATAGAAGCGGGAGATATTAAGAAGCAAATATGAACAGGTATGTCAGTCTTATCAATGAAACCGTTGAATATATTGAAAAAACATCACCCGAGCCCTTACACTGGAAGAACTGGCGGAACATTTCTATGTCTCGGCCTTTCACTTCAATCGGATATTTAAGACTGTGGTTGGGATCAGTTTGAAGCAATACATACTGGGACGTAAGCTGACCCAGTCATTGGAGCGGCTGGATCATAGGGATGCAGCCGTGATCGATGTCGCCTATGACTTTGGCTTTGAATACCCGGAGGTATATAGTCGGGCTTTTAAAAAGCAGTTTGGGATTTCGCCTTCTGTTTATAAAAAAGAAAAAAGCGCCGGCGCCCGGGTGGAAAAAGTCGCTGTTGTGGAACGGGATATTATTAATTACAAAGGGACGCTAGTGCTAAAAGAAAGTTTTAGTTATCTCCAAGCCATACCGTTACAGGGGCGAAGTATTGAAGTCAACCGCAAGGATGGAAGCTTTGCGGTTGATCTCAATCGCTTTGGTAGTCAATTTCTGACCGAAACCGGCCAATATGAAGGGCTTGATCACAATTGTTTTTTCACGATTGTCAATTGTCATGGTAGCGAGGATGAGGGCTATACCGTATTTTATGGAAAACAGACCGGAAGTGATAATTATGATCATCGCTTGACAGCGAGGATCATTCCTGAGGGCTGGTATATGAGCTTTACGTATCGTGGCGATATGTTTAATATTGGTGAAACCTTTGAAGAAGATCTGTACCGGCTGATTATGATCAAAGAAATTGAAATTAAACCCATTGGTATCGGCATGATTAACATCTACCGGGCTGATTATTTTCAGACCAATGCTGTTGAAATCCTCATTCCAGTTAAGAAACGGCCTTAAACAGCAAGAAATATCATGAAGAATGATCCTCAAAGGTTTAGGATGGTATCAACCAACTAAATGATGAAAAGGAGTGTAGCATGATGTTTGATTTAAGCGGAAAAATTGCCGTTGTTACCGGAGCCAGCAGAGGTGTGGGGCGAGGTGTCGCCCTTGGACTGGGTGAAGCAGGAGCCACCGTTTATGTGACCGGACAGGAAAAACGGGAATATCCCTTACCGGAATTTTTAAATCAGTCGACCCTGGTGGACACAGCAGCGGCCATCAATCAACTGGGGGGAGAGGGCATTGTTCACTATTGTGATCATCGCGATGACGAAGCGGTGAAGACCCTCTTTGAACGTATCACAATGGAACAGGGCCGCCTGGATATTCTGGTAAATAATGCCTGGGGCGGAGGAATGCATGCCATGAGTGATTACTTTTTCAACACTCCGTTTTGGGAACAGCCGGTTGCATTATGGGATGATCATTACCAGGTGGGCGTGCGTTCAAATTATGTAGCCGGCAAATATGCAGCAGCACAGATGGTAAAGCAGAAAAGTGGGTTGATCGTGAATATATCCTTTTATGGCGGCCAGCGGTATTTCAATAATATTGCCTATGGCGTCTGCAAAGCCACTGTCGACAGGATGTCAGAAGATATGGCCCATGAACTGAAACCCTATGGCGTGACGGTTATCTCTCTTTATCCCGGTAATGTGAGCACCGAAGGGATGGTTGAACTGGCCAAATATAATGAAGCAGTTGAGCTATCGAAAATGGAAAGTCCCCAATTTGTCGGGCGCTGTATTGCGGCCCTTGCGCAGGACGAACAAAAGCTTTGTGAGACTGGAAAAATCCTGATTACGGCAGAATTAGCCAATCAATATAATTTGACTGATGTGAACGGCTGTCATCCAGAATCCTTGAGAAACTTGTTATGGGAGGTCGGTTAAAATATTGCTGGAAAATAATGAGGTCCGGGGATTGATGTTTTTTCAACTCCCGGATCTCTTATTATGAACATTGAATTTGAGATTTTTAGTTTTGTGGTTTTTCAAGTGTTTTGTAAAAACTAGTGGGTTCAGAAAGACTTGGATTCAATTGATATTATTTCCAGTGAATCGCCCGGTTTTCCGTCGCCAGGGCAGCCTCTTTAATCGCTTCGCCGACGGTGGGATGGGCATGAATGGTGGAAATGATTTCTTCCACCGTTGATTCCAGCCGCAGCGCCAGCGCCCCTTCGACAATCAGGTCGGTGGCTCTTGGCCCCAAAATATGAACGCCAACCACCTCTTTATATTTTTTATGGGTGATAATTTTAACCATTCCTTCAGTCGATCCCATAATCAGTGACTTGCCATTGGCTGCCAGGGGGAATCGGCCGATGGAATAGTCTTTTTCCCGACCCCGGATATCTTCTTGAGTCAGGCCCACACTGGCAAACTCGGGATTGGTATAGACACAGGATGGGTTGGTTTTTTCGTCATAGCTGGTCTCATGGCCCATGGCGTTTTCGGCGGCCACTTCCCCCTGCTGAGAGGCAACATGAGCCAACATGGTTTTTCCCAGACAATCGCCGATGGCGTAAATGTTTGGGATGTTGGTCTGCATTTTCGGGTTCACAATGATGCCTTTTTTATCTGTTTTGATGGTCGTGTTATCCAGTTTCAACGTGGATAGTTCGGCTTTTCGGCCAATGGCCACCAATACCTTTTCACCAGTGATGGCACTATCTTTGCCGTCTTTTTTAATGTTAACGGTGGTCTGACGGTCATTGCCGTTAATGGATAATACCTGGGCGCCGGTTAAAATCTCGATCCCATCACGCACCAGTTTTTTCCTTAGCATTTCCCCCAGTTCGCTGTCCATCAGAGGCAGAATCCCCGGCTGCATTTCGACAATTGTTACCTTAGCACCAAACTGATTGTAAACCGACGCCATTTCCACACCAATGACGCCGCCGCCGATAATCACCAGGCTTTCCGGAACCTGATCCAGTGATAGCGCGCCAGTAGAATCGATACAGTTGGGATGTTCAATACCGGGAATCGGCGGAAGGGCTGGGATGGAACCGCTGGCAATAATAATCTTATCTGGTTGCAATTCGTCAGATTTTCCAGAGGTTTCCCTAATTAATAGGGTTGTATCGTTTAAAAACTGAGCTGTGCCAGTGATGATCTTAACCCCATTGGCTTTAAGCAGGCCCTTGACGCCGCCCGACAACTTGGTGCTGATCTGTTCCTTATGTTTTTGAATCTTTGTCCAGTCAAAACCAACCTCAGGGATCAGCAATCCGATCCTTTCAGAATTTTTCGCTTCGGTCAGCACCTCGGCAGAATGAAGCAGGGCCTTGGTGGGGATACACCCCACATTTAGGCAGGTTCCTCCCAGTTTTTCTTTTTCAATCAGGGTAACCTGAGCGCCTAATTGAGCGGCGCGGATGGCCGCCACATAACCCCCGGGACCACCGCCGATGATAGCGATATGTGTCATATTTTTACCTTCTTTCAAGCGTTAAACCAGCAGTAACGAGGGATTTTCAAGATATTCCCCAATCCGCTGTAAGAACTGAGCGGCCAGAACCCCGTCAATGATGCGATGGTCGGCGGTGAGGCTCAGATTCATCATCGGTCGGATGATGATTTGACCATCAACGACCACGGGTGTGTCGATCATGGCATCGATCCCTAAAATCGCCAGCTCCGGCTGATTGATAATCGGCGAAAAGGCGGTGATCCCATAAGCCCCCAGGTTAGTTAGGGTAAATGTTCCACCAACCAGGTCATCCATGTTGGTAGTACCGGATTTGGCTTCGGCAATCAGTTTTTCGGTCTCCGCAGCAATTTGAGAGAGGGATTTGGTATCGCAATTTTTCACATTGGGAACCAGCAGTCCGGAATCCAGGCCGATGGCCAGACCGATATGGGCATGGGGATGAAGGGTCAGGGTATCATCAACCAGGCTACCATTAATATGCGGATACTCTAGCAAGGCCTGGGCGCAGACCTTCATGATAATATGATTAAAGGTCAGCTTGAGCCCCCGTTTATCAAATTCCGGTTTTAAGCGGGAGCGGAATGCTTTGAGGGCAGTGGTGTCAACCGGCCGGGTATAAGTGACCCGGGGCGAGATACTCCAGCTTTCGCTCATCCGTTTGGCAATGGTTTTACGCATCC
This sequence comes from Acetobacterium sp., assembly GCF_041752335.1. Classification (GTDB taxonomy): domain Bacteria; phylum Bacillota; class Clostridia; order Eubacteriales; family Eubacteriaceae; genus Acetobacterium. The sequence goes on along the minus strand of NZ_JBGSHG010000029.1, from coordinate 52,572 downwards.
CCTTCAGCCGGATGGTTTCCGGAAGTTTTTCGACCGATACCTGATCGGCTACCAGGGCGGCCACGTCTTTTTTCATAATCCGACCATCGCCAGCCACGGTGCTAAGATCAAGCCCGGCGTCGGCGGCCATTTTTTGAGCAACCGGTGAAACAGTGATTTTTTTACCGACATCTCCAGCTGGTGTATAGTTATTAACGTCATCCACGGTAATACTGCCCTTATTGCCGGTACCAGTGATTAAACAAAGATCGATACCTTTTTCTTTAGCCAGTTTTTTTGCCATTGGAGAAGCATTAATCCGGCCGCCAGCAGGTTTTTCAGGGGTTTCCGAAATAACAGAAACTTCGATAGGGGGGGCTGTTTCATCCACGCTGGGAGCAGTACCGCCGGATAATAAAGCCGAAATATCCTCATTGGCCGCACCGATGATTGCGATTGGTTCCAGGCAGGTAACGGTCGCGCCATCGCCTTCGATGATTTTTAGCAGTACCCCGGCTTTGGGGGATTCAAATTCATTGGTCAGTTTATCAGTTTCGATTTCGCATAGAATATCGCCCTCAGCGATGGAGTCGCCGACGGCTACATTCCAGCTGGCAATGGTGCCTTCTGTCATTGTCAGCCCAAACTTGGGCATGACGATTAATTGTGCCATAATAACCTCCGTATTTTTTTGATTTCATTGAGCTGTAATCTTTTAAGGATAAGATTGCAACTAGCTGTCAGATAAAGTGATAAAGCAGTACCGACAATTGTTACATCATGTTGTATGCAACAGAGCGGACACGGCGATAGCCTGCGCTAAGGCAGTCGCCAATCACAAGCTGGCTTGTAGTTGGCGACTGCCTGCGACTAATAAGAAATTTTGAATTTCTTACTAGTGTCCGATTCTGCAGCATACAACAGATTAACAATTGGTCGGTACGGGATCTCACCAATAACCTTAAAAATTAAGCCATCACTTCCTTGACGGCATTGTAGATGTCGACGTCGTTGGGCAGGACAAAGTTTTCCAGGTTGGGCGCAAAGGGAATTGGGGTATCCAGGGCGTTGACCCGTTTGATCGGAGCATCCAGATTAAAGAAGCAGGATTCTGAAATCATCGCTGCCAATTCCCCGGCAAAGCTGCCGCGTTTGACTTCTTCAGTGGCAATAACCACCCGGGTTGTTTTTTCAACCGAGCTAAAAATCATTTGCTTATCCAGAGGATAGAGGGTTCGGGGATCAATAACTTCCACGGAAATCCCTTCCTTCTCCAGTTTGGCAGCCGCTTTAAGAGCCTCATGTACCATTTTACCAGTGGCCACCACGGTAATATCAGTGCCGGCTCGTTTGATGTCGCCGACACCCAATTTAATTGGAACAATCACATCATCGACTTCGCCCTTCATGCCGTACATCGCTTTATGCTCAACGAACATGACCGGATCTTCGTCATCGATGGCGCTGAGCATTAGACCCAGGGCGTCCTGTGGGGTGGATGGGTAAACAACCTTTAATCCGGGAACATGAGTTAACCAGGCTTCTAATGACTGGGAATGCTGAGCCGCAGCACTGACACCACCGCCACCGGGTAAACGGACAACCATCGGAACGGAAATATTACCGCCAAACATATAACGCATTTTAGCAGCCTGATTGACCAACTGATCCATCCCCACAGTTAAGAAGTCAATAAACATCAGCTCGGCAATGGGGCGTAAGCCGGTGGCGGCTGAACCGACGGCACAGCCAATGATAACGCCTTCGGAAATAGGGGTATCCCGAACCCGTTTATCACCAAACTCATCGAAAAGACCGGCGGTGACACCGAAACAGCCACCAAAGGCGCCGACATCTTCTCCGAAAATACAAACATTTTCATCTTCCAGCATTCTAATCCGCATTCCTTCACGAATGGCTTCTCCATATGTCATTTGTTTCATCTTGAACGAACCTCCTCAACAATATCATAGTAAATATCTTTAACCGCACTGGATAATTCCGGATAAGCGCTGGCATTGGCAAACTCAATCGCTTCAGCAATTTCTTTAACGACGGAGTCCTGGAGTGCTTTCAGTTCATCAGCCGTTACGATTTCGCTATCGATCATGTGTTTCTCAATCCGTGGCATGGGGTCTTTTTTCATCCACATTTCCTGCTCTTCGGTGGGTTTGTATTTGCCGGCATCGCCTTCAAAATGACCCCGTTGACGGTAAGTTTTGCATTCGATGAGGGTCGGACCCTGGCCTTTTCGGGCTCGTTTAACGGCTTCAACAGCAGCTTCGTGAACCGCAATAACGTCATTTCCATCCACAGAGATGCCGGGAATACCATAGGCGCTACCGCGGTCAGCAATATCTTTAATGGCCTGATGACGGGATTGACTCATGGAAATGCCGTAGCCATTGTTTTCACAGACAAAAACAACCGGCAGTTTCCAGATGCTGGCCAGATTCATGGATTCATGGAAGGTTCCCTGATTAGTTGAGGCATCGCCAAAAAAGCAGACGCAGACCTGGTCAGTGCCCCGGTATTGAGCACTGAAACCGGCACCAACAGCCAGGTTATGGCCGGCTCCGACGATACCGTTGGCACCCAGAATACCCTTGGTAGCATCGGCAATGTGCATTGAACCGCCTTTGCCTTTGCAGTAGCCGGTTTCTTTTCCGTAGAGTTCGGCCATCATATATTTCAGATCGCCGCCTTTGGCAATGATGTGACCGTGGCCGCGGTGAGTACTGGTGATGTAGTCCTCATCGTTAAGAGCCTGGCAGACTCCGGTGGCAACAGCTTCTTCACCTAAATAAAGGTGCACAAAACCGGGGATGGCACCTTCAGCAAAAAGGTTCATAGCCTTAGTTTCAAATTCCCTGATCCGTTTCATGCGGATGTACATGTCTTTGATAATCGCTTTATCAAGTTTCATAAATTCAGTGTTCTCCTTATAAAAATTATCCAAAGATTTTGGACAGCTTATCTAATAACAAGAACCGTGCCAACTTTTAAAATCACTTGGATGTTTTTCAAAATGGCTTTGTAATAAGGTTTTGCTTGGAAATATAATTTTTTGCACAAAAAAAGATGCGCCGGATTGCTCAGGCGCATCTCACATTTGCGAATCGTTTGTCTCAAAAACAAGAAATTTCTCACATTTGAGACATATAACGATAATCTTTGATATCAATATTATATTTTTTTATTTTCCGGTAAAGTGAGGCCCGGCTTAAGCCCATCATTTCAGCTGAGGCCTCCACACTTCCGTGGGTTTCTTTCAGGATTTTTTCCAGATTGGTTTTGACCAGATCATCCAGGGTGGGGCTTGCGGCCATTGGCTGAGTCCTATTTTCTGCACCATATTTAGGTTGGGGTGTGGGCAGATAGTCTTTTGAGATAATTGGCTCGGGACACAGGTAAAAGGATCGCTCAATGTAATTCTGGAGCTCTCTGACATTGCCCGGCCAGGGATGAAGCTTAAGACCTACCAGAAAATCTTTTGAAAAGGCTTTGGTATGTTCGGGATATTCCCGGTTGAGGCGATCCAGGAAGTGGGAAGCAGCCGAGACAATATCATCCCCCCGCACCCGCAGCGGCGGAATGTGGAGATAAATCACATTTAGACGGAAAAAGAGATCTTCCCGAAAGCTTTTGTTTTTGACCTCCTGTTCCAGATTTCGATTGGTTGCGGCGATAATCCGGATATTCAGTTTGCGTTCGCTTTGGCTGCCGATTCGTGAAACCGTGTTGGTTTCCACCACCCGGAGCAGTTTGGCCTGAACTTCCAGGGGCATCTCCCCAATCTCATCCAGGAATATCGTGCCACCTTCGGCCAATTCAAATTTACCGGGCTTGCCTTCGCTGAGAGCTCCGGTAAACGCACCTTTGCAATAGCCAAAGAGTTCACTTTCCACCAGATCTCGGGGCAGACAGGCGCAGTTGACGACAATAAAGGGGCCCTGGGAAAAGGAACTGGCCTGATGAATGGCGTGGGCAAACATTTCTTTACCAGTACCACTTTCGCCTTCGATAAGGATGGATTTTTTAAACCGGGCCATTTTTTCAGCCGTTTTGATAATCATCCGCATCTGGGAGTTTTGGGTGACAATGTCATCAAAGGTATAGGTCGCCACGTTGCCGCTGACCCGGTTAACGGCACTGTGGAGGTGCTTGATTTCCCGGATGCCGATGGAGTAACCCTGAATTTTATCATTTTCCAGAATGCGCGAAATATTGGCGCTGCATTGAATTTTACGACTGCCGATATGGGCGGTGACATCGGTATAGTAGTGAGTGGTTTCGTCCATATTCCATATTTCACCATCAACATCCATTTTCTTAAAGATTTTTTTAAAGCCGATATCATTGAATTCGTCCATGTTAATCCGCAGTACCTTCTGGGCACCGACATTCATCCATTGGAGATTGAGGTTTTCATCAGTGACCAGAATCCCATCTTCGGTGCAGTCCAGGGAGGCCGACATCGATCGATAGGTATGGGATAGCGCCAGTTCATTTTCAATGCTGTAAGCTGCCGCCACGACTATCCCGAGCGTATGGGAGTGAAGCTTATGGCTTTCCCCGGACATGTTGAGCACGCCAATGATTTCCCCTTTGACATTGTGGATAGTGGTGGCGGAACAGGTCCAGGTATGATGGGGAACGCAGTAGTGCTCAGCACCCACCACATGAACAGGACCATCTTCATCCAGGGCGATACCGATAGCGTTGGAGCCGACCGCATCAGTGGTCCAGACGGTACCTTTTAAAAAACGCAGTTCGGAAGCCCGCATACTGACCACCTCATCGCCGATGGTATCCAGTAAAACACCATTTTTGTCGGTTAAAACCAAAACAAAATGGGAAGATAAAACGATTTCATAAAGGTTTTGCATGATCGGCTGAGCGATTTTGATCAGTTCCCGGTTTTCCGCCAACACCTGCTCCAATTGGCGGGCATCAATACTTTCCCCTTTACCACCGTTTACATCCATTTTTATTTTTTGGCAGTATTCCCAGGAACGCTGGATAATCGGCCGGGTATTGCTATCCAGAATTCCATGTTCAGCAAAGTTTAGCCAGTTGTTTTTGAGTTTATTCAGATCAGGTTCCATCTTAGTTAATCCTTTCTGGAAAGAATGCGGCAAAACAGCGGCGCACTGGTATTTATGCATGAATCAGGTATGAAGTTCGGGCCAAGCAACATTTGTCGGTTATTGATGATCACAACAGATGACAAGGAAGGGTATTAAAGTTTGCAGGACTTATTGATTCACATTATAGCGAAGTTTTTAAAATAAATCAAAATAATTGTAAAAAATAAGAATTGTTAAAATTTTAGGAAGCAGAGACACATCATAGTAGCTATTTGGGTTGGAGAAAAAGCGAAATTGTGCTATATTAACTAAGTAAAATGAATATCTGAGAAGATAAGTAAAAATGACAGTTCAGGAGGAGCTTATGGACATCGAAATGAGGCCGTTAGGTCCGGCGGATTTAAAACCGGCCACAGAAATTTGGAATTTTATTGTCACCGAAGCCAATAGTTTTCCCGGAAATCAGGTTCTTTGTGAAGCGGAAGCAGCCGCGATGTTTGCCCAGCAGACCGAAACAGTTTGCGCCCTCAGTGAAAATGAAGTGGTCGGACTTTACATTCTTCACCCCAACAATATCGGGCGGTGCGGGCATATTGCCAATGCCTCTTTTGGAGTTAAACCGGAATGCCGGGGCCGGGGCGTTGGCCGTTTACTGGTGGAAGATTGCCTTAAACGAAGTCGGGACAATGGTTTTAAAGGTCTCCAGTTTAATGCCGTGGTGTCTACCAATTATCCCGCCATTACCCTGTACCTGAAACTGGGTTTTAAAATCATTGGTACCATCAAAGAAGGCTATCGACTAAAAGATAACAGTTATGTGGATACCTTGATATTTCTTAAAAGCTGGTAAAGGCATTATCGCTAAGTAATAAAGACGAGAAAGGGTGTGGAATCAATCGAACTATTAAAAATGAATGAAAAGGATTTTGAAAAAATTTATGCACTGATGGAGTGCTCTTTTCCCATCGAAGAAGTCAGACCCCGGGAAAATGCCAAAGCCCAGCTTAAGGATTCTCATTACACGATTTGGATTTCAAAAAATGAAGCAGATCAAATCCTTGGTTTTATTGCCGAGTGGGATCTGGGATCCAATATATTTCTGGAACATTTTGCGGTGGACCAAACTCTGCGGGGAGCAGGAATCGGTTCCAAAATGATGGCGGCCTATTTAGCCCGGGCGACAAAGCCGGTGGTGATAGAGGTGGAAGATGAAAAAACTGAAATCAATATAAGACGAATTGGTTTTTATCAGCGGTTGGGCTTTCACCTGTCCGAATATGGCTATGATCAGCCGGTGATGCGTGGCGATGTGAGTAAAAAAATTTCCCTGAAGTTGATGACTTATCCGGATCCCCTCACAGCCGTAGGTTTTGAGCATTTCAGACAGCAGGTATTTACCAAAATTTATAAAATTATCAAAGAATAACAAAAAAAGGATGGATTGCGCAGGCAATTCATCCTTTTTTAGTCTTTATTTTAGAGCAGCGTAACCTGATTTTTGCCGTTGGTCTTAGATTCATAAAGTGCCTGGTCGGCTCGACGAATGATGGTATCTTCGGTGTCAATATCAATGGCCTGGGTTACTCCGATGCTGACAGTGATGTTGAATTCAGAGAGCAACGGATCATTGACAATTTCAAGCCGTAGCGCTTCAAGCTTTTCAGTGGCTAAAACCCCAGGAAGGTAAATGATACCACTGAACTCGTCACCACCCCAGCGGGTGATGAGATGATCGCTGAGGGCTGCCTTGCAAAGCGTCATCACATGTTTTAAGATCTTGTCTCCCTGCAAATGGCCATGGGTATCATTGACGTCTTTAAAGTGATCCAGGTCCAGCAGGAAAACCGACCAGAGCGGTTGATCGTCACCTGTTTGGGAGAGGGTGGTTTTTAAATTTTCGTCAAAATCCTTCCGATTGGAGAGAATACCCAGATTATCCAGCAGTGCCAGCTTTTTCATCTGGTTATCATTTTTATTGATGATCCGCTGAACAATGATCAGCACTGAGGCCAGGACCAGGATGACAACAAAGAGGTCATAATACAATTGTTGATTAAAGGACTGAGCCAGTTCCGAGGTATCTTTTCGGACAATCAGATACCAGTCCAGTTCTTCAATGTAATGACTGATAATATATTGCTGATTGTATAAGTTGTCATCGTTAAATACGTTGATGGTGTCAGTTTTATTATACAAATCGGGGCCAATAACGGAATAGCTTTGCAGATCGTTGATGTTCTGATTTTTAATTAGATTGGGATCGGTATGGGCTTGGATCAACCCCTCTTCATCGACCAGGAAGGCTTCCAGATCATAGTCCCGTTCAAAATTTTCAAGAAGCTCCTGAACATAGGTCATTTCAATGCCAACTCCGGCGACACCCAGAAGGTTGCCCTGATCATCTAGTATTTTGCAGTTGATAAAGATAGTCAAGCGTTGGTTGTCAACCTGATCCTGATCCACATCCAGGATATAAAGTTTATCCTGACTGATAAAATCGTAATACCATTGGTCATGTTCATCTTGTGGTGAAATCGTTTTGAATAAGCCATTGTAATGAAAATAGTTCAGTGACTTGGCTGAAATCAGAAAGACCGAATGATAATTATATTTGTTCCGGATGCCCGCCAGATAGTCAGTAATTAGCTGATTATTTTGAGGTTCTTCCAGTTGGAGCCATTGCTTGACAAAACTGTCGTTGGCCATGGTCAGGCTCACAAAAATCGGCTTGGTCAGTTCGTTGTTGATTTCTGAATAGATATTGGTGGATGTCAGTTTAGAAATATTCAGCACATCATCTTTGATGATTTTGCTGTAGGTTGTAAAGCTGAAGAATACAATGGCTACGATACCAATGAGTATGATCAGTGAGATCAGCAGTCCGACTTTATTGCGTTGTTTCATAATATCCTCATTCGTTTAATTTTACTTCAATTTTTATCATTAAACCTACTTATTGTCAATAGAGATCCACGTCGCAGAAAAAAGAGAGAAGCTGAATTTTATCAGAAAGATCAAAGAATTTGGGACGGAATTCAGATGTAGGCAGAAATCAAAGTAATAAATTAACGAGAATTTAATAATATATCATGTCTACCCAGGTAGTTCAAGATAAATAACGATTCATAGGTGTAAACGATAAATAAGTGAGAAAACCGCTAAAAATAGCGATTGGATATGTTGAAACGGTCCGTTATATAATAAAAGCAACCAAAAGATTGTTAAAAAAACAACGAGGAGGAAGAAATGGCAAAATTAAATGAACAAGAATTTCAAGCATATCTGAAACAGATTAGAGCATTGGCGGAGGGTCCTTTTGAAGAAATTCAAAAAGAGGTTGAAGTAACAAATAAATTCCCACAGGAATTCTTTGATCTTTCAATCAAAAATAATTTATATCGATTCAGTTTACCAGAACAATATGGTGGCTGGGGTTTAGACGAATTGCAGATTCTTCAAGTACAGGAAGAATTCAGTCGTGGACCAGGGGGAATGCGGATGCATCTTCACTATGCGGCCGATATGAACTGGCGAATTCTTGACGATTTTGGCAGCAAAGAATTAAAAGATGAGTACATGAGTCAATTTGCCGATAAAACCGTCTTCACCTGTTTCGCATTAACTGAAGAAACCGGTGGAACCGGAGCAGATTTGCATACGGTGGCGGTCAAAGATGGCGATGACTATATTTTAAATGGCGAAAAATTTCTAATCTCACATACCGACTGTTGTGAGTTTGCTTATGTCTTTGCCGTTACTGATCCCAATGCCGATAAAGATAAAAGACTATCTGGTTTCTTTGTTCCAATCAACACCCCAGGCTATGAAATTGTACCGATGCCTCATATGATGGGTTGTCGTGGCGCCGGACATGCGGGACTAAAATTCACAGACCTGCGCCTAAATAAGAAATACCTGTTAGGGGAAGAAGGCGACGGTTTAAAAATTGCCATGCATTCTTTATCTGTATCCCGGGCCCATATCGGCGTGAGCAACCTTGGAATGGCCCAAAGAATGTTGGAAATGACCATTGCCAGAGCAAAAGATCGGGTCACTTTCGGAAAACCATTAGTCGCACGACAAGCTATTCAACAAAGCATTGCCGATATGGGAACCGAAATTCATGCCTGTCGATTGATGGTTTATGATTTTGCAAAAGATTTTGAAGCCGGTAAAGACATCGAAATGAAAGCAGCGATGTGTAAACTGCATAGTATCAATACCGTAAAACTGGTATCAGACTACATGCTGGAAATATTCGGTGGGATCGGATACTTTGAAGATTGTGTTTACGGTCCGGTTGAACGATTATACCGGGATTGCCGGGCAATGTGGTTGGAAGAAGGACCACGAACGGTTCAACGTTTAACGGCATCCAGAAAACTAATTGCCAGCGGCGGCGTCATTGAGATTGACTAATAATTTTCAGTAGCTTTTTAACATAGCCTTTCGATACGATTCGAAGGGCTATGTTTACAAATGGAGAAATAAGGAGAGAAGTATGGAACCTTTAAAAGGCGTAAAAGTCATAGATTTAACAACTTATTTGGCTGCTCCAACGACGGTACGGGTGATGGGTGAGTGGGGAGCTGATTTGATAAAAGTGGAAGCTCCTAAAGGTGACCCGGCTAGAGAACAGGGAGCAGTTTTTAATATGCCCTTTACCGATGATGAAAACCTGGCGTTTGATGTGGCGAATATGGACAAACGTTTTATTACGATCAATTTAAAAACGGAGCGCGGTCTGGAAGTGATGTACAAGCTGTTGGCAGCAGCCGATGTATTTGTTACTAATACCAGAACCAAGGGATTAGTTAAGCTGGGATTGGATTATGACACGTTGAAAGAAAAATTTCCCAGACTGATTTTTGCGCAGGTGACCGGATATGGTGAAAAAGGCCCGGATAAAGATAAACCGGGATTTGATGCGACCTGTTACATGGCCAGAGGCGGGGTTTTAGGGACAACCGTTGATAAGGGTGGGTCGCCCATGAATCCACCCAATGGATTTGGAGATTTTCAGGTTTCCCTTGCTCTGTTGGCGGGAATTTGCGGGGCGCTATACAATCGCGAAAAAACCGGTAAAGGGGAAAAGGTGACGGTCGGACTTCAACACGCTGCTTCCTTTATGTTAAGCGTCGCAATGATCTCCGCACAGTATGGCAATCAATATCCCAAAAGCCGGAGAGAAGTAGTGAATCCGTTTAATAACTGTTACCGGACTAAGGATGACAAATGGGTGATTATGTGCTGCCCGGAATATGATCGGGATTTCAATAAAATTATGGCTCTGTTAAAACTTGATGATATGGTAGACAATTCCAGATATACCAATTGTGCCCAGCTCAATGCCAATAACCGCAACAGTGAAGTTATCGACAAACTGGATGAAGCGATTGCACAGTTTAACCGGGTGGATCTGGTGAAAATGCTTTCTGACAATGAACTTCCCTGTGAGGCGGCAAATGAACCTTTGGATGTGTACGAAGATGAACAAGTATGGGCAAACAATATTTTGGCCAAGGTCGATTATCCCTCCGGCCAGCGGATGGTTCCCACTAATCCAATTTTATTTGAATCGATGCCGGAACCACGGCTTGAAACCTGTCAACCGCAGGGTGCCCATACCCAGGAAATCATGAAAGAACTCGGCTACAATGATGCTCAGATTAATGAGTCCATCGAACAGGGTGCAGTAGCTGGATTAAAACTTCTAAAAAAATAAAGGAGGGTTGAAATAGATGAGTTTATTATATACCGAAGAACAAAAAGCACTGATTGCACTTGTAAAAGAGATGGCGGAAAATGAGATCAAGCCATTTGTTCAGGAATTGGATGAAAAAGGTGAGTGCCCAAGGGATTTATTCAAATGGGCATTTGATATGGGTCTGCACATGTTGGAAATACCGGAGGAGTACGGCGGAACCGGTTTAAGTTATGAAACAACAGCGATGATTTTTGAGGAACTGGCAAAAGTTGATGCAGGTTATGCGATTACGTTGGTAACGACGTTCGTAGCGCTTAGAAATGTAATCCTTTCCGGAACACCGGAACAAGGGAAGTACTTTGCTGATATTATTGGCAAGGGAAACTTTGCCGCCTTTGCTTTAACGGAACCCAATGCCGGTTCTGATCCGGCGGCGTTAAGAGGGACAGCCGTTAAGGATGGTGATGATTATATTTTAAATGCGGCCAAAACGTTCATCACTAACGGTGAAATTGCCGCCTTGTTTGTCGGGTTCTTTAAGACTGATACCGAAGCTGGTCATAAAGGGATTTCAGCCTTTATTATTGATGCCGATGCGCCGGGAATTACCATTGGAAAACATGAAAACAAAATGGGTCTGCGCCTTTCAAATACTACCGATGTGACCTTTGAAAATGTCAGAGTACCAGCTTCCCGGATGGTTGGGCCAGAAGGATCGGGTTTCAAATTGGCATTAAATGCTTTAAATTTATCCAGAGCGTTTGTGGCCACCATGGCAGTTGGAATTATGCAACGCGCATTGGATGAATCCGTGAAGTATGCCAAAGAAAGAAAACAATTTGGTCAGCCGATTATCAAATTCCAGATGGTTCAGCAGATGCTGGCGGATATGGCGATCAAAACAGAAGCCTCCCGAGTGCTGGTTAATAATACCATGCGGATGATGGATCATGGCAGTCTGGTTCGAAAAGAAGGATCAATCACAAAAACGTTTGTCTCAGATTGCGCCCAGGAAGTCACATCCAATGCCGTTCAGATTTTTGGTGGATATGGATACAGTAAGGAATATCCAGTTGAAAAGCTAATGCGGGACGCTAAGATATTTCAAATTTTTGAAGGCGCCAATCAGATCCAGAGACTGACCATCGCCAGTGAATTAGAACGAGAATATAAGTAAAGGGGGAGCGAAAATGAATATTGTTGTTTGTGTAAAACAGGTTCCGGATACAACTGAAATAAAAATTGATCCGGTTAAAAATACGCTGATTCGTCAAGGGGTTCCCAGCATTATGAATCCGTTTGATAAGAATGCTTTGGAAGAAGCACTGCAGTTAAAAGAACAGTACGGCGGGATGGTAACGGTTATTTCGATGGGGCCGGAACAGGCTAAGGTAACGCTGCGAGAAGCGCTTTCGATGGGAGCGGACCAGGCTTATCTGGTAACCGATCGGGCATTTGGCGGATCGGATACCTATGCTACCAGTTATATTCTGTCAAAGGTCATTCAAAAGCTGGGTCCATTTGATGTAATCATGGGCGGAAAACAAGCCATCGATGGTGATACCGGGCAAACCGCTCCCAGTATTGCCGAACACCTGGGCATTGCCAGACTGCCCCATATATTAAGTATTAAGATTGACGGCAAAAAATGTACGGTTGAACGGGAAATCGAAGAGGGTGTGGAGATTGTTGAAGCGAAACTGCCGATTCTATGCACCGCCACAAAAGAAACAAACAAACCCCGATATGCGACGATTAAACAAAAAATAGCATCGTTAAAAGCTGAAATACCGAATATTACGCTGGCAGACTTACCGGGTATGGACACAACGAAAATTGGTTTAAAGGGATCACCAACCCGTGTAAAATCAACCTTCACACCAAAGCGCCAGGCTTGCTGCGAAATACTGGAGATCATCAATCCCCGGGAAACGGCAAAGGTACTGTTTGGCAAACTGGCAGAAGCAAAAATATTATAAAAAGGGGGGATCAGAATATGAATTTAAAACAATATCAGGACGTATGGGTATTTATGGAGTGTTTTCAGGGACAGCCAAAAGATGTTGGTTTTGAACTGTTGGGACAGGGTCGATTGCTGGCAGATGCCTTGAAACAAAAACTGTGTGCAGTGGTGATCGGAAAAGATGTTGATGATGGTATTAAAGGTGCCACCGAGTACGGTGCCGATATCATCTATGCGGTACAGGGCGATGAGTATGAGAATTATTCATCGGATGCCTATGGGCATGCCTTTTTGGAGTTATGTGCCAAATATCATCCTAACACAATTCTGATTGGGGCAACAGCAAATGGCCGAGATTTAGGATCAAAGCTTGCTATCTGTTTAAAAACAGGGCTAACGGCAGACTGTACCGCATTGAGCGTGGAAGAAGACACGGGCAATGTTGTTTGGGAAAGACCGGCCTTCGGGGGCAATTTGTATGCCCGCATTCTCTGCAGTGAAACAAGACCGCAAATGGGAACCGTAAGACCGGGTGCCTTTAAAAAACCGGAAAAAGCTCAGAACCGCATGCCGGTGATGATTCGTGAAGATATCCACACCAAAGCAGAAAATATTTTGACAAAGGTGATAGATTTTATTAAAGCCAATGACGAGTCGGGAATTCGCCTGGAAGAAGCGGAATATATTGTCTCCGGCGGACGCGGTCTCAAAGGCCCGGAAAATTTTACGATGCTAAAGGAGCTAGCAGATTTGCTGGGGGGAACGGTAGGCGCTTCCCGGGCATCGGTTGATGCCGGCTGGATTCCTCAAAGCAAGCAGGTGGGGCAAACCGGTAAAACTGTATCCCCAAAAGTTTACATTGCCTGCGGCATTTCAGGGGCAGTACAGCATTTGGCCGGGATGACCGAGTCCGATACCATTATTGCCATCAATAAGGATGCCACCGCTCCAATTTTTGAAGTGGCTGATTACGGCATTGTCGGTGATGTTTTTGAAATGATCCCGGCCATGATTAAAGAAATGAGAGTTGCAAAAAATCTCGATTAGAAAATGAAAGGAAATTTCGATGAGTAATGGAAAAAAAGCAAATGTCCAATTGGCAGACGCTCCTGGAGTAGCGGCGGTACCATTAGAATTGGAGGAAAAAAAAACAAATGTGCGATGGGCCGTAGCGGTTGTACTGGCACTTTCCTTCATGGCAATGTTTATGGGAAGAACAGTCTTTTCAGTATCCGGAAAAGCAATCATGGAACAATATGGCTGGACCTCAGCGCAGTTTGGCTATGCGTCTACAGCATTCTTTATCGGTTATATGATTACAATGGTTCCGTCTGGATCAATTGCAGATAAGTATGGGGCCACCAAGGTATTGATAATCAGCTTGCTGTTATCAGGAGTGTTTACGTTTTTCACACCGATAATTGGAATATCCATGTTTCTGATGATTCTGGTACGCGTTTTAGAGGGGGCCGCACAGGGTTGTATTGTACCGGGAGCCATGTCAAATTTAGGCAAATGGTTTCCCAAAAAAGAATTCGGAGTAGCCTCAGCACTGGTTCAGGCAGGCTGCCCCTTGGGTTCGGCACTCAATATGTATATTGCAGCAGCGATGTTGCCAATGATTGGATGGAAAAATCTATTTTATATGTATGCCATCATTTTTCCGCTCTGGTGTATTGTTTGGGTTCTGGTAGGGAAATCTTCTCCAAAAGAACACAAACGGGTGAATCAACAGGAAATTGAGTGGATTCAACAGCGTCCAGCAGGTCAGGAACATACAAAGCCAGTTGTTATTACCAAAGCGGATATCTTTAAAACACCGGCAGTGTGGTTAATGTGTTTATCGTATGGATGTGCAGTATATATGTACTTCTTTGCCACAACATGGTTGCCCAATTATTTTACGATTGGTCGCGGGATGAGTATCAGTGCGGGTGCGATGCCGTATATTGTCGGGTTCTTTGCGTATTTTGTCGGTGGCTTTATTGCAGATGGTGCCTCTAAAAAATTTGGCGATAAGATTGGTCGGAAATTAGTGCAAGTTGTCGGGATGATCGGTGCTGCCGTATTTATCTTTATTGGGGCGAACGCCACCGATCCAACTTTTGTTGTGGCAGCAGTATCCTTATCTTATGGATTTCTTTGTCTGACAATGGGTGGTTATTTTTCAGTGCCTTCGGCGATCTGTCCTGCTAATGTAGGGGTATATTCTGGATTGGCCGGTATTATTGGAGCGATAGCAGGAATTTTGGCACCGACCGTTACTGGCCTTGTTGTAGATGCGGGTCTAAATGCCGGTGCAAGCAATGCTGTCGCATATGGATACGCCTTATGGGTTTGTGCCGCTGTTTGTATTGTTGGTTCAGTGTTGGCTTTAGTAGCCAAACTTGATCCGGTCAAACCTAGCAATGGATAGGATCAATTAGATCTGAGCGTTAAAGATGTTCAGGCAGTAATGCAGATCTGGATATTAAGCATTACTGCCTGATAGCTGATATTTGGTATACTCTTCTGAAATAAAAGGGGATAAAAGAAGAATGAAAATAAACAGACATCAAAAAGAATTGTATGAAGAATTGGGCTACTGGGGAGATGCGACGCTTTTAGATTATTGGAATCGGACAGTTGCTGAAAATGGGAATCGTGAATTCGTAGTGGATGATTTGGGTAATCGGTTGACATATGATGAGATCGATGAGAAAGCTGATATTATCGCTTCTTATCTAAAAAAGGCGGGAACTATTTCAGGTGATACGGTATCCTATCAATTGCCAGTTTGGAATGAATTTGTTTTTATTACCATTGCGTGTTTAAAGGTCGGTGCAGTTATCAATCCCATTGGGATGTGTTATCGGGGAAAGGAACTGGAATATTTATTAAACTTGTCACGAACTAAGGTTTTCTTTTGCCCAACCTGGCATCACAAAACAAACTATGAAATTTTGATCGAGAGAGCAATAAAAAGTTTGGCTAATCTTGAGCGTGTCATTTTGCTGGATAATTGTGGAGAAAAAGCTGGCAATACAATTACATTGAAAGAAATTTTAAGTGAAAATCGACATCATGAAATAAAAAAAGAAAATGAAAAAAAGGTCAATAGTAATGATGTTGCAGTGATTCTTTTTACCTCTGGGACAACTGGAGGTGTAAAAGGAGTGATGTTAACCCATAATAATATTATATTCAGTGAGAAATTTTTTAATAAAGAACTGGGGATAACAAAAAATGACATCATGTTTATGCCAGCGCCGCTTAATCATGCCACTGGTTTTCACCACGGGATTATTGCTCCCATGCTGATGGGTGCAAAAGTTGTATTGCAGAGTAAGTTTGCAAGCCTGAAAGCGATCGATCTGATTAATCGTGAGCAATGTACTTATTCCATGGGTTCGACGCCTTTTATTTATGATATTTTAAAGGATATCAAGAACGGAAATAATCGATTGGACACACTCAAGTTTTATCTTTGTGGTGGGGCACCCATACCTGGGGATATGGTGAATTGTGCTGATCAATACGGCATTAAACTATGTGAAGTTTATGGTTCAACGGAAAGTGTCCCCCATGTGTTTGTCAGACCAGAAGAAACACTGGAATCACGAGGACGTACATCAGGCAGACCGATGGAAGGGATAGAAGTTCGAATTGTCGATGATAATAGACAGGATGTTCCGTTAGGTACCATAGGGGAGGAAGTATCTCGGGGGCCGAATGTTTTTGTTGGTTATTTGAATGATAAGGTAGCTACTGAAAAGGATTTGGATGATGAAGGATGGTTTTACAGTGGGGATCTTTGTGTAGCAGACGAAAAAGGGAATATTAAAGTGATTGGAAGAAAAAAAGATATCATTGTCAGAGGGGGAGAAAACCTTAATACGAATTCTATAGGTGATTACATATCAAAACACCCGGATATTTTAGACCAGGCAGTTATTGCAATGCCAGACGAACGTCTTGGCGAAAGAATTTGTGCATATGTGGTTTTGAAAAAGGGAAAAGAAGGGATGGATTTAAAAAAAATTCAAAGCTTCTTGCAGAAGAAAAGAATACCCAAACGTTATTGGCCGGAACGGCTGGAAAAGATTGATGCGATTCCACGGACAGATAGTGGCAAAGTAAAGAAAAATATGTTAAGAGACGATTTAAAAAAACGGATGCAGAAATTGGAGGAAGCGGATTGCAGGAACAGAAATTTGGCATAAAAAGATCCCGAGAAACTACAAAGCCAAAGGCTGAATGTCCTGAGATACACTTTTATCAATGTGGCAATTGTAAAAGTATGGTCCAGATTATGGGATATCCAACGAACGAGTTTAAATATTGTTGTAATAGCACAATAAAAGAATTGGTGCCTATTAATGTGGCAGAAATCAAAGAGAAGGTGTTGATTGATTACCGGATTGTTGGCGGCTATAATGATAATGCGATTGAGGTAAGCTGGGAAATTGTTGATAAAAAAAATCATGAACGTATGGAGTGGATTTACATTAAAACGTTTACAGGTGGACAAATAAAGTATGCCGTAAATACGTTGAAAAATTCCTTTTTATTTGCACTTGCGGATGAAGATGCTTATGTGTATTGTGATGAAGATCCCTGTCTGGAATGTACATTCCGTTGCAAAAGGGGATTTACGATTTTTGCATATCTAAAAAATGGCGGACTGATAAGAATACCAATCGAGAGAATGAAGGCAAGCTGGTAGTTATTCAGGCAAACGGCACTCATTTTGCAAGATATAATTTATAAATGATTTGACATGTAAAGTGTGATAGCTGTTATTGTTCATCACAAGATAGATCAACCGGGCATTGAGAGGGATATCCAGGGTAATCATTTTCAAATCGTGAAACTGATGTAAAAATGGGGTGCGAGCAGTGATGGCAGCATTATCAGTCGTTGAGACAATCCCACCGATTGAGATTTCATCGTCGTACGCATAAAGTGCTTTGAGCTGATTTGCCTTTAGATATTTTCGGATTGTTTTTCCAATGGGTAAACATTGACGATAGGTGATCAGTTTATATCCGGAAAGCTCTTTAAGGCAGATTGAGCTTTTCTCAGCAAGAGGATGGTTGTTATTAACCAGCAAAATGAGCTCTTGTGCCATAATCGGATGAAAATCGAGCTTTGGTTTATTTTCTACATAGGAACAGAAACCAACATCATATTTTTCAGATTCGATCCCCTTGATTAATTCGAGAGTCATGCCATGGAAAACATTAAATTGTGTTTTAGAGTCGATGGATTTCAGGAAACCATTGATTGATTTTGGAAGAAAATCCCCGGCCAGTGTTGGGATACAGCCCAGGTCAATGACACCACCATAAGAATCAGATCTTTCTTTGGCTTTTTCGATGCCTTTTTCCAGTTCAATTAATGATAAACAGACATACTGGTAAAACTCTTTACCATATTTTGATAACTTGATATTCCGCCCATGACGTTGAAATAATGTAATGCCGAGTTCTTCTTCAAGAGACGAAATTGCGCCACTTAAACTAGGTTGGGTTATAAATAATTCTTTTGATGCCTGGGTGTAATGTTCTAATTCAGCTAGTTTTTTAAAATAATACAGTTGATTAAGATTCATAAGATACCTCCTGGAATAATTATTTAGTGATAAAATAACGAATAAACATAAAAGAATTGTTTGTGAAAGAGGATTGTTAGAGTTTAAATAAATTTGAATATCGGAAATATACTAACATAGATCTGAGAAGTATTCCAGAAAAACAAAGAAGAATTTAAACGTTTAAACAAAAATTAAAATAGCAATAGAAAGGGGAAATAAGGTGGGCATAAAGAAGAACAATAAAAGATGGAGAATCGTTTTTATGTTGACAATCTGTTATATCGTTTTATACATGGATCGGTCATGTATGTCGATGGCCGGACCTTCCATGATGAAATATTATAATTGGAATGCTACGCAATTTGGTTTAGTTTCTACCGCTTTTTTTATGGGTTACGTTTGTACTCAATTACTAGGTGGATGGTTGGCAGATCGCTTTGGTGGAGGAAAAATTGTGATGTTTGGAGCTATTTGGTGGTCAATATTTGTTTTTATTACGCCGTTCGGAGCAACACTGGGTTTAATGATTGCCATACGTATCTTTATGGGAATGGGCGAAGGGGTTTCTTTGCCGGCTATGTCTACGATTATTGCCCAATGGATACCTAAAAAAGAATCAGGTTTAGCTTGGGGAGTCAGCATCATGGGGGTTTCAATCGGTATTGCCTTAGCGATGCCACTTTCTGCTTGGATCATTAATGTTTGGGGGTGGGAAATGGTATTTCATGCGTTTGCCTTATTGGCTCCGATTTGGGTAATCATCTGGTGGAAATTTGGAAAAGATAAACCAGAAGATCATCCGACAGTGAGCGATGAAGAGCTTACATATATTCGGTCAGATCAGGGACTTCAAATGGATAATTCAGGCAAGCTTGTCGAGTTGACAACTAAAGATATATTTTCTACACCATCGGTATGGACTGGAGCTATTTCATTTTTCTGCACAAACTATTTGTTCTATTTATTTATGACCTGGTTACCTACTTATTTTGTCAAAGGACGAGGGTTTGAAATGAGTACAAGTGCCATATACACCATGATGCCTTATATTGTTGCGACGATTACTTATCCGCTGGGGGGATGGTTGGCCGATAAAGCAGCAAATAAATTTGGGCATAATATGGGGAGAAAACTATTTCCCCTGCTGGGGATGGTTGGTGCCGGGATATTATTGGTCTTAGGATCCCAGGCCCCTACGCCTGTAGCAGCGGTGGCTTTTATCTCTGCATCAAATGGATTACTGTGTTTGACAATGGGGGGATATTATTCCATGCCAATCGTTTTTTCGCCAAAGAATGCCGGAAAGATTACCGGTCTTTATGCAACCTGTGCGACCATTGGCGGTATTGTTGCACCTTTATTAACGGGAATCATTGTGGATCATTATGGATATAATTATGCTTTATATTTAGGTGCAGGTATATCCATAATTGGTGCGTTTATTTTATTGACAAGCCAGGTACAACCCATCGTACCTATTTTTGAGCGACAAAGAAAAAATCAACATATGATTATCGATAACGAATAAGAAGAAACGCCCTTTATCACAAATGATTGTTTAAACAATCATTTGTGATAAAGGGCGTTTGAATCGATGCGATATGTGTTTGATCATTGATCAGGAATCTAAATACCAATGGATTGATTGCCAGAATTAGATGACCAGATCAATGTGCTGGATGGTTCCGGCAGAACCGTCTTCGTTGAGATAGATCCCAGTTCGCTGCAGTTGCGCATTGGTTTGATTGTCAGCACCTTTAAGAGCAAAGCTGGTGCTGACGTTGCCCAGATAAATGGCGCCCACGCCTTTTTGACCCAGGGCCATCAAAACATCTTTGCCGGCGGAATCCTTGGACCAGATCTGCAGTTTATCATAGATGACGTCATTTTCGTCAATCCAGTTATTGCCATCCGCATCGTATTTAGCCAAATCATCAAAACCGTTGCCACTTTGCGGGCCGAAGAGTTCGCTGCCGTCATTGATTTTTCCATCATTGTTTGAATCCAGGGCCAGGAAGCCACTGCCAGGGCCAACAAAGGAAATTTGATCCAGGGTGCCGTTGGCATCAATATCAAAGGCATATTTTTCTGCGGTAACCGAGGCGCTGCCGGTATCGTAGTTAATCACCAGTGGATCAACTTGAACGGGTTGATTGCCACCCTGAATGTTAAGATTGGATTGGGACATAAATTCCCGGCTGAGATTTAACTGCAGATCGATATTGATCTGTCGCCCATCAGCGGTTGTGACGGCTGCCTGAGCCTGAAATGAAGTGCTTTGGGATTCATAATGGGTGACGCTCTGATTGTATTCAAAGCCGCCACCGGAAGAACTGCTGGCACTGCTGCGGGGTTGGGTACCGGCTAAACCCTGAGCCCATCCGGCGGCGGCTGTTAGCAGCGAATTTCGGTTGGCATAGGCGCCCTGGATGGCCTGGCTCATTTTCGGATCTTCCAGCGTTGCTTTTTTAGGCATCACAAATTTTATTTTTTTCTTGGTTAAGGCTTCAATCATCCGCTTCAATAAGGTTAGTTGCTGTTCTTCTTTGCTGGACAGCGAAGCGGTTTCATCTTCTGCGGGCACCGTTGACACCGGGGTTTGCGTGTTTAATGGCAGATTTCGAGCCTTTTCTGATAATTCAAAGGTATCCATCCCCTTGGCAGAAGAATTGGTTATGGTTGTAGTTTTAGAGTTACCCTGAGCATCCCAGGTTCTCAAAGACTCGACAGCTTTAGTTGCTTCCTTATAACTGCTTTGGCTGGCCATTGCGACGGTTGAACTTTCGATTTTCATAAATCCACCTCCATGTTTTTACGAAAAGACCACGCCCCCAAAAGACGCAATCCGTTAAAACTAATATCGGCAGATTGAAAAAAAAGATAAGGACTAAATTAAATAAAGTTGATTAATTCTCAGGGCGAAGAGCGACTGTTTTTCCTTCAAGAATCATGTTGGTGGTTCGCACCGCGCACATTTTGCCGCACATCGAGCAGCTGTGTTTTTCTTCGGTGGGCGTACTTTCATAATAGGCTCTGGCTTTTTCACCATCAATGGCCAGCTCAAACATGGTCTCCCAGTCAATTTGCCGCCGGGCATCGGACATTTTGTTATCCCAGTCGCGGGTATTGGGGATGCCCTTGGCAATGTCGGCAGCATGGGCGGCAATCTTCGTAGCAATGATGCCTTCCTTAACATCATCGATATCCGGGAGCCGCAAATGCTCGGCGGGGGTCACGTAGCAAAGAAAATCGGCGCCGTTGGCGGCGGCGATAGCACCGCCGATGGCAGCGGTAATATGGTCGTAGCCCGGAGCGATATCGGTAACTAATGGGCCGAGAACATAGAAGGGCGCATTGTAACAGAGCTTTTTCTGAATAACCATATTGGCGGCAATCTCGTTGATACCCATATGGCCGGGACCCTCAACCATCACCTGGACATCTTTGGCCCAGGCCCGTTTGGTCAGATGACCCAGTTCAATCAGCTCGCTAAGTTGAGAAGCATCGGAGCTGTCGTCAATGCAGCCAGGGCGCAGGGCGTCCCCCAAACTGATGGTGACATCAAACTCCCGGAGAATCTCCAGGAGTTCATCGTAGTATTCGTAGAAGGGATTTTCGTTGCCAGTCATCTCCATCCAGGCAAAGAGCAAAGAGCCACCCCGGGAGACAATATTAGTTCGCCGGCCATCGCGCTTAAATGCTTCGACTGCCCGTTTATTAATGCCGGCGTGAATGGTCATAAAATCTACCCCTTCTTCGGCATGGGCCCGGACCACCCGCATAAAATCCTGAGGGGTAATTTCCAGCAGATCTTTTTCCAGATAGCCGATGGCATCATACATCGGAACCGTACCGATCATTGCCGGGGACATTTCAATGAGTTGTTTTCTGAAGGTATTGGTTTTCCCATAATTACTTAAATCCATGATGGCTTCGGCCCCGAATTTTAAAGCGAGTTTTACCTTCTCCAGTTCGGCGGAATAGTCTTTGCAATCCCCGGATACGCCCAGATTGACATTGACCTTTGTTTTCAGACCGGTGCCGATACCTTCTGGAGAAAGGGAATAATGCCAGACGTTGGCTGGTATGGCAACCTGACCGCAGGCGACCAGGCCCATGAGTTTATTAACATCCATTCCTTCTTTTTGCGCCACTGTTTCCATTTCCGGGGTGATAATCCCCTTTTTGGCCGCATCCATTTGAGTTTTGTAATTCTTCACAATATTTTCCTTTCAGATTTAAAATTTTGCGGATAAAAAAAGTGCTTTCCCGAATAGGAAAGCACTGAAAGTACGTATTAGAAAATCAGCTAAAACGCCTTGCATCCCTACGCTAGTATTAACTAACAGGTTCAAAGGGTCAGGTTTTAACCTTCTCAACAATAAGTCCCCCCGCAAATGAGTATTTAATTGTGAGTATTATATCATCTGCAATATAAATGTCAAGATGAAAGACTGATTTAAGCCAATAATAGTTTGGTAAATTGGTCGGAGATCATGAAAATTAATAAATAGGGACTGTCATTTTTGCCTGATTATTGTTATGATAGGAACAATAAGATTCAATTCAATTAATAGAGCAAAACGAAAAAGAACTGTTGTCTTTAAGAATCATCAGTTTATGGACTGCTAAAATGAAAACGATTTTAAGATTGGGAATAACTAACAAAGTCATTGTAAAAAAAGACAGAGATGGTGTCAAATGAAACTGAAAGTTAAAACAATTATAATTGCCCTTTGTAGTGCCGCAGTGCTCTTGGGGATCACCTATGGGATTTTTTATTGGGTCTTTTACGGCTATGTTGATACCGCCGAGAGAAATCAGATCAATAAAGATTTTGAAATGGTTGAAACCATCATTGAAAATGAAAAAGAAAACCTCAATTGCATTTTGAAGGACTGGGCCTATTGGGACGATACCTATAATTTTATCAACGACGGTAATCCGACTTACGTGACAGTGAATCTTAATCAGGAAACACTGGAAAATCTGAGTTTGAATATGATGTTCTTTGTCAATCAAACCGGCGAGGTGGTGGGATCTGTGGATTTTGGCCTGACAGATGAAGAATCAGCCGCACTGGTGAAAAAAATCACCCAGAATAACTTTTACACCGGCTTACTGACAGATGATGAGGACACCAAAATAAATCTGATGATCCTCGACGGACAGGCCTATTTGATTGCAGCCGGGCGGGTTAACAATTCCAGCCATAATGCGGTAAGCAATGGCAGTATGGTGATGGTCAAAACCGTTGATGAAGAAATGACGGCTTATATTAAAGCGTTAACCGGAGTTAATGTGGAAATCAGAGAAGCGGCGTCGATGACCGTTATTTCGGAAAATCAAATTCTGAAAAGAGAATTCGATGGTAAACCCTATCTCACAGCCAGCCGGCTTTTGTTGGATGGCGCTGGCGAAAAAACCATTCTGATGACGATTTCCCGGATTGAAGAAAATTATAGCTTTGTCAAGCATCAGTTTAATCTCTTTATGGTCAGTTTCATTATCATTCTTTTCCTCATCCTCGGCATTGATTATTTTATCGTAAACTGTTATTTTTTAAAAAGAATCGAAAAGCTGATCGCCTTTACCAAAGAAGTAGGACTAAAACGAGACGCAACCCTATCCATCGAAATGGATGGACAGGATGAGCTTAAAACGCTGGCGGTTTCAATCAACCAGATGCTTCAAGAAATCAGCCAGGCCAATCAGAATATCAAATCCAATATCACAAAAAGGAAAATCAACGAGGAAGAAATCTTGTTTTTGAGTTATTCAGATCCTTTGACGCAGCTTAAAAATCGGGATTATATGAAAATGCATTTTGAAATTCTCGGTCAACAGCAAGGTGCCCATTATTTTATTATTATGTGCGATGTCAATGGACTTAAGTTGACCAATGATGCCTTTGGTCATCAGGAAGGTGATCAGGTCCTGATTGCGGTGAGCAATGTGCTGAGGCGATTGTGCCGTCCTACTGATATTATTTCAAGGTGGCCTGGAGATGAGTTTGTTATTTTACTCCAAGATATCAATCAGGAAAGGGTCTGCCAGATGATCCGGGATATTACCAATCAAATTGAGAAAATTTGCGATTTCCACTTGAATATCAGCGTCGCCATGGGTTATGCTGAAAGTAATGAGGTATTGAAAAGTCCGGAAGAGGTATTGAATTTGGCTGAAAATCGAATGTATCGCAATAAGCTGATGGAAAGTAGCAGCTCCCGAAATGCGACCATCCGCTCGCTGGCCAGAACCCTCCATGAAAAAAGCACGGAGACAGAAGCCCATACCATGCGGATTACCCAATTGAGCAAAGCGCTGGGCAGCCGTCTGGATCTGCGCAAAGATCAGATGGATGAATTGGAGTTGTTATCCCTGCTTCATGATATTGGCAAAATCGGGATACCGGAATATATCCTCGACAAACCGGCCAGGCTCAGCAATGAAGAATGGGAGATTATCAAAACCCATCCGGAGATTGGATACCGGATTGCCAAGTCAACTCCGGCACTTGAGCATATTGCCGAGTATATTTTGGCGCACCATGAAAAATATGACGGAACCGGCTATCCCAATGGGCTGAAAGCTCTGGAAATTCCATTTCTGGGTCGGATTATCAACGTGGTGGATTCCTTTGATGTGATCACTCACAGCCGCAGCTATAAAAAAGCCAGTGATTTGTCGTATGCCATCAGCGAATTGAAAGCTTGTTCCGGTACTCAATTTGATCCGGAAATCGTCAGTGTTTTTCTTAACATTATTGAAGAGGAAGGATTACCGGTGCAGTTGGAAATTCCAGTATCATTGGATAACCTGAAAAATTAAAATGCAAAAAATTAGAGATTAGAGGAGGAACAGTTCATGACAGAGATGATTCAATTGGGGGCAATGGCTCCGGATTTTACATTGCCGGATCAAAATGGTGAGGTGGTCACGCTGAGTCAGTTTAAAGGGAAAAAGGTGCTGCTATCCTGGCATCCGCTGGCCTGGACATCGGTGTGTACCGACCAGATGCGATCCCTGGACCGGAATGTGGAGCGATTCGAGGAAAAAAATACGGTGGTGTTGGGCCTCAGTGTTGATCCACAGCCCAGTAAATCGGTGTGGGCCCGGGCTTTATCCTTGAAACACATAAAAATTTTGTCGGACTTTGTGCCCTTAGGCGAAACGGCCAGAGCCTATGGTATCTTTAGTGAAGAACATGGAGCGTCAAAAAGAGCCAATATCTTGATCAATGAAGCGGGGATGGTGATCTGGGCAAAGAAGTATGAAATTCGCACCCTACCGGATGTGGAAGAAGTGCTGGGAAAAATGAAATAGGGTGGGAAACCGTTCATTTGCGCTGGCGAACTATCGAACCGGCAATAAAAAATCAGATTTGTCGACAGTATCAATGCCCTGGGTAACCGGGGTGTTTTTTGAATCATTTGGGGTATAAAAAAAAACATACTTGAAATGAAGGGATACAAAAGCATGAGCAGAAAGAAAATGATTGTCATCGGGGCAGGAGTCAGCGGCCTGGCAAGTGCAGTGCGGTTGTTAAGCGAGGGGTTTGAGGTTGATCTTTATGAGAAAAATAACCAGGTCGGGGGACGGATGGGTGTCATCAGCGGAAATGGCTTTACCTTTGATCTGGGTCCTACCATTTTGATGATGCCTCAGATTTATCAAGAGGTGTTTAGCAGTTGCGGCCGAAAGCCTGGCACCCCCGGGGCAACTGGGTCTTTATGTATTGGTGCCGGTGCCCAACTTAAAAGACGGGCCCCTTTCCTGGGAAGATGAAACCACAGTTACGGGCTATCGCAGACGGGCCTTTGAAAAAATCAGCCAGATCCTACCGCTGGAGGATTTTGAACAGCATATTATTTTTGAAAAAGCCTATACCCCCAGTGATTTCAGGGACGACTTTAATGCCCTGTTCGGAGCGACCTTTGGTTTGCGGCCGACCTTGTTACAAAGCAATTACTGGCGGCCTCAGCCTAAGGCTATGGGCTATGAAAATTTGTATTTTGCCGGATCCAGCGCCCATCCCGGCGCCGGCGTTCCGATTGTGCTGACATCGGCAAAGATTACGGTGGCGGAAGTGGTGAGGGATTTTAAATGATCGAAGAAGATATTCAAAAAGATTTAAACTGGTGCGAAACCTTGATTCAAAATAATTCCAGCAGCTTTTACCGGGCCTTCCGAAAATTGCCCCGCGAGCAGGCCCGGGCGGTATTTGCCATCTATGCCTTTTGCCGGATTGCCGATGATGCCATCGATGTGGATCACAACCCGGAGGTGGTTAAAGCAATGGCGGTCAAGCTCGCGGCTTTCGAGGTCGGGGAAACCCCGGATGAACCGATGTGGCGGGCGCTACGATGGGCGTTTGATCATTTTCCACTCAACATTCAACCGTTTCAGGAGATGCTCATCGGCCAGCTTCAGGATGTTGAGTTTCAGCAGCCCAAAAGCTTTAACAATCTGTTGGATTATTGCTATCTGGTGGCTGGAACCGTGGGCTTGATGCTTTGTCCCTTGCTGGCAAAACCGGTGACCATTGAAACTGAAAAATTATCGGTGGAATTGGGTATTGCCATGCAGCTTACCAATATTTTAAGAGATGTGGGCACGGACTATCAGTTGAATCGTATCTACCTGCCAGAGGATCTAATGATCGCCTTGGGGGTTAATCCGGAAGATCTGGCAGGACCGGAACCGACTCCGGAACTGATTAGGTTGTGGGAGCATCTGGCAGCCGAAGCGGAAAGTCGCTACCATCGAATTACAGTGAATTTGGATGCGTTTGACAAAAAGGCCCGTTTGCCGGTGTTGTTGTCCCTGCTTTATTATAGTAAGATAATAAAACGTTGTCGGAAGGCCCGGTATCGCTTGTTTGACGAGCGGATTTATGTTCCCGGGTGGGAAAAGTTCTGGCTTTTTGTAACAGCAAACGGACAGCTGTTATTGACAAGCTTTCGTCAATAAGCTGCGGTGAATGGAGGCATCAAATGGAAAATATCTGGAATTATCATCACATTATGGGAATCATCGTTTCGCTTATTTATGTGTTTAGTGTGATTTTTCTGGCCAAATTTTTAGAGCGATTCGGCAAAGAAGCCAGTCGCAAGGCGGTTCTGGCGACATTGCTCGAAGCCGTAACACCCCTGGGGATGGATAATCTAACCGTGCCATTGGTAAGTGCCGGGGCCTATTATTTTTTATTTGTCTGATCGGAGGTAGTAGAATGGAAAATTTAACAAACTATAGCCTGGCTGCTCAAACGGGATCGCCCCTGGAACATGTGGTTTATATTTTTCTGGCTTTAGCGGTTTCTGTTTTTGCATTAAGGCGAAATGCATTAACATTTTCGGCGGCCCTAGGAGCCTTTCTTCTGGCCGTGGTCTTGTATCTGGCCGGAGGGCCCTTGTTTTTTATTTTACTGATGGTCTTTTTTTTCAGTTCCACTTTTTTGTCGTATTTTAAAGCCAGCTTTAAAGACTCCATCGAAGCCAGAATCCATGCCAAGTCCGGCCCCCGGGACATTATTCAGGTGGTGGCTAATGGAGGTGCTGCGCTGATCATGGCGGTGCCTTTTGTATTATCTCAGAATCCCGCCTATCTGGTGGCGGTGGCAGCTGCATTTGCGGCCTGCAATGCTGATACCTGGGCTTCGGAAATTGGCATTCTCAGCCGTAAGGCGCCGGTTTCACTGATCACCTTAAAACCGGTCAATCCCGGTCTTTCCGGCGGCGTCAGTGTGCTGGGTCTGTTAGCTTCTTTGGGTGGAGCGGTGGTGGTGGCATTAACCTATGGTCTTTATCAGTTTGGCGCCGGAAACAGTGGCTTGCTGTTATGGAGTCAAATCGGTATTATTACTTTAGGCGGTGTGCTGGGGTCAATCCTGGACAGCCTAATGGGTGCTGTTATTCAGGCCAAGTATATCAGCCATGAAACGGGTGAGTTAACCGAGAAACCGGACCACAACAACAAACCCAATCAGTTATATAGCGGGATAACCTTTGTGAACAATGATTTTGTTAATTTTGCCAGTTCCTTATTGGCAGCCGCATTGGTTCTGATTTTAGTGTAGTGCCAAAGAATGCAATAATTAAGGCACAAAAAACTATTTTAGTGACATGAAAGGAATGCGACTTATGATCAAGCAGGCATTTTTTAAGGGAAAAAACAAAAAGAGACGGTATTTTGAAGGCTGGTATTTTAAATGTATCAGTGCCGATCGAAAAAATGCCATTGCCATTATTCCGGGAATGGCTATTAATCCTCAAGGGGAAAAGCATGCATTTATCCAGGTAATCAATGCCGTAAATGGACAAACCTGGTATCATCACTTTCCTTATTCTGAGTTCAGCGCCAGATCAGATGAGTTTGATGTGGAAATTGAGAATAATGGCTTTAATACCCAGGGTCTGTCTCTAAATGTGGATACAGAAGAAGGGAGCATTAAAGGACGGCTTACCTTTGCGAATATCCACCCCTTTCCTACCGGCCCAAAGAATCCCGGAATTATGGGCCCTTTTGGAATGTTGCCGTTTATGGAATGCTACCACGCCATCATCCATTTGTATCATGAAATAAAAGGTGATATTGAGCTGGACGGTGAGATCCTTGATTTTAATGGCGGCGTGGGTTATATCGAAAAAGACTACGGCCGTTCGTTTCCCAAAACTTACCTCTGGCTTCAGGCCAGTCATTTTGAAGGAAGAAATGCTTCTTTTGTTTTTTCACGGGCGAATATCCCCTTTTTAGGCATGGAGTTTCCGGGATTTTTTGCCTATTTCACTGATTTTAACGGGATTAACCGGCGCTTTGCCACCTATAATCGTTCCCGGCTGGTAAAATGGGAAGTTGATAAAGAGGCGGGAATCTGTGCCGGTGAGCTGGAAGGTCCAGCCGGGGCACTTGCCTTTAAAGCTCAGATGGCGGGGGGCGGAAGACTCCGGGCTCCGGTGGATGGATTGATGGACCGGGAGATCATCGAGAGCATTACTGCCGCGGTGTGGGTGCGTTTAACCGATCCGCAAGGGATCGTTTTGTTTGAAAGTTCCAGCAGTGAGGCGGGGATGGAAATCTGTATGGATGAAGAGATGGCGTCGAAAAAATAATTTTGACAAAAAAATTAATTCTGATGAAAAATAATGATTTCAAGTTGCCAAAAAAATGTTTTGTCAAGGATTGAAATTATGATATAATGGATCAAAATTGAATAATCGTTTTCAGGTGCCCTTCGGGGGAGAATAGGAAAATAAGTGAGAAGCTTATACGGGCCCGCCGCTGTAAATTGGGAATTTCTGTTAATATGCCACTGTTTTAAGAATGGGAAGGCAACAGAGATGATGATCATGAGTCAGAAGACCTGCCTGAGAATTAGATAATGAGAGATGTGGAAAGTCTGCGCTTTGTTAGCGTAGCTTTTTTTTGTTTAAAATAGGGTTAAACACCTTCTTTCAGAAAGGGTGTCAGATAATAAGAATAAAGAAGTGGAGATAGAAATGAAAGCAGTTGTTTTAAAAAAACCGGGAGAACTTGTTTTGGAAGACCGGGCCATGCCGGTCTGCGATGCCGATGAGTTGTTAGTGCGGGTCAGAGCCTGCAATATCTGCCGGACCGACTTAAAATGTGCCACCATCGGGCAACGGGATCTGGTTTATCCCCGAGTATTGGGACATGAAATTGCCGGGGAGATCATCGCCAAAGGCGGTAACGTCAGCGGTTATAAGATTGGCCAGCGGGTTCACGTTCATCCGGGAATTTCCTGTGGCGAGTGTGACTATTGTAAAAGTGGCCAGGACAATCTCTGTGATCAAATTAAGATTATGGGTTTCAATTTTGATGGCGGATTTCAGGAAGTGATCAAAATTGATCAAAAATCCCTGAAAGCTGGGGTGGTTAGTTTGATTAGTAATGACAGTTTGGCATATGAAGAGATATCCTTTATCGAACCGTTAGCTTGTTGCGTGAATATCCAGGACCGCCTGAAAATGAATTCAAAGTCGGTGTTGGTGATCATCGGTGGTGGGCGTTTAGGTCTACTAAATTTGTTTTTGGCAAAAGCTGAAGGTGTCCGCAACGTTATCCTGATTGAAGAAAATCAGGACCGGCGCAACCGTGGTAAAGAATTTGGCTTTGATGCTGTTTTCAGGGGCACCGAGCCGGATTTTCTAAATCAGCTGCAAAGGTGTACCAACAACCGGGGAGTGGATGTAGTCATTCCCTGTTGTCCGGGACCAAAGGCCCTGGATCTGGCCTTGCAGATTTTACGCAAAAAAGGAAAACTGGGATACTTTAGCGGCATTACCCGGGATGACACCTTTTATCCAGACATCAATCTGATTCACTACAAGGAAATTTCAGTGGTGGGATCCTATGGCTGCAGTGTTAAGCATGGCCGGAAGGCCAAAACCTTGCTGGAATCAAAAAAAGTTAATGTACACCCCCTTATTTCCCATCGGGTTAAACTGACAGAACTGGCCCGGGGAATGGATTATATCAGAAATGGCGATGGCTATTCAACCATTGTGGTGATGAACTGATGGGCGTTTGTGAAAGCGATGCTTACGCCGTTGTGGATTCATTAAAAACAACGAATAATAAAAATTAACAGGAAAAATTCAAGGAGAAATCAAATGGAAAAAACAATCAGTATGAAAGATTATGGTCAGGTGATTACCCAGTTGATCAATAAAGAAAACCTGTCAAAAGATGATTCCAAAGAAATGTTTATGGAAATTTTAAGTGATAAACAAACGGCCATGCAGCAGGGCGCTTTTTTAGCGGCACTCAGTGCCAAAGGGGCGACACCGGAGGAAGTGGCCGGGAGTTTTGAAGCAATTTATGAGGTGGACACCTTTAAGGTGGAACCGGTCACCGAGTTTCCGATTGTGGATAACTGCGGCACCGGGATGGATAGTTTTAAAACCTTCAACATCAGCACCGCAGCATCAATTATTGCAGCAGCAGCGGGAATTCCGATGGCCAAACACGGTTCCCGGGCGTTGACCTCGGTATGCGGAACCATCGATGTGCTGGAAGCATTGGGCATCGATATGGATTCCAGTGTGGAGCTGGTCAAAGAAAGCATTGAAAAAGCCGGTATTGGTATTTTCAACGGGATGAGCCCGGAAGTTCACCCCGTGGCGCTGGGCCGGGTTTTATCGCAGATTTCCTTTGGCAGTGTGCTGAATATTTCGGCGTCCCTGGCCAATCCGGCGCTTCCGCAGTATGGGGTAAGAGGTGTTTATTCGAAAGAAATGTTGGCGTTTGTGCCCCAGATTATGGCGGAGATCGGTTATAAACGGGCCATTGTTGTTTATGGAGAAGTTGGCGAGCAATCGATTGATGAGGCTTCGACCATCGGGACCACCTATATTGCTGAGCTGAAAGAAGATGGCACTGTGGAAAACTACTCGTTTAATCCACAGGATATGTTGATAACTCCGGGAATTGTGGATGAAATCCGAACGTTTGAGTCAGTGGAAGCGTCGGCTTTGTGTATTGTGCGACTTTTGAACGGGCAAGAAACCAAAACTCGGGAGGACATTGTTGCCCTAAATGCCGGTCTGATTCTGTATTTAAGAGACAAGGCGCCCAGCATTCGGGAAGGCTATGAAATGGCCCTGGAACTTATTCACAACGGCGCCGCCTGGGAAAAACTGAAAACCTGGGTTAAATACCAGAACCGGGATCGGCTTAAGGGACTCTCGACCTTATATGATCTGGAAGCAAAGGCCATGATATAGGATGATTCTTTATGCGCTAAAATCAGCTGAAGGATATCTTAAAATGGCAGAAAATAAGGCGTTTAACCTGGTTGGTATCAACAAAGCCAGTGTTTATCCGGAAACCGAACTGGCCATGCTGAAAGTGTTAAAATCTGAACTGCAGGAGCAGCTTCCGAGCCTGCGCATTATTAAAATAACGCTGGCCGAAACGGATCATTTCGCTTAAGTAAATATCAGACAGGATTCCCTTTACTATCTACCATTCAGGTGATATGATAAGAATATTAAAATTTAATTGCAAGAACCTTTCTCGTTGAGAAAGGTTCTTTTGGCATGTGGATAAGATTTGCCGGCCGAGAAAAATTAGCGCTGGCAAATATTATCCACAATTGTCGATAAAATCAACACAATTGTGGATAACATGATCTTTTAACAGAAGAATTTAGACTAAGCTATCATTATCATATAGAAAATAAGGGGAATAACATGCATAAATTTGAAAACTGTTTGGTCGTTGGCATCTCATCCCGGGCCCTTTTTGATCTGGAAGCGGAAAATCAGATTTTTAATGAAGAAGGGGTGGAGGCCTATACCAACTATCAGATTGAACACGAGAATGATCTGTTAAAACCGGGGACGGGATTTGCCTTAATCAAGGCCTTGCTGAAGCTCAACGAAATCGGTTCAGAGGAACGGAAAACCGAAATCATTGTGATGTCCCGCAACAATGCCGATAGCAGTCTGCGGATTTTTAACTCGATTAAACATTACCAATTGGATATAACCCGGGCGGCTCTGGTCAGTGGTGCCCTGCTTTCACCCTATCTGGAGGCTTTTAATACCGATCTTTTTCTTTCTGCCAATGAGGAAGATGTTCAGGAGGCCATTAATGCCGGGGTGGCGGCGGGGATTATTTATACCCAGCACCTGGCTTATGAGGAAGTAACGGAAATCGATCAGATCCGGATTGCCTTTGATGGCGATGCGGTGCTTTTTTCGGATGAGTCGGAGCAGATCTATAAAAGTCAGGGTATCGAAGCCTTTCAGGCCAACGAAACGAAGAACGCCCGAAAGCCCTTGCCGGAGGGACCTTTTGCCAAGTTTTTAAAAACCCTGTCGGCGATTCAGAAGGAGTTTGATAAAAGTCAGGCACCGATCCGCACAGCCCTGGTCACGGCCAGAAATGCTCCGGCCCACGAGCGGGTGATCCGGACCCTGCGGGCCTGGGATGTGCGGATTGATGAAGCCTTTTTCCTCGGTGGGATGAGCAAGCAGGAGGTACTTAAGGCCTTCGGTGCCCACATCTATTTTGACGACCAGGCCATCCACACCGATGCAACTGCGGAGTTTGTCCCCTCTGCCCGGGTGCCGTATAAGAACAATGAAGAAAATAAGGAACAGGAATAATTTAATGAAGTTTGAAGTCACCGGAAAATTAACCAAACAAATTGATGAGATGCGCTATCTGACGGCGGAAAATGCCTGGCGCTATCGGAGCATTTTACGCTTTTTTTATAGCCAATCTGAGAAAATGAAGAACTGGCTTTATAAGGAAGATATTTTTGCCGCCTTGAAAGAGTATGACGAATTTGCGAGCTACACCCTGGAACAATGCAAACAGGATCTGGATGTGCTGTTGTCCTGGAAAAATCTTTCCGCCTATCAGGATACTGCCAAGGTCTCCACGGTGGAGGAATTCAAGAATAAACAGTTTCGTTATCAGATGACCCCTTACACGGTCGAAATTGAGCGTCTCACGATTCGCCTGGAGAATCTGTCGGTGGAAAGTGCCTCGCTTGAACCGACCCTGCTGGAACGGCTCCGGGAAGAACTTAAAAAGCTGCCTCAGGTGGCAAAACTGAGTGAAAAAGAAGCAGGCAACTGGTGGAATGGGGTCAACAATGATTTTAAACGCCTGAACCAGAATTATCAGGACTATATCCGCGATCTGTATTCCATTAAAGCCGAGGAAATGATGAAAACCAAGGCTTTTATGGTTTTTAAGGATCGCTTTATTGAATACCTGAGAGACTTTGTCAAAGGACTGCAAAACCATGCCAATGCGATTGAACATATTCTTTTCCATCTTCATCCCAGTGCGGTGGAGGCGGTTTTGACCAAGGCCATCGCTTATGAGCTGTCGATCCCACGAATTGATGCCGACATCGATGCCACTGGAATTAGAGACAACATCTTAGGTCGCTGGGACAATCTGAATGCCTGGTTTTTAGGGGAGCATGGCAATTTCAGCGAAGCCGCCAAGCTGATGGAGATTACTAACGATATTATCCGCAAAATTACCCGTTATGCCGCCCAGATTTCTGAAAGCCGCAGCAGTGCCATAAACCGCAAGGAAGAATATCGGAAGCTGGCCGAGCTTTTTGATGCCTGTGGAAATATTAAAGAAGCCCACCAGCTTTCCAGTCTGTCTTTTGGTCTTTTTCAGATGAAGCACTTAAAGTCCGACCAGTTTCGCGAAACCGAGAGTATCAACAGCCAGATCTTTGAGGAAATGCCGGGCAGTACCCTGTTAAAGCCCCGGGTTCGGGGCTATAAGGAAAAAGCGCAGCGGAACCCGATTCGTAGCCATGCCGAAAAGAAGGCCGCGATGAAAAAAAAGATCCAGATGATCCGGGAAATCGAGAAAAGAACGATGGACAGTTATGTTCTGGATGGTTGCATTGATTTTGAAAAACTACCAGTGATTGAGGGTCATGTCCGTAGCACCCTGCTGAAATGGCTCAGCAAGGGGATTGTAAATAGCGATAAAAAAGGAAAAACCGAGGATGGTCAGATTTTTCAGGTCGAGATCCCAGGGGATCAACGCCGCCGCTGTCTGTTGCGCTGTGACGATGGCAATCTCGAAATGCCAGCCTATGTGATCCGCTTTTTGGATCAGAAACAGGAGGTGCAGGATGAAAGAGCTTGAAATCCTGCTGGATCAATACTGGGTTATTAAGGATGACAACAAGGACTTGTTTTATCAGGTCAAGGACAGCATCCCGCAGTTTAAAACCTTCTTGAGTGATAAGCTGGGTTATGGACTGGTGATGAACCAGCATCTGATAAAACTGGAAAAAATCCCCGGTTCGCCCGAACCCTTTATGGGTATTCAGGCATTTACCGATACGATCGAATATGTGCTCTTGTGTCAGTTGCTGATGTTTCTGGAAGACCGCTCCCGGGATGAACAGTTTGTCTTATCAGAAATCACCGAATTCATTGCCGGCAATCCGATTGCTAAGGAAAAAATTGACTGGACGCTGTTTAGCCACCGGAAGCATTTCATCAAGGTGCTGCGTTTCGCCCAGGACCTGGGTTTGATGCACGTAAACGATGGCGATGATCAGAAATTTGTCCAGGATGATGGCACCGAGGTCTTATATGAAAGCACTGGGTTGTCCCGTTATCTGGTGCGCCATTTTACCGCCGATATTAACGATTTTAAAAGCGTCAGAGATTTAGAAAATGCTGAATGGGGGGATCTCAATGCCGATCGCGGCGTGATCCGGCGGCAACGGGTTTACCGCAAGCTGCTCATGGAGCCGGTGGTTTATTCCCAGAGAGCCGATGATGTCGATTATGATTATATCAAAAAGCAGCGGGGGCTGATCGAAGCTGACTTTTTAAAATATCTGGAGTATCCCCTGCATGTTCACAAAAACGGAGCCCTGTTGCTGGTACCGGCAGACAAAAATCTTAAGGATGCTTTTCCCAATACTAAAGCGATCTGCGATATTACCCTGTTGTTTTGCGCAATGATGCGGCGACGACTTGAGACGAAAAAACTGCGGCTTGATAGCTCCGGAGGAATCCGACTGTCCCGGGTGGCCTTTGATCAGCTGGTGACAAAACTGAAGCAGGAAAGCAGGGAAAACTGGAGCAAAGAATATCGGGAAATGACGGCAGCCACCCTGTCAGACCATCTGGTGTCCTATATGGAAGACTTTAAGATGCTGGCTCAGGGTGATGACCAGCGGGAAATTGAGATCCTGCCTTTAGCAGGAAAACTGATCGGAAGCTACCCGGACGAGGTGGAGGAAAAAACGGTGAAAAATAATGGAAAAAAATAATCGAAACAATAAAATGCCGGACAATCGCTGGGTGATCAACCGGGCGGGGCTGGTTAATTTCTGGTATTATGATGAGGAAACCTTTGATTTTGCCAATGGCCGACTGCTCCTTCGGGGTTCCAACGGTTCGGGGAAATCAGTGACGATGCAGAGCTTTATTCCACTGCTGCTGGATGGCAATAAAAGCCCGGAGCGGCTCGATCCCTTTGGTTCCAAGGCGCGAAAAATTGAAAATTACATTCTTGGTGATGATGAAAACGGTAAAGAGGAATCGATCGGTTATCTGTTTATGGAATTCAAAAAGAAACACTCCGAGAACCTCGCAACCATTGGCATGGGCTTTAAGGCCAAACGGGGAAAACCGATGAACTCCTGGGGCTTTTCGATCACCGATGGTCGGCGGATCGGTGAGGATTTCTTTTTATACAAGCAGCTGGGTGAAAAAATACCCCTGACCATGCGGGAGCTGGAAAACCGAATCGGGACAGGCGGCCAAGTGGTGGAGGGTCAGAAAAACTATATGAAGCTGGTCAACGACCTGATCTTTGGTTTTGATGATCTGGAGGAATACGATGAGCTGGTCAAACTGCTGGTACAGCTGCGCAGTCCCAAGCTGTCCAAGGACTTTAAGCCCACGGTTATCTATGAGATCATGGAAAACTCATTACAGCCCTTATCCGAGGATGATCTGCGGCCGATGTCCGAAGCGATTGAAAACATGGATAACATCAAGAGTCGGCTGGAGGTGTTAAAGGAGTGTAAGGGGGCATCCGATCGCATCCGTCACGCCTTTGACCGCTATAATCAGTTCATTGTGGTGGACAAGGCCCGGCATTATGATGAGGCTTATCAACAACTGGCCGAGCAAAAAAAACGCCATGAAAAGCTGGGCCGGGAGATTCAGACCACCCGTACTGAAATCGACAATCTGAATCAAACCATCAACGATCTGGCGATTCAACTGGAAACCCAGCAGGGAAAAAAGCAGGAACTGGAAGCGCATGACAGTGTTGTGATCCGCGAAAAAATCATCAAAACGGAAGAAGAAATCGAGCAAAAAAATCGCCAACGGTTGGAAAAAGACCAGCATCACGAGACCAAAAGACAGCAGGAACGAGAGCTCGATAATCAGATCACCGGTTACCGTCAGGAAGTGGCAGCCGGAGAGCAGTCGATTTGCCGGCAATTGGATGAGATGGATGAGCTGGCCGAAGCCTTTGCCTTTGATGAACACGCCTTCACCCGCGATGAAATCACCAAAGCGCTGACTGAAGCCTATGATTTTACCTATATCAGCAACACCCTGACCGCCCATAGCCAGACCATTGCCCAGGCGATCAGGGCAATGGAAAAGCAGAAGCAGATCGCCGACAGCTATGAAAAACTGTTGCTGGAGCTGGACACGCTCAAAAAAGAACAACAGGAAAAAGAGCGGTTGTTGGAACAGGCCAACCGCCAGTTAATGGAAATTCAGGATGAAACCGTGGAAAAACTTCATCTCAATAATCAGCATAATTGCGAATACATCATTCCGGTGGAGGGTTTGAGCCAATTGGCCCGGGAAATCCGGCAGTTTGGTCCCGATGCCAATGTCAATAGCATTTCCCGGATCCTGCAGGAGGAGTACCACCACCAGGAAGCTGTCAAACGGGAGCAGCTTTACGGGGAACAATCACTTTGGGCTCAGATTGATAAGGAGAAAAAATCGAAACAGGCCGAAATTGAGGCCTGGCAGAAGATTAAAGATCCCGAACCACTAAGGGCCGAGAAGGTTATCGAAAACCGAAAAAAACTGGTCGTACTGGGAATTCCCCATGTACCGCTTTATAAGGCGCTGGACTTTGTCGAAGGAATTGATGAAAAAAACCGGGCCGCCATTGAAGAGGCGCTGGCCGATATGGGGATTCTGGATGCTCTGATTTTGCCGGCGGACCAGCGGGAAAAACTGCATCTGACACCGGAGCTCAGCGGCGATCACTATCTTTTTCCCGAGCCGCAATTTATGGTTCACAGCATCAACCAGTACCTGAAGGTCGATGACGCCCTTGTTGGGATTTCAAAGGAAGAGATAGCCAATGTGCTAAATAGTATCCTGATTGATCATACCCACCACACCCATATGGATGAAAAGGGCAATTATCGCCTGGGAATCTTATGGGGACGAGCGACCGGTAATGAGACCGCCCGATTTATTGGCGCGTCAGCCAGAAAAAAATATCGGGAGGAAAAACTTAGCAGCCTCGAAGCCGAACTAAGTGCGATTACCGCCCGGCTGGCGGCCAAGACCCAAATCCTTGATCAGATCAAGGAATCATTAGCGCTGCTTCTGCAGGAGTACGATGCCAGCTTTGATCCGGAAGATTTGATCACCGCTGCCACGGTGGTCAAGCAGGCCGAATTTGACGCCCGGATGAGTGACAAGGCCGTGGAAAAAATAAGTGGCGAAGAAAATAGCTGCTATAAGCAGCTGCAGCAGATCAAGGAAACGGTTCACCGGATTACCCTTCGGATTACCCTCCCCCCGGATTTAGAAACCTATGAAGCAGCCCAGGCAGCAGCGACAAGCTATGGCAGAGAATTGCACCAGTTAGAAAAAATCGCCATTCAGCTGCAGCACAGTCAAGCCAGTCTGCGGGTGGCCGAAAACCGTTACGAGGAAATCCTGCAGGAAATTGATGATCTCCTTTATGAGATCAACCAGATTAATCAAACCCGTTCAGCCATGGAAATCACCCGGGTAAACTTAAGCGCACAGTTACAACTGACCGATTATCAGGCCATCAAGGCGGAACTGGAGCACTGCCTGAGCGCTTTAAAGACCCTGCCTAAAGAAGAAAAAGAAGCGGAAAGAGCTCTGGAACGGCAAAAGCTTGGGCTGGAGCACTTTTTTAAAGAACAGGAGACAGTTAAAAACACCCTGGTACTGACGGAAAAAGTTTTTCAGCTGATGGAAGATGCTTTTAAGGAAGAACTGGATCTGGGCTATCTGATCCGCTTAACTGAAACCCCGCTGGTCGAACAGGCTCGGGAGCTGATGCAAAAAAATCCGCAGTCGGAGAAACAGAACAAGGAGCAGATTACCCTGCGGCTGATGGAAATTTTTAAAGACAATAGCCAGTATCTGCGCGAATATGCCGTCAACAGCCAGTATGTTTTTGAAGATCAGCCGCTTGATGAGGATAATGAAGCTATTAAGCAGGTTGGGGATCTGCGGCAACGGATAAATATCACCGCCAGGGTCTCGGGCAAGGTGGTTAACTTTTATGATTTATCCGATCATCTAAAAGACAGTCTGGACGAAACCGATAGGCTGCTAAAAGAAAGCGACCGGGAATTGTTTGAAGACATTCTGGTTAAAAACATCAGCAAAAAAATCAGCGCCCGGATTTTCCACAGTGAAAAATGGGTTGATAATATGAATCAGTTGATGGAGAAAATGGACACCTCGATGGGGCTGAGCTTTAGTCTAAAATGGGCCAGCAAAAAAGCCGAAACTGAAGAGCAGCTGGATACCAAAAAGCTGGTCAACCTGCTGAAAATGGATGGTAATCTGTTGCGGGATGAGGATCTCAATGCCCTTTCCGAACATTTCCGTTCAAAAATTGCTCTGGCCCGACGCACCCTGGAAGATCAGGGCGTTAATCTGACTTTCCATTCGATTATGCGGGATATTCTGGATTATCGGAAGTGGTTTGAGTTTAAGCTCTTTTTCAAGAAAACTGGCCAACTCAGTAAGGAGCTCACCAATAACGGCTTTTTTAAATTCAGTGGCGGGGAAAAGGCGATGGCGATGTATGTGCCCTTATTTTCCGCCGTCAACGCCCGGTATGAGGCCGCCGGCAAAGAAAGTGCCCGGATTCTTTCGCTTGATGAGGCCTTTGCCGGGGTCGATGAACAAAATATCCGCGATATGTTCCGCCTGCTTAACGAGCTGGATCTCAGTTATATCGTCAATTCTCAAATTCTCTGGGGAGATTATGACACCGTCGATTCGCTGGCGATCAGCGAGCTGATTCGCCCGGACAATGCTGATTTTGTCACCGTGCTGCGTTACCACTGGAACGGCAAGGTGCGAAAACTGGTGATCGATGATGCCTCATGAGTTTGCCGCTTATCTCAAAGCCAATCCCGGCTATCATCGGATTATCAAACAGATCCGGGAAAAATATGAGTCGCTTGGTCATCTCGGCGGTACCATCCGCTTAGATCAGCTAAGCACGGACGAGCGAGAGGTATTAAGAAGTCTATTTAAAAAGAATTATCTTCAGAAAAGTGCCAGCTTCCCGGTCGAAAAATTTATCAGTGCCTTTGAAACCACCCGCTATCGGGGCATCGATTTTGAAGCGGTACTGAGCTGTTATTTTGGCGAAAAGCTGAGCTGGAAAAAGGATTTGAGAAGTCAGTATGAAGACGAGAAAAGTCAGTATTATGATGAAATTATACACGTCGTTAAGGGATCACCGGCGGCATTGTGGTTGGAAGATGTTCTGACAAATAAAAACAATGCCTATTCGCTGCTTAATTTGAAGTATAACGAAGATCCTGAGCATTTGAACGGAATCTTGATCGAAGTTTGTAATGGCTTGAATCAATGTGTGAACCAACCGGAAAAGGTGCGGCTGGCTCTCTTTGCTTCCCAAATCACTAAAGATCCCCATGCCTTTGATATGAACCGGGATGGCGGCCGCCTGCTTCTTTACGCATTAAGTGCCCATTATAAACTTGATTATCCCCAAAATGCTGAAGCACAGATGGAACTGTTATACCAGGCCGGCCTTATTTATGATGAGGTTTCTAATTACACCATCTGCCGGGGGATTCGGGCGTTTGTCGGCGAAAAAATCCATTCCGGTTGGGCAGGCTTTGCCGATTGCAGTGAACCGCTGCACATCTCGCTTTGGAATATCGGTATGATCGAGGGGGTGAGTTGTGTTAACAGCCGGGTCTTTGTTTTTGAAAACCCGACCGTATTCAGTGAAATAGCTGGGATTCTGGAAGATCGGCCTTGCTCTTTGATTTGTTCAGCTGGCAACGTCAAGGTAGCCACTCTATTGTTGCTGGATAAAATTGTCGAGGGCGGCAGTGAGATTTATTATGGCGGTGACTTTGATCCGGAGGGATTGATTATTGCCGATAAGCTCAAAAAAAGATACGGCGAAAAATTAGTCTTATGGCATTTTACTCCGGAAGCTTATGAAAAGATCCAGTCGAAAAAGATGATCTCAGCAGCCCGCTTAAAAAAGCTGGATAAGATTGAGTCGCCGGAATTAAAAAAGTTGGCTGAAACGATTAAAAAATCCGGTTACAGTGGCTATCAGGAAATGATGGTGGAGGTTTATCTTAAAGATATCGTAAACAGAATATCAAAATTCTTTAATCCAGTTAAAGAATCGATTTAAATAAACGGCATGGGTCAATTGCATAAGTCAATTGCATTTATAAATCAAAAAAGAATCCTCTGATGTAAAAGGATTCTTTTTTGTGAGAAAGGAGTTCATGAAAAGATCTATGTTAAACCAAGGGATTATTGAGGGATAAACCCTTGGTGAAAACCCATACAAATAACAGGTGTGATGGATTACTGTGCTTAGTTTAACGCTGGTCTGTGGTCGGGTGTTGATTGTTCTGTGATAATCAGGTGAAGATTTTAATTAAAATGAAATTAACAATTCTCTGGTATAATGATTAGTAAAAAGCCGGATTTGTGAAGGATTAAACCCCTTGTTTAGGACAAGCGAGAAAAGTTGCAGATAATTAGCGTAACCAAGCAGAAATAAGAAAGAGGGAACATCATGAAAGACTATCGGCCCGACGATTTTGATTTTAAGAAAACCCTTGGCGAAATCAGTGAAAGTATCAAGAAACCAAATATTTTAATCTGCGGTGCCACCGGCGCCGGAAAAAGTTCGGTGGTGAATTATGTTTTTGGAGCAGCGGTAGCCCGCATTGGTCACGGCATTCCGGTGACCCGGGGAATTACCAAGTATCAGCGGGCCGATGCCGGAGTGGTGCTTTATGACACCGAAGGCTATGAAATCGGCACCGAAAAAATATCCCAGTACAAGGCCAATGTGGAAGGATGGGTCAATGAATTTGGCACGGTTGTTAACCCGGATAAAAAGGACGAAATCAGTCAGGGTCTGAGTAATCAAATTCATGAGGTCTGGTATTGCATCTCAGCCGGGAACAAACGGGTAACCGATATGGATATCGCTGTGATCCAGATGCTAAGAGCAAAGAAGCTGCCGGTGGCGGTGGTTCTGACTCAAATCGATAATCTTGACGCCGAAGAACTCCAGGCCATGGAAGCGGCGATCAGAAACCATTGCCAGGTGGAATTTTTCCGCACCAGTGTAGCCGATGACCCGGCGGTAAAAGCTGCTTTGCAGAATTATCTGCAATGGGATGAGATGGTCAGCTGGGCGATTGATCATCTCGATGAGTCTTTGCGAGAAGGGTTTATCAGTGCCCTGAAAGGAAATCTGGAGGCAAAAAAAAGGCTGATCAATCATCGGATCATTCCCCTGTATACCAGTGGCGCTGCCGGCGTAGCTTTAACGCCGATCCCTTTTTCGGATGCGGCGCTGCTGGTGCCAATCCAGATTAAGATGTCCCTGCACATTATGAAAACCTATGGATTGGACCAGAAGCTGGGGAACCTGTCATCGCTAGTGGGTTCGGTGGTGGTTTCTGAGTCTGGTCGATTGTTGGCCCAAACCCTCAGTGCCAACCTCTTTAAATTGATTCCCGGGGTGGGCACCGCCATTGGTACTACCGTTAACACCGTGGTGGCCTCCAGCTTTACCGCTGCCATGGGCTATGCCATTTCTGAGATCTGTTTTCGCTGCGCCACGGCAGTGTTTGAAGAAGGAAAAGATATTGAGTGGGCCGATTATTTTAACGGCGAGAACATTGCCAACCTGATGGCCGAATGGTTCAAGGTTTCCCGGCATGGATAAGGGTTGTGAGACCAATGTTCTGATATTAGGG
Source organism: Acetobacterium sp. (assembly GCF_041752335.1). Taxonomy (GTDB): domain Bacteria; phylum Bacillota; class Clostridia; order Eubacteriales; family Eubacteriaceae; genus Acetobacterium. The sequence goes on along the minus strand of NZ_JBGSHG010000029.1, from coordinate 9,468 downwards.
AAAACCGGGGTGGGGAAAACATCGCTGTGCAATTATATTTTTGGCGCCGAAGTCATGAAAACCGGAGCTGGACGGCCGGTGACCGGGATGGGGATTTTTTCCGAAACGATCACTCTGAGTCCAACTTTGATCCTTCATCTTTACGACTCCTGGGGACTGGAAGCGGATAAATCCGAAAGCTGGAAAGCCCTGATCCAGGAGGTACTGGAGCAACATGATGTTCGCGAAATTAAGGATTGGTTTCACACCATTATTTATTGTTTGTCAGCCAAATCAGCCCGAGTGGAAGATTTTGATCTGGAAATGATCACGGCCCTGGGGAAGGATGGCAACCCGGTGCTGGTAGTACTGACCCATTGCGATGTGATGAATGTGGAAACCGCCATTGCGGCGATGCGAAAAGAAATCATAAAAAAGACTGGGGTGCGGAATCAGGATATTGTCGAGGTATCCAGCCACGCCAAAAAACTGCTCAGTGGCAAGACCACCCAGGCCTTTGGTAAAGAAAAAATCATCCATCGGATCAAGGTTAATCTGCTCGATTCCATTTCCGGAAAAATGCCGCAAATACTCACAACGATCGGCAAGGAGAAAATAAATAGATGGTTTATTGAGTGTCAGGAACTGGTTCAAAAGCATGTCGGTTTTTTAAACCCGACCTCCAGAAAAAAAGAAGCCAGTCGTAATGAATATTTTGATATCTACGCCCAGGAGATTTTCGACGAGATTGGCAGAGAGTCGGATGCTCTTTTTAACGAAGCCTATGATTTTTTTAGTGCCTTCAGCAACCAATTTTCAGGCAATGCGCTGGTGGAAGTGACGGATCAACAGCGCATTCCCCAAATCACCCATTTTCAGATTAAAAAAAGCGATAAAATTGGAACCTCAATTGCCGGGGCTGTTTTATTGGCGATACCGGTGATGGGACTGCTGGGTAAATTTGCCATCCAGGAAAAAACCCGGGCCTATTATCGGGAAGGACTACGACACAACAAGGCCTTGCTGGAAGACCATCTGCAAGTCTGCGTGGCAATCCTGTCTCAGGAATTAAAAAAAATTAATTCAGGATTGGAGCTTGAAGAATAACCAGCTGGTTTTGGGGTATATAATTAGACAACTGTAAATTCAAACATAAGAAGGAGAGACCGAAATGGAACTGGTAGATAAGATTGGCGTGATATATTGGAGTTATAAAGAAAGCACTGAGATTATGGCCGAAAAAATTTCAAATGGCATTGATGAAGCCGGCGCTAAAGCAATTTTAGTCAACGTGGTTGACTTTGATATTAACAGTATTGACAGCTATTACAAAATTGCCCTGGGTTGTCCGGCGATGGAAGGGGAAGCCCTGGAAAAAAGTGAATTCGAACCTTTTTTCAAGGAAATTTCCGATCATTTAAAAGGAAAAAAGGTCGCTCTTTTCGGATCCCACGGCTGGGGCGATGGAGCATGGATGCAGGAGTGGGAGAACCAGGTAAAGGATCTGGGCGCCATTCTTTTTGAGCAAGGCCTGACTATCTTAGGGGAACCCGATAAAGCGGGGCGCCACCGCTGCGTGGAGTTTGGCAAGGCCTTTGCTGAATTCTAAAATTGTGTTATAAAAGATAGCACTAAAACGAAGCATTAAATTTTATCATTGAATTTGATAAAAGCCCTGGAAGCAAAAACTTCCAGGGCTTTTTCGTTACAACATCAGGTGTACTTTGAATTCTATCAAACCAGGGCGGATTCTAAACAAGGGGGGTGTTTCTAATTCGCCCTAGTGATTTATAATGATTTTGAAAGGTGAAACAGTAAACCCGGGTTTTAGTTCATGCGGCTAACAAAGTCAGAGTAAGCTTCAATTCCGTGTTCATGAACATCAAGACCTTCAATTTCAACCACTTTTTCAACCCGGAGACCAACTGTTTTCTTTAGGCCATAGAAGAGAATGAAAGAAGTACCTAAAGTCCAGGCAGCAACTGAAACGACACCAATGGTTTGTACGATTAGTAGATCAATTCCACCGCCGTATAATAAACCCAGAATTGCATCTTCTGTGCCAGGCAGGTAGTTGGCAAATAAACCAACCATTAAGGTACCAGCGACACCATTCATACAGTGAACGCCAATGGCTCCAACCGGATCATCAATTTTTAATTTTTGATCGATGAAGGGGATACCGAAGGTGATGATCAGACCGGCAATGATTCCGATCACGATGGCGCCCCAGATGGTAACAACCAGGCATCCAGCAGTGATAGCAACCAGTCCGCCAAGGACACCATTAAGAGTCATTGAAATATCTGGTTTTTTGTAACGGGCCCAGGTCAGGAACATAACGGTTAATCCGCCAGCAGCGGCAGCCAGGTTGGTGGTCATGGCAATATGGCCAATATCTAAATTCACAGCCAGGGTACTACCACAGTTAAATCCGAACCAAGCAAACCAGAGAATGAAGACTCCAAGAGCACCTAAGGTCAAACTATGACCAGGTATGGCGTTGGCTTTGCCATCTTTGTTATATTTGCCAATACGGGGTCCAACCAGGATGGCGCCCATCAAAGCTGTCCAACCACCAACGGAGTGAACAACGGTAGAACCAGCAAAGTCAACAAAACCCATGGTGCCAAGGAACCCGCCGCCCCATGCCCAGTGTCCGACAACCGGGTAAATAATCAAGCTGACAAAGGCAGAAATCACACAGTAAACCGAAAATTTAGTCCGTCCGGCAACAGCACCAGAGACAATGGTGGCAGCTGTGGCACAGAAAACAGTCTGGAAAAAGATAAACAGTTCTGGGGTGACAGCCTCAAAAGCTGAAACGTTCGTCAGGTTTTCAGGATTAAAGAATCCACCCATCCCGATGAATCCGCCCACATCCGGACCAAACATAAAAGCAAAACCAAAACAGAAGAATAGGATTGAACCAATCATGAAATCGACAAAGTTTTTCATGATGATGTTCCCGGCGTTTTTAGCCCGGGTAAAGCCGGTTTCAACCATTGCAAAGCCAGCCTGCATAAAGAAGACTAATACTGCTGCCAAAAATACCCAGACAATATCGATATATTGTTGTAGTGCTAATAATTCCATAATAATAACCTCTCTCGTTAAATTGAATCACATAAAATAAATCACATAAATGGAATAGAAGTAATCAATTAGGGTATAAAAAAAGAAGATAGCCTTAATTACTCATTAAAACCTATCTCCTTTGATAGTTTAGATTACTTTCCCTATTCATATTATATTGCATCAACTCCATGATCGCCGGTACGAATTCGAATAACATCAGCGACATCGTATACGAAAATTTTTCCGCCGCCAATTTCGTCATCAGCTGCCAAACGGTCTTTGATGATCTTAATAATAATACCTGCAGTTTCAGCATCAGTTACTGTTTCCACCTTGATTTTCGGAAGAAAATTAACGGTGTAGGCCGTCCCACGATAGGATTTTTGATAACCCTTCTGGTTTCCGTATCCCATAATATTGGTAATCATCATCCCCTGAACATCACAGGTATTGAGAATTTCTTTCAGGTCTTCCAGTCTTTCGGGTTTAATGACTATTTCAAGCTTTTTCATATGAACCTCCTTATAGTTTAACATGAATGGATAACGGGGAGGGGTATAAACCCCCTAACCCCGATTATTTTTGTTCAAGTGTAGCAAGCGGCTTTGACGAGAAAGCTCGCTTTCGCAGGCAAAGACATTTGCTGCACAATCAGACGAACGTAGTGAAACGAGCGAGTTCTGATTGGTTGGTGTTTTAATTATACGTAGAATAAAATATCTTCGTAAGTTGGGAATGGCCAGTATTTATCAGCAACAATTTCTTCAAGGGAATCAGCTGTCACTCGCAGGGTTTCCATGGCCGGAATAATTTTTTCACAGGAATAGTTGGCTTCAGCCTGAGCGGAGTCACAATCCTCGATACCGGCAATAGTGGCTTCAAGGCCATCAATGGCTTTGATCAGGTCACCGGAAAGCTTAGATAATCTTTCGACCAGGGTAGCTTCTGCTGAAACGTCGATGGCTTCGCCACAGGCCTTTTTAGCAATCAGGGTATCAACAACTTCTTTCGTATAGGTAACAACAGCCGGTGAGATATCACGTTTAGCCAGGTTAAGCATCGTTAAGGCTTCAATATTGATTGTTTTGATGTATTCATCCAAATGAATTTCATAACGAGAGTCCATTTCGGCAGGAGTAAAAATATTGTGTCGTTCAAAAAGGGCAACATTCTTTTCAGAAGTAAATTCAGCTAAAGCTTCCGGTGTTGTCTTTAAGTTTGGCAGACCGCGTCGAGCCGCTTCTTCAACCCATTCATCAGAGTAGTTATTACCATTAAAGACGATATTCTTACATTCTTTAACAGTATTTTGAAGCAAGGTATCCAGAGCGGTATCAAAATCGTCGGCTTTTTCCAGCGTATCCGCATAGTCTTTCAATACATCAGCAACAATCGTATTGATGGTAATATTAGGACCAGAAATCGATTGGTTGGAACCCAGCATTCTGAACTCAAATTTGTTACCGGTAAAGGCAAATGGGGAGGTTCGGTTTCGGTCGGTGGCATCGATGATGAATTTTGGTAAGCTGTTAACCCCAAGTTCCATGACCAGATCTTTCGCTTCTTTAACTGGTTTGCCAGTTTCGATGGATTTTAAGGCGGCTGTTAATTGTTCGCCCAGGAAAACGGAAACAATGGCTGGTGGTGCTTCATTGGCGCCCAGACGGTGGTCATTACCGGCACTGGCGACCGTAATTCGCAGCATTTCACTGTATTTAAAAACAGCTTCAATAACAGCGCAAAGGAAAATTAGAAATTGCTTGTTTTCGACAGGATTTTTACCCGGTTCCAATAAGTTTTCGCCGGTGTTGGTGGACATCGAGAAATTATTGTGTTTTCCTGAGCCATTGACAAATTCAAATGGTTTTTCATGTAACAGACAAGCCAGATCGTGACGGTAAGCAACGCGTTGCATGAATTCCATAATTAACTGATTATTGTCGGTGGCAATATTGGTGTTGGCAAAAATTGGTGCCAGCTCGTGTTGCGCCGGGGCAACTTCATTATGTCGTGTTTTAGAGGCAATGCCCAGGCTCCATAATTCCTGATCCAAGTCAGCCATATAAGCAGCAACTCGACCGCGAATCTTACCAAAATAATGAGTTTCCATTTCCTGGCCCTTCGGTGGTTTGGCACCAAATAAGGTCCGGCCGGAAAGGATCAAATCCTTACGTTTTTTATACATTTCCCGCTCGATCAGGAAGTATTCCTGTTCAGCACCAATGGTGGAAGTTACTTTTTTGACATCATCTTTCCCAAATAGTTTCAAAATACGCACAGCATGAGTATTCAGGGACTGCATCGATCGTAACAGTGGTGTTTTCTTATCAAGTACTTCACCAGAGTAGGAACAGAAAATGGTGGGAATATATAGGGTCGTTCCTTTAATAAAAGCATAGGACGTTGGGTCCCAGGCGGTATAGCCCCGCGCTTCAAAAGTTGCCCGAAGTCCGCCGGAAGGGAAGGAAGACGCATCTGGTTCGCCTTTAATAAGTTCCTTACCGGAGAATTCCATAATAACCTTACCGTCTTCAGTTGGGTTGATAAAGGCATCATGCTTTTCAGCAGTGATACCAGTCATTGGCTGGAACCAGTGCGTATAATGAGTCGCACCCAATTCTAAAGCCCAATCTTTCATGGCGTTTGCCACAACTTCAGCGACGTTTTCTTCCAGAGGTAAATCCTCTTTCATTGTTTTTAACAGCGAAGCGTAAATATGCTTTGGTAAGCGCTTTCGCATGACACCGGAGTTAAAAACTTTTGATCCGAAAAGTTCGGATACATTCTCATAAATTGGCACGTGTGTTTCCTCCTAAAATATAATTTGTATAATTATAACATACATGGCACCATTGTCAGATATGTTACAATAAAAGCTGAGTAAAATCAAATCGAAGGTTTCTATTAATTTAAGCGAAGGCCTTCTTTCTGACAAGATATAAATCTTCAGATGATGAATCTCATCTTAAAAGATGGGTAACTGTTTTTTGGAACCCGCGAAGGGTGCCGGAAAGTGGCTAAAAAAAAAGCGCCTCAGAAAGTTATCATTACACTTTCAAAGCACCATTGCTATCGTCACTCTCGTGGCAGTTATCACTATTTAAATTTAAGCTTATTATAGACGATGAAAAGGCTCTTGTAAAGTAAAATTTACAACAAATTGTATGTAATGGTTATCAATTTATAAAGGTGCAGGAATGATTTACAAAGACTAAAGCCTACTATAATATATATATAGTATTATCAGTATAAAATATTCTAGGAAAATAAATGTCAGAATAGACTGCTTAAATGAAAGGAGCAACAAATATGAGTATTAAATTTGAAATGGATGAAGAAAAACATATCAAGGTGCTGGATGCCTTACTAGGCGATGCCGATTTGATGATGGCTTTAAATGCCGCCGAAGACTTTGAAGCCGGCTATCGGCTGGTGGCTGAAAGAGTACCGGGATTAACCCTTGAGGAATTTGCCGGCTCGATGGAGATGATGCGACAAATCGTCATGGCCCAAATGGAAAAAGGTCCGGTGCAATAAGTACAACCGCTCAAACTGCGAAAACCCCTTTAAGCTGAAAGTTTAAGGGGTTTTTAGTGATAAATAGAAACTGAAAACCTTGTCACCTAAAATAAAACAAAAATAAATTGAAACCGCAGCGGAAATATGTTTTAATGATAAGACTAGTCACAAAGTACATTGTATACAAAAAATAAAATAGGAACAGTTATCAAAGAACAAAGGCGTTCGATCCTCCTGAAATTTTCAGATTGCAGAGGGGATCATTTAGTATGCTCTTTTTTTATTTATTGGTAGGCAATGGGGTAAATTCGTGTGGAGTTATCGGGCGAATGGGTATAAAACACAAAGAAACCGCAAGGTTTGTGTGAGCCGGTTTAAAAGACTGAGACAATGATAACAAAATTAATTTAAAGAAGCGGCAGTACAGATAGATTAATGCGTAAAGTATAGAAATAAATCCATGCTGTTTCGGATTAAAATAAGTGGAGGTTTAGGATGAGCTTAGCGAAAAATATAATTGAAGCGATGAAATTTATTGAAGCGAATGATGTAAAATTTATTCGTCTTCAGTTTTGTGATCTCTTTGGACAAAATCGGAATATTGCCATTACGGCAATGCAGATGGAACGAGCTCTGGCCAGCGGGATTCCCTTTGATGCCTCGTTAGTGGTGGGATTTCCTGAATCCCGGGATACCGATCTGGTCTTGTTTCCGGACATCAGTACCATTCAGCTCTTGCCCTGGCGTCCTCAGCAAGGGAAGGTCGCCAGAATTATCTGTGATATCAGATACCCCAATGGCGATATTTTTGAAGCAGACAGCCGCTATATCTTAAAAGAAACCATTAACCGGGCCAAAGCCCTGGGGTACGAATTTAACACCAGCGCGGAATGTGAGTTTTATCTTTTCAAACAAGATGAAAACGGCGATCCCACCACCATTCCCACTGATCAGGCCGGTTATTTTGATTTGGCGCCTTATGATCGGGGCGAAAACACCCGCCGAGAAATTTGTCTGACCCTCGAAGACATGGGTTTTGAAATCGAAAGCTCGCGGCACGAAGCTGGTCGGGGACAGCACGAGATTGATTTTAAATACGACGATGCCCTGTGTTCAGCAGACAAGATCATGACCTTTAAAACCGTGGTAAAAACCGTGGCGCAAAGAAATGGGGTGCATGCCTCATTTTTACCAAAACCGCTGATGGAAGAACCGGGCAGCGGCATGCACATTCATGTGTCGCTGCTAAAAGACGGACAGGATATTTTTGAAAATAAAGACGGCATTTTGGGCGAAGAAGCGCGACAATTTATGGCCGGAGTACTGGCCCACGTTAAAGGCATGACGGCCATTGCCAATCCGCTGGTTAACAGCTATAAACGCTTAACCGGCGGTAAGGAAGCGCCCCGGCACATCGGCTGGGGCTTTGGCAACCGCTCACCACTGATCCGGATCCCGATGGAGTCCGATGAGTATTATCGATTTGAACTGCGGGGGCCAGATCCCACCTGTAATCCCTACCTGACCTTTGCTATTATTCTGGCGGCCGGTCTTGAAGGGATTGAAAAGAAGATGACGTTAATGGATGAATTAAAACTGGATGAAGATGAAATAACCAGAGATCCCATGGCGGTTAAAAACATTCAGGAGCTGCCCATCACCTTAATGGATGCCCTGACTGAAATGAACGCCGATCCCTTAATTAAAACGGTGCTGGGAGAAGACCTGGCCGAAAAATATATTGAACTGAAAACAGCCGAATGGATGGACTATATTAAAACCGTTCACCCCTGGGAAATTGATCGCTACCTCTTAACTTATTAAACCGAAAAAACTTAAAAAGTCAGGAGGTGAAGGGGATGAGCAGCGTATTATTGGTATGCAAGCAAGATGACGTTATCCGTGGGCTGGCCGATATTCTGCGCCCGATGAATTTTCAACTAATCGACTCGGCCAATTCGGCCGCCGAAGGTCGGCGGAGACTTCAGGAAATTGAATATGACCTGGTGATCGTGAACACCCCTTTAGGTGATGAATTCGGTGTGGATTTTGCTGTTGATATTCTTGAAAAATTCATGGTCGGGGTGATTCTGATTGTCAAAAGCGAACTGGTCGATCACGTCGAAGAAAAACTGACCGAAACAGCGGCGTTTGTGGTCCCTAAACCCCTGAACCGGCAGCTGTTGGTTCAAAACGTTCGCTTTGTCTGTCAGTCCCGGGAAAAAATCCAGAAGCTGCAAAGTCAGAATCAGGCCTTGAAAGCAAAAATTGATGACCTTGGGGTTGTCTACCGGGGGAAACTGTTCCTGATGGGGCATCTGGATATGACCGAAGATCAGGCCCATCGCTATATCCAGAAGAAGGCCATGGATATGCGGACATCGCCCCGAAAAGTGGCCGAACAGATCATCAAAACCTATGATAAAAAGTAGCGAATAAAAATAGTCAGCAAATTGAGCTTCATGACGAGATAAATCCTTGTTATGAAGCTTTTTACATGATAAGCTTTAAGAACAGAAGATTGGTTTAAGTGTAATCCGGCTTAAACGATGAAAAGAAAAAATGTAAACAATATCATTGAAAAAATTAAAAATATGTGGAACAAATCTGATGGCTTTATGTTATAATGCTCTGGGAAAAAATGATCCCATAAATTTTATATTTTAAAATATTTAAAGATGCTAATAAGTGGTGTTCGATCAAAGCCCTCTGATGAAAATGGATACAATCCAGGCGTACAGAGGTGTTTCGGGTCTGAGGTTGATGGAAGGAATGAGAATAGATGTCGATTTCTGTATTAGTTGGCGCCCAGTGGGGCGATGAAGGCAAAGGCAAAATGGTGGATTATTTCGCCAAACAGTCTGATTTAATTGTTCGGTTTCAAGGGGGCGA
>NZ_JBGSHG010000028.1:0-12324 GCF_041752335.1 Acetobacterium sp. | reverse complement strand
ATTTAGAAATGATCAAAACAGCTTTACAGGAAAGCAAGCTGCTTTCGTTTGAATATGCCGATCGCTACGGAAATAAAACCGCCCGAACAGCCGAGCCATATCAGCTGGTATTAAAAAGTAGTCATTGGTACTTACAAGGCTATTGCCATAAAAGAAATGATTTTCGCTTGTTTAAACTATCCCGCACATCAAACCTACAGATACAAGAGGAATTTTTTACGCCACGAGATTATCAAAAACCGCAGTTAGATTTTTCTGATATTTTGGCAACGATGCAAACAAAAATAAAAATTCGGATTCATCAATCGGTCATGGACCGGGTCCTTGATTATTGTCCTTATGAGGACTTTTCGCCAGATGGTGATGAGCATTATATGGTTAGTTTTCTTTTCATCGAGAACGACTACCATTACAATATTCTTTTGAGTTTGGGGGACAAATGCGAGTGTTTAGCGCCGTTACATATCCGCACCGAAATGAAGCGTAGAATACATGACATCGCTACCCTATACGAAAGTTAATACATGGAATAAAAAGGGAAGGAATGAAGATGAATACCAATGTAAATATCCCGTGGCAAAAAATTTATGAGTTTACCCTGACCTGCGGAAATGTCCATGACCTGAAAGCCTTTTCCGCTGAAATTCTGGCCGCCCTTGGGGCTCTGTGCGACTTCGATCAATCACTTGCCTATTTTTTGGATGGCAATGGCAAGGTGTGCAATCAGTATCTGCACAATATCGACAAACAATGGAGTACCATGTACCTTGAATACTACTCAAAAAGTAAAACTGGCTATTATAGCCTGGTGAAAAACTTACGGGAAAATCCTGCTAAACCAACCATCAATATCCGGGCCTGGGAAAAAGAACCGCCTACCGAGTTTGTTTCTAATTATATTCATCCCCGGGGCGTTAAATACTCCCTGGGTTTTGCGCTGTTTGATCTAAACGGCAAGCCGCGAACCTTGTTTGCCCTGGACAAAACAAAAGCTGAAAACTTTACCGAGACCGAGTTTATGACCCTGTCCCTGGCGGTTCCACAGTTAAACAATCTGCATAAGAATTTTTTCACACAGCAGACCAGCCGACAAGCTGTCGATCAGATTTCCTGGGAAACCACAAACCTGACCGCCCGGGAGATTGAGATCACCAATCTGCTATGCCAGGGGATTTCACCGGCGGTCATCAGTCAATCGCTTTATATCTCCCAGTCCACCACCAATAAACATATCGCTCATATCTATGAAAAGATGCATGTTTCCAACCTCCAGGAACTGCTCGTCCGGTTGCTGGCTTAAGCAGAACAATTTATCGCTAAATAAAAGCCCCCTGGCGTAGTCGCCTTTGGGATGAGCGTCTACGCCAGGGGGCTCAAATCACGATCTATTCAATTATGGAGTGACCCCTTTGGTCAATCCGCTTTCGGTCCCGGGACACAGCCGGCAACCGTGTAACTCCATGGTTTCGCCTGATAACTGAGCAACGAACCACCATCCACATCAATGGTCTCACCAACGATGAAGTCCGACATGGCGGTACACATCGCCAATACCACCAGCGCCACCTCGTCAGGATTCATGGCCATCGGCGTCTCGCTGCCGTATTTACCGCGTTCCTCAGCAAACTCCGGTCCATACAGACCAACTGCTTCGGCAGCATTGGTCAGGGCTCCGGCTGTCAGCATCCCACCAGGCGCGACACAGTTGACACTGATGCCGTATTGGCGCAGTTCTTTGGCAATTCCTTTGGTCATACTGACAATTGCCCCCTTGGCTGCATTATAGTGGGTCATCGTACCCAATTTAGCGGCGTCAGAGCCTTTATGCGCAACCGAAGAAATGAACACAATTTTGCCCTTGGTCTTCTGCGCAACCATCACCCGGGCGGCTGCCTGAGCAATGAAATATTCGCCCTTTAAATCGGTGTTGATCACCGTATCAAACGCCTCTTCCGGCATATCCAGAAACGAATACATTGACCACACCGCCGCATTGGCCACGACAATGTCAACGCTGCCGTATTGTGCCACCGCATAATCAACCGCGGCATAACAGTCAGACACCTTGGCTACGTCGGTCTGGAACCACTTTACTTCAAAATCTCTGGCCCGAAAATCAGCCTCGGCTTTCATCCCGGTCATTTCTTTTCGCGATGCAATGACCACCCGCACACCAGCCTCGGCTAAACGGTTTACGACGTTATAGCCCAGCCCGGTGGCGCCACCGGTTACAATCGCCACCTTACCCGCCAGATCCTTGCCGAACACTTCCGGTAGACTACGAATTTGCTGGGTACTTTTCTCCGCCATTGCTAAGATTGTATTGGCATCCATTTTCATAAAATCGTCTCCCCTAACTTATCACCTGAAATTATTTCCACTTTTGTTTTAATCGGCTTATGAACCGGTCAACGCAACTCAGTTCATCCGCCCGTCTTGCTCTTTCTGAAGACTACCGTCTGACTATCTGACGGTGTACTTTTGTTCCAACTGGTTCAGGAATTTGTCAAGTTCCTGCTCATCCATGTGGAAGCCGTGCTTATCTTCGGGGTATACACCGGTGCGAACGTCGTTGGCCCATCCAGCGTATGCCGTCGCGGCCCATTTAAAGAAGTCACCATAAGCCTTGGCATGTGCAGCCGCTGATGGCATCATATTGAAGGTATCAAAGTCAACCATTTCGGAACCGTCAGCGTCACCACCGGCACAAATGGCCACCACGGGTACGCTCAGCTTCTTGGCGATGGCGTTGGTAACTTCGATGGGCGTCAATTCAATGGTCATGCCCATCATTCCATTTTCCTGGTACTCATAAGCCATCCGGAAGACATCCATGGCATCTTCAGCGGTTTTACCCAGACGCTTGTAGCCACCATGCCGACTGGTCTGCCAGCCCGACAGCGCCCCGACGTGACCGAATACAACCAGATGGTTATCGGCCATATACTTCAGGGTCTCGTTACTGACGCCCATCGGGAGTAGGGAATCAGCCCCGTTGGCCATATACAGGGAGCCGTTTTTTAATGCCTCTTCTTTAGAGCAATAGGTCGGGGTCTGCATATAGAAGTTAAGATGGATCAGCTGCGCCGCACTGCGGACGTCGCGAATCCGCCAGCTGGCGTTAGCAATCTGCATCTCAGTGTTCTCACCGGGAGTCGTCAGGCGACAGATGTCGCAGTCAGCCATTTCAGCGGCCATCACAAAATACTTGTCGCGGTCGGCTGGGCACATCTGCACAATCTTCTCGCCATTATCCTTCTTCTCCTGAAGATAAGCGATTGATTTTCGGCCTTTTTTCATCTTGGACGCTTTAACACCGGCTTTTTCTTCTTTACTGATTTCGACTTCGTTGTTTCCTTTTTCTGTTGACATATGAAATCCTCCTTTTAATTTGGGTCATTGCCCATCATTTGAAACACGTCCGAACTCCACATCCTTTTCAGATGGTTGGTGTCCGTTTGTCACACGACCACAATCTTATTTGTCAATCGTGTAATCCTTTGCATGTTTTGCTTGGGTTAACTATATCAAAAAGAGTTTTATCGAGTAATTAGCAAGTTTATGTATTAAAGATTATTAGTTTTACCCATTTTACAACCAATAGAAAAGTGATATATTATAATATTTATCAAAATTACATTATCAAATTAGATAAGCCTTCCGGTGATATTTTCCCATTATTAGAAAACCGCTATTGACAAATCGACTATTTAGCATTACTTTATAGCTGTAGTAAGTAGTACTATACAGTATGGCGGTGATTATGCTGAAAAACTTAACGTAAATGTTCAAAGGCTTACTTGAGGGCTGTATCATAGAAATTATTAGGCGGATGGTCAGCGTGTCCGGGAGTTTTTAGGCGAGTTAAAAAAGAATGGCGAGCGCACATGGCCCGTGTCAAAGCGCTCCCTCAAGATTATCAGATTGTTTATAAAGAAATTCAAAAACACCTCTTTAAGGTCGGCCCTGTTCTGCTAACCGCGGGGACCGATTTGCGCTCGGGGATCGTCGATCTTTTTGAACTAGGCGCTGTTTTAGGGAAAGGCGTGCTCGAAGTGACGGGCCGTGACGTTGCGGCTTTTTGAGATAATTTAATCAAAAATTCAAAAACATACGCTGATATCTATCGAGCATCTATTGAGCACGAAGTTAATCAGGCCATGAAAAAGATTACGAAAATCTAAAGCGGCAAAAGCGATGCCCTATTACTTTATTAACGCAACCAAAACTGACATTTTTTGTGCCATTATGTTAACATCAATTGATGGATGTCATTGCCAAAAACTGATAGAATAAGGACAGGTGGTGAAAATATGAAAAATGTGATTAGTGTGAATTTACAGACCCTGCGAAAAACCCATCAATACACTCAGGAAGATGTGGCCGAAAAGATCGCCGTTTCCCGACAGTCCGTTGCCAAATGGGAAAACGGCGAAAGCTTACCGGATATGAATAAGTGCATTGCCCTTGCTCAGCTTTATAACATTTCCCTTGATACCCTCGTCAACGGAACTGAAACGGCAGGAGTACCCTTGCCGCCAAAAGGCAAGCACGTTTTTGGCACGGTGATTGTTGGCGAGCGCGGACAAATTGTCATTCCCAAAAAAGCCCGGGAAGTCTTCCAGCTCAACCCCGGCGACAGCCTGATGATTCTCGGTGATGAGAATCAGGGAGGGCTTGCCCTGATTGACGCCAATCGATTTATCAGTCAGTTTGAATTTGTTAAACGAGGTTTGGGCTATGCCGATCAAACCACTAAGGATAAAGAAAGTGAAGATTAAAAAAATGCAAGTAGTCCTGATTGTTTTGGCCTTTTTAGTAATCGGCGGTGCCGCCGTCATTGGTTGTTTTTTTTACAACAATTTACATCCGATCGATGATCGCTATCTCCAACAAACTATGGACGCTGGCTTTACTGAAGAAACGGTCCTTCTGGATAATGGTTCCCTTATTAATTATGGCGAGGGTCCCGATAACGGCCCCGCTCTGCTGTTAATCCACGGTCAAGGTGTTTCCTGGGAGGATTATGCCGCAGTTCTGCCTGAATTGTCGAAAAATTTTCATGTTTTTGCGGTGGATTGCTTTGGCCACGGTCAATCCAGTCATGATCCAACGCTTTATTCCTGTGCGGCAAACGGCCAGGCCCTGATCTGGTTTATGGAGCATATTATCGGCAAAAAATGTCTTGTCTCCGGTCATTCTTCCGGCGGTGTCCTGGCTGCCTGGCTTGGTGCCAATGCACCCGATCTGGTAAGCGGTATTCTGCTTGAAGATCCACCGCTCTTTTCCGTGACCCCTGAGGAAATGCAGGAAGGAGCTGACTGCTTTGCCTGGAAGGATACCTTCATGACCATTCACAGCTTTCAAAACCAGACAGATGAAACAGATTTTGTTGTCTACTATTTTAAAAATGGCTACATGGTTTCCCTTTTCGGTGGCCTAAAAGAAAAGGTGGTCGGAGCCGTTGAGACGTTCCGAGCAGAACATCCCGATCAGGGGCCAAGAATCTACTGGATCCCCTATTCCTGGCTGCGACTGATGAATACCATTGATAACTATGATTTAGCCTTTGGCGAGAGTTTTTACGACGGTTCATGGATGAACGCGGTCGATCAGGAAGCGCTGCTAAAAGCGATTTCGGGCCCGACGATTTATCTTAAAGCCAAAACGAATTACGGTAAGGACGGGGTCTTGTACGCCGCCAACACCGATGAAGATGCAAACAAGGTCCAGGCTTTGCTCTCCGATTGCGAAACCCTTACCATCAAATCGGGCCATGACATCCACTACGAACATCCGGATTTTTTCATTTCCGCGTTAAACAACCTGCAGACCAAGATAAAAATCGGGAAATAGTCAGACCTACTATTTCCTCTATTTCATTTTCACTTATTTAATTGCTATTTCTAATCTTCTTGACATTATTATTCATAAGATGTCTTCCTTGTGCTCTTTCGTGCTTATGTCGATCCATTGTTTGGATATGATTTGTTTGCCTTCCCATACTCCGCTATTTAGGTACAATTGGCCTATTATTGCCATATCCACCGGTGTCAAGGTAAGACCCCAGCTTGCCGTGTTGATCCCCTGGGCATCAACAACCCAGCCATTGGTGTGTTTTTCTTTTGTATAAAAGGCCATCTGTTCTTCTACACTTCGCAACACCACATTATGTATTCCATTTATTCCCAGCGGTGAGAATAAATTTTTTGTAGCAAACTCAATTATTGGTTGACCTGTCGCTTTTACAAGAATGCCCGTAATATCGGGATATTCACAACTTATCATCTTTTCAAACGCTTTAATTTTTTCTGATTCATACAATTTTCTCCTTTTTTCTATTATCAGTAAGACGCTATTGACAACTCTTGCTACTATTTGTTACTATATAGCTGTAGTAAGTAATACATAATAGCATGGAGGTGATTGTGCTGGAAAACTTAACGGAAATGTTCAAAGGCCTGCTTGAGGGGTG
The DNA here is from genome assembly GCF_041752335.1 of Acetobacterium sp. Taxonomy (GTDB): domain Bacteria; phylum Bacillota; class Clostridia; order Eubacteriales; family Eubacteriaceae; genus Acetobacterium. The sequence continues at coordinate 5,849 of NZ_JBGSHG010000028.1, read as the reverse complement.
TGTGCTTGAAATTATTAGCTGTGGCGAAACCTATGGTTATAAAATCACGCGACGGTTGAATGCACTCGGCTTCACAGATGTCGTAGATGGAACGGTCTACACCATTTTAGTGCGACTTGAAAAAAATAAACTCGTTGACATCGAAAAAAAGCCGTCCGATATGGGGCCGCCGCGCAAATTTTATGTGCTCAACGACGCAGGGTGCAGGGAGCTACAAAATTTCTGGGAAAAATGGGCATTTGTATCATCAAAAATTAACGAGTTAAAGGAGAATAAACAATGACTTTTTGGGAAGAAATCACCGGTAACGACATGACTAAAGAATTCAAAACTTTTGAATCACGAGCCAAAAAGCTGCCAGCTGATTATCAAGCGGCATGGGAAAAGATTAAAGCCAATCTTTGGCCACACTCAGATTTTACCGGTCGCAACCTGATGCCAATTCTCGACGGTGTACTTGGCCTGCTCGAAGAAACAGCGGCGGACGGTCAAAGTGTCCAGGAGGTTTTGGGTGACGATATCAAAAGCTTCTGTTCAGCACTGGTCGGTGAAGAAGGGGCAAAGTCTTATCGCGACAAGTGGCGAGCGCAACTCAATAATACGATCGCAAAAAAATTAGGTAAATAGGAGGCTAAAATGAGAATCCGAGATATCATTGAAGGTAAAAAAGAATGGCGGGCGCATATGGCACGTGTCAAAGCACTCCCACAGGATTATCAGATTGTTTATAAAGAGATTCAAAAATATCTTTTTAAGGTCGGCCCAGTTGAGCTAACCGAAGGGACAGAATTACTCTCAGGGATTGTCGATCTTTTTGAAGAGGGCGCGGCTCTGGATAAACACGTACTTGAAGTGACGGGCCACGACGTAGCGGCTTTCTGCGACGATCTAATCAGAGATTCAAAAACTTACGCTGACATCTATCAAGCATCTGTTGCTCAGGAAGTTAACAAGGCCATGAAGAAGGTTACGGATAAAACAAAGTACTAGGAGGATTTCGGGATGAAAAAAGCAATTCAAGTAAAAGGACTGCAAAAGTCCTACAAGCCACTTCATGTTCTGAATGGCGTCGATTTGGAGGTGGAGCAGGGCAGTATTTTCGCTCTGCTCGGTTCTAACGGCGCCGGCAAAACGACGATTGTCAAAATCCTTACCACACTACTTAAACAAGATGGCGGAACCGCTACCGTCAATGGATTCAATGTCGCGTCAGAGCCCGACAAGGTGCGGCAATCGATCAGCTTGACCGGCCAATTTTCCGCCGTAGACGAGATTCTGACCGGGCGAGAAAATCTGATCATGATTGCCAAGCTGCGCCACCTCAAAAACCCCCGTCAGGTTACGGACGATCTGCTGAAGCGCCTCGGCCTAGCCGACGCCGCTGATCGCAGGGTGTCTACTTATTCGGGCGGGATGCACCGCAGGCTCGATATTGCCATGAGCCTAGTGGGCAAACCACAGCTCATTTTCCTCGACGAGCCGACCACCGGGCTTGACCCCGAGGCTCGCATTGAGGTATGGAAGATTGTCAAGGAGCTGGCTGAGAGCGGTACAACAGTGTTTCTGACTACCCAATATCTGGAGGAGGCTGAACAGCTTGCCGATCAAATTGCCATTCTACATGAGGGCCGGATTATCGCGGACGGCACCCTGACTGAATTAAAAAAGCTGTTTCCGCCAGCGAAGTTGGAATATGTAGAAAAACAGCCGACTTTGGAGGAGATATTCCTCGCCATCATCGGTAAAAAGGAGGAACAGTAAATGGAAACTGCAAAACAGCACTTTTTTAGCGATATGGGTGTTATGCTGGAACGCTCCATGCGTCATATTTTTCGCAGCATAGACACTATCATCACGGTCACCATCATGCCGATTGCGTTTATGCTGCTGTTTGTCTATGTGTTTGGCGGCGCCATTCAGACCGGTACCACTAACTATGTGAATTACCTGCTGCCCGGCATCCTGCTGATCGCTATTGCCAGCGGGATTTCCTATACTGCTTACCGCCTGTTTATGGATATGCAGCGGGGCATCTTCGAGCGTTTTCACTCCATGCCAATTGCCCGTTCCACGGTGTTGTGGGGTCATGTGCTTTCTTCATTGGTATCGAATGCGATTTCGGTTATTGTTATCATTCTTGTCGCCTTAATAATGGGGTTTCGTTCGTCGGCAGGGATAATGTCATGGCTTGCTGTGGGCGGTATCCTTGCGCTGTTTACCCTGGCCTTATCCTGGGTCGCAGTGATTGCAGGATTGTCCGCAAAAACAGTGGACGGTGCTGGCGCCTTTTCCTATCCGATTATCTTCCTGCCGTTTATCAGCTCGGCCTTCGTGCCAACCGAATCGATGCCGCCAGTCGTTCGCGCCTTTGCCGAAAATCAGCCGGTGACCTCCATCGTTGAAGCCATCCGAGCACTGCTGTCCGGTCAGCCGGTAGGTAATGATATCTGGATCGCCCTTGGGTGGTGCCTCGGGATTATGATTGTTGCCTACATCTTTGCGATGAGGGTGTATCGAAAGCGGGTATAAAAAATTACATTTTTGCGCCAATTCTCTGCGACTTCTATTCCAGAGGACATCTATAAAATCACTAAAAAGCAGGCTGGAAAAGATTTTTCGGCCTGCTTTTGTTTCATTTAATATTATCATTGACAATCACCATTCATATTGTGTAAAATATAATTGTCTAAAATTTACATAGATTAATTTAAGGAGAATCACCATGAATATTAATTTCCCCATCGAAGAAACTGTAAAAAAGCGCTATAGCGTCAGAAATTATAACGAACAGGCGATTGAATCCGATAAACAAAAGGCTATTGAATCATTTATCGATTCATTAGAAAACCCCTTTGGTCCTCACATTGCGTTTCACACGCTTGATTTAAAATCTGGACCAACCGCTCAAAAGCTTGGCACCTATGGTGTGATAAAAGGCGCCAGTCACTACATCGGTACGACAATCACCCTCGAACCGATGGCATTGGAGGCTTTGGGGTATGAATTTGAAGCCCTGGTCCTTTATCTGGCCGATCTTGGTCTGGGCACTTGTTGGCTGGGTGGCACTTTTGACCGTCAGAGCTTTTCCAATGCAATGCAAATCGAAGCCGGTGAAATTTTCCCGATCATCACTCCATTTGGATATGCAGCCGACCACAAGCATTTTAAAGAAAAAGCGATGCGAAAACTGATTAAGGCTGATCAGCGCAAAGAATGGCAGCAATTATTTTTTACAAACGACTTTCAGTCCCCACTGATGGCAACCGCAGCCGGTGATCTTGCCTTTGCCTTGGAGATGGTGCGATTGGGACCATCGGCATCCAACAAGCAACCATGGCGAATTTTAATAACAGAGGGTAACTGTCATTTTTATGAGTATCAGGAACCAGGCTACAGCAAAGCCTTTTCTTATGATATCCAGCGGGTCGATATGGGCATCGCTGCCGCCCATTTTGATTTTGCCATGAAAGAAAGAAAAATAGACGGGCATTTTGCAACCTCTGCCCAGCCGAAAATTGACTTGCCTAAGCACATCGAATATGTCTTTTCGTGGATCAGGGAATAGTTTAATTTATCATTTCCCTGGCGGCGGATAACTCTTGTATGAGCAGTGTATCCGCCTTATTCTTTATTTTTACCAGTCCGATATGTTTTATCCAATAGCACTTGTGATAACTTGATCCCTTTTTCCGAAATTGCTACCGACTTGGATCGACGATTGCCTTGCCGGATATGATCTTCCTCGTCCAGTTCATTAATGATGTCAAAATCATATCCTCTTAATTCGCATTCCAATCAATCACTTCTGATCCCTGTTGATATCAGGATTATTGGACCTGACCCCCAGGACTTCTGTAAAATCGCATAATTGTTAATTTATTTAATTTCATAATTAATTATATTAATATTGCTATTGACATAGTTAATTTTTTGCAGTATATTATAATCAAATAAATATAGGAATGGTGGAAACAATGAAGTACAAAGCTCCGGGTAGATGCCCCATCTGTGGAGAAAAACTTTCCATAACCAAGCTCAGCTGTCCTAAGTGCACCACAACTATTGAGGGTGATTTCCAGCCTTGTGAATTCTGCCGTCTGCCGGACGAGGATCTTGAGTTTGTCAAAATATTCATCAAGTGTCGTGGGAATATCAAGGATGTTGAAAAAGAACTGGGAATCTCTTATCCGACTGTTCGCGGTAAACTGGATACAGTCATCAGAGGTCTGGGCTATGAAGTGCCATCAAAAGAACTGATTAAAGAAAACGAAAATAAAACAGCCGCCCGAAATGAAATCCTGGATCAATTATCAAGCGGTGAAATCACCTCAAAAGAAGCAACTGAACGGATCAAAAATTTATAAAGAAAAAGGAAGATTAGACAATGAACGAACAACAAAAAATATTGGAAATGATCGAAAGCGGACAGATTACTGCGGCCGAAGGGATGGAACTGCTGGAAGCTCTGGCGATGACCAAGGAAGTGACAATCATAGAGACCATTGAAACAACTGCAAAACATAGCTACAAATTCTTTAAGGTTAAAGTAACCTCAGATAATAATACTGTCAATGTCAATATCAATATCCCGATCCGGCTACTAACGACCATCGGTGAAATTGCCGATCGAATGACGGCGGTGCTTCCTCCAGATGCCAGAAGAGAGATGGAGTCGAAAGGGATCGACCTTTCCGGCATCGATTTTGCCAAAATAGTCGAAGAGGTAATCAGTGGCACCCTGGATGAACCGAATATCGTTGATGTGGAAGCCTGGGATGAAAGCAGTCAGTCAATGATAAAGGTACGGGTCTATGTCGATTAAGGGATTTCGCAGCTTATGGATCCGGCTTCAGATCGAGGACAAACGGTTCATAAAAATTCCCTTTCCTATCAAATTGTATCTCTTTGAAGAATTACTGGACAGTTTTCTGGACATTCTGATCATCGCATGTTTTTTTGCCCCAAAGGTACCTGCTCCGAATGCATCCTCCCGGATCTCAGTCCATTTAGTGAAAGAGCTCATTGTCGCTGTCATCATCCTGCTGCGGTCTTTAAATGGCGATGAGCCCTACGATCTTATCGATGTTACTACTGATAAGGTCAAGGTTTTGATTAAAATCAGATAAACTGTTTTGGGAGGCAAAAATGAAAAAACTATTCATGAAATATCTATCGATCATCGCGACGATTTACTTGCTGTCACTCGTTTTTTATAGTATTCATATCGACAGCATTTCGGCACTGCTAATCATGGGATTGGTTCTGTTGAGCGTAAATTTATTATTAAAGCCGATTATGCTCTTGATTACACTACCGCTCAGTCTTCTCACCCTGGGCTTATTCAGTTTCATTGTCAATGCCTGGATGATTATGATTGCTGACCATTTTGTAACCAATCTCAGCATGGGCGGTTTTCTGAACTCATTACTTGCCGCTTTCATCATTGTTTTTTGCAATCACATCTTGGCTAGGTATGAATAAGGAATCCTAGTTACTGTGATGATACGAATAAACTATCACCAGCGTCTTTAATGCTTTATCTTCCACTATTCTCTCCTATTTCCATTTCCATGAATACCAGATTATCATCAGCATACAGATTACTTCCATCGATGCAAAAAATATATAATGTAGGTACAAGGAGCCCCCGCCAATCACAAAAGTTATTGTAATGATTGATGCGATAATGTTTGCCCAGCGATTTACTTTATAACTCAAACTTCGCACATAATAATCGAGCAAAATCATCGTAAATCCGATGTTGCAAACATAAAAATAGCATGAGAACACCAGATTTGTTATAATTGAATTAGCGAAAAACAAACAAACAAGCTGGAGGCTCATGCTAT
>NZ_JBGSHG010000027.1:0-12295 GCF_041752335.1 Acetobacterium sp. | reverse complement strand
CAAAACCAAAGAAGGCAAGCTGCAGGTGGAATTGGCCCAGCAGAAATACCGGATGAGTCATTTGAAAGGGCTGGGGATTGTGATGTCCCGGACCGGTGGCGGCATCGGTACCCGGGGCCCCGGTGAAAAGAAACTGGAAACTGATCGGCGTCATATCCGCAAACAGTTAGAAGAACTGGAAGCCCGAATTGAACGGATCAATAAAAGCAATCAGCTCAATGCCGTGCAGCGGGAAAAAAACAAAGTTAAAACGGTTGGCTTAATTGGCTATACCAACTCCGGCAAAAGCACTCTGTTTAACAGGCTTACCCAAAGTGAGGTGGTGACCAAAGATGGTCTCTTTATCACCCTGGATTCGACCCTGCGAAAGGTAGATCCGGAACATGGGGATTATCTGGTCTCGGATACCGTCGGTTTTATCGATAAGCTGCCCCATGATTTAATTAAGGCCTTCAAGACCACCCTGATGGAAGTGGAAACAGCGGATCTGCTGCTCCATGTGGTGGATGTGTCCAACCATAATTACGAAGCTCAAATCACTGTGGTTAATCAGGTGCTAGCGGATATCGGAGCAGGCAACAAAAAAGTGATGATGATCTATAATAAAATCGACAAGCTGACCCCGGAAGACCGGGATGCCTTGGTCCTTAAAAATCAGCAGGCCATCGATGAGCTGACGCTGTATATTTCCGCTAAAGAAGGGCTGGGCGTTGATACTCTGTTTGAAACCGTTGATCGGGTACTGATCGGAGAAAAACGGCAAATCAAGCTGCTAATCCCCTATGATGATAATAAATCGCTGGCACTTCTGCATGAAATGAAGGTGGTTCAGGAAATTGATTACCAGGCCGAAGGTAATCTGGTGACCATTGAGATGACCGATGATTTTCCGATCCATCTTTTTGAGAAGTATCAGGTGACAGAGGTATAAGTGTGGTAGATTATAAAACGGTATTAATTCCGGATGAAACCGAGCTCGAAATCAAGAAGTCCCGCTTTATCAATCTCGTTTTTCATATTGAAACCGAGGCAGAAGCAGAAACGATTCTGGCCGAAATTCGCAAAAAGCATTATAAAGCCACCCATGTCTGCTGGGCCTATGTGCTCAATACCAATCCCCGACGTCAAAAAGCCAGCGATGACGGCGAACCTTCTGGAACCGCCGGCAAACCGATACTTGAGGTCATCGATCATCGGGAGCTCAAGGATGTGCTGGTGGTGGTGATTCGCTATTTTGGCGGTATCAAGCTGGGTACCGGCGGTCTGATCCGGGCCTATGGTGGCGGCGCCAGTGATGTTCTTAATCATTGTACGGTGATTAAGAAACAATTTTCCGATAAATTGCAGGTGGTGGTGAGTTACGCCAGCTATGGGGGCCTGAGTAATGGTTTATTGGAACGCGATGTGATTCCGGTGAATGAAGAATTTGGCGAAAATGTGACGCTTTCCTTTCAAATCCCGGTAGCCGAGACAAAAGAATTTTTAGCCTGGGTTGAGGATAAAACCAACGGAACCGCTCAAATTATTCAGGGTGAACAGGCTTTTGTGGATGTGGCGTTGGCTTAAAAACGCAACTGATGCTATATCGTTGTTGTTATAAAGGGGAAGGTTTAGCAACGGATTCATCGTTAGATAAATAACTAACGAGCGAAACCCTTTACAAAAGCTAAAAAGTTGGATATAATTACCATAGTATAAAATTAATGCTGAGTTTTAAATTAGCGTGGATACAATAATGTATTTTAATTTAAAACAGAGAATAAAAATATCGAAGCTTAGCTTTCGGTATTTTTTCTTTTTGGCGATAACTTCATCTGGGGAAAATTTCTGTGGCACTCTAAAGGTTTATTCGTTATAATAGCAAGGCTTGTACGAGCAATCAACCCCGGAAGGACCAATATATGAATAAAAACAAACGTGTCGTATTTCTCTTTAAGCTGCTGTTGCTGGCTTATTTGGGATTGCTATTTATAATGACCCTCTTACCAGATTCAAGTAACATTACCTATGAGACCACTGTAAACCTGGTGCCTTTTACCTCCATTGATAACTTCTTTTACGATATCATGGCCAATGGCTTTATTGACTGGGAATTTCTGGCGACCAAGCCAACAAATCCAACCGAAATTGTGTTATATACCTTTACCGATTCGTTTAAAAACCTGGCTGGCAACATCATCTTATTGATGCCGCTGGGTTTCTTATATCCTTTGTCCAGAAAAAACAAGGTCGGCTTTTTCCATGCATTTGTGGTGATATTAGGGACAACCTGTACCATCGAGCTGATCCAGTATTTATTTTTAACCAGCCGCCGGGCGGATATTGATGATATCATCTTAAATCTGATTGGCGGTATGATCGGCTATCTGATTTATAAATGGATCGAGTAGAAAATTAAGGGAGAAACATGGCGAAGAAAAAAAGTATTTTTGTCTGTCAGAACTGTGGTTATGAGTCGCCCAAATGGATGGGTAAATGTCCCGAATGCGATCAGTGGAATACCATGGTGGAGGAGCTGGATCTTTCTAAAATAGGGAGCAAGGAAAATAGCCGGGAACGGGGCATTTATTCCCGGCCCAAATCGTTGGCAGAGATTACCTATACTGGCGATACCCGGTATCCTACCTGCAACGAAGAGTTTGACCGGGTTCTGGGTGGCGGAATTGTCCCGGGAGGGATGATTCTGCTGGGCGGTGATCCGGGGATCGGGAAGTCGACGCTGCTGCTGCAAACCACTGAGGCACTGGGTGATCAGGGCTATAAAATTCTTTATATTTCCGGGGAAGAGTCGGAACAGCAATTAAAAATGCGGGCAGAGCGGATGCAGGTGAAATCTGAAAACATCTCGTTCTTGTCTGAAATCAACATACCTTACTTACTGACTATTATTCTGGAAGAGCGGCCGGACATCGTGATCATTGATTCCATCCAGACCATGTACAGTCCGGATATCACCTCAGCGCCAGGAAGTGTCAGCCAGATCCGGGAAAATACTGGAGCCCTGGTTCAGCTGGCCAAAAAAGATAATATTTCGATGGTGCTGGTGGGGCATGTCACCAAGGACGGTGCTATTGCCGGTCCCCGGGTATTAGAACATATGGTGGATACGGTGCTTTATTTTGAGGGTGAAAAATATCATGCCTATCGGGTCCTGCGGGGGGTCAAAAACCGTTTTGGCTCCACCAATGAAATCGGTATTTTTGAAATGACCGAAAATGGCCTGGAGTCGGTGGCCAATCCATCCGAAATGATGTTGGACAGCCGCCCTGAAAATACCTGTGGGTCGGTGGTGGTTCCCTGCATCGAGGGTACCCGGCCGCTGCTGATTGAGCTTCAGGGTCTGGTTACAGCTACCGGGTTTGGAAATCCCCGGCGGATGGCCACCGGCATGGATTATAACCGGATGGTGCTGCTGATGGCGATTATGGAAAAACGGCTGGGGATTCAGATGCAGTCAGTGGATGCTTATATCAATGTGGTCGGTGGCATCAAGGTGGATGAACCGGCTTTGGATCTGGGCGTGATTGCCGTGCTTTATTCCAGCCTCCGGGATTTCCAGATCCCCGGCGATTTGATGATTCTCGGGGAAGTGGGACTTACCGGGGAGGTGCGAAACATTCAGCACATTGAAAAACGACTCATCGAAGGAAAAAAACTGGGTTTCAAGCGCTGTATTATTCCCAAAGGTAACCAGAAAGGCTTGAAGATGGCCGGAATCGAGATTCTTCCGGTGGATAATATTCGCTCCGCCCTGGACATTTTGCTGTAAGGTTTGCGGTGGGTTGAAACAAGTGAATTTGAATGCTGGTTGCCGGCAAAAATTTATCCTTTGATTTCCGGGGAAAACCGTGTATAATTAGGTTATCCCAAAGTGTTCGTTTTTACTTTATTTTTGAACCTACATCAATACTCAGGGAGTCTGATTGTTCGCTGGCAGATGTTAGGCCTCGTTTTTCCAGTGGAAAACAGAAACTAGAGACAAGACACCCACCTAGCTTTCGCTAGGGCGTCAAAAATAGAGTACGACACGTTGGGATAGCACCTAAGGGTGCTTTTTTTGTGGTTGTATTATTTTTTTGTTTTGGTACAATAGGTAAAGCGTGTTTAAATTTTGAAGGAGGGCTTATGTACGAATATATGATCGGGAGCTTGGAAGAGCAAGCCATGGATTATGTGGTCATTGATTTGAACCGCATGGGATACAAGGTAAAGGTATCGACCAACACATTGAATGAGCTGCCTAATCTGCATTCGGAGGTAAAGCTGCATCTTCATCAGGTTATTAAAGAAGACGAGGTTTCGCTTTATGGTTTTGCCACCACTGATGAACGGGAGATTTTCAGGACCATGATCGGAATTTCTGGGATTGGGCCAAAAGCCGCCATGGGACTCTTATCTCAGTTCAGTCGCAACGAACTGATTGGGCATATTGTCAATGATGATCCTAAAAGCATTGCTAAAGCTCCAGGAATCGGGATTAAAACTGCCAGCCGAATTATTCTGGAGCTGAAAGATCGTTATAAGGATGTGTCGGTGGGAGACCTGAAGATAGTTGAGTTGCGGGGAAAAGATGACAATGCTGCCCAAGCGATCAACGGACTGGTGGGCTTGGGCTATAGTATCTCGGAAGCATCAGAAATGGTATCCCGGGCTTATGCGGCTGAGAGCAGCATTGAAGAGTTGATCACCGGGGCACTCCGCTCGGCCAATCCGTTGAAGGGACGGTAACACATGAAGGAACGAATCATCACCTCCGATTTTACCGAATTGGATGTTGAAATAGAAAAAAATTTAAGACCTCAGGGCCTGGATGAATATATTGGTCAGGAAAAGGTGAAAAAACAAATGGGCATCTTTATCAAAGCCGCCCAGAAACGAAGTGAAAGCCTGGATCATGTGCTCCTTTACGGTCCGCCGGGGTTGGGTAAAACAACGCTAGCCAACATTATTGCCCGGGAAATGGGGGTGGGGATAAAAACCACCTCTGGACCGGCGATTGAAAAGGCCGGGGATCTGGCCGCCATTTTGACCAGTTTAAAAGAAGGGGACATCCTCTTTATTGATGAAATCCACCGGTTGCAACGCTCGGTAGAAGAGGTTTTATATCCGGCCATGGAAGATTATGCTCTGGATATTATCATCGGAAAAGGGCCGGGCGCTCGCTCGATCCGATTGGAGTTGCCGCCCTTTACCCTGATTGGTGCCACCACCCGGGTGGGTTTATTGACCTCACCGCTGCGGGATCGCTTTGGAATGATCCAGCGGCTGGAGCTGTATAATCCGGAAGAATTGGCTACCATTATCAGGCGTTCATCTGGCATTATCGGCATCGAAATGGATGATGAAGGGGCGGTTGAACTGGCTATCCGATCCCGGGGCACGCCGCGAATTGCCAATCGGTTATTAAAACGGGTCCGGGACTATTGTGAAATCGAAGGCCGGGGCGTTATCGATCTCAAGACAACCAGAGAAGCCCTGGATCTCTTTGAAGTCGATGCGGTGGGTCTAGATGAGATTGACCGGATCATGCTCCGGACCATTGTCGAAAAATTTGATGGCGGTCCGGTGGGGATAGACACTTTAGCTGCCGCCATCGGCGAAGAGAAAAATACCATTGAAGAAGTTTATGAACCCTATCTCATTCAACTGGGGTTCCTTTCGAAAACACCCCGGGGCCGGGTGATCACCAGTCGTGGTTATGCTCATCTGGGATTAGCGGTATTAATGAATGAGGCATTCAATCCTCAACAATTAAAAATAAATTTTTATGACAATGAGGAAGATATTGATGAATAAAACTGACTTTTATTATGATCTCCCGGAGGAACTGATTGCCCAGAGTCCTTTGGAAAAAAGGGACAATTCGCGGTTGATGGTGATCAATCGAGAAAAAAATACCATTGGAGATCATAATTTTTTTGAGATAACCAACTATTTACGTCCCGGAGATTTGCTGGTGATGAACAACACCAAGGTTTTACCAGGACGGTTGTTTGGCACTCGGGAAGATACCGGAGGTAAGGTGGAAATCCTGCTGCTGCGACATCTGGCTCAAAAAGACTGGGAAATCATGGTCAAGCCGGGAAAACGAGCCCGGGTTGGCGCCCGGATTGTTTTTGGTCCGGAGCTTAAGGGCGAAATCACCGGAACTACCCAGGGTGGTCTGCGGATTATCAGTTTTGAATACTCCGGTGTTTTTGAGGAAATTATCGACGAGATCGGCTTGATGCCGGTACCGCCGTACATTCACGAAACCCTGAAAGACAATAACCGCTATCAGACCGTTTATGCCAAACGGGAAGGCTCATCAGCAGCCCCCACGGCTGGGCTCCATTTCACCCCGGATCTGCTTCAAAAAATTGAAGCGATGGGGGTGGACATTGCCGAGGTTACCCTCCATGTGGGGATCGGTACCTTTCGGCCGGTAAAATGTGATGTGATTGAAGAACATCATATGCATGAGGAGTATTATGAGGTGCCGGAAGAAACCGCCAAAGCCATTAAACGAACCAGGGAAAGAGGCGGTCGGGTCATTGCCGTGGGTACTACCTCGGTGCGAACCCTGGAAAGCAATGCCAAGCTGCATGACGGTATGGTAACCCCCTATACCGGTGTCACGGATATTTTTATTTACCCGGGCTATGAATGGGAGGTGGTGGATGCCTTGATCACGAATTTCCATCTGCCGGAATCGACTCTGCTGATGCTGGTATCAGCCTTCTACAATCGGGAAGCGATCATGACTGCCTACCAAACTGCCATTGACTGGAAATATCGCTTTTTTAGCTTTGGAGACGCCTTATTTATTGAATAGAAAGAAAAAACAGGAGAAAAGAATGAGCGAATTTCGTTATGAATTAATTAAGGAGTGCAAGGACACCGGGGCCAGATTGGGAAAGATCCATACTAAGCGTGGGGTTATTAATACCCCCATCTTTATGCCGGTAGGAACTCAGGCAACGGTGAAGTCCCTTTCGTCCGAAGATTTAGTGGAGATGGACGCCAATATTATTCTAGGCAACACCTATCATCTCTATTTGAGACCCGGCCAGGAGATTATCGACAAGGCCGGCGGTATTCACAAGTTTATGAACTGGAACCGACCGGTGCTCACCGATAGCGGCGGATTTCAGGTATTTTCTTTAAATGATTTAAGAAAGATCACGGAGGAGGGCGTTGAATTCATTTCACATCTGGACGGATCCCGACATTTTATGACCCCGGAAAAAGCCATTGATATGCAGAATTCCATCGGGGCGGATATTATTATGTGCTTTGATGAGTGCGCTCCGGCTGGTGCCGATTATGAGTACACTAAAAAATCCATGGAAATGACCTCCCGCTGGGCCAAGCGCTGTAAAGATGCCCATCAGCGGCCAGAAGATCAGGCTTTGTTTGGGATTGTCCAGGGCGGCATGTTTGCCGATCTGCGGGCCCAGAGCGTTCTGGAGCTCACCGACATCGGTTTCCCGGGATACTCCATTGGCGGGCTCAGTGTGGGGGAACCCAAAGATGTGATGTACCGGATGCTGGATGCCACCACCCCGCTGCTGCCCAAAGATAAGCCTCGATATTTAATGGGGGTCGGTTCGCTGGATGCGCTTTTTGAAGGCACGATTCGGGGCATTGATATGTTTGATTGTGTACTCCAGAGCCGGATCGCCAGAAACGGAACCGCTTTTACCAGTCATGGGAAAGTCGTGGTTCGCAATGCCACCTATAAGGAAGATTTTACGCCGGTTGATCCGGAATGTGATTGTTTCGTTTGTCGAAACTACACCCGGGCTTACATCCGGCATTTGATTAAAACCAATGAAATTTTAGGGGCCAGGTTATTGACATATCATAATTTATACTTTACACTTGTAACAATGAAGAAAATTCGACAGGCCATAATGGATGATAATTTATTAGCCTATAAAGAAGCTTTCTTTGAAAAATTCGGCATTGCTGAATAAGATGAAGGAGAATGTGAATGTTTGGAATTGATTTTACATTAATTCTCCCTTTGATTTTAGTACTTGTATTTTTCTATTTCTTTATTTTAAGACCACAGCAAAAACAGCAAAAAGAAGTTAAAGAAATGCGATCAAGTATGAAACCAGGGGATGAAATTGTTACAATTGGCGGGTTTTATGCAATCGTCTATGCGATTGGTGAAGAAAATGTAACCATCGAATTATTGCCAGATTACAATAAGGCGTTGATTACAAAATCGGCCATTGCGCGAATTGTCAATGTTGGGGATGCTGTTGCAGAAACAGTAGAAGACAATTTTGCAGAATTGGAAGAACTGGATAATGAAGAAGTTATCGTTGATGCAGAATTCGAAGAAATCGACGAAGAAAAAAAATAATAAAGAGCAGACTAGCGGTTAGCCAACATGCAATTGTCAGTTCATCGCCTGCTAGAAAAAAATTGAAGGGAGTGAACAACTTGAAGCACATTAAAATCATTAAAGAAGGTAAACTCACTGACGTAAAAAAAAGAGGGTGCGGGGAATGTCAAACTTCCTGTCAATCAGCCTGTAAAACATCCTGTACAGTAGGAAACCAAAAATGCAAACAAACGACTGAAAAATAATAAACAAGCCTGAAAGGGGCTGTCTCGTAAGAGATAGTTCCTTTTTTCATGATGGGAGAAAAAATGATACATAAATATAAAAAGAACGGCCTCAATATTGTTTTGGACGTGGATAGCAGCACGGTGCTAACCGTAGACGAATTGACCTATGATTTGCTTGATCGCTATGAAGACCAAACAAGAGACGAATTAATTGCAATTTATCAAGAAAAATATCCGCTGGCAGAACTAAATGAATGCCTGGATGAATTGGATCAGGTTAAGGAGGATGGGCTTCTATTTCGGGAAATGAACTACAAACGCGAAAACTACGCTAATGAAGATCTGATTAAGGCCCTTTGCCTTCATGTGGCCCATGACTGCAATCTGAAATGTTCCTACTGTTTTGCTGCCCAGGGCGATTTTGATGGAGAAAAACTTCTGATGCCCCTGGAAGTGGGGAAAAAAGCCATCGACTTTATTATTGAACAATCTAAAAACCGGGAAAATCTGGAAGTGGACTTTTTTGGCGGTGAACCGCTGATGAATCTGGACGTGGTTAAACAATTGGTGGTGTATGGCAATGAAATGGCCGCCAAACATCATAAGAAATTCAAATTTACGATGACCACCAATGGGGTTCTACTCAATGCGGAAACCCGGGAATATCTTAATGAAACCATGGACAATATTGTCCTTAGCTTGGATGGCCGCAAATCCGTTCACGATAATATGCGAAAAACATTGAATGATCAAGGATCATTCGATGTCATCATTAACAATATTAAAGCGATGACGGAATTGCGGGGGGATAAGGATCATTATGTCCGGGGAACTTATACCCACCATAATATTGATTTTGCCAAAGATGTTCAATTTTTGGCTGAAGAGGGTTTTAAAAGTATTTCGGTAGAACCGGTGGTGGCTGAAGCGGCTCACGATTATGCCATCAAAGAAGCCGACTTGCCAGGGATCATGGCGGAATATGATGCGTTAGCCCTGACTTATCTGAAACGCCATGAAGTCGGACTTCACTACAATTTTTTCCATTTCAATGTAGATCTGGATCATGGCCCCTGTGTTTATAAACGTCTGTCTGGATGTGGGGCCGGAAAAGACTATGTAGCAGTAACACCGGAAGGGGATATTTACCCCTGTCATCAGTTTGTAGGCAATGAGATCTTCAAGATGGGGGATGTGAATAATGGGATCACCAACAGTGAGATCAAAAAAATTTTTGATGCCGGAAACCTCCAGGAAAAAGAAGATTGTCAAACCTGCTGGGCCAAATATTTCTGCGGTGGCGGCTGCCATGCCAATGCCTATAACTTTAACGGCACCATTATGAAACCCCATTTCGTCAGCTGCGAAATTGAGCGGCGACGGGTCGAAAACGCCATTATGATTTCAATTATCGAAGGCGAACAGGAATAAATAGCGGGCGCCGTCGGGGTTTTTTGACAAGAATGGATATTTGTGGTAGATTAAGGTATCTGCATTAAACTAACCTTCAGATTATTCTGCGACTGGAAGCATAATATCAGCACAGCAAAATCAAAAAACAAAATCAAAACATTCATTCTGAGATCAACTACTACACCATCTAAAACCCATGGAGGCGCATATTGGAAAAGAAATCACTGGAAGATTTAACGGTTGTTGAATTACGTAAACAGGCGGAGCATCTGGGTATCGAAAAAACAAGCCGGCTTAAAAAAATTGAACTCATCGAGGCCATTGAAGAAAAATTGGAGACCTCGGCAGATCTATCCGCTCATCAAGATCATCGGCACGAACATCAGCACGAACATCAGCATGAAATAAAGGAAAAAGAATCATTGACAGACGATAAAGGAATGCCGGAAAAAATATCAGGCGAAAAAAATGCTCAGAAAAAACAGCCAGGTCAAGTCAATCAGCGGATCACTAATGGGTCAAATGGAAACAGTACTCGTTCGCCCTATTATAAACTTAAAGACCCCATGGAGAATACGTCGGTTGTAGAAGGAAACTTAGAAATCCTGCCGGAAGGTTTTGGCTTTGTCAAAAATAAAGAAATGAAATCCAATGAGGAATTCGTTTATATTTCCGGTTCGCAAATACAGAAATTCAAGCTGGAAACAGGGGATGTCTTAAGCGGTAAGGTGCGTCCACCCAAAACTGGCGAAAAATATTCAGCGATGCTGTTTCTGGAAAAGGTCAACGGCACCAAAACCGCGGACATTATTCAGAAGATCAACAGCATGCTTTATGTAGATGACAAAAAGGATTTGGATCGCTTTAAAAACTCTCAGGAAGGGATTCTGGATGTCAATTCTGATGGGTTTGGTTTTCTGAGAACCAATCATTATTTATCTGGAGATCACGATATTTATGTGGCAGCCAACCAGATCCGGCGCTTTAATCTCCGCACCGGGGATAAAATCTTGGGGAAAATTAAGATGTCCGGCGAGAATGAAAAATTTGACGCCCTACTTTATGTGGAAAAGGTCAACGGCGATATCCCCGAAAAAATTGCCAATCGGCCCCGGTTTGAACGGCTCACTCCGATTTTCCCGGAGGAACGGATCACCCTGGAAACAACCCAGGATGTTGTGTCAACCCGGATGATCGATCTGTTTTCACCGATGGGAAGAGGTCAGCGGGGACTGATTGTGGCGCCACCCAAAGCCGGTAAAACGATTTTGCTAAAGGAAATTGCCAACGGCATTACTACCAATTATCCGGAGATTGAACTGATTATCCTGTTAGTCGACGAACGACCGGAAGAAGTTACTGATATGAAACGATCCATCGATGCGGATATTGTCTATTCAACCTTTGATCAGCCCCCGGAAAATCACATCAAGGTCGCCGAAATCGTGTTGGAACGGGGCAAACGGCTGGTTGAGCAGGGAAAAGATGTAGTTATCCTGGTTGATAGTTTAACCCGTCTGACCCGGGGTAACAATCTGGTGGTTTCGCCATCTGGCCGAACTCTGTCTGGTGGTCTTGATCCGGAAGCGCTATTCTTTCCGAAAAAGTTTTTCGGTTCCGCCCGAAATGTGGAGGAAGGTGGTAGCTTGACCATTCTGGCAACGGCCCTGGTGGATACCGGCAGCCGCATGGACGACATTATCTTTGAAGAATTTAAGGGTACCGGTAATATGGAACTGCATCTGGAACGGGAACTAGCTGAACGACGGATCTACCCGGCCATCAACCTGAACCGTTCAGGCACCCGTCGGGAAGAAAAATTGCTAACTGTCGAAGAGTTAAAAGTAAGTTTTGACATCCGTAAACGCTACAAGGGCACCACGGTTTATGACCTCACCGATAAAATTATTTCAATTCTGGAACGCACCAAAGATAACGATGCGTTTATGAAAAAATTTATTGATAAATATAACGCACAAAATATTTGATCTTTTAAGGAAAGTTTGATATAATATCACGGTTGATAAAATAACAATTAGCAATTAAATAAATAAGAAACGAGGTGGATTCGATGAAAGAAGGCATTCATCCAAATTACGGCAAATCAATAGTTAAATGCGCATGCGGAAATTCATTTGAAACTGGTTCTATCAAACCAGAATTAAGAGTGGAAATTTGTTCAGTATGTCACCCATTTTTCACAGGGAAACAAAAACTTATTGATGCTGGTGGACGTGTTGATCGATTTAATAAAAAATACGGCATTAAAAACGAGTCAGCAGAATAAAAAAGAAGTCGGTTCTTGTAACCGGCTTTT
>NZ_JBGSHG010000026.1:0-24744 GCF_041752335.1 Acetobacterium sp. | reverse complement strand
CTCAAGCGGGCAGGATATCCCAATTTTTATGATTATTATCTGCAAGTAACGGTGTGAACTCTGGAACCGCCGTATACCGAACGGTACGTACGGTGGTGTGGGAGGTCGGCTGATCAATTAATGGTCAGCCTCCTACCCGATCCTAGTTACTAAAATAAAAGAGGTTGAAAAATGATAGAAATAGGAAAAGTACAAACACTGACCATCGAACGGATTACACCCATTGGAGCATATTTATCGGACGGATTTGATACAACTGACGTGGTTTTGTTGCCAGAGAAAGAAGTGCTAAAAAATTCCAAGGCCGGCGACCAACTTGACGTATTTATTTACCGGGATTCTAAAGATCGGCTGATCTCAACAACCCGGGAACCGAAAATTCAGTTGGGCGAATTTGCAGCGCTTAAGGTTGCGGATGTTACCAAGGTGGGCGCCTTTCTGGATTGGGGATTGGAAAAAGATCTGTTGCTTCCATATAATGAGCAAACCGTCAAGGTCCAGAAAGGGCGGGATTATCTGGTTAATCTGTATACTGATAAAAGTGATCGTTTATGTGCAACCATGAAGATCTACCCGCTATTAAAAGTCGGTGCGCCCTACAAGCTGGGTGATTGGATTGAAGGATATGTTTACCAGATCAATCCGGAAATTGGAGCCTTTGTGGCCATTGATAATCTGTATCACGGATTGATTCTGATCAAAGATGCAAACTCTGATATTCATTGCGGTGAAAAGATCCATGCCCGGGTGTCCGAAATCCGAAATGACGGCAAGCTGGTTTTGAGTCCCAATAAAAAAGCCTACAAAGAAATCCCTAAAGATGCCGTTGTTATTCTCACTAAATTAAACGAAAGTCAAGGTTTTTTACCGTATAATGACAAAACAGAAGCGTTCGTAATAAAAAAAGAATTTGATATGAGTAAGAGTTCTTTTAAGCGCGCTGTGGGTAAATTACTAAAAGAGAAAAAAATTAGAATAACGGAAAGAGGCATTGAGAAAAATGGAAAATAAAAAATCTCGTGTTGTTATTATGGGGTGTGAATCCTATGATAATGAACTGGTTTATCAGAAATTGAAAGCCGCCATCGAGCTTCTCGGCGGGATCGGACAATTCGTAAACGAGCAAGAGCGGATTTTACTCAAACCCAATCTGCTCCGAGGAAAAAATCCAGACGCTGGCATTACCACCCATCCGGCAGTATTTGAAGCGATGATTCGATTGCTGCAAGAGGCGGATTGCAACCGCCTTGCTTATGGGGACTCGCCAGGTTTTGGCTCCCCCTCTGGAGCCGCTAAAGAAAGCGGTCTCGCTGCCATTGCGGCGAAGTATAAGGTACCCCTGAAAGAATTCAGCCAGGGTCAGCAGATGGATTTCTTTCTAGGCATTGGAACCAAGAAATTTGATATTGCCCAGGGGGTTTTAGAGAGTGATGCAATAATCAGTCTTTCAAAAATGAAAACCCATGGTCTGACCCGGATCACGGGAGCGATCAAAAACCAATTTGGTTGCGTGTATGGCTTGAATAAGGGGATGTCCCATGCGCATTATCCAAATGTCAGAAGTTTTTCAAAAATGCTGGTGGATTTAAACCGCTATCTCATTCCCAAGCTGAGACTGTTTGTCATGGATGGCATTATTGCGATGGAAGGTAACGGCCCGGCGTCAGGGAAACCCGTGCCAATGAAGGTGCTGCTGGTATCGGATGATCCGGTTGCGTTAGATGCGACCTTTGCAAGAATGATTGATTTGGATCCCACCTTTGTGCCAACCATCACCTATGGTGAAGAAATGGAATTGGGATACTGGACTGAAGAAAAAATTGAAATTCTGGGAGAGCCCCTTGAAAGGTTTTACAATCCTGACTTTGATGTGGTTCGTATCCCTGTTCATGAAGGTGAACCGTCGACCCTTTCAGCATTAAAACCGATTCAGAATTTCATTATTCAGAAACCTGTGGTTGATAAGGAAAAATGTATCGGTTGTGGGGTCTGCGAAGCGAGCTGTCCGGTTGAGAAAAAGGCGATCCGCATTGTGAAACGGAAACGGAGGAAATATCCCTTGTATTTTTACAATCGCTGCATTCGTTGCTACTGCTGCCAGGAAATGTGTCCGGTTGGGGCAATTTCAGTCAAAACCCCACTGCTGGGAAAACTAACAGTTTATAAAAATAATTAATTAAAATTCAAGGCGCTTCAATACAAAAATTTCTTCAACCAGACGAAAAATTGTCATTGACAAAATTCGGAAAATTGAATATGATAATTGGAAATACTTAAAAAGGGAGTGATTCCACTGTTAGCATCAAAATTAATTTTAAAATGTCTCGAACGAGAAAATGTTGAGTTTGTGTTTGGTTATCCGGGAGGTGCCCTGCTGCCTCTATATGAAGCATTCAGAACATCGCCGATTAAACATGTGTTAGTGCGAAACGAGCAGACAGCACCGCATTATGCGAGTGGATATGCCAGAGAATCAGGCCGTGTTGGCGTATGTTTAGCAACATCGGGACCTGGAGCAACCAATCTTGTAACCGGTATTGCAACCGCTTACCTTGATTCAATTCCAATTGTAGCTATCACTGGTCAGGTGGATCGGGCCCTTATCGGAACGGATGCCTTCCAGGAGGCGGATATCACCGGTGCGACCGCTCCCTTTACAAAACACAGTTATTTGGTTCAAAATGCGGCCGATATTCCCAGGATTATCAGAGAAGCCTTTCACATTGCTTCGACAGGCCGTCCGGGACCGGTTCTAATTGATATTCCCAGAGATGTTCAGCTGGAAAATGTCAAAACTGGTCTGACTTATGACAAGGTTGATATTAGGGGATATAACCCCAATTTAAATGGCCATAGCGGGCAGATCAAGCGGGCCATCAAAAAGATCAAAGAAGCGGAAAAACCGATCATTTATGCCGGCGGTGGTGTGGTACTGGGAAATGCTCACAAGGAATTGCTTGCTTTTGCGGAAGAAAACAATATTCCGGTGATTACCTCGCTGATGGGTATTGGTGCCTTTCCGGAAGATCACCCCTTATATTGTGGTATTGTTGGCAGCCATGGTTATAAGTATTCCAATGTGGTGATGAATGCTGCTGATTTAATTATTAATATTGGTGCCCGGATGTCCAATCGGGCCACATCCAATTTGACTAAATTCGAAAAAGATACTGATTTTGTCCATATTGATATCGACCCGGCTGAAATCGGCAAAAACATGGAAACGAATATCCCAATTGTGGGAGATGCAAAGACTGTTTTATCCGAACTGATTCAAAAAGACACCATTAAGGATCGTGCCGCCTGGCTAGCTGAAATAAAAACTATTCGCAGCGAAAACCCCCTAGTTTATGATGCCGATCCACCTTGCAGCGATCTGATCAATCCCAAAGTATTATTTAAGGACATGTCGGAGATGACCGCAGAGAATACCACAGTGGTCGGTGATGTTGGGTTAAATCAGATCTGGTCGGCATTGTATTATCCGATCATAAAAAACCGAAGATATTACACTTCTGGTGGTTTGGGGACCATGGGTTACAGTATCCCGGCAGCCTGTGGGGCATGTTTTGCAACCTTAGATAAACCCAAGGAGATTTTTATCGTCTGCGGAGATGGCAGTTTTCAAATGAGTATGGGTGAGTTGGGAGTGATCGCCGAACATCAGCTGAATGTTAACATTATTCTGATTACCAATACTAAGTTGGGAATGGTGCGGCAACTGCAGTTTGATAATTATGGTAAAGGACATTACAGCGGAACCGATATAGATTTCGATGTTGATTTTATGAAACTGGCCGAAGCCTATGGCATAAAAAGTTATAAGGTTGATAAAAATGCTGACTTTAACAAGGTACTTCCGGAAGCAATTAAACACCAGGGGCCAACCTTGATTCAGTGCCAGGTTCATCCTGATTTCATAAGGATTTAGGGAGAGTGATTATGGAGAAAAAAACCTGTTTATCATTATTGGTAGAAAATAATTTTGGTGTATTAAGCCGCATTTCAGGACTTTTTGCGAGACGCGGTTATAATATTGACAGCCTGACAGTTGGAACCACCGAGAATGCTGAGCTTTCCCGGATTACCATCACTGTTACCGGAGATGATCAAATTCTGACCCAGATAAAAAAACAACTAAATAAACTTATTGATGTGATTACGGTTATTGAACTGAAACCTGATGAATCCATTATCAGAGAGTTGGTTTTTATTAAGGTGAAAGCAGATGACACAACCCGTTCTCAGATTGTTGAGATTGCAAATATGTTTCGGGCTAATATTGTGGATGTATCGAGAGAAAGTCTGGTCATCGAAATTACTGGTACCCGCTACAAAATTGAAGGTTTCTTTGAAATGGTTGAACCATACGGAATATTAGAGTTTGTCCGATCTGGAGATACTGGCTTGCAGAGGGGTGGGAAAATTCTTTCTCACTAATAATACGAACAATGAACAGTTACGAACCGCTGAAATATTTTTCAGCGGTTCGTAACAGTTACGGTGCTTTTTAAATATTTTCTTTTTTTTACTTCTATTAACAACAAATATACAATTCTTTCTATATCAAAAAGTGTATAATTATGGAGACTAAAAATATAAAATAATGTTTATCTGCCGAATTTGAAAGGAGTTTTATTATATGAGTCATGAAACACATGAACATGGATGCGGTTGTGGCTGTCAGGATGGCCAACATAATCCTTTTGAGGAATTAAACCCAGTTTTGAATCACTACACCGATATTCCCGGTAGTTTAATTACTATCATGCAGAAAGCTCAAGAACTTTACGGATTTTTATCCGTTGAACTGATGCGCTATATTGCAATCGAAACCCATAACAGCATTGCCAAAGTTTACGGGGTTGCTACCTTTTATACCCAGTTTCGGTTTGAACCCGTGGGGAAATATTTAATTATGCTATGTCAGGGAACTGCCTGTCACGTTAATGGCTCAAAAATGGTAGAAGAAGCCGTGATGGATTTTCTTGAAATCAAAGAAGGAGAGACCACTCCAGATGGACTGTTTACATTAAATAACGTGGCCTGTCTGGGATGTTGCAGCTTATCACCGGTGATGATGATCAACGACGACACCTATGGACAGCTGACCAAAGACAAGGCGATCCATATTCTGGCCGAGTTAAAAGAAGCCGCCGGCAATAACGCCACCAGTTCAGAGACGATCACACAGGAGGTGATGGTATGAAAATCATAATCGGAGAAGGCAGCTGTGGGATTGCTGCCGGCGCCAATAAGGTTCAGGTCGCCTTTGAAGAAATCATCGCCGAAAAAGGCCTGGATCTACGGGTTGAAAAAACCGGGTGCATTGGCACCTGTTACCTTGAACCGATTGTTGACGTGGTTGACGATGGGGGAAAGAAAATAACCTTTGTAAATGTTACCGCTGACGATACCCGACGAATCATTGAGGATTATGTTCTTGGAGAAAACGAACTCAAAGAGTTGCAGATAGCGGAATCCGACATCACCATGATCGGCAAGCAGAAACGGATTGTCCTAAGAAATTCTGGTATCATCGATCCTGAGCGGATTGAAGACTATATGGCGGTGGACGGTTATCTGGCCGCAAAAAAATGTCTGACTGAACTGAGCCCGGAAGAGATCATTGACACCATCAAAATCGCCGGCCTCAAAGGCCGTGGTGGTGCGGGATTTCCCACCTGGTTTAAATGGGATGCGGCCCGCAAGTCACCGGGAAAAACAAAATATATGGTCTGTAATGCCGACGAAGGCGACCCCGGAGCTTTTATGGACCGTTCCGTTCTTGAAAGTGATCCCCATGCCCTGATTGAAGGGATGTTAATCGGCGCCCGCGCGATTGGTGCCAACGAAGGGGTTATTTACGTCCGGGCCGAATACCCTCTGGCCATCGTGCGGTTACAGAATGCCATCGATCAGGCCCGGGAAAAAGGTTTCTTGGGAGATAACCTCTTTGAAACCGGATTCAACTTTGACCTGCGGATTAAAGCCGGTGCCGGGGCCTTTGTCTGCGGTGAAGAAACTGCGCTGATCGCCTCACTCGAAGGCGAACGGGGGATGCCCCGGTTAAAACCACCCTTCCCGGCTCAGAAAGGCTACTGGAACAAACCCACCAACATCAACAACGTTGAAACTTTCGCCAACGTTCCCTGGATCTTCCGTAATGGTGGCGATGCCTATGCCGCTTTGGGAACCAAGGAAAGTAAAGGGACCAAGGTCTTTGCCTTAACCGGTAAGGTTAAACACGGCGGCTTGGTGGAAATTCCCATGGGATTAACACTAAGAGATGTTATTTATGAGATTGGTGGAGGGATTAAAGAAAATAAAGCCTTTAAAGCTGTTCAGATGGGTGGACCATCCGGTGGATGTATTCCGGCAGCCCTGCTTGATACTCAGATTGACTACGCTGAAATCACCAAAACCGGTGCGATCATGGGCTCCGGCGGGATGGTTGTCATGGACGAAAACACCTGCATGGTAGACATGGCCCGATTCTTCCTGGATTTCACCTGTAAAGAATCCTGCGGCAAATGTACCTACTGTCGGGTGGGAACTACCCGGATGCTGGAAATTCTTAATCGGATTACTCAGGGTGAAGGCCAAGACGGCGACATTGAATTGCTGGAAGAACTTTGTTATAAGATCAAAGACGGCTCGATGTGCGGTCTGGGTCAGACCGCTCCTAACCCGGTGCTAACCACCATTAAATATTTCAGAAACGAATATGAAGATCATATTTATCATAAAAAGTGTACGGCCAAAAGCTGTAAGCCACTGTTGACCTATACCATCGACGCTGAAAAATGCGTTGGCTGTGGGGCTTGCAAGAAGAACTGTCCAGTGGCTGCCATTGAGGGAGAAAAGAAAAAAGTCCATGAGATCGATCAGGATCTTTGTATTAAGTGCGGAAAATGTTACTCTGTGTGTAAATTTGATTCCGTCATCATTGATTAGAAAGGAGTGGGAGAATGAAAAAATACAATTTGAATATTGATGGAAAAGAAGTGTCTGGTTATCCAGGACAAACCATTTTAGAAGTTGCCCGGGAAAATGCGATTGATATTCCCACCCTGTGCTATGACGAACGACTGGAGATTTTTGGATCCTGCGGTCTCTGCGTGGTGGAGGTTGCCGGCATTCCCAAAATCTTGAAATCCTGTGCCACTGAAATCACCGATAATATGGTAGTCAATACCCGGACCCCTCGGGTGATTGAATCTCGCAAAACGAATCTGGAATTGCTGCTGTCAAAACACATTGGTGATTGTGTGGCACCTTGTAAACGGGCCTGTCCCGGTACTACCGACTGTCAGGGTTATGTGGGTCTAATCGCCAACGGAGAATTCGTAGAAGCCTTAAAGCTCATCAAAGAACAACTACCCTTGCCCGGTGCCATTGGCCGGGTCTGCCCTCATCCCTGTGAAACTGCCTGTCGCCGGGGGGAAGTGGATGAACCCATATCGATTGCCTGGCTGAAGCGTTTTGCTGCCGACTTTGATATGACCCATGAGATGTTCGTGCCGGAAATCGCTAAAGCCACTGGAAAATCCATTGGCATCATCGGTGGTGGCCCCGGGGGACTCACGGCGGCTTACTATCTGATCCAATCCGGCCACGCCGTCACAATTTATGATGCCATGCCTAAAATGGGGGGAATGCTCCGCTACGGCATCCCTGAATATCGATTACCCAAAGGGGTGGTGGATGAAGAAGTGGGACTGATTGAAGAAATGGGCGTTGTTTTTAAAAACAATACCCGGGTCGGTGTCGATATTCCCTTTGAAACCATCCGGGAAAATCACGATGCTGTTTATGTTGCCTTAGGTGCCTGGACCAGTTCCGGATTACGGTGCGAAGGCATTGATGCCAAAGGGGTCATCGGTGGGATTGAACTGCTGCAGCAGGTGGCTAATAACGAACCCATTGTTCTCGGTGAAAAAGTTGCCATCGTTGGCGGTGGTAACACCGCTATGGATGCCTGCCGTACCGCACTGCGACTCGGCGCTAAAGAAGTCTATAATATTTACCGTCGAACCAAAGCTGAGATGCCAGCGGAAGAAATTGAAATTATCGAAGCCGAAGAGGAAGGGGTCATCTTTAAGAACCTAACCAATCCCATTGAAGTCATTAAGGGTGATGACGGACAAATCGTTAAAATCCGACTGCAGAAAATGGCCCTCGGGGAACCCGATGCCAGCGGCCGACGTAGCCCGGTACCGATGGTCGGTGAAGAAGAGGTTATTGACATTGATACCCTGATTCTGGCTATTGGCCAGGGGATCAACCCCAAGGGGCTCGAGGGACTGGAACTGACAAAATGGAATACCGTTCTGGCCGACGAACAAACCTTTAGAACCAATCTGGACGGAGTTTTTGCTGGCGGAGACTGTATCAACAGCGGCGCCTCCATCGTTATTCAAGCGGTTGGCGATGCTAAAAAAGCTGTTCCTTTTATCGAAGGCTATTTAAACGGCGAGACCATTACTTATCACGAACCTTATTTTGTCATCAGGGAATCGGTGGATCAGGATTATCTCGAGGGCATCAAGAAAAATAAACGTCCAGTGATGACTCACCTGGCCCCAGATGCCAGAAACAATAATTTTTTGGAAGTGGTAGAAGGTTATGCTCCGCTGCAAGCCATTGAAGAAGCAAAGCGCTGCCTTGAATGTGGTTGTCAGGATTTCTTTGAATGTAAATTAGTCGCCTATGCAAATGAATATGACGTCAAACCTGAACGTTTCAAAGGGAAAAATCCGGAAGCAAAAATACAGGACGATCATCCCTTCGTGATTCGTGATAACAGCAAGTGCATTACCTGCGGTCTCTGCGTTCGCGTTTGTGAAGATATCGTCGGCGTTTCGGCCCTTGGGCTGGTGGATCGGGGTTTTGAAACCATTGTGGAACCGGCGTTGCGCCAGCCTTTAAAAGATACCGGCTGTGTCAGCTGTGGTTTGTGTATCTCTGTTTGCCCAACCGGTGCGCTCAGAGAAGGTCTGGTCGGAATCAAACAAGTGCCGATGAATACAGTAAAAACAGAATCCACCTGTGGTTATTGTTCAGCCGGTTGCCAGATCATTATCGAATCCAAGGGCGACACCATCATCAAGGCTGTTCCCCAGGATAATCATATCGAAATTAATCAGGGGGTTATGTGTGGCCGCGGCCGGTTTGGTACCAACCTGGTTCAGTGGGGAGATCGTCTTACCACACCACTGATTCGCAATAAGCAGGGGGAACTGACAGAAGTTAGCTGGTATGATGCTTTTGTTACCGTTGCAAAAAAATCCCAAAGTATTGCTGCCCGTTATGGTAGCAATGCCGTAAAGATGGGGATTTCGCCTAAGTATACCAATGAAGAAATTTTCAACATGACCGAACTGGCTAAGGTTCTTAGAGCTGAAACTTTCAGTTTTTCTAATCGGGAACACGGCGAAGATAAGGTTCTCCAAGGTAATCGTTCTATTGGAAACATGAATGCTATTGTAACCGCGGATACGATACTGGTGCTAGGAATGCTTCCAGTAAATAATCCCATTGTCAAATACAAACTGACACAGGCATCAAAAAATGGCGCCAATATCTTTGTGATAAACCACTTAGAAAACGGTTATGATCACATCGCCGATGAGTTTATCACCGAATGCGATGATCTTGAATTCCTGGGAGAAATCACCAAGTATGTCATTGAAAATGGTAATCTAAAAACAGATGTGCACAATCTTGATGCATTAAAAACATCACTGGCAGATTTTGATATCTGTGACGAAGCTCAGATCATTGGGGAAGGCCTGGTCAACGCCAAGAATCTGGTAGTAGTTATGGGTGACAAATATGTCACTGCAGAAGCTTCAACTCTGGTGGCAAATATTCTCGGTCTTCTGGGAAAAACTGATGGGAAACGCAGCGGTATTTTCAGAGTAGCTGCTAAAAACAACAGTCGCGGTTTAAAAGCCCTGGGTGTCGTTAACACACCAAAGATTTTGGAAAAGGCTAGAGCACTGCTGCTCTTCGGTGAGGAACCCAATGCCGATCTTAGTGGTTATGAGTTTTTAATGGTCCAGGATACCCACCTGACTTCAGCAGCTGAGAAAGCTGACGTGGTGTTACCGGCGCTGGCCTTCCCGGAAGTCAATGGAACCTTTGTGAATACCGAAGGACGATTGCTTAAGGTGAAGAAGGCGGTGAATAATTACCTGGGAGTGAACAACATTGAGATGGTTCAGGCGATTGCTGAAATGTTGACGAAAGAACCTGGCGCGGTTT
The DNA here is from genome assembly GCF_041752335.1 of Acetobacterium sp. Classification (GTDB taxonomy): domain Bacteria; phylum Bacillota; class Clostridia; order Eubacteriales; family Eubacteriaceae; genus Acetobacterium. Next base: position 14,475 of record NZ_JBGSHG010000026.1, on the reverse strand, counting down.
GTCCGGGTAAGATTTTAAAAGTGATTGGAAAAACCAATGAAGCGTTTAGAAACGTCAACATTGGTGAGATTCTAAACACCCAAGATGCTGATGTGGTCAGGGCGGAACTTAAACCCTTTACCGAAGGACGTCTCTTCACCGAGATTCCTTATACCGATTACCTGATGAATGAGATTCAGGGGAAATTGAATCAAGTTATCAAACATTAAATTTCATTTGTTATGAAGTTTCGAAAATTGAATAATTATTAGTAATCACAACTACTGATAATTTATTCGCAACATAATCGAGAGAGACTGAACAACCAGGTCTTTCTTTCGTACAAAAAGTACCGTTTTGATAGCATGCATATCAGAACGGTACTTTATTTAAGATTGAATAATTAAAAACTAAATTAGAGATGTTTTTGTGGTGTCGTTAATCTTCTTCGCAGATCATTAAAAATATTTCTCGGGCGACACCAATAAGGTTGGTTTGATCTTCAAAGGACAGGTTTTGTATTTTTGAAACAATGGGATCATTTCCGGAATACAATGTATCTGCTTCCATCACTACTTTCATTTGAGTGGGGGATATATTTGTCATTTGGTATGAAGCCGGATTAAGCGTGATACCGATCTTTCTGTCGTTTTTTATAAACTCCATTCGATTTCCGCAAACAAGACCTTGTTCAAGATAGGTCCATCCTTCGCGCTGGGCTTTAGCTAATATTTTTTTCATTATCGACTTCTCCTTAATGAGCGTTAATTATTGAACATTGTCCAACTGACCATGTTGAAACCGATTGGCTGATATAGAATAAATTAGGGTTTGAGTTATCCATAGAAACCCAATTAACAAATAAGGAAAGATACCAATATTCATAGCAATGGAAACGAGCAGGCAAATGGTAAGGACACAGCAGTAAACAAAATTCATCAGCTGATAGCAGCGGTAAGAAGCCTTATAAATCACAAATTTTTCAGCTTCGTCACAGCTTTTCAGCCACTCTTTGTCGAAATTAAAGTCAAGTGGGTTTCCCTTTTTTTCAGGGTATAAGGTTTTTGTCAATTTTAGGGCAAGTACAGTCATGGTTAAAGTGAACGCCATATTAACCAAAAAAATCATCAGGCCAACAAGCTTAAATTCTGTCATAAAACCAGTAACAGTGATGCCAAACAGGCAAAAGCCACTAATCATGGAAACTGAAATCAATGGAAATAAAACTCCCAGCTGATGGTCGATCTGATCAAATAGGACATCGTCATTTTCGTTTAATCGTTTTAATTTTAGCTTGGCAGAGAAATAGAGAATTAAAATAAGCAGTGCTGATAGACCAAGAATAATCGCCTGGATTGTTAAATTATTATTAATTATGAAATTCTGGAAATTAATCAGACTTTGGATGATGGCGCCTTCGCCGTGAATAATACTGCCCCCCAGTAGCCCCCCAATAAAAGCAGAAATGACCATAACAACAAAAAATTTGATAGTCGGATTTAGTTTCTTCATAAGATTACTCCTCTTCATACAAAAATAGTTCTTCAACAGTTGTGCTAAAAACTCTGGCAATTTTTAGCGCCAGAATTACCGACGGGGAATAATCCCCCCGTTCAATCAGGCTAATGGTTTGCCGGGATGCACCGACCAGCTTTCCCAAATCAGACTGATTCAAATTGTTTCGGGCCCGATATTCTTTTAAACGGTTTTCCAGTCCCATAATGGCGCCTCCAGAGTCTAGTTTTTATTTGTCAATAAAATTTGTCATTTTGACAATAATAGTTGTCAAAATAATTATAACTCTGACAATGATTATTGTCAAGTGTGCCGTTAAAATTTATTCATTGTTCAATCCGCAATACTTTTGGTATAATATCTATACTTGTTTTATTAAGCAGAAGTAGAAAAAGAAAGAGAGATCAAATGAAAAGTATCTTAATCGATGGGAACAGTCTTTTTTACCGGACCTTTTATGCCATCCGGGAAATGTCAAATTCAAAGGGCATACCGACAAATGCCATTTATGGTTTTGTTAACATATTAGTTAAAATACAAGAGGAATACCAGCCTGATTATTTATGTGTAGCTTTTGACTTAAAAGGGCCAACCTTCAGGCATCTGGCCTATAATGACTATAAGGGAGGGCGTCAAAATATGCCAGAGCTGCTGGCGGAACAGTTTTCTATTTTAAAAGAGCTGCTCAGAAAGATGGATATCGCCATTGTCGAACTGGAAGGTTTTGAAGCTGATGATATCATTGGAACCCTGGCGACGATCGGATCAGAAAAAGGGATCGAAACAGAAATCATCACCGGTGATCGGGATGCCTTTCAGTTGGTTGGGCCGCGGATTAAGGTGTTGTATACAAAAAAAGGTATCTCCCAATTGGAAGAGGTGGATGAAGCCTGGGTCCAGAATCAGTATGGACTAAATCCCAAAGATCTGATTGATTTAAAAGCGCTGATGGGAGATAAGTCTGACAATATTCCCGGAATCGCCGGAATTGGGGAAAAAACGGCAATTAAGCTGGTTCAGCAGTACGGAAACCTGGAAAAGATATATGAACATATCGACGAGCAGAAAGGCAAACAAAAAGAAAAAATAATAGCGGGAAAAGATGACGCCTTCATGAGCCGAATGCTGGGAACGATAAAATTGGATGTTCCCTGGGATGGTGACTATGAAGAACTGACCTTCCATAATATTTTTAATCCGGAGAGTATTGCCTTACTTAAAGAATTGGAATTCAATACCCTGCTGTCAAAAATTGATGCCGCTGAAGCGGTGGAAACCATTGAAAAATCAGTGGCGTTTCACTGGATTAAAACAGCCGTAGATATGGATAGCTTGTTCAACGATTTGGGAAACACCAAAGAAGTGATCATCTATTTTCATGAAGAAGCGCCACAGATTTATCTAGCTCTGGAAATCGCAGATCGCTATTATTATCTAAACCCGGTGGCTGTTTTTGGCTTGAAATTCTTTGAGAAATTCAAAAACCTGCCCAATATCACCACATTGGCTATCATCAGTCAGGATTTAAAGAATCTGATCCATATTTTTCATAAAAATGACATCAACGAAGTCAATGAAGCCTTTGATACCTATATTGCCACCTATTTGTTGAGTCCTGGCGATCAGCGCTATGATTTAAAATCAGCTGCCTATCAATATCTCAATCGGACCATTCTGGATGACGAGGAAATGTTCGGAAAAGGTAAAAAAACGGTGCCAGCTGAAGGTCTGAATGAACAGCTGTTGGCTGATTATATGATCAAAAACTGCGAAACCATCAAAGACTTAAAAACCGTTCTGGAAAAAGAACTCCATGCTACTGATATGATGACCTTGTTTAAAACGATTGAGATGCCGTTGCTGGAAGTGATGGTATCGATGGAAGAACTGGGGTTTAAAATTGACTTAAGCCAGCTGGAAGTTCTGTCCAGCGAATTTGAAAACAAACTTACCAGTCTCACCAGTGACATCTATGAACTGGCTGAAACAGAAGCTTTTAACATTAATTCACCCAAACAATTAGGCGAGGTTCTGTTTGAACAATTAAAACTGCCGGTGGTGAAAAAGACCAAAACGGGCTATTCAACCAATATCGAAGTGTTGGAGCAGCTCATCCATTTTCATCCAATTATTGAAAAAATAATCGAATATCGGATGCTGTCAAAGTTGGATTCAACCTACGGCCGGGGTCTTATGGCCTTTGTTGAGACAAAAACTCATAAGATTTATTCAACCTTTAATCAGACCGTGGCGGCAACCGGACGACTCAGCAGTTCCAATCCTAATCTACAGAATATTCCCGTAAAGACTGAAATGGGACGAGCGATCAGACGGGTATTTGTGCCATCGACGAGCGATCGAATTCTGGTCGATGCCGATTATTCGCAGATTGAACTGCGGGTTTTAGCTCATCTTTCCGGTGATGAGAATCTGATCGACGCATTTAAAAAAGAACAGGATATCCACACCCGCACCGCATCAGAGATTTTTGGGGTCCCCCTGGATGCGGTCACCAGAACCCAACGCGGCCAGGCCAAAGCCATCAATTTTGGACTAATCTACGGCAAACAGGCTTTCAGTCTGGGTAAAGATCTGGGGATCTCCAGAAATGAAGCCCAGGATTATATTAATCGCTACTTTTCCCGCTATCCCAAGGTCCAGGCCTATATGGAGAATGTCAAACAGCAGGCCAAAGAAGAAGGGTACGTCACCACCATCTGGGGAAGAAGACGTTATATTCCGGAAATGAACTCCCGAAACGCGATGCTGGTTCAGGCCGGGGAAAGAATGGCCTTGAATACGCCCATTCAGGGAAGTGCAGCGGACATTATCAAGCTTGCTATGATCAAGGTATACAACCGCTTAAATGCGGAAAATCTGCAAGCTGAACTGATCTTGCAAGTCCATGATGAGTTAATCATCGATACCCCCCAAAATGAAAAAAAACAGGTGGAGCGACTGATTAAAGAAGAAATGGAAGGGGCAGCGGAGCTAAGTGTGCCGCTGACCGTTGATGTAAACACCGGGATGTCCTGGTATGATGTGAAATAGCAGGAGCAGGTTATGAGAGTAATAGGAGTAACCGGCGGGATTGCGTCAGGCAAATCGACCGTCACAGATATTTTGAAGAAACGTTTCAATTACATTGTTATCGATGCCGATCAATTAGCCAGGCAGGCTGTGGCGCCGGGGAGTCCTGGTTTACTAAAAATAGCCGCAGTCTTTGGGCCGGAAGTCATCAATGCGAACGGCGAATTAAACCGCAGCCTGATGGGAGAGCTGATCGCCAATGATGAACAAGCCCGAAAAAAACTCAATGCCATTGTCCATCCCGAAATAAAAAAACTGTATGATCAGCAGATTGATTTTTACCAACGGTCTGGGATACCCACAGTTTTTTATGATTGTCCGCTACTTTTTGAAACAAATCTGCAAAATACCGTCGATGAGACGATTCTGGTGGTGGCAGACAAAGAGATTCGCATCGGTCGGCTAATCGAAAGAGATAAATTGACGAGAGCCCAGGCCATTAAACGAATCGATATGCAAATGTCAGACGAGGATAAAATCGCACTGGCTGACACAATCATTGAGAATAATGGCAGTCTTGATGATTTGCTGATCACAACAAATATTTATTTTACCAGACAAAAGCTCCTGGTGAAATAAATATCAACAACGAAAGAGCATTGTAAATAAATTTTTAAAATCAAAAAAATAATAAATTTTTAAAAATCAAAAAAATAGTTGATATTTTAGCTTCACTCCTTTATAATAAGAAAACAGGGTCAAAATGCCTGTTACTTAATGCGAGGATGGTGGAACGGCAGACACGCAGGTTTGAGGGATCTGTTGCAGCAATGCAGTGAGGGTTCAAATCCCTTTTCTCGCACCAATATTAGAACAAAAAGTCGATTGCGTACAGCAGTCGGCTTTTCTTTTTATCATCGCAAAAAGCAGGAGTAACGGGCAATAGTCGTCGCGTGTTGAGGAAATTAAGTTAAAAAATAGGATTAATTGTTATGATAACCTCGTTGTACACTAATTGACTTATAAAGAGTCAGTGATTATGCGAGGTGAAGAATGAAAAAGAAAATAGTATCAGGAATTTTAGCGATAGTTTTATCAATGGTACTGGTGAGTCCGGTGCTGGCGGATTCAAAAAGCGCCTGTGTCGCCATTGGCGCCGATAATACCGAAGCCCAACTCAAAACGGTGTACGGTTATTTCGATATCAAAAGAGGCGATGTAGAAGAAACCGTGGTAACCAATGAGGATGAACGGGAATATTTAGAGGGGGCGGTGTCCCTTGATAAAATTGGAACTCTGGCGCTATCCAGCGTTTATGTTCAGGAAGAAACAAAAGGGGGAATCGATCTGGAAACCCATAACATTGACTGGGTTACTGATGAGATGTATAAATCGGCATTGGGAACCGCAGGAATCAAGAATGCCAAAGTGATTGTGGCAGCCTATACACCGGTATCTGGAACAGGTGCGTTAACAGGTATTTACAAAGCTTATGAGGCAGCAACTGATACCAGTCTGGACGAAGCAGCTAAAACAACAGCTGTCGAAGAAGTGGTAGTGGTTGGTGAACTGCAGGATGCTATTGGCGATGATGCGGTTAATATTATCAATAGCCTAAAGGGCGAGATTGCTCAAACTAAAACGATGAATGATGATGAAATTCGGGAACTGATTGTAACGACAGCTGAAAAATATGACACCGTTTTGGATGATCAGCAAATTGAAGAGATCCTAACCCTTGTTAATAAGTTTAATGAGCTGAATATGGATCCCGATACGTTTATCAAATTGATGGAAGCTGGCCAGGAGACCCAGGGTTTTTTCCAGCAGGTACAAACCTTTTTTGCGGAAATTGGGAATTTTTTTAATAATTTGAAATAAGAATCAGAAAAACATGCGGTTAACGAAAAACGTCATTGTAATCAATAATAGTATAATGACGTTTTTTCTGCCCGTTTTAATAGTCTATAGGCAGTTAAAAATACTATTGACAAAAATTAGGTTAAAAGATATCATCGTAGCTAAAGAAACAAACTTTATTTAGATAAAACAATTCTTGTCATTAAAAAGGTATCCAGGCACATTCAAGAAAGAGTGGGCTGATAAAGGTTTCAGCGGAAGGACTATCATCAGTTTTGTACCAATATTTTGCTTGCAACAGGGAATGGTCCGAACATTCGGGTTTTTAGAAACGGCGATTGCGAAGTCAAACCTTTTGATATCTGCCTGGGGGATCGTCAAGCCCTCAATATTATGGTAGTTGATTTTGCCAGACAGGACAATTTAATTTTGGAGGTTAGTTTTTTGAGGATTATTTTATTAGGAACACCCGGTGGGGGAAAAGGGACCCAGGCAAAACTTATTTGTGAACATTTTGATATTCCGCATATTTCCACCGGGGATATTTTCCGGGGGAAAATTAAAGAAGGAACCCCAGAAGGCAAGGAAATAAGCACGTATACCGGGAAAGGTCAGCTGGTCCCAGATCGCCTCACGATCTCTCTTGTAGATGAACGATTAAAAAAAGATGATTGCATAAAGGGCTTTCTACTGGATGGATTTCCCCGGGATGAAAAGCAAGCTGAGGCCCTTGAACTGATAATGAAAAAAAAGAATCAACAGATCGATTTTGTTTTTCTAATCGATGTGCCAAAGGAAATTATCGTCGATCGTATTTTAGGTAGACGGGTCTGCCCAAAATGCGGGGAAAGCTATCATATAAAATACAATCCACCAAAGCTATCGGGAATATGCGATGTTTGCGGGACTTCATTGATTCATCGAGCTGATGATCAGGAAGAAATTATTTTAGACCGTTTAGCCATTTATAATCTAACAACAGCGCCGATATTGGAGTTTTATGAAGAAAAAGGAATTCTTCATAAAATTAAGGGAGATGGGGGAATTCAGGATATTTTCGCCCAGATTAGTATGGTGTTAAAAAAAGTACAATGATAATGCTCGCTGGGAAAATGAGGCTCGAAGCTCTTGTTTTTCTGATTGGTTACTTCAATTAAGTAGTTCATTCGGCAATTAGCTGCTTAAGCGTCAAAAAACATTTTTGTTTAATGGATCACATATATCATAACAAAGAGAATCCCTGAATTTAAAGGATTCTCTTTGTTTATTTACGGTTGAATTTTGGATGGATTAACAGTTATAAAAAATGGTCATTTACCTTCCCAGAATGCTTCAGCTTCTTTTTCCATTTTTTCAAGGCGAGTATAATAATCAGGAAACTCATTTAAATGAGCCAGGGCAATTTTGCCGGTCACAAAAGGATCATCTCCGGTTACGTTTGTGCGAGAATTATCAGTACCGTGCTCAAGCTCAACATCCATTCCCATTCGAAACTGCTCAATGTCAAATTTACTCCAACTAATTCCAAGCATTCTGCCAGTTTCTTTTGCCTGTTCGGTGGTAAATACTTTTTTTGCTGACATAAAATCACCTCTTCTTAAAATTTTGAAACATAACCATTATTGTTGGATTCATAATTACTTAATCTCATTATAGGCACAATTTAAAAATTTGTCAATCAATCAGCAATGGTGTTTTGTTTTGACGTTTAATTTAAGGGTAGATAAATAATAATAACTCAAAAAATGGAGGGAAAAATGGGATTTCAAAAAGTTGCTGAAATACAGGAGTTTGAAAAAACTGAAAAAAAGTTGGTTGAATTGGAAGACAAAAAGATTTTACTGACAAAGGTGGATGGATCTTATTATGCCATATCGAATAAATGTCCCCATATGGGAGGATCTTTGTATAAAGGTACATTAGAAGATGGGGTCATCACCTGTCCAAGACATGGAGCAAAGTATGATGCTAAAACTGGCAAAGGTCTGGGGAAACCGAAGATATTATTTTTGGAATTTAAAATGGAAAATGAGGATAGTTATCCGGTGAAGGTTGAAGATGGCGATATATTGATCGATATTAACGGGGAGTAAACTTTAAAATGAATAAATAGCACGGGTGTAACAAAGTTATTTTGTACCCGTGCTTTTTTTTGAAAAATAAGGTTTGCTTTGCTTTGCTTGATATTTTTTATTCGCTAATTTATTTACAGGGCTTCGAGCATCGGAAGAGCCGCTTCCAGATCTTCATCGACCTGGTTTTCTACCAGTTTTTCCAGAATAATCTGAGGATCCATTTCCAGAATGGTTCGGTCGGAACCATCGGTTAAGCAAATAATGCCAGTAATAGCCGAAGAAATTTCTACTGGTTGAATATCATTCAAATTGATTTCGAGGACACTGACCAGCTTTTCAACCTGAATGGCGATCATTTCATCATCTGTCAGCTGCAACAATAGCAGATGAGAGGCGTTCAGGCTGGGTTCATCTTTATCGAATAAAGCAAGGGCATCGACAACGGCATAATAATGATCATTAAATTCTACCGCACCGCGGATTACCGCGTTGGTCCCTGGGACTGAAATGGTCTTGCTGGCTTCCAAGGCTTCAACAACGTAAGACTGTTCCAGACCATAGACCTGGCCATTGATGACAAAGGTGGCCAATTTTTTATGTTCGTTTGTCATTGAAAAGGCGAAGTCAGACTGTTCAATTTCTTTATCATTCGATTTGTTAATGGTAATTTCAGCATAATCTGCCATTTTTTCAAAAACAAAGGCGATTACATCATTATGATACCCGTCTGAATTTTTATATTCGCGATAACAGGATGAGCAGGCACAACCAATTGAGTAATAACAGTTTTCGTAAACTAGAATCTCGGATCGGGTTTTGCCGTTTGGTACGGTGAACAGCTCATCTGGTAAATCGAGAATTTCACCTACTTTATAAGTATCGTTAGTTGTTGAGTGAATCATTTTTTTACGGTCTGCAAATACAGCAAAGGAGTTGTTATCAGAATGGAGCGATTCTTCCAGAATCGTTTTAAACTGATCTTCGCTGTCAAAGACAATGCCAATACCGCCAACGGTGCGGTTATAATTATTAAAGTCAGTAATGGAAGCACCGTAAATATAGGTATGACGATGATCATACAATTCTGTTTGTTCAAAAGGGGAAACAAAATACTTGTCCTGTTTGGCATTTGCTAAAATTTCATCGATGTAGGGAGCGGTGAGGGTTTTGCCAATGTCCTCGGTGCGTTTGGGATTGGATACAGCGATAATGGTTCCGGTTTTGTCAAAAATAAACAAATTGCTGTAAACCGTATACAGATCATTAATGTAAACGAGGATATCTGTCAATTGTTTTTCATCGGTAGTGGTTATCACATCTTTGGCCAGAATACGTCGAATCGTCGAATCCAATGCCCACCAACGGCAATCATTGGCCCGTTCGTAGAGATTTCGATCCATGATATCCACTGACAGAGAGGCTAAAAAACTGGTGTCGACAAGACTGGTTGACACAACCGTCGAAAACAGGTTGGAAACGGAGCTCTGAAAAAGACTGCTGGTATTAGTGCCTATCCGTCCAATGGCTCTTAAAATCGGTTTAAGCCGCGAATATTCGGCATCAATGCTGTCATCTCTGGCAATAATCTGACCGTTGTAGACAATCCGTTTGAGTGATCCATTAATGGTTTGGGTTTTATTGATAATTTCATTCAGTTCGGTTGAAAATGAATCGGCCTGGTGCATCAGACCGGCTGTAACAGCTGAATCAATGCTTTTTAGATTTCGGTTATCCCGGAAAGCCAGATGGAGGGGAATCATCACATGACCCTTCCAACCCAGACCATAATATTTCTGATAACCCTGGGTAGCGATGGTTTTTGAAATATAATCGGATCCCCGATAGTAGACAACCCCATTGACGCCAGATTCAACGGGTTCAACGATGATACCGGTGGGAACATGATTTTCATCACTGCTGGCGATTACCATGTTTGTGTCGTCGATGATGGTCATCACAGAGCCATCATAATCGTTGGTCAGTTTTTCAAAGATTTGCGCCATTTCATTTTCAAAGCGAAAACATAAACAAATCAGACCAATAGCCTGGGAAGTTCCTTCACGGCAGATTCGGCTGGAAAAAATATGGGAGTTCTTGTCACCGTACTGGAGTTTTGAGTTTTTAAAATACTCCACAAAGCTCTGTTCGCCATCCATTGTTTTGGTTAGGTTAGGTCCTTTAATCTGTTTTCCCAGGATATCATTTTGTTCATCCAGATTTGCCAAGACCCGATAATTATTGTCAAGCACGATAATATCTTCGTAAACGGAATATTTTGCAACATAATCACGCATTCGCTTTAGAATTAAGCTGCGGTCACTGTCAGTGCGGTCCTTGTTTTCGACAAAGCAGCGAATGTCGTCATCAGTTGCCAGAAAACCAATGTCAGCAGTTCTTTCAAACAGGTTTCGAATTAGGATATCGATGGCAACCTGTGTTTTTGAAATGATTTTTTGCTCCATTTTTTTTAGTTTTTCGGAAACAAGGGTGTCAATCAGTTCTTCCTGCAAGTCAATAAACCCATTCTGGATTTTTGTCATATTGGGAAGAACACTTTTTGATTGGATGGGACAATTGATTTCGGAAAGCAGTTTAATATTATCCCACTGGTCATTTAAATCAGAGATGCTTTTGTTGCATTCCTGAACATCTGGCATATAGGTTAAAAAATCCTTTTGATTATATATTATCATTTTCAATCTCCTCACTTAATGAAAAAGATGCTTAGTGGCATGGCTATCCCAAGTTAAGCATCATTGCTATCATTTTATTATGAGCTAAATGTATCATTATTTTTAGTATTTTGCAAGTTAATATACAAAGAAACGCAGTTCAGAAAAGCATTTCAGCAATTATTTTGAATGCCAATAAGTCAGTGAAGTTTGGTCAATAATCTTAGTCAAACATCAGCCCTTCCAGGAATTCCAGATCATCCTGGTTAGGCAGATTTTTACTGGAAAGTCGAGCGTCAAAAACCATGATGTATTTATTCTCAGGGTCGAATTTTGGCCAGATGATCTGACCCTTATATTCTGCTTTGAAATTGGGATTGCCATACTTGATAAAATTGACCCAGGATTGTTGCATAATCCAGGATAAATTGCTGATCTTGGTGGCGCGACGCTGTCCGATGCCATTGCCAAAAACGAAGGGCAATTCCATGCCATGGGCTGTGTTCAGTCCAACTATTTTCAGGATCGTCGGATCAAAATCGAAATTGTAAAAATAGACATCTTCTCCCAACTGTGCGTATTCTTTTGCCATCATCACCATCCCGATTAGAAAAGCAGAATAGGTATAAATTTCCAGAGCTCGGTCCAGAGGTGAGTGATCACCATCAACAAAAAAGTGATCCATTGCTATAGGTGCATTTTCAGGACCAAAGATATGATAGCAGAGCATCTGATAAATCCCCAGATTGGTGTGGCCCTTAATGAACAAGGATGATTCATCGGTATTATAGCCGATCAGAATTTTAACCGGGTTGACTTCGCCGTTTTTCAGGGCCTTGACCGGGTCTTTGGGAAGAACAACCCCATCGTATACCGGCCAGAAACCAAAGGCATTAGGAACCGTGGATTGATCAGACTTGACGATCGAGAGGGCAGCAAAAATATCGCCAGGAAGGGCTCTCAGCTGCGCCAGACCATTTGGGGAATCTTCAATGCCGTAAAGGTCGCAAAAGAGCTTTCCATTATCCATGGTTTTTTGTAAATCGCCACGGTTAAGTACAGAAAAAGCTGAAATTGAGAAAATAGATCCGCTTTCAACCACAGCCTGATGAAAAAGTCCCTTGGCCAGCGGCGACAGCATCAGCGCGGTGACACTGTAAGCACCGGCGGACTGACCGCCGACCGTGACTTGATCGGGATCGCCGCCAAAGGTTTCGATGTTATTCTGGATCCAATGCAGGGCCTGGATCTGATCCAGTAAACCGTAATTGCCGGTGGTTCCAGCTTCCTCAAGCAAGCCCCGGGTGGCCAGAAAACCCAGGGCTCCCAGGCGATAGTTGATGGTAATTACCACCACTCCTTCCTGAGCCATTCGACCGCCATCATAAACCATTTCTGAACCAGAGCCCGAAGAAAAAGCACCGCCATGAATAAAGACATAAACCGGATAGCGTTCTTCAGTGGTGACGGCTGGGGTCCAGACGTTTAGAAACAGACAGTCTTCGCTTTTACCGTCCATTTGATAGGTGCCCGGGGAATCAACGGTAATACCGCCCATTTGCAGCGAGGAACTGCCTGGACTTGAACAATCACGGACCTCTTCCCAGGGTGGCATCGGTTCGGGTGCTTTAAAACGGCGGTTACCAATGGGCGGCATAGCATAGGGAATCCCCTTATAGCAAGACACACCCCGTCGGAATTGGCCTTGAACAGGTCCGCAGAGGGGTTGGAGGATCGGCTGCTTGGGTAGATCTGCTTTTTCGTTTGTAAAAAATGGCATAATGTTCTCCTTTGTATTTGGGTAACTAGGATCGTTGTGGAATAGTTGAACAATTTATGGAAGTTATGAATCAATTATTTTTTTAACCTTTTTGATTTGGATATTGAACCGGACTCTGAATGTAATCCCGATGATAACAGTATCGAGTCTCGTAAAATTGATTATGAAAGTCAGTGGCGCGACAGTCGTAATAGAGCATTTTATTTTGGAGGGGACTCAATGAAAATCGGCTTTTTTTCAAACTGTTTAAAATAGGTAACTGGCCTTTATCCTTAATCGCTTTTAAGATCGCTTTACCCGGTTCATTAAAACCCAGTACCCGCAGATATGGGACAAAAGATTCTGCTTGAAAAAGGTTTAAGACCTCTTTATCCAGTTCCAGGAGCCGATTACATAAGATCCGGCGGACCCGTGTTTGGGGAATCCGTTTAGAGATAATCCCATTGACACATTCGTCCAGAGTTGTTGCAGTTTTTAGCGCATCTCTGATTTTGTGTTCCAGACCTTCACTGACATAGGGGGTGTTTTTCAAATGCTTTACATCATTTGAAAGTATTTGCAGGCGCAGGGCATTGAGGAAATAGTCGTCACCCCTGGGATTATAATTCTTTTTAAAGGGCAGAATTAGATCATCGGCAAAATAGGGAAGTTTGTTGTCCAGTGCTTCTAAGATAGCTGACGCGGATTCCGGGTGGGCAAGGGCATCTTTTAAAATGGTCCGAATTCCGGTGGCGCTAAGATACTTTGAAGGTAAAAGACTGTGATAGTCTGCTCCTTGTCGCTTAACGGTTATTGAATTGATGTCGCTTCGAGATTTGTGAAGCGCTTTTAAATATTCGAGAGCGAGGATATTATTGGGTGTTTTTAAAAGGTTGCCAGCCTCATCGCCCAAAAAAGAGCGGATCGCCAGTTCTCTAGCTCGGGGAAAGGATACCCCAGATGACAACTCCTGTTTAAGGAAGCTTTTAAACTCAGCTGGTTCCTGAACGAGTATTTCGGCCAGACTGGTCAGTGGGCGGATATGCCCGAATTCAGAACCAAAGGAGAGGACATCAATCACCCCAGTGGCGTTAAAGATCTTAATCCCCCCGTGAGCAAAGGCTTCGGCACTTTGGCAGGCATAGCCAAAGGGCAGTTCACAGACTAGATCAACACCGGCGGACAGGGCCAGTCGGGTGCGTTCCCATTTGTTTAAAACAGCAAAGTCTCCGCGCTGAGTGAGGCTGCCGCTCATTAAAACCATAACAGCATCGCATTGACTTGCTTTTTTTGAAGTTTCGATTTGCCAGGCATGGCCCATGTGAAACGGATTATATTCAGCAATAATACCAAGAATTTTCATACTAGCCTCTCTTTTGTTAAAAAAATAGCAAATTTTCATTTATTATCGAAATATGACAAAAAAATAATGGTATTCTTTGCGTATTACTGTTATTATATAGAACGTATGAAATGTAATCAATAAAAAACTAAAGGAGAGTAATTATTAATGAATGTACTTGTTATTAACTGCGGTAGTTCTTCACTAAAATATCAGTTGCTTGATATGACCACTGAAGAAGTT
>NZ_JBGSHG010000025.1:0-29121 GCF_041752335.1 Acetobacterium sp. | reverse complement strand
CTCAAGCGGGCAGGATATCCCAATTTTTATGATTATTATCTGCAAGTAACGGTGTGAACTCTGGAACCGCCGTATACCGAACGGTACGTACGGTGGTGTGGGAGGTCGGCTGATCAATTAATGGTCAGCCTCCTACCCGATTTAATATTGTTTTTCTTTGATCAGGCCTTTACGGTAGGCCGTGATCAGCATTTCCAGGTCTTCCACCTGAGCCATGATGGCTTTACCGGTATCGGTGTCCCGCACCCGTTTTCGCTCGGTGGTTTTTTCGACCACCATCAGGGTCGATTTAATGTCAACCCCGTCGGCAATCGCCTTTTCGACTGATTCAAAGGGATCGTGGCTGATCAGAATCAGGCCGTAGGAGTTATAGATTAAGGTGTAGCCGGCAATGCCGGTGGTTTTCTGATAAGCCCGGGCAAAGCCGCCGTCGATGACCAGCTGTTTGCCTTTGGCCCGGATCGGGCTCTCGCCGGAGGTGGCCTTGACGGGAATGTGGCCGTTGATTAGGTGGCCCTGATCCGGGTCGACCCCAAATTCCATCAGAATTTTTTGGGCCAGCTCATCATCCTCGTCGATCAGCAGGAAAAAGGGCGAATAGTGTTCTTTATGAGGCGTTTTATCATCGATGAAATAACGTTCAAAGGTGGCCATCTTATCTTTGCCAAACAGTGGCGAATCCTCATGGCACCAGAGGAACCAGAGAAAATCAGTGCGGGTGAGGTTTTCGTCCTGATCGGTTTTGCCGAAATAGGCTTCCCGGGCCATCTGGTCGAATTTATCCATCAGGCTTTTACCGGCATAGCTTTTCCCATCGATTTCTTTTTGTTTAAGACTGCCGTCGTCATTCAACAGTAAACAGGCATGAAAGAGCAGGTTATCATTGAAGACCTTGTACATGCTACCCTTGGCATACATAAAACGGATGTGTTTCTGGAGCTTTTCACTGTGCAGGAATGCGTAAACCAGGCGATCCATGACCAGGGTTTCTTCCTCGGTCAGGACACAGGGATCAGCTGGATCCAGGGTCGGAAAGTTGGTGTCGTTAAGCTGGTAAACAGTGTCCTCGACAGTTACCGTATCGTTGTCGAAATCGATGTGGCGAAGCAATTGCCGTTTGGCCATATTATACTCGGGGTGATTGTCGATCATGCATTCTTCGAGCTTGAACTGGATTATCGCAATGGCCTTGTGCATTTTGGACATCAGGGCGGTTTCCTGGTCTGAGACGGTATGGCTGTCGGAAATTTTGGGGGTAAATTTGGTGCAGGGATCGTCACTGTATTCCCGGCTGGCAAAGGATGCCAGCGGCAGCAGGTTGATGCCATAGCCGTTTTCCAGCACATCCATGTTGGCGTAGCGCAGGGCAATCCGGACGGCATTGGCAATACAGGGGGCATTGCCGGCAGCGGCGCCCATCCAGAGAATATCATGGTTGCCCCACTGCATATCCAGGGAATGATGGCGCATCAGGGTATCCATGACCTCGTCGGGACCGGCCCCGCGGTCATAAATATCGCCGATTATATGCAGGTGATCAATGGTCAGCCGTTTGATCACCCCAGAAATCTCGACAATAAAGTGCTGGGCCCGTTCCAGTTTAACCAGGCTTTCAATAATTTCCTGGTAGTATTCCCGTTTGTTAAAGCGATGTTCATCTTCCTGGAGCAGTTCTTCCATAATATAGGCAAAATCTTTGGGCAGCGCTTTTCGCACCTTGGAACGAGTGTATTTTGAAGCCGCCGCCCGACACACCTTCACCAGCCGGTAAATAGTTAACTTATACCAGTTATCCAGGGATTCCCGACTCCGTTCCTTTTTGATCAGATCAATTTTTTCTTCGGGATAATAAATCAGGGTAGATAATTCTTCCAGTTCTTCAAAGGCAATGGTGTTTCCCAGTTCCTGGTGAACCTTGCGTTTGATCGCTCCGGAAGCATTTTGCATCACATGGTTGAAGGCTTCGTGTTCACCGTGAATATCGGTGAGAAAATGCTCAGTTCCCTTGGGCAGATTGAGAATCGCTTTCAGATTGACCACTTCGCCCACGGCGCTGGTAATATTGGGAAAGCTTTGGGACAGGAGCTCCAGATATTTCTGATTTTCTTGAAGTTGTGTTTTTGTATAACCGTTCATATCGACCTCTATCTTTAAATTTCGAATTAAAATGTAAATGTTTTCGTCATGATTATACACTTCAAAGCATTAAAAAGCCATTAAAAAATATCTGGTCTAGATAAAGACAAAAGCCGGATTCCGTGATAAAATGAAAAGGATTAACAAATCAATCGGACCGGGTCAAAAACCGGGCGCATGACGACAAAATTTTAGTTTTAAATGAACAGGTGGAATAGATGGAGACAAAAATTATTGCAGCGGTTGAGGCAATTGACGAAAAACGGGCGATGGCCCTGGTAGCGGCAGAACTGGAAACCGGAAAAGACAAAAGAGACATCGCCAATCAGCTAAATTTTGCTTTGCAGCGGGTAGCGATCCGTTATGAAGAAGGGGAATACTATATTGCCGACCTGATTATGGCCGGGGAACTGGTATCGAACCTGTTGGGCATGATGGGGATGGACAGTACCCAGCTGATCGACGGCCGCAGCCTCGGGAAGATCGTGGTCGGTACGGTTTTCGACGACATCCACGATGTCGGCAAAAACATCTTTATCAGCATGCTCCGGGCCGAGGGTTTCGAGGTCATCGATATGGGCACCGATGTTTCGGTGGAACGGTTTATCGCCATTATCCGCAAAGAAAAACCGGCCATTCTGGGGATCAGCGGCATTCTCACCTCGGTGGTGGAGAACATCAAAGAAGTGATCGATGAGATCATTGCCCAGGGACTTCGGGATGATATTAAAATTATTCTCGGCGGCGCGCTGGCGGGAACCGACTATGCCAACTATGTGGGGGCCGACGGCTACTCCAGCGATGCCATCGAAGGGGTTAATATCTGTAAGCAATGGCTGTTGCAATGAATGGGTGATGGGCAATGAGAAAAATTCTATATCTTGATATCGTCAATGATATCAAAGGGAAAATTGAAAAAGGCATTTTAAAGCCTGGGGATCTGCTGCCGTCGGAATATGAAATGGCCGAGCAGTTTGACGTCAGCCGGACCACCCTGCGTAAAAGTCTGGCGCTGCTGGTCAATGAAAAATATATTTATACCATTCCCGGTAAAGGAAATTATGTCTGCGAACCCTCGGCCAATCAGTATCAGTTTTACTTTGATGAAATCGACAGCCTTAAAGGGGAGGTCGAGGAGGTCAAGCTGGTCAGCGTCGGGGTCATTACCCCAGGTCGGAAACTGATGCGGGAACTTAAAATCGGTTCCTTTGAAAAGGTCATTAAAATTCAGAAGGCCACCAAAATAAAAGATGAGGTGATTCAGTATTCGTCCATCTACTTACCCTATCAGAAGGGCAACCCGATAGTCGAAGATGTGATTAATTTTGCCAATTTTCATGGCATTATGAAAAAGGGCAAGCTTCATTTTCAGCATAAAAAAATCCTCAACATCGATATCGTCCATCCCCCTCTGGAAGTCCGGGAAAACCTGCAGATTGATCATGACGACTGCTGTTTTCTGGTCTCGCAGAATATTATTTCAATGGAAGACAATATGCCGATCAGCTACAATGAATATTATATCAAACGGAATTACTTTACCCTGACAGCGGAAACGACTTTCTAAAAAAGCGGATCGGTTAGCTGCGGATTGATTAAATTTTGGTTAAACAAAATAAAAGCCATTTGCACGAATGATGCAAATGGCTTTTTTATCTTATAAATGGTGATCCCGATTGGACTTGAACCAACGACCCCTACCATGTCAAGGTAGTGCTCTGCCAGCTGAGCTACGAGATCACGTTTACTGCTTGATCATTCTACATGAATCTTTGCAAAAAGTAAAGTCTTTTTTTAAAAGAGTGGTTCATGTATTTTTTTAAAAGAGTGGTTCATGGGATCAGGCATCGGATTAAAATAAGCGTTGAAAAGTTGTGGGCAGGCGACACGAGGTGAATAACAAAATATATGATTTAATAATCACATATAAAAGGGTGCGGAATAAGATGGAGCTTAAACGAATTTATTCTGAATTAAGAGAATTGTGATCAAAAAAATAATATTAAAAAAAGGCCTGGCATTTGCTCAGGCCTTTTTGCGTTTAGTTTATCTCAGCCGTCCCCCGGTCAGGGCTCGGGGATAGTAGTGAGATCATCCGGATTCATGGAAGAAAAATCAGTGAAGACAACGTTGGATGGTGGGGAAAACTGGCTGTCGGCAATGGTATCAGCCGAAATATCGGTGACGACCGAGCTCATCGTCAGGGTGCCGTTGCTGAGAATTTCGGTTTTCAGGGGCACGCCATACTTGGTTGAAAACCACATCCGCATATCGACGGTGCCGTTTTGCCCGTCATTTTCACTGGTTTCGATATAAATCACTTTTTCGCCATTTAATGTTTCCACCCGGGCGACCACGTTTTCAGGAAAAACATCGGTGATGTCATCAATGCTGGTGACCCCTTCGTCCAGATTTAGATCGTCCAGATCGTCCAGATCGGTGGCGGTGTCCTGATCTTTAAAAGAAAATCCGGTGGTCTGGCCTTCGGTATACTGGTAGGTCACCCCTTCCGCGGCATTGTAGATGGTAATCTGTTTGCCGACATCGGGCATTTCCATTTCCATCTTAAAGTTATCACCTTTAGTATAAGTGGTTGAGGTGGTATCATAGCTGTCGGCCATGGTGGTGTTAGTGGTCATTTTCAGGGAATCCGGATAGCTGAAATTGAGGCTGCTCAGCAGCGCCGCGCCACTGAGGTTTTCGTCCAGGGTAGCGGTTTTTTCGCCATCCGTCTGGCCTTCATCGGTTTTGGCAGCATCATCGCCACCGCCGCAACTGGCGAGTAAGAATACTGATAATACAACAAAAAACATCAGCAACCATTTCGATTTTTTCATTTGACTGACCTGTCCTTTCTTTCATTCTTACAAGGGTTTTACCGTAAATTACGTGGGTTCGCAGGTATCAACTGATAGTGAGCGCCCAATTTTGTTTTTTATTAGTTTTTACCCTGGGAAAAAGGGGATAATCACTGAAACAAAAATAAAAACTGGAGCAAAGCAGGGAACCAGCAATATAATGATTAATGAAATTCTAAACCTTTTTTCGGTATAATGAAAAACGAACTGTCACTCTGGTTCAGGAGTGATAAAATCAGAAAAAATCAGGATAAAAGGAATGTTTATGTTTATCATCGATCTATTTATTAAAACCGGTCTGGAAACCCTTTATTTTACCGGGGCCCTGATCCTGGCCGGACTGCTCCTTGGGGTTCTCGAAACCCAGTCCAACCGTAATTTTCAGAAAAGTCTGGGACGAAACGCCATCATGGTGACAGGGGTGATCGGCACCCCTATTCACGAGCTCAGCCACGCCCTGACCGCCCTGATCTTCGGGCATAAAATCACTGACATCAAATTGTTTCAGCGACCGGATCAGGATGGGGTGATGGGTTATGTGAATCATGCCTATAACTCGAAAAATATTTACCATCAGGTGGGTAATTTCTTTATTGGCATTGCTCCGATTTTTGGCGGTCTGTTGGTGATCATGGCGTTGATGGGACTGCTGCTGCCGCAGGTGCTGGAAAGTTTTATGGCTCTGCTGACCCAGGGGATGGCGGTGGAAAGCCTCAGCATGGCCTCATTTGCCGGGGTTTTCACCGCCTATCTGGAACTGCTGAAGCTGATCTTTGCTGGGGAAAATTTTCACAACCTCAGCTTTTATCTGTTTTTGTTTTTGGCTATTTGTATTTCTGCCCATATTTCTCTGAGTCCGGCGGACATCAAAGGTGCCATTAAGGGGCTAATCTTTATTTTTCTGATCTTGCTGATCCTTAATGCCATTGGTTTATCGCAGTCCATTCTGACCGTTGATGTGCTGAAATACAATGTTCTGATGACCTCGTTTTTAATGATTGCCGTCATTTTTTCGCTGCTTACCTTTGTCATCAGTCTGATTTGCAGAATCCTTACGCGTTAAATTTACCGGTAAATAAAAAACCATCCGTATCATCAGCGGATGGTTTTTTATTTGGCAATGATGGTAAAAAGCGGGAGTTCTTCCCGATAGTCTTTGTAATTTGGCGGTTGCTCGCATATAATATCAGTATGAGACGATAACAATCGCAGGGAATGATGTCAATTTAGAGTTGCATCAAGATCCCGGGACATAAAATTTAATATAAAAGAATGGAGAAAAGCGATGACTAATAAGGTTAAAAAAATCGGCATTTTAACAGGCGGCGGCGATTGTCCCGGCCTGAATGCGGTGATCCGGGCTGTGACCAAAGCCGCCATTGCCAACTACGGCTATGAGGTGATTGGCTACAGGTTCGGGTACCGCGGGCTTTATAACAACGACTTTATCAAACTGGATGCCCGCAGCGTTTCGGGAATTCTCCATAAAGGGGGCACGATCCTTTACAGCTCCAACAAGGATAACCTCTTTGACTATCAGGTGGAAGAAAATGGCCAGTGTGTTAAAAAGGATGTCTCTGATGTGGCGGTGGCAAACATGAAAAAAGAAGGGGTCGATGTGCTGGTGGTGCTGGGCGGCGACGGCACCCTGACCAGTGCCCGGGATTTTGCCCGGAAAGGTGTCAATGTGATTGGGGTACCCAAAACGATCGACAATGATCTGTCTAAAACTGATGTCACCTTTGGTTTTAATTCGGCGGTAGATGTGGTGGTCGACGCCCTGGATAAGCTGCATACCACGGCTGAATCCCACCATCGGATTATGATTCTCGAAGTGATGGGCCGAAATGCCGGCTGGATTGCTCTCCACGCCGGGATTGCCGGTTCGGCGGATGTTATTCTGATTCCCGAAATTCCCTTTTCCCTGGATGCCATTATCGCAAAATTGAATGAACGCAGCCAGCGGGGCCTGCCCTTCAGCATTATCGTGGTCTCCGAAGGGGCCATGGAAAAGGGCGGAAAGCTGACGGTTCAGAAGATTGTCGGCGACTCTCCGGACCCGGTCCGGCTCGGTGGCATCGGCAATAAGCTGGCTCTGGCCCTGGAAACCAGAATATCCGATCATGAAATCCGCAACACGGTTTTGGGTCATCTCCAGCGGGGCGGGATTACCTCGGCCTATGATCGGCTCTTATCGACCCGTTACGGGGTGGCGGCGGTGGAACTGATAGCCCAGGGCAAGTTCGGGTCGATGGTAGCGCTCCAGGATTGCAAGATGACCGATGCCCCCCTGGAAGCGGTGATCGGCAAAAATAAACAGGTGGATGTCGATTCTGAGCTGATCCAGGTGGCCAAAAGTCTGGGGGTTTCCTTCGGCGAATAAACAGCGGGGTTTCCGTAAGGCTGGACTCCGGCCAGCCTGGTTTTAATCCTGGGGCAAAAAAAATGGCCAGACAGAAAACATCGGTCGGGCCATTTAAGGAAATCATCATTGTTTAATAAAAGGTGAGATCGGGAATAACAGAAAAACCTTGCGCAGTCCCTATTCCGGGGTCACTTCAGGGGATTCATCAGCGGTTTCATCAAGATCGTCTTCGAGCACCACATCATCTTCATCCACTAAAATCTCGGCAAGCACTTCAAAAAAGAAACCTTTTGCAGAGGCCAGAGATTCGTTGTGGGCAAACATTGCTAATTTGTGGTAATCGACAAAGCCATTTTCATCAGCATAAGGTTTCAGACGTTGAAGAAAAAATTCTTCGGTGGTGACGTCTTCAAATTTTTCCTGTACGGTGTTAAAGATTGCAATTAATTCGCTTTTCTTCATGGTTATTACCTTCTTCAGCGTTATTTCAGCCGTATCGGGCTGATAAATCAATTATAGGAGCAGGGAGCAGAATAAACAAGGTTTATTTGCAAAAGTGGCTGGAAATTTGCGATCAGCGGTTTAATAAAGAATGGATTTTGGGCCCCTTTTTATAGTATACTGAGATATAAATTAGAATCATTTAAAATAATAACGATTACCATTGAAAGGAAGTGAAGCATTAATGGAATTTTTATTGGAGTATCCACCGGTATTGCTGGCCTTATTTGCCGGACTGTTTACCTGGTTTGTCACCGCTCTCGGGGCATCAATGGTGTTCTTTTTCAAAGAGATTAACATCAAGGTGTTAAATGCGATGCTGGGTTTTGCGGCGGGAGTGATGATTGCTGCCAGCTTCTGGTCGCTGCTGGCACCGGCCATTGAGATGGCTGAGGGCGGTGCGTTGCCAGCTTATGTGATTGTGTCGCTGGGTTTTCTGGGCGGGGGATTTTTTCTGTGGCTGGTCGATAAGATTTTGCCCCATGTCCATCCGGGAACCAATCACCGGGAGGGGATTAAAACTTCCTGGCAGCGGAGTGTATTGTTGGTGTTAGCGATCACCTTCCACAATATTCCTGAAGGTTTGGCGGTGGGAGTGGCCTTTGGTGGTCTGGCCTCCGGATCCCCGGCCATCACGCTGGCCGGGGCCGTGTCACTGGCGTTGGGGATTGGGTTGCAGAATTTTCCGGAGGGGGCGGCGGTATCGATCCCGTTGCGTCGGGAAAATATGAGCCGGTTAAAAGCCTTTTCCATCGGTCAGTTTTCCGGCATGGTGGAACCGGTTGCGGCGGTGATTGGGGCGGTGGCGGTAGTCTTTATTGCCCCGCTGTTGCCCTTTGCTCTGGCCTTTGCTGCCGGGGCGATGATTTATGTGGTGGCGGAAGAATTGATACCCGAAGCCCGGTTGGGTCATGAAGGCGATATTGCCACCATCGGTGTGATGTTCGGCTTCACCCTGATGATGATTCTGGATGTATCCCTGGGCTAAAAAAAAGGATGTCTCCGGGAGACATCCTTTTACTGATTAGAGATGGGTGGACATGCTTTCGGCAAAGAGCGCGATGCCACCAAAGATCAGGTAAACCCCGGCGATGATACCGAAACCCAGCAGCATCACAAAGGGGTTGAAAATCAGGAAAATCGATAAGAACAGGTTAATGATTCCCGAAGCCAGCAGCCAACCGGTTCCGGCGGCCCCCTGTTTTTTCATCACCGAGGAAGCGGCAATCTGGTTCATGCCGGTGGATAAGGCAATAAAAGCCAGCATAAAGGCCAAGGTGCTGGCCCGCGATAATGGATCCGAGAAGATCAGCAGCACCCCCAGCAAGACGGCCAGGATACCGGAGGTCAGACTCCAGCCTTTTTTGATCTCGCTTTTGGCAAAAACAATGATGTGAAAAACGCCGTAAATAAGCAGACCGGCAATAAAAAACCACATAATCATTTGGGCTGCGAACATTGGCGCAAAAAAGATCAGACCGCCGAGGATGATCATCAGGATAGCAACAACAATTCCCAATGTTTTGGACATTTTTAGAAAATCATTCATCTTTTTTTCCTTTCAAAAATAAATTTCAGGGTAAATTATTTCAACTCCATTTTATAATAGGTGGAAAAGATAATCAAGTTAATTGTAAGAAATATAGAATGTTAAGAATAATGAAAATAAAATGAGAAAATTTGATTCATGAAAAGATATTAAATAGCAATAAAATTAAAAGGAGACAAAAGATGTTAATAATCGGACCCCACCTGTCCATTGCTGGTGGATTTACCAAAGCCGGTCAAGAAGCGGTCGCAATTGAAGCCAATACCTTTCAATTTTTTACCCGAAATCCCCGGGGCGGCAAGGCTAAGGCCCTTGACCCCAAGGATGTGGCCGGACTTCGGCAGATTATCGCGGATCAGGGTATGGGCCCGCTGCTGGCCCATGCCCCCTATACCCTTAATATGTGCTCAGCCAAACCGGAAACCCGGGAATTTGCCCGGATGGTTTTTAAAGAAGATCTGTTGCGGTTGGAAGAATTGCCCTGTAAACTCTATAATTTCCACCCCGGCAGCCACACCGGTCAGGGGCTGGCAAAGGGAGTTGCCGGGATTGTCGAAATTCTCAACGCGGAAATGTGGGTCGATCAAAAAACCACGGTGTTGCTGGAAACCATGTCCGGTAAAGGAACTGAAATCGGCAGTCGCTTTGAAGAATTGAAGATGATCATTGAGCAGGTGGAACTCACCGATAAAATGGGGGTCTGTCTGGATACCTGTCACGTTTATTCCGGTGGCTATGATATCGCTGGCAATCTGGAGGTGGTGCTGGCAGATTTTGATCGGATCATCGGTCTGGATTATCTAAAAGCTATCCATTTAAATGACAGCATGATGCCCTTTAACAGCAACAAAGACCGCCATGAAAAAATTGGCCGGGGCACCCTGGGGATCGAAACCTTTCAGCAGATGGTCACCCATCCCCGGCTCAAACACCTGCCTTTTTTTCTGGAAACGCCCCAGGAAAACACCCGGGATTATCAAAATGAAATTATCTTATTGCGTTCCTTTTGAGCAGTCCAAATTGCATATCACACTAAAAAAGCAGCGATGGTTAACCCATCACTGCTTTTTTGATTCATTTTAAACATTTTGATCGGCTATTAAATCAACAAAGATAACACATAACCTAACAGCATATCCTCATTGACGTCCCAGGGATCTGCCATAATGTCCGCATCCGCTGCGGTTAATTCCGGATGCCGGGCCGCATAGCTTTCAAAATAATCCAGGTATTCAGATTTGATCGTTTCCATATAACACCTCGCTAATATTTTCCGTGATCGATTACATACTGATGCACCGCCTGGAGTTTTTCCAGATCAAGGCCTTTGCCCCGGAGAATGGCTTTGCCAGTGGTGAAAATGTAGCCGCCCCCGGGAGCGCCTTCTTCAATCATCTTTTTGGCAATATCGATGCACTGTTCGGTGGACTGGGATTTCAGGGCTTCAATGGGGTAGTTGCCCATGATACACATGGTCTGGCCGACTTTTGCTTTAATTGTTTTCATTTCACCGTATTCAAAAATCCCCACCACGTGGGGGTTCAGGCTGCCTAGATAATCATATAATTTGGACCAGTTGCCTTCAATGAACAAGGCGACGGTATAGCCCAGGCCCGTCAGGGTGTTGACCAGCCGGGAGAAGGTCGGCCAGTAAAAACGCTCAAACTGCTTGGGGTTTAAAAATGATGGCATATGCAGGGGCATAAAGATGGCCGGGATTTTTTTGGGCGGTCCGGCATAGCTGGTTACGGCCCACCGCAGCAACAGCGGAAACAGGGCTTCACAGGCCTGCTCCACCAGCTCGGGACAGCGATGCATATCCACTGAGATCCCCATAAAACTGCGGAGCTGGTCCGCCAGAAAATCAAAAGGGGCTTCGATCATGTTGTCCGAGATAATTGGGACTCCTGCCGTGGCACTGCAGTGGGCATCGATTTCCCGGAGAATTTTGGTATGGCGCATAAAACTGAGGGCGCCTTTGGCCAGGTTGAGTCCCCCCAGCATCCCGGGCTGATCAAAGGCCTTGTATTGTCGGGGCAGAACCTTGTCCACCAGGGTCTTGAAGGGATCCTTAATCAATGCTTCATATTCGCTGGCCAGCATGCCGCAGACCTCGGGATGCTGCATGAAGCCATCCTTATTGGGCACAAAATTTTGGGAACCGATGGTGGTATACATCCCTGGGCATCGTAAAAAAGTTGAAAAGGCGGCATCCACCTTCATGTCCTGATAGTAAATGGGCAGGCATTCCCGGATTATCTCCAGATTCCAGGTGGCGGTTTTGAGGTGGCGGCCACAATAATCAACGGCCACCTCAGGGCTGATTAAGGCAAAGATAGGAATCCGGTCTGGCTTTTCCAGATTAACGGCTTTTTCAATACGGATCAATCGTTGCTCCAATAATCTTTTGGCATCACTCATTTATATCGACCTTTATCCTTTAAATTGAAATCGTCTAAAATATTATATGAGTTCAAATTATCATTATTTTTGACAATTGTCAATATTTATTGAGGCAAAATGTGCTTGAAAATAGTGCTTGATTCCGAAAAAAAAATGTGCTACTATTATGTCAATAAGTGAGCAAGTGATCACGTATTGAGGAGAAGAAATGGATAAAGTTTTGAAAAACGAATATACCGAGGAAACCTTATTTGAGGTGGCCGAATTTTTTAAGGTGTTGGGCGATCCCACCCGAATAAAAATTGTCAGTGCGTTATTTGAAAATGGCGAACTGTGTGTCAATGATATTGTTGAACTGATGGATGTCAGCCGAACGGCGGTCTCCCATCAATTGCGAATCTTAAAAGATAAACGGATCGTCAGTTACCGAAAAGAGGGACAAATGAAAATTTATCACCTGGACGATGCCCATGTGGAAGTGATTGTCCTATTAACGATCACCCATTTAAAGCATCACTAGGTGGATTGAAAGAGGTTAGCAGCATGAAAGTATTTTTACAAGGCCTTAATTGTGCTAATTGCGCCGGAAAAATTGAAAAACTGGTCGGCAAAATGCCGAATGTCAGAGCGGCGAGTATCTCGCTGGCAACCGGCTCACTGGTCATTGAAGAAGGCGAGGACTTTGTTCCTGATGAAATTTATAATGCCGTCGTCAAACTGGTTCATTCCCTGGAACCCCATGTAGTGGTTTCAAAAAATCGCAATCCGTCCGCAGCCGTGGAATCCTGTCAATATGATGACCATCAAGATCACGGTCATGACCAGGAACAGCACCCGGCGGAAGCATCCCATCCGGCGGCACATTCACATGCCGGAGCTCTGGGCGATATGGACAAACGACAGAAATTGGAGTTGATCACCGCAATTGGATTATTTATCCTGGGCTTTGTGTTCCAGGCGTTACTCCCGGTCAAGCTGGAAATGGTGACGATCGGGGTTTTCCTGGCAGCTTATTTACTGGCGGGGTATCGGGTGATTGTGCTGGCTTTTCGGAATATCGGACAGGGTCAGATTTTTGACGAAAATTTTTTAATGACCATCGCCACCTTTGGGGCCCTGGTCTTAACCGAATGGCCGGAAGCCGCCGGGGTGATGATCTTTTTCGGCATCGGCGAATATTTCCAGGATCGGGCCGTTGACAATGCCCGCCGGTCGATAGCCGAAACCATCAGTTTTAATGCCATTACCGCCAATCGGGTGGGCCCTGAGGGTGAGGTGGTCATTGATGCCAAACAGGTAAAGGTGGGAGATGTACTGTTGATCAAACCCGGGGAAAAAGTCCCGGCCGATGGAATCATCCTGGAAGGGCTTTCCCATTTGGATACTTCCCCCCTGACCGGGGAATCCTACCCCCGGAAGGTTGAAACCGGAGATGAGGTTCTCAGCGGGATGATTAACGGCAATGCGGTTTTAAAAGTTCGGGTTACCAAAGACTATGAAAATTCCACCGCCATGAAAATTATGCATCTGATTGAAGAAGCCAGTGATAAAAAAGGTAAAACCGAAAAGTTCATTACTAAGTTTTCTCATTATTATACCCCGATTGTAGTATTTTCAGCCATTGCCATGGCGATTATTCCGCCGCTGTTGATTCCCGGGGCCTCCTGGGAAACCTGGTTTTACCAGAGTTTGATCTTTCTGGTGGTGTCCTGCCCCTGTGCCCTGGTCTTATCGATTCCGATCAGTTATTTTGGCGGCATTGGCCGGGCCTCCAAGGAAGGAGTGCTGATTAAAGGCGGAAATTATCTGGATGTCCTTTATCAGGCGGATGTCTTCGTTTTTGATAAAACCGGAACCCTGACTCAGGGCGAATTCAAGGTCATCAAAATGGTACCGGCAACCGGATTTACCGAAGCTCAGCTGTTGGTTGCCGCAGCTGCTGGGGAACATTATTCCAACCATCCCATTGGCAAGGCCATCACCGCCTTTGCCGCCATCGATGTGGATGAAAAACGGCTGCAGAATTATACCGAAATTCCCGGCAAAGGGACCCGGGTGGAGGTCGATGACCAGGTGATCCTGGCCGGCAACAAGAGTCTGCTGGGGGATCATCAGATTGACCTGGCCGAAAATATTGAGGCGGGCACGATTGTCTATATCGCCATCGACAATCAACTGGCCGGAACCCTGGTGCTGGGGGATATGGTTAAGGAAAATGCCTTTACTGCGTTGCAGCAGCTGAAGCGGCTGGGCGCCAAAAAGACCGTCATGCTCAGTGGCGATAATGCCCGGGTTGCCAACCAGATCGGCAAGCAGCTTAAGCTGGACGAAGTACGGGGGGATTGTCTGCCCCAGGATAAGGTGGCCGCCTTTGAAAAAATCAAAGCCGATAATAAGGAAGGTAAAACCATCTTTGTTGGTGATGGCATGAATGATGCCCCGGTACTGGCCATGGCTGATGCCGGCATCGCCATGGGCGCCCTGGGTTCGGATGCCGCCATTGAAGCCGCCGATATCATTCTGATGAAGGATGATCCCATGGATATAGTCAAATCAGTGGATATTGCCAAATATACCCGCCGGATCATGATTCAGAATATCGTCCTGGCCTTGGGGATTAAACTCACGGTACTGACGATGACTTTCTTTGGCATGGGTGAAATGTACCTGGCCATTTTCGCCGATGTCGGCGCCGCCATCCTGACCATCTTAAACACCACCCGAATCCTCCGCTACCGGGGCTTCTGGCAAAAAACAAAATAGCGAAAAAAGATAAGCCCGTACCGACAACCCTAAATCGCCTTTGATCAGGCGATTTTTTTAGCTGAAAATTTACCCGTTAAAATTGGAACCGTTTACTTGACAATTGCCCGGTAAGGGTGTATTATACGACTAAACATGTACACACATGTCACACAAGTTTTTATGAGCTGATTTTTTTCAAAAGGAAGGGTATTAAAATGCTGGACTTAAAAGTTTTAACACAGGCCGTTGGAGATTTAGAAGAAGAAGATGTAATGGACCTACTCAATGATTTTGTTGCGACCAACCCCTCAGAAGCTGAAGCACAGGAAGCCGTTGCCGCCTGTCAGGGTGGGATGGCAATTGTTGGTGATCTATTTGAAAAAGGTGAATATTTTGTGGGCGATCTGATCTTTGCCGGAGAATTATTAACCGAAGCAATCAATGTCTTAAAACCTGTCTTAGGCAGTGAGGACTCGGCCGTTGCCGGAACCATCATTATCGGAACGGTTCATGGTGATTTACATGATATCGGGAAAAATATTTTTAAAAGCATGTCGGAAGCAGCTGGTTTTGAAGTGGTTGATTTGGGCATTGACGTGGCGCCAGAAATTTTTGTGGAAAAAGCCAAAGATTGCAAACCGGCAATTATTGGAATGAGCGGTGTTTTAACACTGGCCATTGACTCCATGAAAGAAACCGTCGACGCGCTAAGAGCGGCCGGCATCGATGCTAAAGTGATCATTGGCGGAAACCCGGTCACCAAAGAATCCTGTGAGTATGTGGGTGCCGATCAGTTTACCACCAATGCGGCAGAAGGCGTCAAAATCTGCCAGGGCTGGGTATAAGTCTGATAGCGACACGTCAATAACCCCTCAAACATATCAATAAAGCAAAGGATAAAAGGAAGAGCGCGGTCTCGTCTTTTTATCCTTTTTTTGATGGAAATAATGGTCAAGATTGGTAAAAACGGCATTCGTTTTCACCCTAAAACACAAAGAATTGTAGATATTTGTATATACAGGTCGATATAAGTATGGTATAATTTCGACAAACGATTTCATGAAAATTGGAAAACTTTATTCAAGGAGGAGAGGGTGAATAATTTTTTTAGTCCCGCAGAAATTTGCGAGAACATGGTCAATGGATGTAATAACAAAGCTAAGCTGCCGATAAGCAAAATGCTCATTTTGGGTATTTTTGCAGGTGTGTTTATTGGGTTTGGTGCTTATGGTTTTACTGTTATTACGGCTGGTGCCGGCACTGGTTTTGAAGCGACCTTTGCCAAGTATATTGGTGCTGGGGTTTTCCCGGTCGGACTGATGCTGGTTGTCATTTGTGGCGCCGAGTTATTTACAGGTAATAACCTGATGACTTTATCGGTTTTCAAAAAGGAAATTACGTTAGCTGCAATGTTGCGTAATTGGGGTGTGGTTTGGGTCGCCAACCTGATCGGTTCGGTATTATTGGCCTGGTTAATGACACAAAGCGGTCTTTACGGCGAAGCCATGGCTGCGAAAGCGATGGGTATTGCCGAAGCTAAGGTTGCGATTCCATTGTTTCCCGTGATCATTCGCGGTATTTTCTGTAACATGCTTGTAGTATTGGCAGTATGGATGCAATCTGGCTCAAAAGACATTATTGGCAAGATTTTTGCCATCTGGTTCCCGATCATGCTTTTTGTTTTGTCCGGATTCGAACATAGTGTGGCCAACATGTTCTTCATTCCCATGGGTATCTTCTGTGGCGCTGAAGTAACCTGGGCTCAAGCTTTCCTGAATAATATTATTCCGGTAACCATTGGAAACATAATTGGCGGTGCCATTATTATTCCTGTTTGTTATCATTTCTCTTACGCTAAAAAAGCATCAGCATAAAATGTGACAGTTTAGTAACTTTTGCTCTTCAATAAGAAGAGCAAAGGCCTCTAAACTCAAAGATGTTAAAATTTGCAAGATTTATATCAATTATACCATTATCAAAAAAAATAATTTAGGTTATAATAAGACAATATTAAATAAATTAGAAATTCCAGGTGTGATCATTTTGATAAAGCCATAAAATGAAGGCATGGCGGTGGTATTCAATTTACACCTTTAAGGGAGTGGAACTTAAATTATGAAACATAGCATTGTCAGATCCATCGAAGGATTATATGAAGATCGAACGCTGGAGCTTGTTCGGATTGCGATTCGAAAGGGGTTTAAACCAATTGATATTTTTAATTGGCTGCAAACTGGAATGGAGCGGGTCGGAAAATTATACGAAAGCAGCGATTATTTTATTGCTGATCTGATTTTTGCCGGGATCATTTTTCAGGAAGTGATGGAACTCGAAGAATTAAAGGAAGTTACCAAAGTAACCCCCAAAAATAAAATCGGTCGATTATTGCTTTTTTCGGTATCCGGTGATTGTCATGATATCGGTAAAAATATTTTTGGTTCATTTGCCAGAACGGCCGGCTTTGAACTCATTGATCTGGGGACGGATGTTTCCCTTTATCAGGTGATGGAAGCCATCGAAACTGTCAAACCAGATATTATCGGAATGAGCGGGATGCAGCAGGAAACCATTTATGAAATGCGGGCGGTGTCCTGTGAATTGGTTAACCGGGGCATCCGGGACGATTATCGGGTGATTATCGGCGGTGCTGTCATTGATGAAAAAGCAGCCCAGATTGTCGGGGCGGACTTTGCTACAAAAGATGTGATGACCGGGGTTGAAAGATGTAAACTATGGATGCTCGAAAAAACAGGAAAAAAAAATAATGATAAATAGACCAAGGTGGTAGAAAAATGGGATCCCCCGAATATTTAAAAATAGTTGATGCAATAAAATATAAAATAACCAGTGAAGAAATACAACCGGGTGATGCCATACAATCAGAAAATCTCCTTTGTGAAGAGTTTAATGTCAGTCGCATGACGGTCAGAAAAGGGTTGGCTGTGCTTGTCAATGAGGGCTATATTTACTCCATTCCGGGCAAAGGGAATTATGTTTGTGAACCGAATTTGGATTCTTATACACTGCATTTTGATGAAATGATGACAACTGAAAAAAAGGGCGAAGAAATCAGACTGATTGAGGTCAATGTGGTGAAACCCAGTTATGAAGTGGGTTTTAATCTGGAGATCCCGGAAAATAAGCATGTCATTGTGGTGAAACGGGTATTTGTCAGTGATGGTATTGTCAAGGCCTTTGATATCAAATATATTCCCTATTATCGGGGCATTCCGATTGTGGAAAAAGAGATTCGTTATGCTACCTTTCCGGAAATGGTGGCAAAAAAGAACTCCATTTTTGCGATGACAAAAAAACTCAAAATCCGGGCCATGGCGGCAAAAGGGGAAGTCAGTCAGGTTCTGGATATTATGGAAGGCGATCCGGTACTGGTTGTTGAGCAGAAGCTGATGGATGAAAAAGATCATCCCATTGGTTGGGGCATGATGTACTTTACTGGTGAGGATTCCGGGTTGGAGGCAATCGCTTCCTTCGATTAGTTATGAATAACTGAGGTATGGGATGAAAGAAAGTATCTTATTAATTGCGTGTGGAATGATTCAAGACGAGATGCGTTTGGCGATGAAGAATACCGGCATCAATTATGATACCATTTGGATGAATGCAGACCTTCATAACAACCCTGATATTTTGAACCTGGAACTGCAACAAGAGATTGACGACCATCAGGAGTACGATATGATACTTCTCGGTTACGGAAACTGCGGCAAAGCGTTGATTGGATTGCGCAGCAAACAGTCAAAGCTGGCTCTGCTTCGTTATGAAGACTGTATTCAGATTCTGCTTCATAATAATGAACAACTTAAATCCATCCGCGGTGAAACTTATTTTATTACCAAAGGATGGATGATGGGTAAAAAATCATTAAAAGAAGAATACCACTATGCCATTAACAAATATGGTCCCAAACGGGCAGAGATGATCATGGGAATTATGTTTAAGAATTACAAGTCGCTGATGATGATTGATTCCGGGGCCTATGATTTGGGCGATTGGCTTCATTGTGCCCGGCATTTAAGCCAGGTTCTGAAATTGGAATTTATTATTACCCCGGGGGATGTGGAACTGCTGGAAATGTTTCTTTCCCTGGAGTGGGATCACCGGGTCGTGGTGATTGAACCGGGAGTGGCAATCAGCAAGGATGATTTTGGCGTCGAATGTACGGTAGCATCGGGTTCCAATATGTTTAAAATGTAAACGATCAGCGCTCTGATCGAACCGGGAGATACTTAAAAGTGTCTCTCTTTTTATTTTGGAAGAATCGATTGATGATCGCGACCAAGACGGATATAGACAGATAAATTAGAAAATAGTATAATATGTTCTAGCGCAGATCAACAAGAGAGAGGAAAACCGATGAAACTGGAAAAACTGTTAAATGAGCTAAAAGTAATTAAAATCAGAAACAATCAGCCCGATTGTGATATAAAAAAAATTTGCTATAATTCCCGGGCAGCGGTTCCGGGCAGCCTGTTTGTGGCCATCCCCGGGTATGTCACGGACGGCCATCAATACATCGGCCAAGCCATCAGCCAGGGGGCCGCTGCCGTAGTTCATCAGGATGATCTGGCCGACTATCAGGCGGAGGTATGCTACATCAAGGTCGCAGATTCCCGCCATGCCCTGGGGATATTGGGGAGTTGTTTTTACGGCAAACCATCCCAGTCCATGGTGGTCACCGGCATTACCGGAACGAATGGGAAAACCTCACTGACTTATATGCTTAAACATATTTTTGAAACCCAGGGCCAGAAATGTGGCCTGATCGGCACCATTCATAATCTGATCGGCGATCAGGTGGTTGATAACCGCGGCCGCACCACCCCGGAATCGCTGGAAGTCCAGGAGATCATTAAAGAAATGAAGGATCGCGGTTGTTCCCACTTATTTATGGAAGTTTCGTCCCACGGCCTGGCCCTGGATCGGGTCAACGGGGTGGATTTTGATTATGGCATCTTTACCAACCTGACCCAGGATCATCTGGATTATCATAAAACCTTTGAAAATTATTTTGAAGCCAAAGCCAAGCTTTTTTTTCAGGTGAAAAAAGCCAACATTATCAATGGTGATGATCCCTGGGGCCGGAAGCTGGGTGATATCCTGGCCGAAAAAACGAGCGTGCCGGTGATCACCTATGGCTTAAATCCGGGTCATGACTATCTTGCGAAAGATTTGGTCTTTGACCCTAAGGGCACCGAGTTTACCCTCGTTACGCCGGATGCAAAAGAAAAACTGTTCTTAAATATCCCCGGCGAGTTTATGGTTTATAATGCCCTGGCCGCGATCATTGCCGCCTTGGCCGAAGGGGTGCCGATGGCGGTGATCCGGGAAGCCCTGGCGACGATGCCGGGAGTTGAAGGGCGGATGGAAATTCTGGATGTTGAGGCTCCCTTTGATGTGATCATTGATTATGCCCATTCTCCGGATTCTCTGGAGAAACTGCTTTTGTCAGTGCGAAAAATCTTCACCGGCCGGATTGTTCTGGTCTTTGGCTGCAATGGCGACCGGGACAAGGAAAAACGGCCGATTATGGGCCGGATCGCCGGCGCGAATGCCGATATGGTGGTGGTAACCTCGGACAATCCGGCCAGTGAAAACCCGATAGACATCATCAATGCGGTGGTGGCTGGCGTCCGGGAAAAGACTGATCAGGTTGCCACGGTGGAACTCCGCCATGAAGGTATCTATTACGGGGCCAGCCTGTGCCGCCCGGGCGATGTGCTGGTGCTGGCTGGTAAGGGCCACGAAAAACAGGAAATCATGAAAAACGAAACCCTCTATTATAATGAATGGGACACGGCCCGAGAAGCCATCGCCCGGCTAAAACTGAAGTCCGAAAATTAGAAAAAGACAAGAAAAAAGCACCCGCTGGGTGCTTCTTTTATTTCAGGGTTAAGACAATCGGGCAATGATCTGAGCCCGTTACTTCATCGAGAATATCGGTGCACGCTACCTGAGCCATGAAGTTTTCAGACACGAAGAAGGAATCAATCCGCCACCCGGCGTTGTTGGCCCGGGCATTGAAGCGGTAAGACCACCAGCTGTATTTGACATCATCGGGATGTTGCATCCGCCAGCTGTCGACCATGCCAATACTGAGAAAATCATCCACCCAGGCCCGTTCTTCCGGCAGGAAACCGGAGCGTTTAGAATTTTCCTTGGGATTCTTCAAATCGATTTCCTGATGGGCGATGTTGATATCCCCGCAGACAATCACATTTTTACCGGCCGCCAGTAATTCCTGGATATCATTTTGAATGCAGCGGTTGAAGTCCATCTTGAAAGCTAGCCGCTGCTCATCTTTTTGACCATTAGGGAAATAGACATTATAAAGGATAAAATCCGGATATTCCATAATAATGGTGCGGCCCTCATTGTTGAAAACCGGGTCGGATAAACCGGTGCGGATGGCCAGGGGTTCGGTTTTGTAATAAACCGCGGTACCGCTGTATCCTTTTTTTTCACCGGAGTGAAAATAGGCAAAATAGCCGGGGATGTTGAGTAAACTTTCTTCTAGTTGATGGTCGTGAGCCTTGGTTTCCTGAATACAGAGAATGTCCGGATTGACTGCTTCAATAAAGGGCAGAAACCCTTTTTGGGCGGCCGCCCGAATGCCGTTGACGTTCCAAGAGATAATTTTCATATGTTACCTTCCTATTTCAATCAAATTTTATTAGGATAACCGGTTAGTTTTGGGTTAGATCCGCGGACGCCAGATTATTCCCCTTTTTCGAGATTTTCCAGGATTTCCAGGCGATCCATAATCTCCAGCAGTTCTTCTTCCAGAACCGCCTTTTCTTCAGCCAGTTCCTGCAAGACAGTATAGTCTTTGGTGATTTCGGAAAGCTTCTGGGTGACAAAATCCAGCCGCTTATCTTTTGCTTCCAGATCCAGCAGCAGCGCTTCCTGCTCGCGTTTTTCCTTGTAGGTCAGACCGGGTTTCCGGGTTTTAGGTTTTTCAATGGGCGGGGCTTCGACTTTTGTCACCAGGAGATCCGGGGCATCGTCTCTGACGCCCAAGCCGGTCAGCGGATGCTTTTTTATATATTCCGAATAATTGCCGGTTTGGGTGGTGATGTGGCCCTGGCCATCAAAGGAAAAAATCTGTTCACAGGTGCGGTCCAGAAAATAACGATCATGGGAAACGGTCAGCATCGACCCCTGAAAATCATCCAGATAGGCTTCCAGAATCGTCAGGGTGTCAATGTCCAGGTCGTTGGTGGGTTCATCAAATAGCAGTACGTTGGGGGCCATCATCAGGATCCCCAGCAGATAGAGCCGTCGTCGTTCGCCGCCGGAGAGTTCGGAAATATAAACCCATTGGCTGTTTTTATCAAACAGAAACAGTTCCATCATCTGGGCGGCCGTGACGGTTTCACCCCGCGAATTTTCCATCACTTCAGCTTTTTCCCGGATATAATCAATCGCCCGGAGGCTCAGATCGATATCCTCGGATTCCTGGGAAAAATAACCGAGTTTGACGGTATCACCCAGGGTGATGGTGCCGCCATCCGGCTTAAGTTTTCCCGATAGCAGGTTCAGCAGGGTCGATTTGCCATAACCATTTTTGCCGATGATCCCAATCCGTTCGCTGGGACCGAGGATCATCGAAAAATCGTTGATAATTTTCTGAGCGCCGAAAGACTTACTTAAATGCTCGATTTCAATGACTTTTTTACCCAGCCGGGAAAAGCCCACCGAGATTTCCATCTGGTTTTCGGACAGATCGGTGGCTCGTTCTTTGATCTCGTCAAAGCGCTGAATCCGGGCTTTCTGCTTGGTCGTCCGGGCCCGGGCGCCCCGGCGGATCCAGGCCAGCTCGCGGCGATAGAGGTTTTGGCGCTTGGCTTCGATGGCGGTTTGGGCTTCCCGGCGATTGGCTTTCTGCTCTAAAAAGTCCGAATAATTGCCAGTATATTCATACAGATTGCCCTTATCCAATTCGATCGTTTTGGTGACCACCCGATCCAGAAAATAGCGGTCATGGGTCACCATCAGCAGGGCCCCTTTGCGGTTTAACAGGTAGTTTTCCAGCCAGGCAATGGTGTCATTATCGAGGTGATTGGTGGGCTCATCGAGGATCAGCAGATCGCAGGGGGTCAGCAGTGCTGAAGCCATGGCCACCCGTTTGCGCTGGCCCCCGGAAAGCTGGCCAATTTTTTTATGATAGTCGTGAATGCCCAGCTGGGAGAGAATCGTTTCCACCTGGGATTTCAGGTTCCAGAGGTTTTCGTCATCGATGCGCTGGGACAGCGACAGCAGCCGTTTTTGTAACGCCGCATCTTCGGGGGAGACTTCCAGGGCGGCCAGGGTGGACTCATAATCCCGGACCAGGTTCATTTCCGGCGAGTTGGCCGAAAAAACCTGATTCAGCACCGTGATCTCCAGGTCAAGATCCGGATCCTGGGAAAGAATTTCGACTCGCCTGGTGCCGAAAAATTTGACCTCCCCGGCATCCGGGCTATCGAGATTTCCAATTATCCGCAGCAGCGAGGTTTTTCCCGATCCATTAACGCCAATCACCCCGATCTTATCGGTATCGGCGATGGAAAATGAGAGTTGATTAAAAAGAGTTTTCACCCCATAGGTTTTTTTAAGATTTTCAATACTGGCAATATTCATTGACTTGTCCTTTGTGTTTTCATTTTGCTGATATTTTATCATAAATTAGAGGATCTTGGAAAAACTTTACAAAAAGTCCTGAAAATAGTATCATATAACAATGAAAAAAGGTGGGGTGAGCAAAATGATGTTGGGTAAAACCATTTTTATAGCTAAAAGTGCCGATGTTGTCGGAAAAGTTAAATTGGGTAATTTTATCAGTGTCTGGTTTCAGGCGGTCATCCGGGGCGATGTGGACACCATTACTATTGGTGATCGAACCAATATCCAGGATGGTACCGTGGTTCACGTGGCCCCGGGTTATCCTACGGTTATTGGAGCAGGAGTGAGCATCGGCCACAATGCCATTATTCACGGCTGTGAAATCGGCGATAATGTGCTGGTGGGGATGGGGGCCATTATTTTAAATGGTGCTAAGATTGGCGACAACTCGATTGTCGGAGCCGGCTCACTGGTGACCCAGGGCAAGATTTTTCCGCCGAACTCATTAATCATCGGCAGCCCGGCCAAGGTATCACGAGCGCTGAAACCCGAAGAAATTCAGGGCATCCGGGACAATGCCGAAGATTACCTGGATACCATGAAGGGCTATATGTAAACCGTCAGAGAGCTCTGCGCAAATAAAAAAAGACCCGTTGGGTCTTTTTTTGATTCCTAAAACTTGACCGGTTTCAGGCGAAAGCGTTCCAGGGGTTTGTGCAGAATCGTCACCAGCACGATCCCAACCAGACCCTGAAGGGCACTGAAGGGTACGTTTACTAGCGGGCCGGCAAGGTTACCGTACATAATGACTTCAGAAACGAAATAAACGGCGGTCATGGCAATCACAGCCGGAAAAGCAAAGAACAGCAGATTCTTTTCGGGAAACCGCTTCATCAGATAGCCGAAAATAAAGGCCATCGCACCTTTGGCAATAAAGGTGGGCAACATATAAGCACTGTAACCGCCAAAGTAATCAGCACTGGCTGAGCCAATCCCGGCAGCAATCAGACCGCCCCAGGGGCCTAAAATATAGGCGGATAAAAGCACGGCTCCATCACCCGGATGGATATAACCGGTGGGCAGCGGGATTTTTACCAGTGATGTCATCACAAAGGTGAGGGCCATCATTAACGCCGTATAGGTGATTTTTTTGGTTTGATCATTCATTCGTATGTCCTCGATTCTAAAAAAATACTAAGCTGACGATGAGCCGAAAGCTTAGTATAAGGTTATCGCATATTTGTGTTGAAAACAAGGTCTTGAATTGAGGAATTTTTTTACAAATCTGAACCCATCGATCAGACCTGTTCGATAAAAATACTGACGGCAGAGTTTCCCGGCAGATCGGTTTTTTCCGGGTTGTTGGGTGAAACCGTAATGCTGATGGTGTAGCCGCTGACGGTTCCCTTCATGCTGGTTGATTCGGAAATGGGTTCCTCGGTATAATCTGGGGCACTGGTTAGCAGGGCCTGATAGAAAACAAGAAGTTCATCGGTGCTATAATCAGAAACATAGGAAGTCTTCCAGCCTGGTTTGCCGGCGTCATTGGTTATCTGGTGGGACTGAGAAAGATTGCTCACGCCATAGAGGGGTACCATCTGGCTGGGATAATTGCCTGCTAAAAGACCGGCGTCATCAACATAGAGTTCAGCCGTATTTTCGGCGATCACGGCTTGCATTTCCGGCGGAACGACAATGGCTGTGGTAGCTGTCGCATCGGGGAGATTGTTTTTTATGGTTTCCGGTTCTTTGGTTACCGCCGTGGTGGTAGTCTCTTCAGATTTGTTGGTTTCATTGGTGGTGGCTTTTTCATCAGTGAACAGCTTTGGTATCATGAAGACGGCGCCGACAATAAGAACCCCAATCAGGACAACGGAAAGAATAATATAACGTATTTTCATAATGACTCCTTTTTAGGAAATGAACAGATCAATGCAAAACGGCGTCGGTTCCACACCTTGTGTTTTCCAATGATCTGTTTTGAAAAGATGGTATATCTCATTATAACCGAAATTCTTAATTTTTAGAATAAAGATTTCAAAAAACTTGATTTTATTAAAGATATTGGATAGAATATACAATAGGCTTTTTTACTTGTAAATCGTTATAAATTATCGTATTAAATTAAATAAAAACATAAATGTCAGGACAAGGACGCTGTGGGGAATGCTTTAACAGAGAGATAATCATTCTGGTGAAAGATTATTAAAAGATACCTCAGAGAGATCACCTTTGAACAGGATTTCTGAAGACTGGATTAGCCGTTGGTTAAACCAGGGTAGGAAACCCCGGGGAATCGTTAACTTCATCGAGTGGGCAGTTTTCTGCCAACTTGGGTGGTACCGCGATTTTTCGTCCCTTGGATTTTTCAGGGGGCGTTTTTTGTGTTGGCCCGGTTTTGTTTAGCAGCATCGTTTACGCATATATTTTAGAGCATTTAATTTATGTAAGAAACTTAATGGAGGTAGAAATTTGGCACAGTTTAAAACATTAATAGAAGGAAAAATCGGAGAAAAGGAAGATGCGATCTCACAACAATGGGAAGCGATGAATCTGTTGCAGCAGACCATCGACAATCGGGAGGGAAAAGAGAATTTCGTCTTTTATGAAGGCCCTCCCACCGCTAACGGCCGTCCCGGGATCCATCACGTATTGGCCCGGACCCTAAAAGACACCGTCTGCAAATACAAGGTGATGGACGGTTACCGGGTGCTTCGTAAGGGCGGCTGGGATACCCATGGCCTGCCGGTGGAAATCGAAGTTGAAAAACAGCTGGGTCTGTCCAGTAAACTGGAAATTGAAGCCTACGGCATCGATAAGTTCAACGAAAAATGTAAGGAATCGGTCTTCAATTACGAAGGACAATGGAAGGAAATGAGTCGCAAAATGGGTTATTTCATTGATATGGAAGATCCCTACATCACGTTGGATAATAATTATATTGAAACCGTCTGGTGGATTCTCGATAAATTCAATAAAGAAGGCTTTCTTTATGAAGGTCACAAGATCATGCCCTATTGTCCCCGCTGTGGCACTGGTCTGGCCTCCCATGAGGTGGCTCAGGGCTATCAGGAAATCAAAAGCAATACCGTGGTTGCCGCATTTAAACGCAAGGATGCCGATGAATACTTTCTGGTCTGGACCACCACCCCCTGGACTCTGGCGGCTAATGTAGCCCTGGCCGTTCATCCCGATGCCGATTACATCAAAGCCCGCAGCAATGATGAAGTCTATATCTGTGCCAAGGTGCTGGCGCCCAAATTACTGGGCGAAGACTACGAAATTCTCGAAGAAATGAAGGGGTCAGCCCTGGAATACGTGGAGTATGAACAGCTGATGCCGTTTGTGGTTCCCGATAAGAAAGCGTTTTTTGTCACCTGTGCCGACTATGTCACCACCGAAGATGGTACCGGGATTGTTCATATCGCCCCAGCTTTTGGGGAAGATGACTATAAGGTTGGCCGACAATACAATCTGCCGGTACTGCAGCCGGTAGCCGAGGACGGAAAATATACCGATACCCCCTGGAAGGGACAATTTGTCATCGATGCCGATCTTGATATCATCAAATGGCTGAAAGCCGAGGGCAAACTGTTCAAAAAAGAAAAGGTGGTTCATAATTATCCGCATTGCTGGCGTTGCAAAACCCCCTTATTATATTATGCCAAACCAAGCTGGTACCTGGAAATGACCAAGATCAAAGACACCCTGATTGAAAACAATAACGGCGTCGAATGGTACCCGGATTTTGTCGGTGAAAAACGCTTTGGCAACTGGTTGGAAAACCTCAACGACTGGGCTATTTCCCGCAGCCGTTACTGGGGAACACCGCTGCCGGTCTGGCGCTGCGACGAATGCGGTAAGCTGGAAACTGTCGGTTCCCGTAAAGAACTGGTGGAGCGGGCGGTTGAAAACATCGATGAAAGCATTGAGCTGCACCGCCCCCATGTGGATGATGTCCATTTCACCTGTCCCGATTGCGGCCAGACGATGACCCGGGTCAAAGATGTCATCGACTGCTGGTTTGATTCCGGCTCGATGCCCTTTGCTCAATATCACTATCCGTTTGAAAATAAAGAACTGTGGGAAGAACAATTCCCGGCCGATTTCATCTGTGAAGGGATCGATCAGACCCGCGGCTGGTTTTACTCACTGCTGGCGATTTCCTCTTTTGTGACCGGCAAAGCGCCTTACAAAAAAGTCCTGGTCAATGACCTGATTCTCGATGCCGATGGCCAGAAAATGTCCAAAACCAAGGGCAACACCGTGGATCCGTTTGAAATGTTTGATGAATATGGGGCTGATGCCCTGCGCTGGTATCTGCTTTTTGTTTCACCAGCCTGGACCCCCACCCGTTTTGATGTCAAGGGGATTAAAGAAGTGCAAAGCAAGTTCTTTAACACCCTGAAAAATACCTATCATTTCTTTGCCCTTTACGCCAACACCGACAACATCGATCCGAGAGAGTTTTTTGTGGCTTATGCCGAGCGTCCCGAAATCGATGCCTGGATCCTGTCCAAATATAACCGACTGGTCAAAGAAGTCCGGGAAGAAATGGAGGTTTTTGATTTAACCAAAGCGGTCAAGAAAATCCAGAATTTTGTCAACGAAGATTTATCAAACTGGTATATCCGCCGGAACCGCCGCCGCTTCTGGGGAACCGAGCTGACGGAAGATAAAAAAGCCGTTTACAACACCACCTGGGAAGTATTGGAAGGGGTGGTCCGCCTCTGTGCTCCCTTTGCACCCTATATTACTGAAGAACTGTATCAAAAGCTGACCAATGGTGTTTCCGTCCATCTGGCCGATTACCCCACCGTTAATGAAAACCTGATTCAGGATGCCATTGAAGAACCGATGGATCTGGTCCGGGAACTGGTCAGTCTCGGTCGCGGTGCCCGGGAAGAAGCCCAGATCAAGGTGCGACAACCCTTGTCTAAAATTATTGTGGATGGCAAGTACCGCGAAACACTGGGCGATTTATGCGTCTTGATCGAAGAAGAACTGAATATTAAAAGGGTTGCTTTTGAAGACAATCTCGGAGACTTTATGAACTATGCG
Organism: Acetobacterium sp.; assembly: GCF_041752335.1. Classification (GTDB taxonomy): domain Bacteria; phylum Bacillota; class Clostridia; order Eubacteriales; family Eubacteriaceae; genus Acetobacterium. The sequence continues at coordinate 881 of NZ_JBGSHG010000025.1, read as the reverse complement.
CTAAAACCGGACTTCAAGGTGGCCGGCCCGGTACTCGGCAAAAACGTCAAGCTGCTGGGTAAGGCCCTGGCATCGGTGGAAGCCAGTGAGGTGGTAGCTAAGCTCGAAGCCGACGGCAGCTTTGTGATTGAGCTGGACGGCGAAAGCCTCGAACTCCGCAAAGATTTCATCGATATCCGGATTTCCGCTAAAGAAGGCTTCAATGTGCAGATGTTCAACAACAAGTTTATCATCCTCGATACCAGCCTGAATCAGGATTTATTGGATGAAGGCTGCGCCCGGGAATTTGTTTCCCGGATTCAACAGCTGCGAAAATCCAACGGCTACGAAGTCATGGACCGCATCGACATCAGCTACAGCAGTGACGACGCCATGGATCGGGCGATTGAAATCTATACCGATTTCATCAAAACCGAAACCCTGGCTGACACGATCACCGTCAAAGCCGGTGTCGGCGAAATGTTTAATTTGAATGGCCATGATACCTGGATTGAATTGATGAAAAAATAAAATCGAATAAAAATAAAACCGATGGTATGTGAATGCCATCGGTTTTTTTATGGAAATTTTTAAGCAAGGAGTAAAATAATTATCTCAAGCAAGAAATTTTAGCAAATGTCAAATTCTGGATAAAAAAGCTTATGCGCTAATCCAGTTTGGCCGATATATATTGAAATGCGAATGTTGAATATTGGTGTTTATTAAGAATCGTCATTTGAGCAAATTTGCTTCGTATTTTTTCTGATCATGATTACTAGGTAGATTCAATCGGAGAGGAGGTGACTAAATGAGAATTAACCATAATATCATGGCAATTAACAATTATCGACAATTGACCAATAATACTAACCAGGCCAGTAAGTCCCTGGAAAAGTTGTCTT
>NZ_JBGSHG010000024.1:0-2139 GCF_041752335.1 Acetobacterium sp. | reverse complement strand
GAATGTTTCCGGCGACATAAATGAAGAAATCTGACTGCCCCAGTCATCATGATGAAAAAGCGCATCCGGGTGAATGTTTTCAATCATCTGCTGGGCGTACTGCAATTCATATTCAGTCAGATAGTCGATGAGTTCATGCATAGCTTCTGGTTCTTCGTAATAACTCATTAAGGCATCTTCCATTCCCATCAGATAGTGGGTCAGTTCAAAGATCCCCGGCGTTACAAAGGCAGTCACAAATTTTTCATCGCGATCAACCGCCTTGGCATGGGCAATGGCTTCCGTCCAACGTTCAGCCGGATAATCTACCGCCGGAGCCTTAACGTATTCGCGCCACTTCGTAATGTCTTGTAATACCTTATGCCCATGATCGTGAACTGGAAAGGACCCGATTTGACCTTCCGGCCAGCGGATCGTAATCCCCCAGGCATTTTTGACTTCAGTTCCTTTAGGCGTCATAAAGGCTTCTTTGGGAGCTTCTCTGATCAGTTCCAGAAATTCATACTGGTTGACAAACCGGTCTGGCTTACCTCCTTTAATCGTTTCCATTAAATTCTGTCTTTTTGTTAGCATTTACTTTCTCCTTTTAACATAATTTCCAATAGACTCAAATCAACTTTCGTACATTATTGATTTTGTACTATATTAACACATCAATCATGGCGATGCAATGATTTTCGTACATTTTATTTTTTGTACTATTTTATTTTTAGTGATCGTCCCCACCCTGATATGCTATAATAAAATTCAAGATTTTAAACGATTGGACAAGAGGACCTCATGAAAAAATATAAAAAGGGTTTACAGACTGAACAGATCATTCTGCAAACTGCCAAAATACTATTTTACAACAATGGTTATGCCAAAACCTCGATGCGGGATATCTGCGCCGAAACCGGCATCCAGCTGGGAACATTAACCTATTATTTTAAGAAAAAAAAGGATATTGCCGAACGAATCTATTCGGAATTCATTGTCAGACTGATGTCCTTTGTCCGAACTAAGACTTATCATGATAAAATGAATGGCATCCAGCTCAATTTTCACAAACAGATCTATCACTATCATGCCATCTACAGCGATCCCCAAACCCGGGCTTTTCATGCTGAAATGCTCCACTCCGAATATATTTACCAGGAAATTATCCTGAAATTATACAATCCTTATTTTCGCGATCTGCCCAACCGGATGACCAAAACGGACTTTGATACCGCAGTTTTTGCGGATTCCTGTCTCCGTAAAGAATTTGGCTTGCAATATATCAACGCCCCGCAGACCAAAACTGTGACCGAACTATATATCACCATCCAGACCCTGACCGGCCGTTTGATGCGAATTCCTGAAGAAACAACCCAGCAATATATTCAGGAAGCGCTGACTTTTTTTGAAAACCATGACGGCTCAACAATTCGACTGTTGATTTGATCGCAATTGTCGGAACTTAGAAAGTAATTTATGGGTAAAGAAATTGACCGGGATGAAATTGACAACATCAGATTTGCTGAACTGGGTCTTCGGCGTGAACTGATCCTGAGATTTATCAAAAATCCTGGCAATAAAACAATTTATGACGTCATCACAACCATGCATCTCTATCGGGGACGGTTGCTTCAGATGGATGAAACACTCACAAAATCTTATTTATTTAACGCCCTCGAATTTGAACATAAGCATGATCATTCCCATATCCGTCTGCTCATTTAAGTTTTTTAACAATCATTTTCAACGTTTCATAATCAATCAGGACTTTATTTCTGACAGTGGTAGCAAAAAAAGCTATCACTGCTTCATCTAATAACCTAACGAAAAAAACTTTGATAGTTTTTTAATTAACAGCTTGACCTTGAAGTGACTTGAGGGTTTATCCTATGAGTAAATCCAAATATGAAATCGAGGTACAAGATGTTTACTAAATTATTTACCCCAAAGAAAATCAACCAGTGTGAGATTCCCAATCGTCTGGCGGTCACCGCCATGGTGGCCAACTATTGCAATGAGGACGGCACCGCCACCGATCGTTATATTGCCTATCACGAAGCCAAAGCCAAGGGCGGCTGGGGCTTGATTATTACCGAAGATTATGCTGTCAGCCAACATGCCATGGGCTATCAGTTTATTGCCGGGCTGTGGAATGATGAT
>NZ_JBGSHG010000023.1:0-8771 GCF_041752335.1 Acetobacterium sp. | reverse complement strand
GTAAAACCTTAATTCGATAGTACCTGTTGACCCATTGGCATCTTTCGATGTTTCCGGGCAGCAGCCATATCTGTATAGGAGCCTCACCTAACAAAAGAAACATTTAATTTCTTATCATTCTAATTAACTATATCTTTTTATGTCCCTGTTGTCAATGCTTTTTAGGTTAACTAAACACAAATGAAGCCATCAATTTTTGTCAGCAGACAGGACTTTTCTTACTCTTCAGTTTCCTCGTTTTTGGGTTCTTCCGTTTCCTCATTATCTAACTGTTCCGCATCGTTACTTTCCGAATCTTCAGTTGCTTTGCTTTCCAGCGGTGCTTTTGCCCGGCGTTTTTTTCGGTAAATGACAACGCCAAGGATTCCGCTGACAACAATAATTGCCCCAAAAATTGCTGCCACCCCGGCGATCGCCCAGGGATTGGTTCCCGGAGGCTGAACAATATTTACCCGTACTGTGGCCGCTGCACTTTTAAAAGTATTATTGCCTTTGTACTTAACAAGCACCTCCTGCTCGCCAACTTCCCGGTCATATTCCAACTCAATATCATTTCGATCATATTCTATTTTGTTATTATCCCCATCGACGATATCAAGTTCCAGATCTTCATAAATAGCATCATCCAGATCCCCATTATTGTCATCATACTCCACTTCATCCGGATAATCGTTAATGATCAGGGAGCAATCGTCTTTTTCGTAAATGGTTACGGTTTGGGTGGCCATGCTGTAATTAAACTTTTCATTCCCTTTATACTTAACAGTAACCAGTTGATCTCCCGCTACCCGATTATAGCTTAACTCGATGTCAGTTGTTGTAAAATTAACGGGATTATTCTTGCTGTCGACCACTTCAATCTCCAGTGCCGCATAAACGGCGGCATCCAACTTCCCCGGATCCGACTGATATTCGACTGACCCGGGAGATTTTGCCAGATTAACACTGGTATTTTCCTTGGTCGGTGCCGGTGGATCAGCATTTCCTTTGATCTCAACAAAAGCTGTTCCCATGCTTGGCAGGAACTGGTTATTGCCCTTGTACTTCACGGTTACATCCTGTTTGCCAGGGGCACGGTTGTAGCTTAATTCAATATCGGCGGCGGTAAAGCCAACCGGGTTATTGCTACCATCGACTACCACAATCGCCAGGGCCTGGTATACTGACAAATCCAGTTGGGCCGAATCACCGGTGTAGGTTACTGCCGGAGGATTGGCACTTAAAACCACCCGTGTTTCTGTTCTTGGCACCTCGGTTATGGTAATCCCTCCCGATGCTGAACTGCTTTGAAACTGATCGTTGCCTTTATAGGTCACATCCACTCTTTGCGTGCCAACCTGCCGGCTATAATTGAGACTAATATCATCGCGAGAAAAATCAATCTTGTTTGAGTTTTCATCAAGAACAACAATACTCAATGCCTGAAATACGGCCTGATCCATCGCCGATTGGGCTGGATTAATGATCACTGCCGGCGGAGAACTGGCCATGGATATGGAGGTCGCTGTTTTTTCCCCGACCGCTGCCCAAATACCCATGGGTAACATTACGAAAAACAAAGATATCATTAAAACAATTCTCACTAAAGATTTATTAAACTTTCGATCCTTCATATTTCTGCTCCTTATACTATTACTGCATATTCTATTAGCACCATTAACCGATATTAATTACTTCGCAGATGCTTTTTTCGATAGACTACCACCCCAATTATTCCTAAAACAATGACAATGGCACCGATAATTCCGGCCACTCCGGCAATCAGCCAGGGATTATTGGGATTCGGTTGGACAATGTTCACCCGAACTGTTGCCACCGCACTCTTAAAAAAATTATTTCCTTTATATTTGACAACAACTTCCTGTTCACCCACCACTCTTGTGTAATCAAGCTCGATATCATCGCGATTAAACTGAATTTTATTGTTGTTTTCATCTACTACCGCAACACAGAGATCCTGATAAACGGCCTCATCGAGATTTGTTTTATTGTCATCATAGTCAACACTCGGCGGATTTTGCGAAATGATTAGTGAACTGTCGTCCTTGCTGGTAATGGTGACTGTTTGGGTAGCCGTACTGTTGTTAAACTGATCGGTTCCCTTATATTTCACCGTCACCGGCTGATCGCCAGCTTCCCGGTTGTAGCTCAGTTCAATATCGGTAGTTGTAAAATTTATAGCCTTACTCTTGTTGTCAACCACCTGAATGGTCAATGCCTGATAAACCGCGGTATCCATTTTTCCTGAATCAGTGGTATAGGCCACTTCAATGGGTGGTTTTGCCAGATTAATGGATGTGTTTTCTTTTGTTGGCACCGGAGGATCCAACTTCCCCGTGATTTCCACATTTCCGGTAGCCGTACTTGGCGAAAACTGATCATTTCCCTTATATTTTACGGTTACATCCTGTTTTCCAGGGGCACGATTGTAACTCAAATCGATGTCAGCTGCGGCAAAACTGATTTTATTGTTTCCCGCATCGACAACCGCAATACTCAATGCCTGATAAACAGCTAAATCAAGTTTTGCTGAATCACTGGTATAGGTCACGGCTGGTGGTTTAGCCGCAATCGATACCTTGGTATCCTGTTTGCCGGTTATTTGAACTGAAGCATTTACCTGACTTGCATTGTATTGAGAGTTCCCTTTATACGCCACGACAACATTCTGAGTTCCCACAGCGTGATTGTAGGTCAAAGCAATATCACTAGCTGCAAAATTAACCTTATTGGAATCGCCATCTACCACTTGAATAACCAGATCATCATAAACTGCTTTATCTAATGTTGCCGTATCAGCAGAATATCCCACCGATGGTGGATTGGCTTTCAGCACCAGTCGAGTATCTTTTTTGGGAACATCATTTATGATAATCGTTCCGGTCGCAGTGCTGATTTCATACTGCTCATTTCCCTTAAAGGTGACCGTTATTTTTTGTGTCCCCACCTGCCGGTTATAGTCGAGAGTAATTTCGTCCGAGGTAAAGTCAATTTTATTATCGTCGCTATCCACAACTACAATGTTCATGGCTTTATACACTGCCTTATCCAACTCATTGGCCGACGCATTAAAGGTCACCGATGATGGTGAGCTGGCAATGGATACAGTCGTTGCCATTTTACCATCAACTTCCGCCCAAATGCCCATCGGCAGCATCAGCAAAATCAATGCCGCCATCAATCCTGTTTGCCACAACCGTCCACTTAATTTTCCACTATTCATTCTCTTTTCCTTTCCAACTGGCCTGATTTTTTTACTATAATCGTCATTATATTTAAAATACATTTTATCATATAACCGCTGTAATCGTTTCTTTTTTTTGCTCGAATCCACCTTCGAATTTGTTAAAAATTGGATTCAGGGCAAAAAAAAGATCCGTCTCTATAAACAGATCTTTTTCTTATTTTATTTACAACTAATCCATTTTTGTTAATCGATTCTTACCGAAGAAGATGGCTCCGGCAATCAGTAACAGAAGCAGTAGAGCAATCCCCATATATGGCATCGGCAATTCTTCTTCCTTTTCTGTTGCTCTATTTTCGCCATTGTTATAATCATTTCCGCCATAGACAGCGACTGCTTCTTCTTTCTTAATAATTTCAAATTTATCGGTGCCATCAGCCAGGATAACGCGGTAATTAGAATTATTCAAACTCCCTAAAAAAACATCATAGGTGCCAACCGCTTCCCCGGCTTCGCGTTCTAAGGATCCAAACATCACATCGTCAGCGTAGAGCCCCTTATTAAAGCCATCGCCAGAATCATCCTGCCAGACCGCGTAGGTTAACGCCGGGTCTGCTTCACCCTGAATTTTTGAAACATGGGCAGGGATCACCGTTACCGTGGCCAAGGTGATATCGTATTTTTTATTTGAAACAATCGTTTGGTTATTAATAGTATAGTTTTCGGCATTTGTCCCATTGATTCCATACAAATAGAATCCCCCTGTTGCCCATACATAATAATTCCCCACATCTTTTTGCTGGGAATTAATTTCTCCGTAATAGGGATAAAAATTCTCCGCTCCAAAAGCGCCTAATTCTTCACCCTCGATCAGATCCGTTTTGGTGACAGATAGCTGGTAGTCATGAAGGTTTGGTGTTGCATCATAAACCTTATCCTGACCAGTTAGGATAACTTCCACCGGTTTGGGCAAAATATTCGCACCCAGTGATATGTCGATACTCGCCAGTGGTTTGGTCACTTTATTTTCATCAACAATGATATAGTTTTTTCCTTTTTCACCTGAAACCGTCATTTCTTTGAGAATAATCAGATTGGGATTGACCGGTTTTACATCTTTAAACAAAAAAGTGGCAGATTTATAATTAAATATAACCTCATTTATATCTGCATCAATAACGCCGGCGTTCCCCAATCCCTTTAAGGCATTTTCGAGCACACTGGTATTGCCATCATATACTTTAGTAATTGGCTTTTCGGTAGAGAATTCTGTTGTTTTAAGTTCAATGGGCTTAATGTTTATTTCTCTTTTATCATCAATATTCTGATAGTCTTCGTCACCCCGATATGCTGCAAACACCATATAGGTTCCTGCCACTGAAGGCGGAATCGTCGATAATGGATAAGCTTCTCCATTTGCCGAAATCCCCTTATAGGTTATCTCAATCAGTTCCGGATTAAGATCAGGTCCATCGGCAACTGGATTTACGGCTGCTAAAATTTGGGGATCTCCATTATAAACTGGATCGGAAGAGAAAACAATAATCGGGATCAATGTTCCCTGCTCAGCTTCTGTTTCTGCAAGAACGCCTATTGGAAAGCATGTCAGATTCAAAATGATCGTCAAGACTAGGCCCAAAAACAGCCTGATATATTTGGTCTTTTTCATTGGTTACTTCCTTAGTAATGTGAATTGTCACTATATCTTGTATGCTTTCCTCCAATTATACCGATTTATGACCCTGTGCACAATGAAACCAGACCATTGTTCGTTTAGATTTTACTTTGTTGTTGTTTGTTTACAATCATTACATAAAAAGGACAAATAAAAAACCCACCATCAGTTTGTGGGTTTTATTTGACTTTCTTAAATGACTTTCATATCAGCAAATTTTCGGTTCCTTTGTTTCTGTCATTTCAGCTTTCCAGCCTAATTATTTTATCTTGGCAGATCTGCCAGCGGAAGTAGAATGACCGCTTTAAAAAGATCCCCATCGATTTCCAGTTTCAGCTCGCCTTGCTGGATTGTCATCAAGTCCTTGGCGATGGCCAGGCCTAACCCGCTACCTTCACTGTTTCTGGTTTCATCACCGCGTTTAAATCGTTCCATCAGTTCTTCTGGTGAAATATTTAGGGGTTGGGCCGAGACATTTTTGAATACAACCACTCCCGTTTTATCTTCGTCACATTTTGAAAACTCAATATATACCCGGGATTCTTTTTGCGCATATTTCAAAATATTGAACAGCAGATTCTCAATGACCCGCCAGATCAGGCGGCCGTCGGCAGTGACCACAAAAAGATCCTTGGGGTATTGGGTAATAAACTCGAGCTGGGAATTTTGCAGTTCTTCTTCCATCTCGCCTAAGCCCTGGGTCATCAGCATTTCCATATCAACGGCCTGAAACTCCACTTCAATATTCCCTGATGAAGCTTTGGCGGCTTCAAACAAATCATCGGTCAGCACTTTCAGGCGGTGGGCTTTATTTTCCAGGATCTCTAAATATTTCTGCTTTTCCTCGGGATTCAAGTTTCCATTTTTCAACAGATCGATGGAAGTGATAATCGAGGTCAGCGGCGTTCTGATATCATGGGAAACATTGGTCAACAACTCGGTTTTTAACCGCTGGCTTTTTACTTCTTCGGATACCGCCAGTGAAATGCCATCGCCGATGGCATTAATGCCTTCAGCCAGCTCTCCCAGGGCACCATCAAAGCCCGTCAGTTTGTAATCAACCTCGCCATTTTTTATTCGTTCCAAGCCTTCCCGGATGCCATCATACTTCTTCGCTTTTTTGCCACCCAAATAGAGCAGATAAATAATACAGATAAACGAGCAGATGCCCAGAATCGGCACCTGCACCGACAGGGCCAGAACAACCAGCAGAATTGCCCAGAACATAAACCGTTTCACAGTTGGCGAGCCCTTCATGACATCATTGTAATAACTGGCAACTTTTTTGAACTGGTCTTTAATAAATTTCCATGTCTGTTTGATCAGTTTGAGAAACAATAATCGTTCTCCAAAGCTTCCATTTTTTAAAATTCGCACCAGCGACAGTAAAAAGTTCAACCCTAAAGCCGCACCTACGGCAAAGAGCATCAGCATATCAACCCGGGGGAAATTCTGATCATAGAAAAAGACAATCGCGGCAACAACTAGGGTTTCAACCATCAGCAATAATAAAAAGTGGGCATCAATCCAGAATGCATCGATCGGCAAAAGCTGAATACCCTCGCCATCTTTTTTACGCCCGGCCGAAATACAAGCCAGCAGGGCACAAATAGCCGCCAGTATCAAAGACACAATAAAAATACTCATCAGCCACAGAAATTCCAGCCGTTCGGCCTGATACATAACTTCCCGTTGGGCGATATAGGCATCATCAAATCCGATAATTACCTGAAAATCCGGTTCAACGGAGTAGTCCAATGGTTCGAATTGGTCAATATTGGACAGGCTGGACGAAATCGCCCCCTTATTGTAGGTGAAGTTCACCCGGCGGTTAAGCAGATCATCCGGGTTGGCATCTTTAGGTTGACTGTTTTTACCCCCCTTGCTGTCAATGATATAGGCTAGCCCCTGGGTTTGCTCCAACTCTTTTTTTAGTCGTTCATACTGAAACAACCCCTCATTAATCAGCTGTTTTTTTTGTACCTCCAGCTCATCGGCATATTGTTGCCAGAAGTTTGCATCATTGAGCATCTCATGTTCGGTTGCAACGCCCATATCGTCTGGATCAATAATATCCAATCCCGCTAAGATATCCCATTTATAAGCCTCCATCGCTTCAGGATCAATGGCATTTCCGGCGCGAATATTTTCTTCACTCTGGTATAAATTATAAACCCGATCGATACGATCGTAGGCAGTCAGCACCTTGTTCTCCAGCTCGGCACTCTCCAGATAATTGTTGGTATTTGCCAGATAATCCCAATTAAACCAGTAAGCTTCAAATAAAGCTCCAAAACTGAGGGTGATAAAGACGACCGTCAAAAATGAACAGGTAATTTTAAATTTCTGATCAGTCCAGATAGTTTTCAATTTTGTAGCCAATACCCCACACCACCTTTAAATATTTTGGTTCTTTCGGATTAATTTCAATTTTTTCCCGGATCCGGCGAATATGCACAGCGACAGTGTTGTCTGAATTATAGGCCGGTTCTTCCCAGGCATTCTCATAAATCTGATCAATGGAAAATACCTTCCCTTTTTCCGACATCAAAAAAAGCATAATCTTGTATTCTACCGGCGTCAACTTCACCTCTTCGCCATCCACCGTCAGCCGTTTATAGTCATCTTCCAGAACCAGTCCTCCGGTGCGGTAGGTTCCCACTTTTTCCGGACAGCCCCCGAGGGTATTGTAGCGTCTCAATTGCGATTTTACCCGAGCGATAACCTCCATGGGATTAAAGGGTTTAGTAATATAATCGTCTCCGCCCATGGTCAAACCCATGATTTTGTCATTATCTTCGGTTTTTGCCGATAAAAAGATTATCGGGATATTTTTTGTCTCTCTAATTTTCATGGTTGCCCGAAGCCCATCCATCTCTGGCATCATCACATCCATAATGATCAATTGAACCTCTTCTTTTTCCACCAGCGCTATCGCTTCTTTTCCGGTATAGGCTTTTAAAATCGAATAGCCTTCGTTTTTTAAATAAAGTTCCAGCGCTTCAACGATTTCTTTTTCATCATCACATATTAAAATACTCATTATCTAAGCTTCCGCCTTTCCATTTCATCTTGGTTTAACTTTAACACAAACTTCTGTCAAAACAACGCTGAATTTCCTTACGAAATTCTTACAACCAGACATCATCAGCCCGGGCCGCAATCAAAACCGCAAAAAGGGCAGCAATCCAATGGATGCTGCCCTAAAAAGTGTTTTAGATTAAAAATTTAATCCCTTCCGGTTTGTTTTTATTTGAAAATTCAAAGCCCTGCTGAATGGTATTTTCGATCATTTCGCCATCCAGATTCATCAGTCTGAACAAATTTCGGATAAAGAAATAAATCATTGCCCGGCTGGTAAACTTGATGTTTTTTTCATAGAAATCAATGAACAGCTCTTTTCGGGCGCCATATTCTGAACGGGCGATAACTTCCAAATCTGCCTCAATATAGTTTTTATTAAGAAAATCCAGACAGGAGCGATTCAGCGTATTGGTAATGTTGGTTCGTCCGTGAGGATTCACATTTTTAACCAGCACCTCATAATACAAAGTTTTGTTACGCTCATCATTTAATATTGCTTCATAATACAACACCAGGGAATAACAATACTTGGTATAGAGATTGAGATTCTCAGATACCGATGAAACATAATCATACAATGCCAAAAAGAATACATTGTAGATGTCGGTAATCATATCGTCTTTCTTTTTATAATAATACGTAATGGTTCCCAGCTTAACATCGGCGCGATCCGCGATGTCCTGAATGCCGGTTTTGTTATAACCATTCTCATAAAATAAAACCTTTGCTGTCGTTATTATATTACTCTTTGTTTGGGTTCCTTTTCTTGACGTTGCCATGGTTTGCCTTTCCTGTATAAATCATTTTATTAGTTACATTTAATTCATA
>NZ_JBGSHG010000022.1:0-14573 GCF_041752335.1 Acetobacterium sp. | reverse complement strand
CTGGGTGTAGCGCAGCTTGGTAGCGCGCTTGACTGGGGGTCAAGAGGCCGGAGGTTCAAATCCTCTCACTCAGACCATTTTTTATTAAGGTGAAAATATGGGACAAATTAAAAGAAAAAATAATAGACGAGTCAATTCTTTAAGAAAAATTGTTGTTGGCATCGTTTTTTTTTTATTGTAGCAATAATTTTTATTTCGAGTTATCGAGGTAATATGAGCATGCTGCTCGAAAGAAAAGAATATACCGAATCGTATAAAACTGAGATGTACTTTTTCAAAGATATTGATTATCGGGTCATCGATGATTTTCAGGCTGGTGATCTATCACTACTGGAAGGCGAAAAAGCAAATGGATACAAACCTTTGACAAATACACCGAAGGTTGTCAATACAGACTATTTAAACGAGCAAATCGCAGTAATTGACAAGATTATCAAAGAAGAGTATTACAACAACTGGAGTCGCATTGTGGGTGATATTGTCAGCAACTATCAGGGCATTTCAAGTATTACTAACCAAATCGGCGAAACTGAACGGGAACGCAAAAATTTTTTAATTGAATCGGTCCAATATATGGGTCTTGATTTAGCGGCCCTTCAACTAAAACGGCAGACCCTGGTAGGACTGCTTGGTGGAGAGTCCAGAAATATTGCGCTTAATGAATTGGGGCTGCTGTCAAGTGGATATGTTTACACATCGATACAACCGGTTGAAAAAGCGTTGAGTGAAAGTATGCTTCCATACATCAATACAACTTTTTTAAAAACAGCCAGCAAGGTTGACCAGGAATCTGAGGGACTTTTGAAGGTTGTCAATAATGACCATATTTATGTGGCCTTTTCCATACCCAGTGATATGACTATAATGGGAGAAGATGAGGTTGTTACCCTTAAAACTGAATTAATGGGTACCGCTGACAGTGGAATAAATCAGGACTACTATGAGTTTTTAATTAAACGGGTTGATCAGCTTTACTATTTTCCAAATCTGCGATTTAAGTATGAAGAAAAAGTTTACTCCGGTTATTTTGTGGATGTCGTAGATGAAGGCAATCAGAAAATCATCGTATTGATGCTTAAAGATTATGTCAATGATTTTTCTGAAGTGGTAATCGGTAAGTCGGACATTTATATCCAGGACTACAGTGCCTATGAGATACCAAAAAGTGCTGTTTATAAAATCGATGAAGAAACAATGATTGATACCGTAACAAAGGGTTATTTCAGCGATTCGTTGCCGGTTGTTGTCGAAAAATACAATAATGGTAATGCGGTCTTAAAGACAGTGGACAATCCAAACTTAAGCAGCGGGATGCGCATCAGTATTTACCCTTAAGGATGTGAAAAAAATGATTTCAGAGAATATTAATCGAATCATATCAGAAATACCAGATCAGGTGACGCTTGTCGCAGTTTCGAAATATCAAAGTTTAGAAGATACCAGGGCGGTGCTGGATGCTGGAGTCTATGATCTTGGCGAAAGCAAGGTTCAGGATTTTCTGAAAAAGCACGAAGTTCTGGGCGAGCATCCCCGTTGGCATTTTATCGGACATTTGCAGAAAAACAAGGTGAAATATATTATTGGGAAGACTTTTCTGATTCATTCAGTAGACTCAATTGAATTGATTGATGTGCTTGAACGGGAAAGCAAGAAGCAGGGGGTCGTTACCGATGTATTGCTCCAATTAAATTTAGCCCGGGAAGATAGTAAATCAGGAATTCTTGCAGAAAATCTGAATGCTATTTTAGAAGCATTGCCCGGATATCAGTTTGTCAGAGTCAAAGGACTGATGGCAATGGGTCCATTAACCCAAAATAATGACAAAATTCGCGAGATTTTTGTGGAATTAAAAAAAATTTATGATAGAATAAAAGAGGAATCTATGGATGGGATTATTCAAATGAATTATCTGTCCATGGGGATGACTGATGATTATACCATTGCAATAGAAGAAGGCTCCAATATGATAAGAGTTGGGCGCAAAATATTTAGTTAGTTAGGAGATATACAATGGCAGCAGAGAAATTTAAGGATAAAATTATTAAGGTTTTTGGCATGGAAGTGGACAATGAGGATGGTTACGACGAAATTTACGAAGAAGATGTGTACGATGATGATGTCGAAGATAGCAAAAGTGCTTTCAGTGCACCAAAAGCAAAAAAAACGACACCATCAAGACGAAATGAATTATCCCTTGACGACGGTCCAGAAGTTTTAGTGTTGGAACCTGAAGTTTTCAAAGATGCTCCAAGTATATGCAATAAAATTCGAAATAATAAAACAGTCGTGCTAAATTTAAAAAATACCGATTATGAAAATGGGCGAAAGATTTTTGATTTTTTAAGTGGAGCTCTATTTGCATTGGATGGATCAATTAACAAAATAGCTGATAACGTATTTATTTTAGCCCCCAAAGCGGTCGCTGTTCTAACTAATCCTCAACATGATGATTTAGATTTCAATGCCCCGATTTTAGAGTGGGATGAGGATATGGAATAGGTCGTTTATGATCCAGGGAATTCTCATCCAAGCGGGTAGTTTATTATTCGAACTGGTCACGCTATTAATCTTTGTCAACATTATTTTCAGTTGGGTAAGCCCTAATCCAAATAATGTTTTTGTTAAGACGATCTATGGATTAACTGAACCCATTTTGTCGCCACTGCGACGATTTGCAGTCATTGGACCATTGGACTTATCAGCTTTTGCAGCCATCCTGTTAATGCAAATTGTGCTGTTCCCGCTTTATAAAATGGTCGTAATGTTTATTTTTTAAAAAAATTAATTCAGACATTAAATGTTGAAGGGATGTCTTATGACAGATAAAAAAGATATTTTTTTATTATCACGCATTGCCGATGCGTGCAATAAAAATTTCGAACCCCGATTCTTTGATTTTTATGATGAAGTGTTTCAACAAAAAATAAAGGACACCATTACGAATAGTGGTGTCCCTTATCTATTTTTTGGAGGGCACCCGGATGCAGAACGAAAAATGCTCTGTGTTTATCCGGATTATATTTTAACCGAGGATCTGGAATGGCCAATTTTTGCCATTGAATTTGATATCACAATTCCACTGGATCATCGGAATGTTCTGGGCGAGCTCATGCATCTGGGAATAACCCGGGAGAGTATTGGTGATATCGACGTCGGTGAAGATAAGGTGCAGATCATCGCACATCAGCGACTTCAGGACTTTTTATGGAGCAATTTTAATCAGGTGAAAGGTCGAGAGATAAGAACCACGATCAAAGACAGTCAGCAGATCCAGAGTTTTAAAAAGAATTTTAAACGAATCTCTGTGGTTGTGGCTTCGAACCGGATTGACGGAATCATCAATAAAATATGGGGGTTTTCCAGACAAAATAGCCTTGTTCTAATCAAACAGGGTAAGGCAAGGGTGAATTATACAGAGATCAATAAAAATGATTTTCGGTTGAAATCCGGCGATATTATTTCGCTGCGAGGAAAAGGAAAGGCGAAAATAATCAGTATGGATGAGCGGACAAAAAAAGGAAATATCCGTTTGGAAGTGGATCGATATATATGACTGAAAAAGGGAGAATTCTTTATGGATAAACAGCATTATGAATATACGGTGCCAGAAGAAACCGATCAGCGACTGGATCATTTTTGCTGCGCTTTGCCGGGGGACTATTCAAGAGAGTATATAAAGCGACTGATCACAACCGGGGATGTTTTGGTTAACGGTCAAAAAAAGAAAGCCAGTTATCATGTTAAAGCTGGAGAAAATATCACCTTGATGATTCCAGAACCGGTGGCATGCCATATGGCAGCTGAAGACATTCCTCTTGCCATCATTTATGAAGATGAGGATGTGATTGTCGTTAATAAGCCCCAGGGAATGGTGGTCCACCCGGCCCCGGGGAACAGCAGTGGTACCCTCGTTAATGGATTGCTGTGTCATACAAAAAATCTGTCAAATATTAATGGGGTGATGCGGCCGGGGATCATTCACCGGATTGATAAGGATACCTCGGGATTACTGATGATTGCCAAAAATGACATCGCCCACCGAAGCTTATCTGAACAACTCAAGGAGCATAGTATCCTCAGACGCTATTATGGTCTGGTCAAAGGAAATGTCAAACCCAACCGCGGAACGGTGGATATGCCCATTGGCAGACATGAACAGCTCAGGATAAAAATGGCAGTGGTAGAAAAAAACTCAAAATCGGCGATTACCCATTTTGAAGTGGTTAAGCGGTATGCCCAGTATACGCTTCTCCGATTTCAGCTGGAAACCGGTCGGACCCACCAAATCCGGGTGCACATGGAAAAAATCGGTCATCCACTGGCAGGCGATCCACTGTATGGCAAAGGAGACAAGAACAACCCCTTTGAAACTGTGGGCCAATGTCTCCATGCTCATACCCTGGGTTTTACCCATCCCCGAACTGGTGAACGATTAGTTTTTAGAGCCCCGGTTCCACCTGCGTTTAAATCAATATTAAAAAACCTGAAATAAGCTAAATAGCATCAGTAACTATTTCCATTGCTTCGACCCGCTCCTGAGTTGGGGTTACGTACATGGTGTTTTGATTGGTAAAGATAACCATGCCCGGTTTTGCTTTGCTGGGCTTTTTTAGGTATTTAAACTCAAGATAATCAACCGGAACATTGCTGGAGCCTCTTGATTTGCTGTACCAGGCGGCCAGATTTCCGGCTTCCAATAGGGTCTTCTCAGTAATGAAGCGTCCGCCTGCCATAATCAGTACATGGGAACCCGGGGCATCTTTGACATGAAGCCAGCAGTCTTCGATCTTGCCCATTTTAGTAGATATGAAGTCATTCTGATAATTGTTTTTACCAACAAAAATATGGAACCCTTCAGAAGAAATAAAATGCAGAGGCTGTGAAGGCGTCTGTTTTTTCTTGTCTTCTTTGGAAAGCGCTTTTTTATTAAATTCGGAATGGAGAAATTCGTGACGGATTTCATCCAGTTCGGCCAACTCAGTGGATTGCTCCAAGCTGTTGACCAGGCTCTCCAGATAGTAAACTTTTTCTTCGGTTTCTAAAATATAGCCAGCCAGATGTTTCAGCGCTATTTTGCTTTTGTTATATTTTTTATAATAGTGTTGGGCGTTCTGAGCCGGGGTTCGATTGACTTTCAGTGGAATATCAATAGTTAGACAGTTGAGATCGTAATAGTTAACCAGTGTCGCAATTTCCTGACCTTTTTCAATGGCATAGATATTGGCGGTGATCAAATCGCCGTAAAGCTTAAACTTCTCGCTTTTGTGAGATGAGTCCACATCATGTTGGAGGTTGGTCAGCTTTTTGATATTTTTTTTAACCAGAATATCCAGCTGCTGACGGAGATAGGCCGCCCGGGTTTTGAAACGTAGGGCTTTATCGCGTTTGAAATAGTATGCCTCAAGCATTTCTGAAATAGACGGGTAAGGTTCATATCGATGATCAGCCCGTAAATAGTGGAGATCAACAGTTGAAAAATCCACCATCTTTCGACCAAGGTAGATAATGACGGGTTCGGATTTTTGTTCGATTTCTGTAATAACCTGAATAAACCCTTCGCACAAAAATTGCTTTTGTTTTTTGGTGAGACCAGTTATGCTGCCATTGGGGTCAATGCCGCTTCTGAAAGCAATCTCCTTACTGATGTTGGGGCTGATGCCCAGAAAAGCCTGAATAAAGAATTTTTCCACCGTGGCTTCGTCATGATTGGCTAGAAGCTCATTAAAATGTTCGGCATCAAGATCAAAAAATCCATGTCGATTATTTTCCGGGGGATAAATATAATCCCGACCCGGAAGAATTTGGCGGTAGCGACTGGAAGTTGAACCTACCTTTTTCATCGAATCGAGGATTTTCATGGATTCATCAACCAGGATAATATTGCTGTTTCGGCCCATTATTTCAACCAGCAGTTTGCGGATTACCGTTTCATTGAAATCATTTTTAGATGAAATGGAAATTTCCATGATTCGATCGGTTTCATGTTGAGCAATGTCAACAATTGTGCCATTGAGAATGTATTTCCTCAATACCATGCAAAAACTGGGTGGTGCACTGGGATTTTCTTTAATCTTTTCGGTCATATAGGCGCGCGGATTACTCGCGTTGGCGGAAAGTAAAACATGATGTTTTTGATTTCCCAGGTTAACTAGAAGCCGGATTTCATCGATTTCCGGTTGATAGATTTTGCGTATGCGACCTCCAATTAAGAGGGTTTTAAATTCTTCGATTAAGTGATATAAGGTTACGCCATCATAAGCCATATAGTAATGCTCCTTTCGAATAGATGGATAGAGATGGGATGATTTTATCACGTTCTTAGCCGATATAAAAGGATTTTTAAAAGCAAGACATAAGAAACAATTAAGGAAAGTAAAACCAAATTCTATTTAGTTTTTAATAAATAGGGAATCGTTGACTTTTCTATTGTAATTAGATATAGTATATTGATTAAGTAACTATGTAAAGAAAGGGCTTTTGCACATAGTATTTAATGATCTTGCGGTTTGAACAAAGATGCAATTTATAAAAACAGTGACCTGGCAATGCTTTCACTTATAGTTTAAACTGAAATTAACCGGGTGGATTAAAATGGAAATGGAGAAACATCATGAAAAGTATGACAGGCTTTGGGCGGAAAGATTATCGTGATGAGGAGATCGATTGTTCAATTGAAATTAAAACAATTAACCATCGGTTCAGAGACTTTTTTGTTAAAATTCCTAAAACGCTTAATCCAATCGAAGAGAAAATCAGGAATACGGTCTCGCAAAGTATTGCGAGAGGACGGATTGAAATATTCATTAAATATTCGGAATTAGGCACAAAAAATCGACGCATTGTCTTTAATCGGGATTTGGCCAAAAATTATATTTCAGTATTGAATGAAATCCGGCGACTTGATTCAATGATTGGGGATGATCTGAGTTTATCTCTGATTTCAAAATTTCCAGATGTCATTATGATCGAAGAAGACATTGATGATTATGAAAGCATATGGTTGAAAATTCAACCGGTTTTGGTAAAAACTCTTGCAGAAGTCGATGCCAGCCGCGTGCGCGAAGGCAGTGCGTTAAAAAAAGATGTGGTCAACCGCTGCTGTACTGTTCGGGAACATGTAAAAAAAATCAAAGAAAAGAGCCCCGATATGTTGGAGCGGTACAGAGATGAACTGCGGGAAAAAATATCTTCCTATGTAGAATCGGTTGAAATAGACGAAAAACGTTTATTAACTGAGGTCGCTCTGATGACCGATAAGCTGAACATCGATGAAGAATTAACCAGGCTTCAAAGCCATTTGGATCGTTTGCAAGGCATGGTTGAGGAAACGGAACCGGTTGGCCGAAAACTGGATTTTCTGATTCAGGAAGTGAATCGAGAAATCAATACTATCGGTTCAAAAGCCAGTGATTTAGCCATTGCGAATATTGTCGTTGATGTTAAGAGCGAGATTGAAAAAATAAGAGAGCAAATACAAAATATTGAGTAGGGGTGTTAAATAAGTCTATGAGTGATTGTCCAGTAGTAAATAAGGAATTAGAAGAAGAACAATTAACTGAAGCTTTTTTTGAACGTGAAAAAGGTATTCTCATTGTTATATCAGGACCATCCTGTGCCGGCAAGGGAAGTGTATGTAAGATTATCTGCCGAAAAAATCCAGATTTGCGGCTGTCAATTTCGGAAACAACACGTCAGCCCAGAAATAGTGAGAAGCATGGGCGGGAATATTTTTATATTTCTAAAGAAAGTTTTGAAGATCGAATCAAACAAGGACAATATCTGGAATATGCAACAGTCTATGAAAACTATTATGGAACACCTAAAGACTACGTAGAAGACTTATTGGAATCCGGATTTGATGTAATTCTGGAAATTGATATCCAGGGTGCAGCAAAGGTTCGAACCAATTACAAAGAAGGTATTTATATTTTTATCGTTCCGCCATCGATGCAGGAACTACGGCGGCGAATTGAAGAACGGGGAACTGAAAGCAAAGAACAAATGGAAATACGTTTAAATTGTGCCTATGAAGAAATGAAAAATGCCGATGATTACAGTTACATTGTCATCAATGACGATCTCGACGATGCGGCACAACGGGTGCAAAGTATCATTACGGCAGAAAAATGCCGAACCGAACGACTGAAAAATAAAATTGAAGATATACTTGGGAGGTAACAATGCGATATCCTGCATTAAATGATTTAATTAAATTGGCGGACAATAAGTATTCACTGGTACTTGCAACGGCAAAGCGGGCAAGAGAAATTGTGGACGGTGATGAACCACTGGTTAAAATAAAAATTGATAATCCAGTTACCATTGCAACTAATGAGATTTCTGAAGAAATGATCCACTGCGTTCATAAGGTTCATGAACCAGAGCCAGATCAACATCTCGAAGCTGTTAAAGAAGCAGATCAGGTTATGTTTAGCAGTGACGAAACTGAAGAAACATTAGCGATTACGGAATAGGATTCCAGACCGTGAAAATTGCCGAAGTTTTTTTAAACCAGACGAACAAACGTATCGACCATGCCTATGACTATCGAATTCCACAGCAGCTGGAAGCGGTAATTGAAGCGGGGATGCGTGTTGTTGTTCTGTTTGGGTTCGGAAATCGGCGGGTTGAAGGTTTTGTCGCACGAATTAAAGAAACAACTGATTATTCGGGCAGAATCAAGGAAATTACTGAAAATATTGATCGTCAGCCAATTTTAAATAAAGAACAAATAGAATTGTGTCTTTGGATGAAGACCGCCTATTGTTCTTTATTTTATGAAGCCCTGTCTTATTTTACCATGTCGGTTCAAATCAAACAGGAGACCTATTATTATCGAAATCCGGGTTGCTTTGATCTGAATTTGAAAGAACATTGGTTTCTTGAGCATTATTTTGCTGAAGATAGGAATGCTCTTTTATTAAAAAGAATAAAACCGGAAGATCGCGTTATTTTAACAGGCCTGATTGAGAAAAAAATTGTCGATACTAAAAAAAGCTGGAAAATGCTCAGTGACCCTAACGGGGAGGATGCGTTGGCCGAAACAAGCTATTATCTTACTGCTACGGGACGGGAAGCCATTGACACGGATAAAAAAATTGGCAAAAAACAGCGCGAACTTCTGAACTACCTGCGGCGGAAAGATATGACGGATGGCGATCTGAAAATGGTATCGGCACAGTTTGAAAAAAGCTTAAATCCACTGATAAAAAAAGACTACGTAAAAAAAAGCAGAACTTTGTCATCAGAACGGGGAACCAAGCCGTCAATTGTAGTAAAAAAAAATCAGACCGTTGTATTGACAGCTCAGGAACAGCATAATTACAACCGGTATCAGGAATTGACGAAAATGAAACCGGGTGTTTTTTTTCATGTTTTTGATGGAGCCAGTAAATATCGGTTGTTTTTCAAAGCCATCGAGGACCAGCTGAAGTCTGATAAATCAGTTGTTATTATCTTTCCGGAAGTCAATATGACATTTGCGCGAATGGAAATGTTTTATAAATATTTTGGTGATCAGGTTGGTGTTTTTCACGGTCGCCTGACCCCCAAACAACGAGTAGAATTGTATCGGCGGGTTCAAAATGGAGCTTTAAAAGTGGTGATTGGGGTGCGATCAGCCTTGTTCTTGCCGTTTAAAAAACTGGGTCTTATTATCATTGATGATGACCATGATCCGTCACACGTAAGTATCTCGACACCCCGATTCCATATTGTCGATATTGCCAAGAAAGCAAGTGAAATAATGGGGGCTGCTTATATCATCGCTGACGACACACCCCGGGTTGCCACCTGGTACCAAATCGAAAAAAACGAGCTGGCGATGATCCAAATTGGAGATGAACACAAGCTCAGACATGGTATTGAAATTGTCGATATGCAAAAGGAAATGCAACAGGGAAATATGGGCATTTTAAGTCGGAGTTTGCTAAAATATATGCAGACTGGCTTTGAACAGAAACGCATGAGCATTCTGTTCATTAATAATAAGGGCTATGCCAACAGTGTTTTATGCCGCAACTGCGGTCATATTGAAAAATGCCCCCATTGCGGTGTCTCTTTAAAGTATTTCAATCAGGATAATTCCCTGCAATGTCATTATTGCGGTTATAAAAAAGTGGTTCCATTGCGATGTCCGCAGTGTGGTAGTGACAAAATCAGACACATGGGTTTTGGTATCGATCAATTAGAAGAGTATCTCAGAAAGGCTTTTTCAGACATCCGAATCGGAGTGGTTCAGGGAAATATGAAACGAGCTGAAATAAAAAAAATGAACAGAGCCATAGCCGACGGAGAAATAGATATTTTAATCGGAACGCAGGTTATCATTAAGCACTTTAATTTAACCAATGTTGGTGTTGCTGCTGCCGTTCTTATTGATCGGGATCTTAATCAGGGTAACTACCAGGCCGCAGAAACAGTCTATCAGACATACAGCCGTTTTTTTGAAAAAACGATGGATGGGGCAACAAAAGGCTTAATTCAAACCCACGAACCAGAAAATGAAACAATCTATTCCATTAAAAATGAAAGTTTCCAGGAGTTCTATCGGGGCGAAATCCGCTATCGAAAATTGATGAAATATCCACCGATTATTAATATGATTAGTCTTGTTGTTTTTCAAAAAAAAGAAAAGGAAGCGGAAAACGATGCGTTTCGGCTCTATGTTGCCATAAAAGAAGAATTAAAAGAATGGGGTAAAGGGCATGCTGTTTACAAACCGGTGCGAGTTGGAGTGACCCGAGGCGGCAACATGACTTATCAAATTGTGTTCAAGACATCAAAGCCTTGTGTTTTTCAAAATATAATGCTAAAAATCATCAAGTTTGGTATAATAGAAGAGTTGAAATCAAAGGTTTCCATTCAAATAAATGTATAAGAAAAAAGAATTCAATTTCAAACGAATCAGGAGGAAAAAATGGCCATTCGACAAATAAGAATCGATGATGACCCAATTCTGAGAAAGAAATCTCGGGTTATCGAAGAAATAGATGAGAGAATTAAAACTTTGACAGATGATATGATTGAAACAATGAATAAAGCGGAGGGGGTTGGTTTGGCAGCCCCTCAGGTTGGGATCTTAAAACGCCTGTGTGTCATCGATGTCGGCGATGGTCCAATGATCTTTATCAATCCTACTATTATTTCTTCCGAAGGTGAACAAGTCGATGAAGAAGCCTGTCTAAGCCTTCCGGAACAGTCGGGTTTAGTAACACGACCGGAATCATTGGTAGTTGAGGCAACCGATCAGGATGGCACTGTTTTTCAACTTTTCTGTTCGGATTTGCTAGCGCGAGCTGTTTGTCACGAACTTGACCACCTGGATGGGATCTTATTTATTGATCGTGTCGAAAAATGAAGAAAATCAAAGTGATATTTATGGGTACAACCGATTTCGGTGTTCCGGCCCTGGAAAATCTTGTATCAGGCGGGTATGAGGTCATAGCAGCGATCTGCCAGCCGGATCGACCCAATAAAAGAGGGAATAAGGTTGAGCTGTTACCGCTAAAAGCGAAAGCATTAGAGTTGGGTATGACAGTTTTACAACCGGAAAAAATTAATGAACCTCAATTTATTGAACAACTGAAGAGCTTTGAAGCAGATATTTTTATCGTTGCGGCGTATGGACAGATTTTGTCCAAAGAAATTTTAGCAATCCCGCCCTTTGGTGCATTAAATATCCATGGTTCATTATTACCACAATATCGGGGCGCAGCACCGATCCAACGGGCTATCATCGATGGAAAAGCAAAAACGGGGGTCACCATTATGCAGATGGGTGAAGGGATGGATACCGGAGATATGTTGTCAAAGGCAGAATATCCAATTATCGGGACTACAACCTTCCGTAGTCTTTACCGGGATTTATCTGTTTTAGGCGGAAGTATATTAATTGAAACACTGGAAAAGCTATTGGAAGGATCGTTAAAAGCGGTTTCACAAAATGATGCATTGGCTACCTATGCTCAGAAGATTCTTAAAGACACTGGCCATATCAATTGGGGAAAAACCAGCCGGGAGATACAGTTTCTGATTAATGGGACGGATCCGTCGCCAGGGGCCTATATAATATATCGGGACGAAAAAATCAAATGTTTTTTGCCAGAGATCATTGATTGGGAAGGCCAGGAATCCCCGGGAACCATTATTACCGCCAATGATCGGGATGGCCTTGTGATAAAAACCCAAGACGGGGCTGTAAAAATCGGATCAGTTCAAGCGCCAGGTAAAAAGCGGATGGATACCACTGTTTTTTTGCGCGGAAAAAAATTGGAGATTGGAACTACTTTAAACTAGCCTAAGCAGTTCTTTAGGAAATTATGTTAAGATAAAAAAAATTACAGGAGGATATGCGATGTTTTTTTTAGAATATTATTGGACACTGTTGATACTTGTTCCGGGAATCATTTTCGCCGCCTATGCTCAGCACCAGGTGAGCAGTGCCTACAAAGCATACAGCAAAGTGCCGACTAAAAATGGAATGACCGGAGCCGATGCAGCACGGCGATTATTAAATGCCAATGGGTTGAATGCTATCGGTATCGAAAATGTGGCGGGTAATCTGACTGATCATTATGATCCCCGGAATAAAATCATGCGCTTGTCGTCAGGGGTTGGCCAGCAGGCCAGCGTGGCAGCTGTTGGCATTGCCGCTCATGAAACCGGCCATGCCATTCAGGACAAAGAAGGCTACTGGCCACTGCGGTTTAGAGGTTTTATTGTGCCTGTTACCGGTTTTGCCTCAAATTTAGCCTGGCCGATTTTCTTTATCGGACTTTTCTTCGGGCAAACATCTGGCTGGGGTACGATGTTTATGAATCTGGGAATTATTCTGTTTTCATTTAGTCTCTTCTTCACGGTGATTACCTTACCGGTCGAATTCAATGCCAGCAAGCGTGCCATTACGGCACTGGTTGACAACAATCTGCTGCAGCCGGGCGAAGAAGTTGGGGTAAAAAAAGTTTTAAGAGCCGCAGCCCTGACCTATGTCGCGGCAGCGTTGATGTCTTTGTTAACACTGATCAGACTAATCGTATTAAGAGGTTCAAGAGATTGATGAATATTCGAAAACTGGCACTGGAAACCCTGCTGAAAATTGACTATGATGGCGCCTACTCCAATTTGGAAATCAAGAGAACCTTGCAGCGCTTTCCGATAAAAGATGAAGACCGTCGGCTTTATTTAAATATTGTTTATGGCTGTCTTCAGAATCAGATCTATCTGGATTATTTAATTAAACAACAAAGTAGCCGACCCGTGAATAAATTGCATAAAGAGGTCAGTGAAATATTAAGGATTGCTATTTATCAACTCTATTTTTTAGATAAGATTCCCAACTATGCGATTGTTAATGAAGCGGTTAATTTAGCCGCTGAAATTCAACCCCAGGCGAAAGGCTTTATCAATGGCGTGTTGCGAAACATTATGCGGAAAATTGAAAGTGATGGAAAAGAATTCAAGTTTGAAAATTGGGATAATGAGAAGGAAGCTTTATCAATCCGTTATTCGGTGCCGTTGTGGATTATCCACAAATATTATGAAATCTATGGGGTCGAGAAGGCCGAGGCGATTATTCCGCTGCTGAATGAAAAACCGCCATTCACGGTGCGATGTAATACCCTAAAAACCTCAAAAAATCAGTTGATTCAAGATTTGCAGGATGCCGGGGTCGAGGCAATTCCCGGAAACCTGTCGCCTAATGCCATCCATCTGACAAACCTGGGGATTTTTGAAAACAATATTGAAAATTCCCATTTGTTTCGAGATGGCCATTTTCTGATCCAGGATCAGGCTGCGATGCTGACGGTCGAGCGGTTAAATCCACAACCGGGGAACCGGGTTTTGGACATGTGTGCGGCGCCTGGCGGGAAAACAACTTATCTTAGTCAGATGATGGATAATGACGGGCAGATTATTGCTCGCGATGTTTATGCCAGCCGGCTGAAACTTATTGAACAAAGCATGCAGCGGCTGGGTTGTACAAATATCTGTCTGGAAGATCAGGATGGCAGCGATTTTTCACTGGCTGATGAAGCATCTTTCGATAAAATTCTACTGGATGTCCCCTGTACCGGGCTTGGGGTTGTCAGACGAAAACCGGAAATAAAATATCACAGTACCAAAGAAGGCCGCAAGGGACTGGTAAAAATTCAGGCGAACCTGCTTGAAAACGCCGTCCGGTATTTAAAACCTGGAGGTGAGCTACTTTATTCAACCTGCACCATTAATAAAGATGAAAATGAAAACCAAATCAGTAAATTGCTGGTTAAATATCCCCAACTGCAGCTCATTCCTGATGACAACGGTAATGACTATACTTTTACCAGCCCTCTAATGGATGGCTGTGACAGTTTTTTTATGTGCTTATTAAAAAAGTAACAAAGTTGGCTCAGCAATTGGCTGGCTGTATGAATAATGACCGAAGAAAAGATACCACTTTAAACAGAGAAAAAAGAATTTTGAAAAAATTGAATTCGATCAATTATTTTGATATAATAGAGCAATCTATGTAAAGCATCCCGTTGAGTGTAATGCTTCTCTGATAGTATAGGAGTAAAACATGAAGGAAAATA
>NZ_JBGSHG010000021.1:0-3935 GCF_041752335.1 Acetobacterium sp. | reverse complement strand
GAATAGAGTTTTTCGGCTCCTAAGGTATTGGTCTGGAAAAAGGAAAAGCTGGTGATTTCAAAGGTCAGTCCCAAAATCTTATCTTCAATTTTGTCTTCACCATACAGGGTTTTGGCGGTTTCGGCTTTGACCACATCGGCGATGCCATCGTTTTGGGTATGCAGAATTCCCCGGATCTGGCCGATAAGCGATAGATCCAGCAGGCATTTGACAAAGGCCGCTTCGTCCAGGGTTCCCTGGGTGGTGGTGGCCAGATTGATCAGCAGATCGCCGGTGTGTTTGCCCTTGCGCACGACCAGATGTCTTAAAAAGCCTTCGTGGCTGCGTTTATGAAAATAGCTGTCCCCAGTTTGGGTAAAATAGCCCAGCACCGCCGTTTGAATCGCATTAAAATCCCCGTCGGTAATCTGGCAACCATCGGTTTTAACAATATTATAGAAGCTGCCCTGTTCGTGAAGTCCCAGCATCAGCGGGCCATCCTTTTCGTTATCGCCAAAGGAATACTCCATCTTATTCCGGTAACCAAAAACCTCGGGGCTGGGAACAATCCCCTCATAGGCAAAGCCCGCGATCCCGGCCTGTTCCAACAGGTTTAAGACATAGTTTTCTTTAAGCTTTAACTGTTCTTGATAGGGCAGGTTCTGATAGGTACAGCCCCCGCATTTGGCAAAGACATCGCAGGCGGCGTCAATTTCATTAGGGGCTTTTTCCAGCACTTCCAGGATTCGGCCTTCAAATTTTTTTCGTTTCTTGGCAATGTTCACCAGTACCCGTTGGCCGGGCAGGCCGTTTTTCATAACGACTTTTTTTTCGCCGTGCATTCCCCAGGATTTACCGGGGAAATTAAATCCCGCTATCGTTAATTCAATCACTTCATTCTTTTTCATATGGACTCCTTAAATTTTCTTGTTGATTATTTGGGGCTGTTTATCCAGCCGATCTTCGCTGTTACGCTTTGGTCAGTTCCTGAAAATAACGGGAAACGGCAAACATCCGGGCCCCGTTGATAATCTCTTTGATACTGATGGTGATTTCCTCTGGTGATTGCTTCATCCCGTTTTGGGCCCAGTTAATAATCATCCCCACCACCCCATAGGATAAAAATTCGGCAGTAAAAGTTTTCTTCTGGGGTGTCATCACCGGGACTGCTTCCGAATTGATTTTGCGATCACTGGACAAGTGTTCAATCATTTCGATAAAAATTTCCTTGGTAACGGTAAACAGATAATTCTGAAATTCAGTGCCGTTGATGTCTTTTAAGGTGGTTTGATAAAAATGACCATCATTTTTCATCGTCGTTAACAGCTCCAGCACCTTGCTATCCCAGTTTTCGATGGTGAGCTCTGTTCGGATCACCAGAATCGCCTCCTGATAAACGATCCAGTTGATCAGATCGTATTTATCGTGAAAATGATAATAAAAGGTCTGGCGGTTCAGGCCACACTCGGCGGTAATTTCGGCAATGGTTATTTTTTCAAAGTTTTTATTGTTTAGAATATGTTTAAAGCCCTTGGCGATAGCTTTTTTGGTTATTGATGCATCGGACATGCAGACACTCCTCATGATCTTTTTTTTAAATAATTATATCATTTCAGCTTGTTATTTCAAAGTGATCGACAGCAAATAAAAAGAACCCCACATATTGATATGCAGAGTTCTTTTTATTTGGTCTATATCTGTTGGATTGAAGATTTTTGCAATTGATACTTGTAATTGTGCAGTGTGCAGGCGAGGGTCTGACCCCCTGGTCATCACGGATCGCCCCTTAAATATTTAATTCTACTTATTTAGAATGACTGGTCTGAATTCAGTTCGGCTTTGACCGTCACATCCTCTTTCTCGGCCTTCTTTTTCTTGATCGTAGTCAGGAAGATCGTGGCGGCAAAGAAAACCACCAGATAAATAGCCAGAATCAGGAAACTATGCCAGAAGTCGCCGGAGATCGCACCGGTAATGGTATCCTTAAACACCACCACTGAATAAGTCATCGGCATAAAGGGATACAGCACCTGGAAGAACTTCGGCACCGTTTCGATCGGGAAGGTGCCACCGCAGGAGGTCAACTGCAGAATCAGCAACGTCAATGCCACAAATTTTCCGGCATCGCCCATGTGGATAATACAGAATTGGACAATCGCCAGGAAGGTCATCGAGACCAGACAAACCGAAACAAAGTACAAGCCGGTATGGGCGATTTCCAACCCTAAGACATATTTAATGATGCTGCCCAGCAAAATCGCCTGGGCCAGGCCCAGCAGCAGATAAATAAAGCTGCGGGCAGTCTTATTGCTGCTTTCCCGGGACAGGATCTTAAATTTCTGATCGGCATCAAAATAGATCCCGAAGAAGATAATCAGACCGCCAACCCATAGCGACAGGGACATAAAATAGGGCGAAAAGTAGGTACCATAATTGGCAATCGGGTCGATGACCGCATCGTCCACCGTAACCGGCTCACTGACATAGGTACCCAAACCATTTAATTTGGCGGTGTCGGCATTGGCGTCATTGACGGCCGTCGTGACGCCGTTCTGGGCGGTGGTGATGCCGCTGTTAAGCTGCTGCTGACCATCGACCAAAGTCGTGGCACCACTAGCCAGGGTGGAAGCGCCGTCGGCCAGAGTATAAACGCCATTGGTCAGGGTGGTGGCACCGCTTGACAGTGCTGTAGCGCCGTTTGTCAGTGATGAGGCGCCGTCTGAAACGACACTGGCTCCAGCTGAAATGCTATCGGCAGCATTATTTAATTGGCCAGCGGCGGCACTGACGGTGGCAATCCCATCATCCAGATTGCTGGTTCCGGCGGCTAATGCCTGGGTTCCGGCGGCGATAGCATCGGATGCCCCACTAAGTTGACTACCAGCCGCTTCCAATTGGGCAATGCTCTCGGCGTTATCGCTGGAGGCCATGTTCGAAATAAAGGCGGCAAATTGGGGATCGGCCATTAATTCCGGATGTTCGCCGACAAAAGCCGAGATAAAGGCCGAGGTCTGGTTAACATTGCCGATCAGCGTATCGACACCGGCGGTATAGCCCTGAATCCCCTGATTCAACTGATCGGTTCCAGCTGCCAAACTTTCTGCACCATTGCTCACTTGGGCCGAACCACTTTTTAAGGTACTGATACCATCGTTAAAATCAGAAAATTTTGCGGCAAATTGTGATGTTCCAGCGGCCAGGGTTTGAGTGCCGGAGGCCAGGGTCTGGCTGCCAGCGGCTAACGCCTGAGTGCCGGAGGCCAGGGTTTCCGAACCGGAGGCCAATTCCTGGGAACCGGCAACCAGCGAATAAGTGCCGTTGGCTAAGGTCTGAGAGCCACTCAGCAATTGCGCTGATCCGCTGGAAAGCTGGGTTAAGCCATCATTAAGGGTGCCCAACTGACCGGGCACCTTGGCCACCTGATCGGTCAGATTGTTGACGATTTCGCCAGAAATGCTTTCTCTTAAGCTGGTTTCCATTTGCATCTCAGCTTTTCCCAGGATCTGACTGGCCAAATAATTTCTTTTTTCATTGGGCGAAAAGATAATGCTGGCGGTCTGCTTATTGACCGTCGCTGCCGACGCAATATTGTTAGAGAAATTCTGAGGCACCACGATCATGGCGTAGTAATCATCGCTTTCGGTACCGGCTTTACCGGTGGCCTCGTCGGTGATTACATACTTAAAGGTACCATCTTTAATCAACTCGTCGAGGAATTCGTCCCCCAGATTGCGTTGCTGATTATTGATGGTGGCACCCGCATCATTATTGACGAGTGCCACCGGCAGGTTATCCAATTTTGAGTAGGGATCCCAGAAGGCACTGAGATAGAAAAAACTATACATAAGTGGTATAATAATAACACCGATAATAACAATAAATCGGACTGTGTTGGCTTTGTTAACTATTTTTTTATTCATTTTTCGCTCCTTTCGCTTGCTTAAAGGAGTATAGCA
>NZ_JBGSHG010000020.1:0-32985 GCF_041752335.1 Acetobacterium sp. | reverse complement strand
ATGTGTTAGAATTGCTATGTTATAAATAAATGAGGGGGGTGAACCCATGGCTAACATTAAATCGGCTATGAAACGAGCTAAAACAAATGAAATCAGTCGTCTGCGAAATAAGATGGTAAAAACTAATCTTAAGACTTCTGTCAAGAAATTTGATCTTGCAGTTACTGAAGGTAACGTTGAAGCAGCGCAGGAAGCTTATCGTTTAGCATCAAAGAAAATTGATATGGCTGTTACAAAAGGTGTTTTACATAAAAACACAGCAGCACGTAAAAAAAGTACTTTGGCTAGAATTATCAACAAGATGACTGCTTAATTACCTCATTTATATATTCCCAAAACCCGTGTCTCTAGGGTCTATCCAAAGATGTACTTACTCAGGTACATCTTTTTTTATTGCTGTTAAAAATACCGCCCTCTTCGTACCGACGCGAAAGGTTGTCGGTACTAGGCTATCTTTTTGTTGCTCAAACGCATCAGCACAATCCACTCTGCTATTATGCAATCTTCATCAAAAATAATTCCAGGGCAAAATTCTGATCAATTTCTCCCAGTTTCATCTGGGCGTCAAGATCTGCGCCGATGAGCATAATCTCCCATAAATTGTCGATGGGATAATTTTTTCCGTTTTTTAAGATCTTATTGACTATAAAAGGGGCCAGCTTCATTTCCGTCGCCACCGTTTTGGCCGGCAGTCCCCGAGCGCTATAAATCTTAACCATCAACAACATCCGGATTTGTCGCAGCAGCAGACTGAAAACCCCAAAGGGGGATTCCCCTTCCAGATAAAAATGGTTGAGCATCAGCAGGGCCTGATCTTTTTGACCGCTGACCGCGTAGTCGATCAGCTTAAAGATCCCTTCTTCAATGGACTGGGGCAAGATCAGCAAGATGTCTTCTTTACTTATCTCATTGCGATCCCCGGCATAGTCAATCAGGCTGTTAAGTTCATTGTCCACCATCTCCATAGTTTTTTTCTCATTCATTAAATACATCGACCGCTGGATAAAGAGTTCCAACTCGGAACGGTTGATTTTTTTTCCGGCATTTTTAATCCGCCGGACAATCCAGGCCTGAAGATCGCTGGCATCGAGTTTTTCAAACACCACCAGGGAGCCGGCTTTAGTCAGACTTTTGTACAGTTTTTTACGCTTGTCCGGTTGTTCCCAGTAGATAATTAACAGTGTAGATGGACAGGGTTTCTCGAGGTAGGCCGCAATCCGATCGAGATCCTTTTTATCGGTAATCTTATCCAGTTGCGCTTCTTCCCGGACAATAACCATCCGCTTATTGCTCATCATCGGCAGGGTTTCGCAGGTGGCCAGCAATTCTGATACATCCACATTCTTGTCGCTATAGGTGGTCATATTTAAGGGTTCCAGACCCTTTGCCAGTTCTGTCCCGATCAGCGTTTTTTCCATCATATGGCCGATATACTGTTCCGGGCCGGTGAATAGATAAACGGGACTGATCTCCTGATTTTTTACACATTTGTTGAGTTCTTTATAATTCACATTGTTTCTCCATTAGTTAAGGTTAAGTCTTGTTATAACTGATATTATTGGATAATTTTTGAAATTTAATTCACATAATTTCTGATGTGAATAAATTCCCCATTGCTGGTAATTTCCACGGCCCCCTTTTGATCGGTTCGCAATGCTGTGATTGCTTCCTTGTCCAGGCGTTCCATCACCTCATCGCTGGGATGGTTAAAGGAATTATTTGCCCCCACCGAAATTACCGCTGTTTCCGGGTCAATCGCCTGAATAAATTCTTGGGTGGATGAGGTTTTGCTGCCGTGATGGGGAATTTTGATGATCTGAAAATCCCGTTCATTGCTAAGGGCCTGCAATTCTTCAGCCAGCTGTTTTTCCACCTCAGCTTCGATATCCCCGCATAAAAGCAGATTGAAATTTTGATAGGAAACCATCATCACCAGCGAAGCATTGTTCTGCTGCTCATCCTCTTTGGGAATGATCTGTCCTTCGGGATTATACACCGTAATGGTCACGCCGTCACTCCCTTCAATCACCGACTCTTTTTTTAATAAGGAAACCGGAACCAACTGCTGATTGAGGAGTTTTTCATTATTTGTCTGGACACTCATAAACAAATTCTTGACTGGATAGCCATCAAAAACCAGTTCTTCAACGCCCTGGCTATGATCGACATGGTTATGGGTTAAAAAGATGGCGTCCAACTCACGGATATTCTTAGAATACAGGGCCGGATAGAGCACCTGATCGGATATCCGGTTGGATCGTTCGAAGAGATAGCCACCCCCATCCACCAGATAATTCAGCCCGCCCGGGGTCTCAATCAAAATACTGTCGCCCTGACCGACATCCAGCACGGTGACCACCAGATTTCTGGGAAACAGCGGGGTTGCCATCACGATCAGCACCAACACCAGTCCCAAACTCATCACAGTGTTTCGCACATAGGGCTGGCGGAGATAAAAATAGCCTGAAATCAGCAAGACCAGCAGTAAAAACAGCCCGGTTTCAGCCAGCGACAGTCCGCCCCGGTTGATCCATAAAAAATTTGCAGCCGCTCCCAGATCATTGATCCCATCCAGTACCACGATGATCGATTCCCCTAAAAATGCCACTGGTATAGTCAATACGGGGGCTAAAAAAGGAGCGGTCGAAATAATCACCAGAAATCCCATCCCGGCCAGCAAAAACACACCGATTAGTGGCACCACCAGCAAATTGGAAAAGAAACTCATCAGCGTAAAACTTTTAAAATGGTATAGCAGAATCGGCAGGGTGCCTACCGTGGCGCAAAAAGTCATGACCGTACCCTGAACCACCGGTCCTGGTTTTATTTTATTATGCACCCGCTTTTTATTCCGGCGTTTTTCATAAGCGTACAGCAGCGGATTATAAAACAGGATAATCCCCAGCACAGCACCCATGGATAGTTGGAATCCGGCCTGAAAAAGCTGGGCTGGCCAAATCCCTAAGATCACAAGTCCGGCCAGACACAGCAGATTCAAGGCATCCCGTTCCCGATGAATTCCCTGGCCCCAGGTCAGACACAAGAGCATGATTGACGCCCGGATCACCGATGCTGCAAACCCGGTGAGGGCGACGTAAAACAGCAAAGCCGGGGCCAGAAAAAAGATCCAATATTGCTTGTTTATTTTTACAGTCATCAACAGCAAGGACATTGCCAGGAATACATACCCCACATGGAGTCCGGACACCGACAAAACATGGGTAACGCCGGCATCCTGAAAGCTTTGGGCCAAATCCTCATTGATGTTTTTTTCGCCAAATACCACACCCTTGAGTAAATCCGCTACCTCCTCGGAAAAGATTACATCACATCGGTTTTCCAGGGATCTTTTGATACCCAAGATCTGGTAATATAATGTCGTTTCCTGACCGACTCGTTCAATATTTTCAGGCCTGATCGTCAGCAACCCGTCAATTGACTGGGATTTGAGATACAACCCATAATCAAAGCCGCCGGGATTTCTTTTGCCGGCCGGTTGAGTCAATTTCCCCTGTAATAACAGCACATCACCGGGTGCCAGTTCTAGTGGCTGATCTTCATCGGTCTTTGACGCTTCATTCTCACCTGTTGTGTCATCATCTGTTTGATAGTAGATGGTGGCCCTGATCCCCTTTGTGTCTTCCAGATAATTGTTTTCATCCGCGGCAATGACTATTTCTTTCATCATCAGATTAATAGCTAACCGATTTTCGGTGCGGATCGGATATTCAGTGACCACGCCGATAAGTGAAACTTCTTTTTGATAAAAGTTATCCAACACATCCGTCTCCGGGAAGGCTCCGCAGCCTAAAAAAGCGCCTAACCCAAACAAACCAAAGACAAATACCATCTGGGTTATTTTGATAACTTTGAAAAAAAACGGCATTCCGGTCAGCAGGCCACCGAAGCCAAGCAGCACCCAAACCGGCAAATGGTAATAAATCGCAATAATGCCCATACTTAGGGTGACAAATCCCCATAATAACGGTCGCTTCATTTAAATAGGGTTAACGGGTCCATTATTGCCAAGTACCGTTAATTTCATTTTCAATTCCCCTTTATCCAACGTTTTTATTTTAATTATACACTGATTATCTTTTTTTTAGTACCGGGAACGCTGTTTTTTTTAAGATATTTTGTTATAATGTGAAAATAGATTAAAAGACAACTTGAAAGAAGGGATCGCTAATGATTGATTTAACCACTAATGGTTTTTATACATCCGATGAGGCAAAGCTAACTTATTACGAAACACCCTGCCCGTCCGAACCAAAGGGTGTCATTCTCATCGTTCATGGCATGGCTGAACATGCCCGACGTTATCATGAATTTATGGATTTTTTATATCAAAATCACTACCTGGCTGTCATCCACGATCAGCGGGGCCATGGCCAAACTGGTCAAGACTCCGGTGATCTGGGTTTTTTTTCTAACGGCAATGGCTGGGATCGGGTTGTCTCAGATGTCAAAGAAATCTCCGGCATGCTCAAAAATACCTATCCGGAGCTGCCGCTGTTTATTATCGGGCACAGCATGGGCTCAGTGGTAACACGAACTGCGATTATTGATTATTCCGAACTTTATGATGGTGCAATTATTATCGGCACCACCGTGGGCATCAGCAATTTTATGCGCAAAGCCGCCAGCCTCAT
The DNA here is from genome assembly GCF_041752335.1 of Acetobacterium sp. Taxonomy (GTDB): domain Bacteria; phylum Bacillota; class Clostridia; order Eubacteriales; family Eubacteriaceae; genus Acetobacterium. The sequence goes on along the minus strand of NZ_JBGSHG010000020.1, from coordinate 28,333 downwards.
TGCCCGCCGGGAGATCCGGAAAAAGGGTGAAAAAACGCCCTCTAAACTGCTGTCCGATCTTTCTTTTGGCAGCTATAATAAAAAATTCAAACCCAATCGGACTGAATATGATTGGATCTCGATGAGTAAATCAAATGTGGATGCCTATGTAAAAGATTCTCTGTGCGGTTTTACCTGCAGCGCAGGATTTTACCGGGATTTATTTTATGGTCTTGACTATACCACCAAAGAGTCCAACTTAAAAAAGATCCCCAACGATTTTCCCTTGCTTTTTTTAGCCGGACGGGACGATCCTGTCGGCGGTATGGGCAAAGAAGTGACCCAGATCACCCAGCAGCTAAAGAAAGCTGGAGTTTTGGATGTCGAGCTCATTCTTTACCCGCTGATGCGACATGAAATACTTAATGAAGATAAGCGTGATCTTGTCTATGGCGATGTGCTGCGGTTCTTAAATACTCATTCATGATCAAATAAAAGGAGGTTCATCGATGACCCAGAAAATATATGTCTTCGGACACCGGAATCCGGACACCGATTCCATCTGTTCCGCCATTGCTTACGCCCATTTAAAGCAGGCTCTGGGCCACACCCAGGTCTTTCCGGCCCGATTGGGCCCCATCAATAAAGAAACCCAGTTTATCCTGGATACCTTTAAAATCGATTTACCCGAACTAATCAAGGACGTTAAACCCCAGGTTTCAGATCTGGTCCTCACCGATTTTTCGATGGCCTATGAAAAAGACTCGGTCTCCAAAACCATGAGTCAGATCATTGATCACCCCGGCCGCTCCCTGCCTGTCATCAGTGATGAAGAAAAACTCATCGGCATGGTTTCGCTGTCCGACATTATCCCGGCCTATACCGATGCTTTTTCAAAATCGCTACTCCGGGATAGCGAAACCCCACTTGATAATATCATTGAATTGCTGGAAGCCCAGGTTTATGGCTCAATCAAATCCGAACTGGTTCACGGAGATGTTTATACCATCACCGAAATAGTAGCTGGACAGACCTTAAGCAGCCAGGACATTCTGGTTACGGTTCAGCAGGACATGTATATGAACCGGGCCTTTGCCACCAGGGCCGGAATCATCATTGTTTCCAATTCGTCACCGGACATCGTCTTCCAAATTCCGGATGACTATCAGGGGGCTGTTCTGATTGTGGCCTTCGGCCCTTTCGAAGTCATTCGACTGCTTTGCCAGGGGATTCCGATAAAAAACTATTACCAGAAAAATCATCTGGAGTATTTTATGACCTATGAAACCATTGATGATGTCAAGAAGAATATGCTGACCTCTGATCATGACCGTTTCCCAGTTGTCAATGTTGATGGAACAGTCCTTTCAACCATTTCACGTAGCAACCTCATTGACTTCAGCCGTAAAAAAGTAATTCTAGTCGACCACAATGAACGGAACCAGTCGATTGTCGGGGTGGAAGAAGCAGAAATCATTGAAGTCATCGACCATCATCGAGTGGCCGAAATACAAACCGCCACGCCGCTATACCTTCGCATTGAACCAGTTGGCTGTACAGCTACCATCGTTGCGAAAATGTACCATGAGCATAAGATCGTGATCCCTAAAGATATAGCCGGGCTGATGCTCAGTGCGATCATTTCCGATACACTCTTGTTTAATTCACCCACCTGCACCAAAGACGACCGCACCATTGCCCGGGAGCTGGGAAAGATTCTTAACATCGATGTTAAGAGCTACGGCGAAAAAATGCTGGTAGCTGGCAGCAATTTAAATGAAATGCACCCGTCAGAAATAATTTCCACCGATCGGAAATTGTTCACCATGGGAACCTATAAAATTGGGGTGTCCCAAATCAATACCGGGGATTTTCGAGGTATCTTTGATAAACTAGATGGCGTTCTGCTTGAGATGACCAAATTATGTAAGGAGGAAAACCTGGATCTGGCCATTTTAATGGTTACCGATATTATTTTAGGCGGCACCGAACTGATCATCGCCGGAGAGGCCAAAAACCTTGCTCAGCTGGCTTTTGGTTTTCAGCCGGGAGAATTCAGCAAATACATGAATGGTGTGTTTTCCAGGAAAAAGCAGATTGTGCCACCACTGATGAATGCCTCCGCGTATTAATAGAAACATAATTTAAAAATGGTGATAAAAATGCTAATAATTAAATTCAAAAATCACATCAACTTCCGAATTGTGATTTTACTCCTGGTCTCAGGTATGATACCGTTTTTATTAACCGGTTGTGCGGAAAAAGAACTGATCAACGATCCCGCTACCGGTTCAATTTTACCTGCAGAAAATTTCAAACCTCTGACTGATGGCCAGTATTCTGCGGCTACAAAATACTATGATTCAAGGGGGTATGCCCAGCAATTGAGCCTTTTCATTAAGAACGGAGTGATTACCCAGGCAAATTTAAAAGAAATTGACAAAAATCAAGCCGATCGCCTGAACATCGAGGGTTCCGATTTAACCTGGGAAAACCTGGCTGTGGCAAATTTAGGTACGCTATATCTCCGCCTTTACAATGAACTCTTGCTTTCCCAAAGTCCTGATGAGATAGACGCTGTCTCTGGGGCGACTCAAACATCTGAACGATATATCAAATTATCCGAGGCAATTCTGAATCAAGCCACGAAAGGTGATCATGAACCAATTAAAATTGATACCCTCGATACTTATTCAGTCATCAGCACCCCTGACCGGGATGGCTATCAGGGATTACTCCAGGCCTCTTTTAATGGATCGACTTTGATTGCTCTCAATTACGATGAAATTATAACCGAAGACGGAAAATCAAAACACAAATCAACTGATCCCTCAGTCAATACGGAATTTAATGCTTTATTTGACACAATAACTGAGACCGCGATTAACAGCCAATCGCTTGAATCCCCATTTCCAGCCAATGAAGCAGCCCCTGAAAAGGCGAAATTCGGAGAGTGTCTGCGACTTCTTAGAGAAGCAAGAGCGCCCTTTTGATGCGTTATCCCTTTAAGATTTATTCCTTAAATTCAACCGCAAATCTTGACAAATGTTAAAGACATGTTATAATAAGTAAATAGGCAGTGCATTTGTGCCAACAATTCTAAACTGAAAGAAGGTGAAAAAATGGAAAACAATACTTTTGGTAGTCGATTAAAGGCGTTGCGGATTTCGAAACGATTGACTCAGGAAAATTTTGCCAATCTTTTCTATCTCAACAAGAGTTCTATCTCCAAGTATGAAAAAGATAAGAATTTGCCGGAAAACCAATTATTGATCAAGATAGCTGATTTTTTTGAAGTTTCTGTTGACTACTTGTTATGTCGAACTGATCAGCCAAAACTTTTGCCCAGCAACCCCAAGCCGATGACCTGTGAAGAATTTTTAAAATCTTACGTTTTTTCCAACGAAGAAGTGGATTCTTTTTCTTCTTACTTCTCTTTCCCGGAAAGCTATAAGCAAGAAGTTCTGGATTTTATTAATTTCAAGAGTTCTAACGGAAAGTAAGTCAAAAACTATGAAAATCATGTTTAAATAACTTGTTATAAACATAAGAAACACGCAAACGTGTTTCTTTTTTTTGATGAAAAAGTATCATTGACGTAGCACAGCCATTTTGGGCAAAATAAAAGAGCCTGATGCAAATCAAACTCTTAACTATTTTACTGCTAATCTCTTTATTCGCCCAACAAATAGGTCAGTGTGAATAAACTATCCGTAATGTTCACATTTTCGACCACAACATCACTGGGCACAACCAAATCCAAGGGACTGAAATTGAGTATGCCTTTCACACCCAATTCGGTTACCTGAGTCGCCACCTTCTGCCCCACCTCCCGGGGTACACACAAAATGGCAATGTCTATTTCATTCGACTTGATAAACTCATCAAGCTCATCCATATGTTTTACCACTACACTGCCAATAACCGTACCGACTGTTAGTGGATCGACATCGAAAACACCTTTTAGAATCACGCCTTCCCGCTTAAACCGTTCATAGTTTGCAATGGCATGACCCATATTACCGCCACCGATAATAATGCAATTATATTCACTATCAAGTCCAAGAATCTCCTTGATAGCCTCCTTTAATTCTCCGACATTATAACCATAACCCTGTTGGCCATAACCCCCGAAAGAATTTAAATCCTGTCGAATTTGAGAAGCTGTCAGTCCCATTAAACTTGCTAATTCCCGGGATGATATTTTTTCGATATCATTAAGTTGTAAATCACTTAAATATTGGTAATACTTTGGCAACCGTTTAACAACGGTCATAGATACTTTTTTTGAGAAGCGATGCATGATAACTTCTCCTTTCTTTCGGATAATCAATTTATTATAACAATATGTATCAATTACGTCAAATTATTCATTTTAATTTGCGGTTTTTTTTGATAGAATAGTAAAAGTGAACCTAAATAACTGAACAAAAATGAAAACAGGTGAAATAATGTTAATCAATATAGAAAATTTGCATTTTAGTTATGGCATCCATGAAATTTTTAATCAACTGAATATTTCCATCAATGAAAAAAAGCAAATCGGTCTTGTCGGTCGGAACGGCACCGGTAAATCAACTCTGCTCAAACTGATTACTGAAGAATTGGTTCCTGACACCGGGCGAATCAGCAAGAAAAACGGACTGACCATCAGCTATTTATCCCAGGAATCCAATATCGCTGAAAATACCACCCTGGTTGAAATGCTCACCGAAGTTTTTGAACCGCTGATTGAGATGGAAAAACGAATCAAACTGATCGGCGATGCCATTGCTCGCTCCTCAGGCGAGGTTCAGGAAAAACTGATGCAGGAGTTTGGAGAACTTCAGGATAGTTTCGCGAAAAAACATGGATACGAATATCCCAGCCGGATCCGCGGCGTCATCAATGGCCTCGGTTTTAAACCTGAAGATCAGGACAAAGCCTTTTCAATGCTCAGTGGCGGTGAAAAAACCCGGGCTACCCTGGGTCAAATCCTGCTTCAGGAACCGGAATTGCTGTTGTTGGATGAGCCCACCAACTTCCTCGATATCGATGCCCTTCAATGGCTGGAACAATATCTGAAAAACTACCCCGGAACCTTTATCATTGTGTCCCATGACCGCTATTTTATTGACAAGGTCTGTACCTCAATCATTGAGGTGACCCAGCAAAACGTTAAAGAGTATCATGGTAATTATACCCAATACGCCGTTAAAAAACGCCAGGATATGATGGAACAAAACCATCAATATCAGCAGCAAATGAAAGAAATCAAACACCAGCAGGAAGTCATCGACCGGTTCCGAGCCTATAACTCCATTAAAAGCTCTAAACGGGCTTCCAGCCGGGAAAAAGCGCTTAGTAAGATCGAGTTGCTCGATAAGGTGGAAACAGCTCATAACAGCCATTTCAGCTTTATCCCCCGGGTTAAAAGCGGCAATGACGTTATGGCGGTGACCGGAATCAAAAAATCCTTTGATGATCGTCTGCTTTTTCAAAATATGAACTTTGAAATTCATCGGGGCGACAAAATCGGTATCATCGGACCCAATGGCGCCGGTAAAACCACACTCTTTCGTATTTTGCAGAAAAAGCTGGCCGCCGATGCCGGCGAAATCCGTCTGGGTCAGAAGGTCCATATCGGCTATTTCGATCAGGAGCATCAGGATCTGAAGAAATTCTACAATGAAAATCTACTCGAAGCCCTGTGGGATGTTGATTCAAAACTGACGGAAGGCGAGCTGCGTAATATCCTGGCGGCCTTTTTATTTGTCGGCGATGAGGTCTTCAAACCGATCAATACCCTGTCCGGTGGTGAAAAGGCCCGCTTGCTACTGGCCCGGCTGATGATTTCCCAGTCTAATTTCCTGCTGATGGATGAACCGACCAATCACATCGACATGGATACCAAAGAAATTCTCGAAAATGCCTTGAGTCAGTACGAGGGTACGCTACTGTTTATCTCGCATGACCGATATTTTTTAAATCGGATTTCAACTCAGATCTACCAATTTTCATCTAATGGAATGGAAATCCATCTGGGCAACTACGACGATTATGTAAAACATAAGGCCGATGCCTCAGAACGGGAAGCTGTTCTGGTTGAAGAAAACAAAACGATTGTAACCAAGACTCAGCAGAAAACAGATCGCAAGAAACAGAAGGAAGAGGAAGCCAGAATTCGACTCTTAAAGAAACAGGTTAAAGAAATTGAAGAAGCCATTTTAGTGACTGAACAAAAAATAGAGTCCATCGAGGCAGCAATGTGTGCCCCCGATTTCTACGATAACCTCACTCTGGCTTCTGAGATCAATCTGTCCTATGAAAATCTCAAACAGCAATTATCTGAATTCACCGATTCCTGGGAGCTCGCCTTGATGGCCCTGGAAACCGAGTCATTTTAGCGATTAACTTGAATAAAATAAAAATTTGTTAGAGTAAAACTTTGATAAAATAAAATTTTCAATAAATATCTGGAGGAAAAAATGGAACTGACGACTAATGAAAAAAGAGTGTTAAATACCCTGTTTAAAGATGTGAAAGGGACCACTCGCAATACCATGCTGATTGCCCTTTATGCCGCCAAACCATCCGATGACGAATCCCCGGATGCTCAGGCCATGATTACCCTGTTAAATGGTCTGATCGTTAAGCTGGCGGAATTGGAACAGCCAGAAATGGAAATCCTATTCGCCGGCATCCCCTATGATGTTGACTAAACCGCTATAAAACCAGAAAGCAAAAGGCAGCCTCGCAAGAGACTGCCTTTTTGGTTGCTTACTTAACATTTAATTATCTTCGTTTTTCCAATAAATGCAGCCTGAGGCTTACATCATTGGCATTCCGCCCATGCCGCCTGGCATTCCGCCCATACCAGCATCTTCGCTAGGAAGATCAGCAACAGCTACTTCAGTGGTTAAGAACATTGCTGAAACACTGGCTGCATTTTGAATTGCTGAACGAGTTACCTTGGTTGGGTCAATGATTCCAGCCTGGAACATATCAACAAATTCGCCTTTAGCTGCATCGTAACCAACGCCAACCGCTTTACCAGCCATTTGAGAAATGATCACTGAACCATCATGACCAGCATTTTCAGCAATTTGTCGCATTGGTTCTTCAATCGCCCGACGAATAATGTAGGCGCCGGTTTTTTCGTCACCTTCCAGCGTTTCGATTAAAGCGTCAAGTTTTGGAATTGCATTGATGTAAGCAGTACCGCCACCAGATACAACCCCTTCTTCAACCGCTGCCCGAGTCGCATTTAAGGCATCTTCAATCCGGTATTTGATTTCTTTCAGTTCAGTTTCGGTGGCTGCACCAACCTGGATAACAGCTACACCACCAGATAATTTAGCCAAACGTTCCTGTAATTTTTCTTTATCATATTCAGAAGAAGTTTCAGGAATCTGAGCTTTGATCTGACGAATTCGTTCTTCAACTGCGTCTTTGTTTCCGCTGCCTTCAACAATAATGGTATCTTCTTTGTCAACCTTAACCTGACGGGCACGGCCTAATTGCTCGATGGTGGTGGTTTTTAATTCTAAGCCTAATTCGTCAGAGATGACTTCTCCACCGGTTAATGCGGCAATATCAGCCAGCATTGCTTTACGTCGATCACCAAAGCCTGGCGCTTTTACAGCAACACAGTTAAAGGTTCCGCGTAATTTATTAACAACCAGGGTTGCCAGTGCTTCGCCTTCAACGTCTTCAGCAATGATTAACAGTTTGCTGCCGGTTTGAACGATTTGTTCTAAAACTGGTAAGATTTCCTGGATGTTGGAGATTTTCTTATCAGTGATTAAGATATATGGATTTTCAAGGATAGCAACCATTTTTTCAGTGTCAGTTACCATATAAGCTGATAAGTAACCACGGTCAAATTGCATCCCTTCGGTAAATTCAAGTTCAGTGCCCATGCCTTTGCCCTCTTCAACAGTGATAACACCGTCATCACCGACTTTGTCCATGGCTTCGGAAATCAGTTTTCCAATTTCGGCATCAGCTGCAGAAATGGATGCAACCTGGGCGATTGCTTCTTTGCTTTCGATTTTTTTGCTGTTTGCTTTTAATTCTTCGACAACAGCCACAACAGCTTTTTCAATCCCTTTTTTCAGTACCATTGGGTTTGCACCGGCAACAACGTTGCGGTTACCTTCACGAACAATAGCCTGAGCCAATAGGGTTGCTGTGGTTGTACCGTCACCTGCTACGTCGTTTGTTTTGGTAGCAACTTCTTTAACCAGTTGAGCACCCATGTTTTCAAAGGCATCTTCCAGTTCAATTTCTTTGGCAATAGTAACACCATCATTGGTGATGGTTGGTGAACCATATGATTTGCTAAGAATAACATTTCTTCCTTTTGGTCCTAATGTTACCTTAACGGTATTTGCTAATTTATCTACACCAGTAATCAGTGCTGCTCTGGCGTCTTCACGAAATCTAATCTCTTTAGCCATATTATTTTCCTCCTGTTTTTCTGAATTTTATTATTCTACGATTGCTAAAATATCGGCCTGACGAATGATTAAAAACTCATCTTCTCCGATTTTTACTTCATTGCCGGAATATTTGGAATAGATAACTTCATCATCTACCTTAACGTCCAATGGCACTTTTTTGCCATCGATAATTTCTCCAGTTCCGACTGCAACTACTTTACCCTGCTGTGGTTTTTCCTGGGCAGATCCCGGTAAAACAATTCCACCTAAAGTTTTTACTTCTTCAGCTTTAACTTTAATTACTACTTTGTCACCTAAAGGTCTTAAACTCATTTTTTCCTCCATTTGATTATCTTGGGTACGCTGTACCTTTTATTTCATTTATTAGCACTCATTCATCTTGAGTGCTAATAGTATTTTAAATGATTTGCAGTTTGATTGCAAGTTTTTTTTCCCTTTTTGATCATCTTAATTTTTTTTAAGATTGTTTTAATTTTTAAAGAGGGTACTATTCTCTTTATATAAATGAGTTTACCCTTTTAAATACAAGACTTATTCCCTGATGATTTCATTGCCGGGTTCCAATTTTTAGACCCGGTATGCTGTTGAGGCTCAGGTCGCTTTCTTGCCCATTGATATAGTTATAATAAGCCATCGAGCCGATCATGGCGGCGTTGTCGGTACAAAGAATCGGATCAGGATAGTACAGGGTCATGCCCGCATCGGCAGCGGCCTGTCCCATCATTTTTCGCAATAGCGAATTACAGGACACCCCGCCGGCCATACAGATGGTCTTCATGCCGATGCTGTTCGCACAGGCGATGGTTTTGCTCACCAACACCTCGATGACTGCCAATTGAAAAGAGGCAGCAACATCATCGGGATTCACCGCTTCATTTTTCATTTTCTTGCCATTGAGGTAATTCAGCACTGCAGATTTTAATCCACTGAAGCTGAAATCATACTGGGTTTTATCCAGCATCACCCTCGGAAAAGCGATGGCATCGGGGTTGCCATTTTGGGCCGCGGCATCAATGGCCGGGCCGCCGGGATAACCCAACCCCAAAACCCGGGAAATTTTATCAAAGGCTTCACCGGCGGCATCATCGATGGTTCGTCCCAGGACTTTGAAGGTCTGGTAATCTTCCACTAATACCAGATGACTGTGTCCGCCAGATACCACCAAGGTTAAAAAAGGTGGTGTGAGTTCCGGATATTGGAGAAAATTAGCAGCGATATGGCCTTCAATATGGTGTACGCCAATCAGCGGTTTCCCCAGACTATAAGCCATCGCTTTAGCGGTGGAGAGACCGATCAGCAGCGCCCCCACCAGCCCCGGCCCATTGGTCACGGCAATGGCGTCCATCTCGGCCAGGGAAAGCTTGCTTTCTGACAGGGCTTCGTCGATGATATAGGGCAGTTTGGTGACATGGTTGCGGGAGGCAATCTCCGGCACCACGCCCCCATATTTTTGATGAATATCAATCTGGGAATAAATCCGGTTGGTCAATATTTTCCGGCCATCTTCAACAATGGCAACGGATGTTTCGTCACAGGATGTCTCAATACTAAGAATTTTCATGTTTACCTCGATTAGAATTACTCTTTATTTGTACTTCAGTTTCTCCATATTACCGCACCGACCAATTGTTAATCAGTTGTATGCGCACACCACGAGAAATCCGCTTCGCTACTTTCTCTTAGGTTCGCGGGCAGTCGCCAACTACAAGCAAGCTTGTGATTGGCTCGTTGCCTTCGCGAAAATTCGTACAGGCTATCGCCGTGTTCGCCATGAGGCACACAACACAATATAACAATTGTCGGTGCTACTTTGTTTGTAAAATCTACTTATGTTTCATCACTATTATTTTAAATTTTTCGTGTCTTTAGCAAGATCAGTCCCGATCCTAGAGTGGTGAGTCCCAGGGGCACCAGGATGTAGATGACCATCCGGCCGATCATTGCGAAGAAGAAGGGCTCAGGGACAATCCAGATCAGTCGGTCGGTTGATGGGTCCATTATCCATAAGTCATTGGAAAAAAACAACTGATGGAAAAGAATGAAGGTGTCGTTGAAATTAAAAACAAAACTCGCTCCAACGACCAGCAATATCACCATAAAAATGGTCGAGCCATAGAATAAGGCCTTGATGATAGCTTTATTATTATATTTCAACAGCATCAGAAAGGCTATCAGCGCCAGAATCAGGGCAGCGTCGCGAAGGCCGAGAAAGAATAACAGCAGATCTCTGACATCATCCATATGGGTGATTTCTTTGTCATTGAAAATAGACACATAATCCACAACGTTTTTGGCATTTTTCGGTGCCAAACGGGCTTTGATGTCAAAATCCTGCCGATCTCCTTTGAGGTAACTGATGATTTCACTAACGACCAGATCCATATCCGGGGGATAAATGCCAGTATTTTCAGTGACCTGATTTTTCCTCATCTGATCCATGTAAAAAGCTTTGTCAAACACCGCTGCTTCAATACCGCTGATAAAAATAATAACCGGAACCAGAATTCCCAGCAGCACTGCAACTATTTTGATGGTTTTATTCAAGTCCATACCTCCACATGATGATTCCGTCCATTCCGGTACCATAGTAATCTTTTCGTCGGCCTTCCCGGGTAAACTTATTTTTTAGATAAAAATTAATGGCTGGCTGATTATCTCCTCTTACCTCCAGGGTCATCACCACACAACCTTTTTCCAGTGCTAACGCCAGCATCGCGTTCATAATCGCTTGCCCAACCCCAGACTGACGATAGGCTTCCCGCACCGCGATATTTGTAATGTGCGCTTCGTCAAGCACCTGCCAGAAGCCGCCAAAGCCAATAATTTCGCCATCCGCTTCAGCGACAATATAATTGGAGAGGATGTTTCTGGTTTCCGACTGATAGGAATCCTCGGTCCAATTATGAGAAAAACAGGCCTGATCCACCTTAAAAACTCCGACTACATCCCGGGATTCCATTAAACGATAACTGATCATCATTTTTTATGCTCTTCGGCGTAGGAAGGTCGGATATAAAAGGGTTCCACTTCCCGATAGTGGCTGGTCGCCCCTTTTAATGCCCGTTCCAAGACCAGGGCTCCGGCTGACGAGGCCCGATTCATATTGAGATAATTGGGGACGATCCGGGCCGTTGGGATCGCTGCCAGCAGGATTTGTGAAAACCGCGGCACGCCATCGCCTAAAAAATAGATGGTCTCATTTCTCGCTTTTAAAAAAGCAATGAGATCATCAATTTCCATCACCGCATCGGCCATATCCCGAACCAGATGGCCGTCTTCGAAATGAAAAACCCCGGTGTAGGTCTGATTGCGCTGGGCATCCAGAAGCGGGCAGATCAGACCATTGGCAAAGGGAATATTCATCGCGAGACTCTCCAGGGTGGATACCCCCACTACTGGTTTATTCAGGGCCTGGGCAAATCCTTTGATGGTCGCCATGCCAATGCGCAACCCAGTAAACGAACCGGGGCCGGAAACAACGCCGAAAACATCAATCTCCTGAATCGAAAGACCCCCATCACTGAGCAAATGATCGATGGCAATCATCAGTTTTTCCGAGTGTTTTTTTTGATGATTGATAATCATTTCGCCAACTAATTTTTCTTGATTTAATATGGCAACTGATGCCACAATGGTGGATGTATCAATGGTGAGTGTATTCATCTTTTATCTTTCCTTCTTAAATAATATTAGTCTGAACTATACTGAGGGATTAAAAAAAAATCCCTCAGCTATACAAAGAGAAGGTACCGATCATTAATTGCAAACTAATCGGTACACTTTCATGTCAATCGCCTTACTTCTTTTTTAGTTTTGCCAGTGTGTTGAGATCCCGTTCGATATTTTTAAGTTTTTCGTCAGAGAAAAAATCGTCGGGAAGTAATTTCTGCACCTTATCAAAACAGATTCCCATTTTGATGGCCATTTGCAGATAGTCACTTTCAAAGGTTTCGTCGCCAAAATAATTTTTGAGAATCTTCATGACATCCTCATCCTCGACCAGCTCCCGAACTTTGGAATGGATACAGAGATACTCTTCGTCATTGCCACCGAAAAGACTCTTAAAAAAACCCTTTTTCTTCTCGGTACAATTAACCAGTTTCTCGAAGGTGACTCCTACCAGAGACTCATCTGAATTGACCAGTTCGATAATCTTATCAATACACTCTTCGCTGAAGATTCCATTGGAAAACTCAACCAGTTTGCGAAGTGGCGTGTTGGCCAGCATCGTCATAAAAAAGTCATCTTCTCTGGTTTGATCATCCCCCATGATCTCTTCAAACCCTGAGAGCAGCAGTTTTAAAATGATCTGGCCCCGATCTGTTTTTTTGAAATCGCTGAGATAGGATAACGGGTTGATGGGATGGATCAGATCTTTGGTAATCTGAACCGGATAAACAATCGGTAAATCCCGGCTGGATGAGCCAATATAAATCTGGTGGCTACCCGACTCATGTTCCCATGATCTGGTGGCGGGATTATAATAGCTAAAGTCACTGAGCCCCAGTTCAAAGCTAACCTCGGCAGATCGCTCCCCGGGGATAAAGACCTTTTTGAATCCCCGGAGTTCCCGCAGCGGTCGCAGGATGGCCGTATCTGATTTTCCGGTGTAAAGCTGAATAATTTCTTTGCCGTTCATAACTCCGGTATTGGTGATCCGGCATTTAACAGTGACTGTTTTTTTGGCATCAATTGTTAACTCCGGTTCCTCGATGGGCTCATAGTTAAAATGTGTATAGCTAAGCCCAAACCCAAAGGGAAACCGAACCTTCTTTTTAGTAAAGTCGTAATAACGATAACCCACAAAAATACTCTCGCCGTAAACCACCTCATCGTGGATTCCCGGAAAATTTATGTAAGCCGGGGTATCTTCCAACCGCATCGGAATCGTTTCTGCCAGTTTGCCGCAGAAATTATTTTCGCCGAATAAGAGCTTCGCAATGGCATCTCCACCGGCCTGACCGCCTAAAAACATCTCGACAATGGCCTTGGGCTGGTGTTCCCAGCTCATATCCACGACGCCACCATTCTGAACAATCACCACCGTTTGAGGTTGAACCTTGCAGATCTTGCGGATCAGAGCAATCTGTTTTTGGGGCAGATACAAATGGGTACGGTCATAACCTTCCGATTCATCGTGATCCGGCAAGCCCACAAATAGCAAAGCCATTTCCGAGTTTTTCGCTACCTCCACCGCCTGCTCGGCCAGATGGATTTGCTCCACTACCTCATCATGGATATAGCCCTGATGGGGGAATAGCTGTATTTCGTCGCCCACCAATTTTTTTATCCGTTCATAGGGGGCATCGATATGATAGGGGTTAATTTTTGAACTGCCGCTGCCCTGATAGCGGGGATCAAAGGCCATGCTTCCAATGATCGCCAGCTTCTTAATTTTGGTTCGATCGACGGGCAGAATATTTTCTTCATTTTTCAGCAACACCATACTTTCAACCGCTGCTAATTGGGCGATTTTATGATGCCCCTTCGGTTCAATTTCCAGATCCGTGGCATAGTTTTTGCGGTTTTCCTTGACCTGAAAGGAAAAGCGAATCAGGCGTTCCACCATTTCATTGAGAATGGTGACTTTCAACTTACCTTCTTTGATCCGGTCAAATATTTTCTGGTTATTGACGCCGCCGTTGCCGGGCATTTCCAGATCCATTCCCGCGTATACCCCTCTGACCCGGTCATAAACAGCACCCCAGTCGGACATGACGATCCCCTCAAAGCCCCACTCGTTTCTGAGCAGTTGGGTCAGAAAATAATTGCTCTGGGAGACAAACTTGCCATTAATGCTGTTATAGGAACACATCACCGCCATCGGTTTTCCTTCTTTGACGGCGATCTCAAAGGGTTTTAAATAAATTTCCCGCAACGCTCGGATATCAATTTTTTCGTCCACGGTCATGCGCCGGGTTTCCTGATTATTGGCCAGATAATGCTTGACTGTAGTTCCCACGCCATGATCTTTGGCTCCGAGGATAAAACTTTTCCCTAATCGACCTGACAGCAGCGGATCTTCTGAAAAATATTCAAAATTACGTCCACACAGGGGGGATCGCTTGATATTGATGCCAGGGCCCAAAATCAAGTCAATACCCATGCTCCGGGCCTCCAGGGCAATGGTTCGGCCCTCAAATTCAAGCAGTCCTTCGTCCCATGAACAGGCTGAGAGTACCGCCGGTGGAAAACAGGTGGCCGGTTTACCCTGGGGGATCCCCAGCGAAACATCATTATCAATCACCCGCATACCATGAGGGCCATCAGCCATATACACAGATTCAATGCCATATTTGGAATAGCCCACGGTTTCCCAGTCAGTTCGGCCCGAACAGAGGGATACCATTTCTTCGAGACTCATATTTCTTCGTATTTTTTTAATTAATCCTTCATCCATGATAAATCATCTCCTTAGTGGATTAACCAAATTTAATAAAGTTATACCTGTTTTTTACTCATCGCCAAAGATTTTTTAGCACAGGCGTCTACCGCAGAAATCACTGCGTCTCTAAAACCTTTGGCTTCCAGCACCCGAACGGCTTCGATGGTAGTTCCCCCGGGAGTACAGATCTGATCTTTTAGTTTTCCCGGATGCTCTCCGGATTCAAGAACCAGTTTGGCGGCACCGTAAACTGCCTGGGCCGACAATCGATAAGCCTGATCCCGGGGAAAACCATGGAGTACCCCGCCATCGGCCATGGCCTCAATTAGCAGCATCGTATAAGCCGGTGCAGAACTGGCAATTCCGGGCACCACGTCCATCAGCTTTTCGCTGATGATTTCAGCTTTTCCAAAACTTTCAAAAATCTTGATGACATCCTCGGTATCTTCCGCTGACATGTGGCCATCCGGACAAAGGGTAGAATCGGATTCTCCCACAAATGCCGGAGTACTGGGCTGGGTTCTAATTACTTTAACATCTCTGCCCAAAAATTCCTTAATGTCTTCAAAACCAACACCCACCGCAATCGAGATAATAATCACCGATGGTTTGATACTCCCGGCAATTTCTTCCAACACCTTGGAATATAAAAATGGCTTCACTGCCAAAACCAGATAGTCGGCTTGTGCCGCTACAGCTACATTGGAATCCTGAACATTAACCCCATATTCTTCCCCCACCTGAGCTCTTGCCGCGCTCGAGGGATCAAAACATAGAATATTTTCCGGAAGGAATAATTCGCCCTTCACCAAACCACCAATCATGGCCTTTGCCATGTTTCCGCAACCAATAAAACCAATATTATTTTTCACGTTAACTCCTCATGTTTTGTGCTATAAAGCTGTTTGTGCATCGGCCGTGATCAATAAGATCATTCTTTGATACTCATGGGTTTCGCAATTCTCTGCGATGCCGATTTATTCTTAGATCCTTGCCTTTTAATCTTTATACCCTCTATTTTAGACTTTAATTCAAACCAGCGCAAACCTAAAATGGAAAAACCCACTAATTCTTAAATTAATGGGTGAGGTTGTCGGTACTGGGTTATCTTTTTTTGACAGTCTGAACCATTTATTCTTAAATTAAAGGGTTGATCAGATAATTTTCGCTTGTTTGTTTTTATAAATCCGGCTCTACAATTTCTTTGCTACCGTTATGGATCTTCGAAATGGTAAAGATAATCAAGGCCACCCAGATAAATCCAAAACCAATCAGATCCACCGTTGAGAAAGCTTCACCATAAAGAAATACCCCGAGGAACAACATAATTGTGGGGGTAATGTATTGAAAAAAGCCCAATAGTGAAAAGGATATTTCCTGGACCCCCTTGGCATAAAGCAGTAACGGGATGGCAGTGACCACGCCGGCCAATACCGCCAACGTTGTCACCATCGGACTACCCAGCGCAATGACCCCTTGTCCCTGGCTTTCGATATACAGAATCGCCACAAAGGCAAACGGTGCCACCACAGCGGTTTCCAAAATCAGTGAGACTATCGGGCTGGCATTGAGCTTTTTCTTAAATACACCATACAAGGCAAAGGTGAGTGCCAGAACAATGGCCACTACCGGAAATTTGCCGATTTTCAGGGTAATGAATAAAACCCCGACCAAAGCCAGCAAGACTGACAGACTTTCCCATTTATTGAATCGTTCTCCAAAGAAAAGAGCGCTGAACAATACCACCACCAACGGGTTGATGTAATACCCCAAACTGGCATCAATGATAAAATTGGCATTCACGGCCCAGATATAGGTATACCAGTTAAGCGACACCATGATCCCACTGAGAATGCAATAAATAAATCTTTTTTTATCTAACAGGATGGTTTTTATTTCTGGCCATTTCTTGATGATGGTGACAAAAATCACACAAAATAAGAAAGACCAGAAAATTCGCGAAGCCAGGATGTAAAGCGGTGACACCTCTTTGAGTGCCTTCCAGTAAATCGGGAGGATTCCCCATAAAACATATGCCATCATGGCGCTGATAATACTCTTCTGCATGGTAGCCCTCCATAAAAATTTCTACTATTAAATTTTAGTTGAACTTGGCAATATCAGTTCGGTATTGGGCGCCGTCGAAGTGGATTTTGCCGATGTTGGCGTAGACAGTTTTTCTTGCTGCTTCACGGGTTTCACCCAGGGCGGTGACGCAGAGAACCCGGCCGCCGTTGGTTTGCAGTTCGCCGTTTACCAGTTTGGTTCCGGCGTGGAAGACGACGCAGTCCTTCACATCTTGAATGCCAGTGATGACTTTGCCTTTTTCGTAAGGGCCGGGGTAGCCGCCAGAGGCGATTACCACGCAAACGGCTTCTTTGTTACTCCATTTGATCTCACAGTCTGCCAGCTCGCCAGCGATGACGGCTTCCATAATGTCGACCAGATCAGATTCCATCCGCATCAGGACACTCTGGGCTTCAGGATCGCCGAAGCGGACGTTGAATTCCAGAACCTTCGGTACGCCGTTGTCGATCATCAGGCCAATAAACAGGATGCCTTTAAAGTTCATGCCATCGGTAATAAAACCGCCTATAATCGGATCCAGTATTTCAGTTTTGATGCGTTTATTCAGGGCTTCGTCGGCAAACAGTACGTTGGGGGAATAGGTTCCCATGCCGCCGGTGTTCAAGCCTTCGTCATTGTCGTAGGCTCGTTTATAATCCTGGGCACTTTCCATCGGGACAATCGTTTTGCCATCGACAAAACAAAGCATCGAGGCTTCCTGTCCCGTAAGAAATTCTTCGATAACCACCTTATCGCCTGCTTCTCCGAACTCCCGTTTTTTCATAATCATTGCCATGCCTTCCAGGGCATCGGCTTCGTTTTCGGGAATCAACACACCTTTACCGGCGGCCAGACCATCAGCCTTGATCACCATCGGATAGCCGTAAATGCCCAGATCTTTGATAATTTCATCAAAATCAGTATACTCTTTATAGGCGGCGGTGGGAATATTGTGACGGAATAAAAATTCCTTGGTAAAGGCCTTGCTGCCCTCAAACTGAGCGCAATGTTTGTTGGGACCAAAGACTTTTAAGCCTTCAGCTTCAAAAGCATCAACCATCCCCATCACCAGGGGAACTTCGGGACCGACAACGGTAAGGTCAATCTGATGTTCTTTGGCAAAGGCCAAACAGCCGGGAATATCTTCAACCGACAAATTCACACATTCAGCCAATTCTGCCATCCCACCGTTACCCGGGGCGGCATATATTTTTTCAACCCGGGTACTTTGGGCAAGCTTCCATGTTAACACATGCTCCCGGCCACCGGATCCAATCATTAATATTTTCATCTGTCTCTCCTTGTTTTGCTTTGTGTTTTTCAAATCTTCGTGACAAACTGGAAACGGGCGATCACGGATCGCCCCTACACAATCAATCAAACCTTGTTTTGCTAAGAGAATTGTTCGAATTCAAGGCGGAGACGGTTTTGGCCGACGGGAGCGTATGCTTAATACGTGACCAAGGCCAAAACCGTCTCCAACGCAGAAGTCGGGCAATTATCGACGCAAAACTAGTGTTTAAAGTGGCGCATGTTAGTAAATACCATCGCAATGCCTGCCTCATCACAAGCTTTGATTGAATCTTCATCGCGTCCAGCCCCACCGGGTTGGATGATGGCAGTAATACCGGCAGCGGCGGCGGCTTTGACGCTATCGTCAAAGGGGAAGAAGGCATCGGATGCCATTACCGCTCCTTTGACGGTTTCGCCAGCCTGACGGATGGCGTTTTCCAGGGCGCCGACCCGATTGACCTGGCCTGGTCCGTTGGCAATCAGACATTTATTTTTAGTTAAGCTGATGGCGTTGGATTTAGTGTTTTTAACCGCTTTCCAGGCAAACAATAATTCGTCCATTTCGGCTTCGCTGGGCTGACGTTTGGTAACAACTTTTAAATCATCATAAAGCTTGGTATCGCGTTCCTGAACCAGCAGACCACCCATCACTTTTTTCACTTCATAGCTTGGTTCGTTGTGCGTGATGTCGGCCAGCTCCAATAACCGCAGATTTGGTTTAGCTGCCAGAATCGCCAATGCTTCCGGTGTAAATTCTGGCGCGACAATTACTTCCAGGAAGGTTTCCACCATTTCTTTGGCGACGGCCTCATCAATCAGTCGATTGGAAGCAATGATGCCGCCATAAATAGAAACTGGATCGCTATCATGGGCTTTCTTATAAGCCATCGCAATTTTTTCGTCGCTGGCAATGCCGCAGGGATTGGCATGCTTAACCGCGACTATGGTGGGTTCGTCCCCATATTCCTTTAAGATTTCCAGGGCGCCGTTGGTATCGTTGATATTATTATAGGAAAGTTCTTTCCCCTGGAGTTGTTTAGCTGCGGTGAGGGCTCCTTTAACCGGAACCACTTCGCCATAGAAAGCGGCTTTCTGGTGAGGATTTTCGCCGTAACGGAGATCCTGAACCTTTTCAAAGGTCATCGTGATGGTGTCTTGTAAGACTTCCCCGGCAACCCGTTTTCTTAAATAGTCAGCAATCATTGTGTCATAATTGGAGGTCGTTTCAAACACTTTTAAAGCCAGGTTATAGCGGGTTTCATAGTTTGTTTTTCCGTTTGCCTCCAGCTCAGCCAGAACCACTGCATAGTCTTCCGGGTCCACTACCACAGTCACATCATTAAAGTTTTTGGCCGCCGAGCGCAGCATCGTTGGTCCCCCGATATCAATGTTTTCGACAGCATCGGAAAAGGCAACCCCTTCTTTTAAAATGGTGTTTTTAAAGGGGTAGAGGTTGATGACCAGTAAATCGATGGGGGTAATCTCAAGCTCGGCCATCTGTTTCTGGTGATCCGGGTTATTGCGGATTCCCAGAATCCCACCGTGAATTTTAGGATGCAGGGTTTTGACCCGTCCGTCCAGGCATTCCGGAAAGCCGGTCACTTCTGAGACGCCGGTAATTGTTAGTCCTGCTTCTCGCAGGGCTTTGGCGGTTCCCCCGGTGGACAGGATTTCCCATCCCATTGCTGCCAGTTTTAATGCAAATTCAACAATCCCACGTTTATCCGATACACTTAACAATGCTCTCATTTTATTCCTCCAAATTTATTACTGTAGCCAATTGTGAAAGTGCCATGAGCTTTGTGCCCAGTTTCGCAATTGTCTATTATTACTTAACAAGTTTCCCCACTTTTATCTAATTTGACTCATTTCGTTTTTTAATAAG
The DNA here is from genome assembly GCF_041752335.1 of Acetobacterium sp. Classification (GTDB taxonomy): domain Bacteria; phylum Bacillota; class Clostridia; order Eubacteriales; family Eubacteriaceae; genus Acetobacterium. The sequence goes on along the minus strand of NZ_JBGSHG010000020.1, from coordinate 8,280 downwards.
TCGGCCTTCTATCGTCAATTGGTCAAGACAAAAAGCCTTCACCGCCTGTGGTAAAAGCTCGTGTTCAATTTTAAGGACTTTCTGCTGAATCGATTCCGGTGTGTCATCATCCGCGACTGCGACGGTTTCCTGCAGGATAACCGGGCCGCCGTCGGCCACTTCGTTAACAAAGTGAACCGTTGCCCCGGTGACCTTGACGCCATAATCGATGACGGCCTGATGAACATGAATCCCGTAAAACCCGGCCCCGCAAAAAGATGGAATCAGGGCTGGATGAATGTTGATAATGGCATTGGGATAAGCTTCCACAAAGGCCGGGGTAATGATTTTCATATAGCCTGCCAGAACCACCAGATCGACATCGTAGCCTCTTAAAATCTCGACAATTTTTTCATCAAAGGCTTCATTGCTGGGATAACCTTTGGGATTGATGGCCACTGCCGGAATCCCGGCGGCTTCCCCCCGTTCCAGACCAAAGGCCTGGCGGTTGTTAGAAATCACCACCGCAATTTCACCATATTTGTGATGAATGGTATCAATCAAAGACTGAAAATTTGTCCCGCCGCCAGAAACCAGCACGCCGATTTTTTTTAATGCTTTTACAGACATAAGTCGATTTTTTCCTCTCCTTTAACAATGGTGCCAAGGATAACCGGCTTTTCGCCCTTGGTTGTCAAGCCAGACACAAAGGCTTCAACCTGATTTGCTGGCAGCACTGCCACCAGACCAATCCCCATATTAAAGGTAGCATACATGCTTTCAGCGGGAATTTTCCCTGCTTCCTGAATAAATTTAAAAATTGGCAGGGTTTCGATCACCCTGGCATCAACCTTGGCACAAAGTCCGTCGGGAATCATCCGGGGAATATTTTCATAGAAACCGCCACCGGTAATATGGCTCATGCCCTTGATTCCGCAGGGTTTGATCAGATCAGCCAGCGCATTAACATAAATTCGGGTCGGTGTCAGCAGTGCTTCACCCAGGGTCATGTCCAAATCGTCCACATAGGTATTAACATCCATGGACAGATCTTTAAATAAAACCTTTCGTACCAGCGAAAAACCGTTGCTGTGAACCCCGGAGGATGGCAATCCCACCAGAACATCACCTTCAGCAATAGCTGCGCCAGTGACAATATCATCTTTTTCGACGATGCCCACCGCAAAACCGGCCAGGTCATATTCATCCAGGCCATACATATCCGGCATTTCAGCCGTTTCCCCACCGATTAAGGCCATATTTCCCTGGATGCAGCCTTCAGCAATTCCTTTGACGATGGTAGCGATTTTTTCCGGGTAGTTTTTGCCGCAGGCAATGTAGTCCAAAAAGAACATCGGTTGGGCACCCTGACATAATATATCGTTAACACACATCGCCACGCAATCGACGCCGATGGTATCATGACGATCCATCATAAAAGCCAACCGTAGTTTGGTTCCAACGCCATCGGTTCCGGAAACCAGGACTGGTTTTTGATAACCTTCGGGCAGCTCGAACAGCCCGCCAAATCCGCCCAGGTGAGAAAGAACCCGATCATTAAAGGTCCGCTTTACATCGGCTTTCATTAGTTTAACCGATTCATAACCCGCTTCCACGTCCACTCCGGCCTGTCGATATGCATCTGTTTTTATCTGATTTTCTGACATGTTTCCTCCATTTATTTTTTAGTTCCAGTTAATTTAATTTCACTTGCGATTTAGTCGTTGGCATTTAGAATTGGCACTTCCATCGGATATTCTCCGTCAAAGCAAGCGCGGCAGAAGGTTGTTTTTCCGCCAACTGATTCCGTTAAGCCATCCAGGGAAATATAGGCCAGCGAATCTGCGCCTAAAATTTCTCTGATTTCTTCCACGGTTTTCTTGGCACCGATCAGATATTTTCGCCGCGGGGTATCAATCCCAAAATGGCAGGTATGAGCAACCGGCGGGCTGGTGACCCGAAAATGAACTTCTTTAGCGCCGGCCTGTTTTAAGATCTCAACCAGTCGCTTAGAGGTCGTTCCGCGAACGATGGAGTCATCAATAATAATGACCCGTTTGTCTTTAATGGTCTCTTTTAATGGGTTTAGTTTGATTCGCACCCCTTCTTCTCGCAGCTTCTGATTGGGCTGAATAAAGGTCCGGCCAATGTATTTGTTTTTAATTAAACCGACCCCATAAGGAATCCCTGATGCTTCGGCATAACCAATCGCAGCACCAATTCCCGAATCTGGAACTCCAATAACCACATCTGCCTCAACCGGCGACTCTTTGGCCAGAATTTCGCCGGCTTTATGACGGGCGGCATAAACCGAGGTTTCGTCCATCACAGAATCCGGACGGGCAAAATAAATCAACTCAAAAATACAGGCTTTCTTTTTAACCCAATTGTTTTGACCATAACTGGTTAAGCCATTTTCATCAATGACCACAATTTCGCCGGGTTCAACATCCCGGACCAGCTCTGCCCCGATGGCATCCAGAGCACAGCTTTCCGAAGCCAGAAAAAAATCTTCATCTTTCTTGCCAATGCATAGGGGACGTAAACCATAGGGATCACGGACTCCCACCAGTTTGTCACCAACTGTGATTACCAGAGCATAGGCGCCCTTGATAATTTCAACCATCCGCTGAATCGCTTCGATCATCCCGTGACGCAAACTTCTGGCCAGAATATTTACCATAACCTCGGTATCAATGGTGGTTTGAAACACAACCCCGGAATCTTCCAGCATGTTTCGTAACGCGCTATCATTGATAAGGTTACCGTTGTGGGCTAAAGCGATTTGACCGACACTGTGGTTGACCGTTAAAGGCTGGGCATTGGTGACGCCATCTTCTCCTGAGGTGGAGTAACGAACATGGCCGATTCCAATGTTTCCTTTGAGCTGTTTTAAAACGTTGCCTTTGAAGGCGTCGCTTACCAGGCCAGTCTCTTTGTGGGTTAAGATTTTCCCGTCTTTGTTCACCGATATACCGGCGCTTTCCTGACCTCGATGTTGAAGCGCATAAAGTCCATAATAGATATATGAAGAACAGTTATTCTCTTTGGATTTGAGATAAGCCCCCATTATTCCACATTCATCGCGAAACTTGTCATTTATCATTGGTATGTTGTACCCTCCAGGTATTAGATTTTAGTTTTCCAGATGCCTTAATTTTTTACGTGAGTCGTAATGGTTCTTATGCTTGGACTCGTTTAAGCATCTCTTCATAGGCTTCTTCGATATTGCCAAGGTTTCTTCTAAAACGGTCTTTGTCCAATTTTTCATTGGTTTCCACATCCCAGAAACGACAGGTATCCGGTGAAATTTCATCGGCCAGAACAATTTGTCCATCATTGGTTTTACCGAACTCGATTTTAAAGTCAACCAGGTTGATGCCTTTTTCCAGGAAATATGCTTTTAAGATATCGTTAATTTTAAAAGTCATTTCGCGGATCACTTCAATTTCTGCGGCGGTGGCCAGTTCCATAGCAATGGCGTGATAATCGTTGATGACCGGATCCCCGAAATCATCGTTTTTATAGCAGAATTCGAAGATTGGTGACTTTAATTTCAGCCCTTCTTCGAGACCGAGGCGTTTACAAATAGAACCCGCAGCGGTGTTGCGGATGATTACTTCCAGCGGGAAAATAGTAACTGCTTTAACCAGTTGTTCATTTTCGGAGAGAATTTTGACAAAATGGGTGGGGATTCCTTTTTCTTCCAGCATCGTGAAAATCACGCCGGTCATTTTATTGTTGATAACGCCTTTACCGCCAATGCTGCCTTTTATCTCACCGTTGAAAGCGGTGGCGTCGTCTTTATACTCAATGATAAATTCGTTGGGATTGTCGGTTTTAAAAACTTTCTTGGCCTTACCTTCATACAATTGTTCTAATTTTTCCATCTTAATCTCCTTTATTTCTAATTGATGATGTGATTTATAGTATTTCCTGAACCTTTTCATTTTTTGCAACGACTTCGTCGTTGAGCTGAATTTTGAAAGCCTTCATTTTTTCGCGAATCTCCGGGTACTTGATTGATAGCATCTGGGCTGCTAAAATCCCGGCGTTTTCAGCGCCGTTGACAGCTACCGTGGCAACTGGTACGCCGGATGGCATCTGGACAATTGACAAAAGCGAATCCAGTCCGCCCTGAAAAGAGGTTTGAATGGGAATGCCGATAACCGGAAGTGGTGTGATTCCGGCGATAACTCCTGGCAGGTGGGCAGCTTTTCCCGCTGCCGCGATGAAGACTTCAATTCCCCGGTCTTCAGCGGTGGTGGCGTATTCAAAGATTTTGTGGGGATTCCGGTGGGCTGAAATGACTTGAACATCATATTCAATGCCAAACTTTTCCAGGGCAATCAAACATTTTTTAACAATCTCAAAATCAGAATCACTGCCCATGATAACAGCAACTTTTGGTGTACTCATTTTTATCTCCTTTTGGTATTTACTTCTTAATTTTCTAACACTAGTTTTGTAATTTATAATTAATTTAAAATAATAAATACAATTTATTTAAAATAATTGACGCCGGCTTTAAATATCTGCTGATCCATAGTGCCGGGAATATTTTTATAGAGATTCTTCCCGATCCGTTCGGAATGACCCATTTTTCCAAGTACCCGTCCGTCCACACTGGTAATGCCTTCCACTGCAAAAACCGATCCGTTGGGGTTGAAGCGGCCTAAAAGGGTGGCTTCGCCGTCAAAATCTACATATTGAGTGGCGATCTGACCGTTTTCGATGAGGTTTTTCAGCACTGCATCGCTGGCCACAAAGCGCCCTTCCCCATGTGACATCGGAATGCGATGGATGTCTCCCACCTTGGTATTTGCTAACCACGGCGACAGATTGGAACTGATTCGGGTCATCGGGATGGTGGACACATGCCGGCCGATGGTGTTAAAGGTCAATGTCGGCATCTCCTCAGTGATCGCACAGATTTCGCCGTTGGGCACCAGGCCCAGCTTGATCAGCGCCTGGAAGCCATTGCAGATTCCCAGCACCAGACCGTCGCGGTTATTGAGTAAATCCATGACGGCATCCATCATCTTGGGATTTCGGAAAACCGAGGCAATAAATTTACCGGAGCCGTTGGGCTGATCGCCAGCACTGAATCCGCCGGGAATCATAATCATCTGGGAGGCTCTGATATGCGCGGCCATTTCATCAATGGAGCGGGTGATGTCCTGCGCCGACTGATTTCTAAAAATCGTGGTGACCGGTTTTGCGCCGGCGTTCTCAAAGGCTTTGGCCGAATCGTATTCGCAATTGGTTCCCGGGAATACTGGGATAAACACCTGCGGTTTTGCCTGCTTTTCTTTACGGTAACCAATCGGCGTGGCCGTAAAGCTTAAGGTTTCGACCTGGCCAGTGGTTTCCGCTTTTTCCGGATAAACTGACCGCAACGGCGCTTCCCAGACTTCAACCAGTTCATTGATCGCGATGGCATCACTGCCATAAACGATTTTACCAGTATCATTTGTTTTCCCGATCGGGGTTGATCCCTCCAGGATTTCAAAGCTTTCGACTAAAATACTGCCATATAACGGTTTAAACAAAAAGGCGGGATCGATCCGGTCATTGAGGGTAACTCCGATGCCGTTGCCAAAGGCCATTTTTGCCACAGCTTCGGCCAGGCCGCCGTAGCCGATGGTTTTTGCACTTAAGATTTTGCCTTCCTGGTTGGCTTTGATGATGATATCATAAACAGCTTTAACCACTGTCAATTCCGGCACCCCATTTTTGTCTACCGGCAGGGTGAACAATTGCAGCAATGACTCTGAGGACTTTAGCTCGCTAGTGATCACCGCATCGACATGAGACGTTGCCACCGCAAAAGAAATCAGGGTTGGCGGCACGGTCAGTTCCCCAAAGGTGCCCGACATACTGTCCTTACCACCAATGGCCGGTGTTCCCATCGCCGTCTGAACCTGATGGGCGCCTAAGAGCGCCGCAAAAGGTCGACCCCATTTAAGCGGTTCTTTGCCCAATCGTTCAAAATATTCCTGAAAACTGAGTCGCGCCTTTTTATAATCCCCCCCCATAGCAACCAGTTTGGACAGGGATTCGAGAACCCCCATCATCCCCCCTAAAAAGGGACTGTTTTTGGCAATGGTCGGATTATAGCCAAAGGACATCATACTGCAGGTGGTGGTGTCGCCATGAATCATCGGGATCTTGGCCACCATACCATCCATTGGCGACAGCGCGTTTTTGCCGCCGTAGGGCATGACCACAGTGCCGGCACCGATGGTGGCGTCAAACATTTCCACCATGCCACGCTGACTGGCTACATTCAAATCTTTTAGGGTTTCGGTCAGCTGATTGATAAAATCGAATTGTTCGTCTTTTTTCGGGTCTTGATCCACTGTTTCTATTACGCTTTTTATTTCAGTTGGCGACTCAACCACCACATCAATAAATTGCGGGGCGCCGTTGGTTTCCAGAAATGCCCGGGAGATATTCAGAACTTCTGCGCCCCGCCATTTCATGATCAGCCGGCCGGAATCGGTGACTGTGGCAACTGCGGTAATCTCAAGATTTTCAGTGTTGCCCATGGCAATAAAAGCACCCACATCTTTAGGATCAACCACCACGGCCATTCGTTCCTGGGATTCGGAGATGGCCAGCTCAGTGCCGTCTAAACCTTCATATTTTTTTGGCACCTTGTCCAAATCAATTTCCAGACTGTCCGCCAGTTCGCCAATGGCCACCGATACACCACCGGCGCCAAAATCGTTACAGCGCTTGATTAAATTCGCCAGTTCTTTGCTTCTGAATAACCGTTGGATTTTTCGTTCTTCGACCGGATTCCCTTTTTGAACCTCAGCACCGCTTTCTAAAATGGATTCTTCGGTGTGTGCCTTGGATGAGCCTGTAGCGCCACCGCAACCGTCCCGTCCGGTTCGTCCACCGACTAACAGTACCACATCACCTGGAGTAGGACGTTCCCGGATGACATTTTCTTTGGGAGCCGCTGCTATCACAGCACCGACTTCCATTCGTTTGGCCAGAAAACCAGGATCATAAACTTCGGTTACCTGACCAGTTGCCAGACCGATCTGATTCCCATAAGAACTATAACCATGGGCCGCTTCAGTCGAAATTTTGCGCTGTGGTAATTTACCGGGGAGCGTGTCTTCAATCGCTGCCCGGGGATCCCAGGCACCGGTAACCCGCATCGCCTGATAAACATAACTTCGTCCCGAAAGGGGGTCCCGGATGGCCCCGCCCAAACAGGTGGCAGCACCTCCGAACGGCTCAATTTCGGTGGGGTGGTTATGGGTTTCATTCTTAAACATCAGCAGCCATTCTTCGTCGACACCATCATGATCGACGACCATGTTAATGCTGCAGGCGTTGATTTCTTCCGATTCATCCAGATCCGGTATCCGCTCCTGCTTTTTGAGGGCTTTGGTGCCAATCACTGCCAGATCCATCAGGCTCATCGGTCGTTCGGTATTTTCACTATATAGTTCAGTTCTGGCCTGACAATAATCATCATAAGCCAGCTTCATTGCCTGTGAAATGGGATCGTCACCCAGGAACCGCACCTGACTAATCTGGGTCAAAAAGGTCGTATGACGACAATGATCCGACCAATAAGTATCAATTACCTTTAATTCCGTAATGGTCGGATTTCGTTTTTCATCGTTATTAAAATAATTTTGGACGAATAAAATGTCCTCAGTAGTCATGGCGAATCCATTCTCCATCCGAAACGCTTCTAATTGGTCAGCATCCAGCGCTATAAAACTATCCAACGATTTGATATCTGCGGGCTCCCGCACCTCATCGACCAGGCTGACAAAAGGTTCCAGGCTGGCTTCCTGAGAATCGACCGGATTGATCATATAGTGCTTGATGCTGTCGAGTTCATTTTGTGTCAGTGCACCTGTGAGTACAACAATTTTTGCTACCTTAACCAGAGCCCGTTCCCCAGACACGATCTGAATACACTGAACTGCAGAATCACCATGCTGGTCATATTGGCCGGGCAAATAGGAAATTCCAAAGATTTTCTCGTCATCGTTAATCTGAAGGGATCCTTCAAAGACCTGATCGACATTGGGTTCGGATAAAATGGTGCCAATAATCTGATCGAACAAACCATCTGCCACGCCTTCGACATCATATCGGTATAGAATCCGCATGGACTTAAGCTTTTGAATCTTTAAAATTCGTTGAAAGGTATGTGTCAGCGATTTGGCTTCTACTTCAAACTTGTCTTTTTTTTCTACAAAAATTCGTTTTATCACAATTTTTCCACCTTTTTTAATGATAAACTTATTTTACTATTTCCGAACA
>NZ_JBGSHG010000019.1:0-4654 GCF_041752335.1 Acetobacterium sp. | reverse complement strand
CGGCTATGGCCCTTTCCCGGGAACACTCATGATCCGGCTTGATGCCGTTGGCATAGAGGGCGGAGGAGTACATCCCACCGTGATTTTTAAACGGCGTGAGAATGTAATAACGTTGGTCGATCAATTCGAAAGTGGTCGCATCGGCAATGACTATCCCCACCGACATCACTTCATCACCCCAAGTTGTTTCTGTATCAATGACAGCGAATTTGCTCATGGTTTGTTCCTTTTCTTACTTTCAATTTTTTATGGGTATCGTTGAGACTGTCGATGAAATCTCGAAATTCATTCGGTTATTAGTCAGAACTAATCCTTTATGACAATGATGTTTTCTAATTAGTTCTACGAAAGGCTTTTTATGAGGGACAGATCCAGCCCGCGGCATAAAACTCGCTCACTGCTACAATCAAGTCTCCACCCGATATACTGCTTTCTCCTCGGCCACCTTATCATACCAGAACCCTTCCGCCACCACATTGCCGCACATTTTCTCGGCCTGGCGCATGACGATTTTCAGGGCCTGATCGGCCTGTTCCGGGGGATATTTATAATACCGAAGCAGCCGTTTGATGATTTTTCGCATACTGGCCTGGGCACTTTTGCGGACGCTCCAGTCGATGGTGATGTTGTTGCGAATGGCAATGGTCAGCTCCTGGGCAATGGTCTTCAGGGTTTCATCTTCCATAAACTCCCGGACAATTTCGTCGGCGGTTAAGGCATCATAGAAGGCGATCTCATCCTCGCTGAGGCCCAGCTTAGCTTCTGCCGCTTTCATCTGCCGAATCTCATGGGCCATGCGGATCAGTTCTTCAATCACTTCCGCATTGGTAATGGCCTGATTCCGATATTTGTTCAGGGCCTTCTGGAGTTTTTCCGAAAACTTCTCAGATTTTACCAGATTGCTGCGCTCCATTCCCTTGATATTGCCTTCTAATAGTTTTTTCAGCATTTCGACCGCCAGATTGCGTTCCTTCATCGCCCGTACTTCCTCTAAAAATTCCTCGGAAAGAATGGAAATATCCGGTCGTTTAATCCCCATGGCGTCAAATACATCAATGACGTCTTCAGAAATAATGGACCGTTCCAAAAGTTGATGCAGCCGGGCTTCGACCTCCCGTTTCGATAGCGGCGGAGCAACGCCTTCGCTGTCACTGAGCTTGACCAGACTGGCTTTCACTGCTTTAAAATAACTGACTTCAAAAGCCCGGGCTTTGCCGACCTCTGTCGCCGCACAGAGCGAATGGGACTTGGCCAGTTCAATGGTGATTTTCTTGAATTCCTTCTGATCCGCCACCGATTTACCCAGGACAAAATCCATGCCACCGGTAATGGCCCGGAGCCGCTGGACCTTGGACTCGCCAAAATAGCCGGAATAATCATAGCCGTGCAGCATATCCTTGAGGACTTCCAGTTTTTCGGTCATGATGGCAATGGCCACATTCACATCGATTCCGGTATTGTTGCGGTCGCTGTTGGTATATTGATTCAGGGCTTTTTTCAGACTTTCCAAAATCCCCAGATAATCCACCACCACCCCGCCGGATTTTTCCTTAAAGACCCGGTTCACCCGGGCAATTGCCTGCATCAGCCCATGCCCCTGCATCGGCTTGTCGATGTACATCGTATGCAGGGATGGCACATCAAAGCCGGTCAGCCACATATCCCGGACCAGCACAATCGAAAGTTCATCGTTGTTGTCTTTCATCCGTTTCGCCAGAGTATCGCGACGCTGTTTGCCGCCGATATGTTGCTGAAGTTTTTGACTGTCAGCAGCGCTGCCGGTCATCACTACTTTGATTTTGCCCTGGTTGACATCCGCGCTGTGCCAGTCCGGCCGTAAGGCCACCATGGCATCGTAGAGTTCAGCACAGATCCGCCGGCTCATGCACACCACCATCGCTTTTCCGGCAATGGCCTTTGATTTTTCTTCATAGTGAGTGATGATGTCTTCGGCCAGTTTTTTGATCCGATTAGGCGACCCCACCACGGCTTCCAGCCGCGACCAGGTGGCTTTATTCTTGTCCCGCTCGGTGTCTTCCTGGCCCTCGGTAATATCCTCGAAGGCTTCATCAATTTTAAGCAGCTCGGTCTCCACTGTATCCAGTTTGATAATCCGGTTTTCGTAATAAATCCGGACCGTCGCTTCATCCTCCACCGCCTGGGTCATGTCGTAGGTATCGATGCACTCGCCAAACACCGAGGTGGTGGAACGGTCATCCAAATCGATGGGGGTTCCGGTAAAGCCGATGAACGAGGCGTTGGGCAGGGCGTCCCGTAGATACTTGGCATAGCCGTATTTGACCACCCCGGACTTGAGATCGGTTTTGGCCTCCAGGCCGTACTGACTGCGGTGGGCCTCATCGGCAATGATGATGACATTTTTGCGATCCGTCAGCACCGGCATTTCGCCGGACTCCGGGGTAAACTTCTGGATCGTGGTAAAAATAATTCCCCCAGCTTCCCGGTCATTGAGTAGTTCGTAAAGGCCGTTGATGGCCACCCCATTGCTGCCGTTGTGCTGGGCTTGCTGGCTGGCAGTCAGCTTGCGGGTGTGGGCCTGTTTGGGGGTCTGGCGGAGAATATCCCGGGATTTGGAAAAGGTGGCAAACAGCTGCTCATCCAGATCGTTGCGGTCGGTAATCACCACAATGGTGGGGTTGTTCAGTTCCCGGACCAGCGCGGCGGTATAAAAAACCATCGAAAAACTTTTCCCGGAGCCCTGGGTATGCCAGATCACTCCGATTTTGCGGTCGCCGTCTTCGCCGACGGCTTCCCGGGTTTTTTCCACCGCTTTCTGGACCGCAAAGTATTGGTGATAGGCCCCCAGAATCTTGATAATCGCTTTTTTATCCCCCAGTTTCTGACCGTTTTTATCGGTATCCGATTGCTGGGATTCCTGAAACAGGATAAAATGACGGATGATATCCAGCAGCCGTTGAGGTTTTAACATCCCCTGAAACAGCACCTCATACTGGGGATTGGCTTTGGGCTCGATGACTACCCCATCGACGGTACGCCAGTTCATAAACCGTTCCTCGTTGGAGGTCAGGGTTCCCGCCTTGGCATTGATGCCGTCGGAAAGAATGCAAAAAGCATTGTGGACAAAGAGCGAGGGCAGATCCTTTTGATAGGTCTGGATCTGATTATAGGCGCTGGTGATGCCGACGTTTTCATCGCTGGCCGATTTCAGCTCCACCACAATCAGGGGCAGGCCATTGATAAACAAAATCAGATCCGGCCGGCGTTCCTCATGTTCGACAATGGTAAACTGGTTCACCACCAGAAAATCATTGGCCTCGGGCTGGTCATAATTGATGACAAAGGCCCGCTTGGTTCGGATATGGCCCTTTTCGTTAAAAGAGACCTCAATCCCCTCGGTTAAGAGCCGATGGAAATGGCGGTTGTTTTCCACCAGCATCGGGCTGTTAAGGGTGATGATCTGGCGGTAGGCCTCGTCCAGGGCTTCCGGGGGTAAATCCCGGTTGAAGCGAAAAAGTGCATCACGGAGCCGCTCTTTGAGGATGACTTCGCGGTGATCCTGTCGCTCCGGGAGCTCGCCCCCCGGGGAAATATCTGGGCCAAAGGCATAGGTGTAGCCCAGAGTGGTGAGTATTTCAATGGCGGCCTCTTCCAGAAAGGCCTCGGTGAAGGTTTCTGATAAACTCATAGTGTCTCCCTCTTTTTGTTAACGGTATTTCATAATCTCCGGCTTGGCTAATTGATTGACTATTTTTTCAAATATTCAACGATTAATTTTCATTCGCTTTTCAATCGCTCATTAATCGCTCATCAATCGCTCAATATTCGCTCATCATTGAAATCAATTCTTTACAAAGATGACTTTTACTGACTATGGGGGTGAACAATACCACGGACCCCATGTGTACCCCTATGAAAAATACTTCTGTTTGGGGCTGGTCGGTTTGTCAGGAATGGTCAGTTTGAGCAGGCCGCCTTTGATTAGCGGGTTGAGAATGTTTTTTCTGAAATGATCTCGGTTGTTAAACTTCAAATATTTCTGTATTTCACTTCGGGTTCGGGGTATTTTGCAATATTCCAGCAATCTAGAAATTTCTTCATCTGTTTGCATGGTAGCTTGAGGTACAGCTTGCATGGTGGCTTGCATGGTGGCCTGGTCACTGGCTTGCATGGTCAAAGGTATGATCCTTCGGTACCGGCCGATAAACCATAAGTTGGTGTCGGTGCACATTTCCCTTCCTGACACCGGTATCGTAGTTCCATTTTTGATCAAAATTGGAACTATGGCTTTTTATCGTTCCAATTATTATCTTTTTTAGAACGATAGCTTTATTCATGTTATATCGATTGAACGCTTCTGCTGACTTTAGAACATACAATGTTTCACCTGCAACAAATATTAAACCCGAAAAATATCAGGCCGCCTTTGAGGAACTGGCCAAATGAAGCGACTAAACCGTCAGCAAGATTTGCTTTTAATTGCATTAAAAAAATGTAACAAGCAGAAATCGACTCAGAGACACAAAATCTCCGTCCGGGAGCAGTGAAAAAGTCATGTTTATTTGATGTATTCTCAAAATCTGAGAGAATTATTTTTAGAAAACGAAATTAATTCTAAATACGACAAATAGTTCACAGAAACAAGAAGATTTAGCGGTCATGATGGCCGCTATTC
>NZ_JBGSHG010000018.1:0-8965 GCF_041752335.1 Acetobacterium sp. | reverse complement strand
AGGGTCAACACAAGGGTTGTAGTATCCAATTTCTTCGATGAACTTACCATCACGTGGTGCTCGTGCATCTGCAACAACGATTCTATAAAAAGGTTTTTTCTTTTTACCCATTCTTTTTAATCTGATTTTAACTGCCATGTTCGTTCCCCCTTTCTTAACTTCTTTATCTAATGACATAATGTCCTTGATAACACTGATTTTACATAAACGGAAGCTTCATCCGTCCTTTTTTAGCCATGCCTGGATTTGTCATTTGTTTCATCATCTTTTTGGATTGTTCAAATCCCTTTAATAACCGGTTTACATCGGCAACCATGGTGCCGCTTCCCAACGCGATTCGTCTTCGTCTGCTGGCATTGATGATCCCTGGCTTATGTCGTTCTTCCTGAGTCATCGATAAGATGATGGCCTCGGTTTTTTTTGTATCGGCGCCCGATAAATCGACATTTTTCAATGCTTTTTTACTGGCTCCCGGCATCATTTCCAGCAAGCTGCTGATTGAACCCATACTTTCGATCTGCTTGATCTGATCTAAAAAGTCATTGAGATCAAAATCCTGATTTCTAAACTTTTCTTCCAGCTCTTTGGCTTTTTCGTCATCCATCATACTTTGGGCTTTGTCAATAAAGGATAATACATCCCCCATTCCCAAAATTCGCGATGCCATCCGATCTGGATAAAAGAGTTCAATATCGGTTAATTTTTCACCGGTTCCGATGTATTTTATGGCTTTGCCGATCGTATAGGTAATCGATAAGGCCGCCCCACCACGGGTATCTCCGTCCAGTTTAGTCAGGATTACCCCCGAAATATCAAGGAGGCGATTAAACTCGTTGGCAACATTGACCGATTCCTGCCCGGTCATCCCATCAACGGTTAATAAAATCTCCGTAGGATTAATAGTATTTTTGATATTGACCAGTTCATCCATGAGTGCTTCATCGATTTGCAATCGACCGGCGGTATCCATGATCACCAGATCATAATGGCCTTCGACAGCTTTTTGCAGTCCCCGTTTGGCAATGCCCACCGGATCTTTGACATCATGTTCAGAATAGACGTCAATCTTTAGTTCATCCCCAAGAATTTCCAGCTGTTTAATTGCCGCTGGGCGATAAACGTCACAGGCAACCAGCAAGGGTTTGAATTTTTTTTCTTTACGCAACAGGTTGGCCAGCTTGGCCGCTGTGGTTGTTTTACCAGCACCCTGGAGACCTACCATCATATAAACATTCTGGCGTCCCTGAACAAAGTCCATGCGCTCAATTTCGCCACCCAGAAGGGTTGTCATTTCATCTTTAACAATTTTTATAAACTGTTGTCCCGGGGTCAGGCTGCTAAGTACTTCTTGCCCGATAGCGCGTTCGCCGATATTTTTGGTGAACTGCTTAACCACTTTGAAATTGACATCGGCTTCTAAAAGAGCCATTTTAATTTCCCGATTGACTTCCTGGATGTCTTTTTCGTTTAATTTTCCTTTGCGCTTTAATTGGGAGAAAATAGTTTGAAATTTTTCATTTAGTCCTTCAAAGATCATCTGTCACCTCTAGTTTTCTTCACTGACATTTTTCAGTTTTTCAACCACCAGCATCAATTCAGATTTAAGCCGTTCGTCTTTTTCCCGATCAGCACAATCCAATAAAACTTTCTCAATTTCTTCCAAAAGAATTTGAGATTTTAAAAACCTGGCGATGAGTCCCAGTTTTTCTTCATAGGCTTCCATCATGGCTTTAGAGCGTTTAATTACATCAAAAATACCCTGCCGGGTAACTGCCATCACCTCGGCAATTTCTGCCAGGCTATAGTCATCGTCGTAGTAATACTCTAAGATCTGCTTCTGTTTAGTGGTTAGCAGTTCACCATAAAAATCAAATAAATACTGTTCCCCTACTTTTTTTTCCATATGCACCTTCATTATCGTCGTAAAGGAAATTTACTTGACGACCTCATTATTGTAAGTCTTGGCAGCAAAAATGTCAAGCTTTTATTCGCGTAAATCTGGACATTTCTTCAAAATCTTAAAGACCCTTTACTCAAATAGCAGATCCACAAATTTCTTGGGATCAAAATCAATCAGATCTTCTGATTTTTCACCGATTCCAACATATTCGATAGGGATCTGCATTTCATCAATAATCGAAATGGCGATGCCGCCTTTGGCGGTTCCATCCAGCTTGGTCAGGACAATCCCCTTGATTTCGACACACTCATGAAAGACCTTGGCCTGGTTAATGGCATTCTGACCAGTGGTGGCGTCTAATACCATTAAATTATGAATCGAGAACCCTTCACCTTCCCGATTAATCACCCGGCTGATCTTTTCAAGTTCTTTCATCAGGTTGACCTTGTTATGCAGACGGCCGGCGGTATCGCAAATCAGAATATCGGCCTTGCGAGCCTTAGCCGCACCAATGGCGTCAAAAATCACCGAGCTTGGATCTGCGCCGGTAGTACTTTTAATAATATCCACCCCAACTCGCCTCGCCCATTCATCCAGCTGTTCCACCGCCGCGGCCCGAAAAGTATCGGCGGCCGCAATAACAACTTTTTTACCTTCTTTTTTATAGCGCTCAGAAAGCTTGGCAATGGTGGTGGTTTTGCCAACCCCGTTGACGCCAACAACCAGCATAATCGTCGGTAGCTGCGGTTTTTCGGTTTCCACCTGAACCATCTCAACCAGAATTTCTTTGAGGAAGCCCATCACTTCTTCCTTGCTTTTTGACCGGGTTTCCTTAATCTTAGCCCGCAGCGCCGCCGTAATTTTCACTGAAGTTTGCGCGCCTAAATCCGAAAGAATCAGGGTTTCCTCCAGCTCGTCAAAGAAATCATCGTCAAAGCTTCCCATATACATAACATTTTCAATTTTCTCCTTGAAATTGTCAGCCGTTTTGACCAGTTTGTTGCGCATCCGTTCATATAAACTTAATTCCATCGTTGCCTCCTTCGTTTTAATCCCTTAGAACCTTGCCTAAGTGAGTATTTTTTGGGGTTAGTTTGTAATTTTCCTTACCATCATTTCAAGCATAATCCGTCAGTCGAACCGACACCAATTGGGACACTCCATCCTTGGACATCGACACCCCATAGAGATTATCACAAACTTCCAGGGTGGTGCGGCGGTGGGTGATGGTGATAAACTGATTATGTTCCGCCACTTTTTTGAGATAAGTGATGTAACGGTAAATATTATGATCGTCCAAAGCAGCGTCCACCTCGTCAATCACGCAAAAAGGGGACGGATTAATTTCCAGAAAGGAAAAGAGCAAGGCGATGGCGACCATTGACTTTTCACCTCCGGAAAGCAGGGAAATATGGCGCAGCCGTTTTCCTGGCGGCTGCGCCACCAGTTCAATTCCCCCTTCCAGCACCCCGGTGGGATCGGTAAACTCCAGATAAGCCCGGCCGCCTTCAAATAGAATACTGAAGATTCGGGTAAAGTTCTCCTGAAGTTTGATAAAGTTAGCCTTAAACTGCTCGGTCATGGCGTCGTAGAGGGTATTGATAATATCTAACAACTCACTTTTTCCGGCTTTGAGATCATCCATTTGCTCTTTCATAAAGTCATGCCGGACGAGAATTTCTTGATATTCTTCAATGGCGTTGAGATTGACATTACCCAAGGCACCAATTTTTTCTCTCAAGCTACGCTGACGTTCTTCGGATAAATCCAGTTCATCAAGCTGGTGACCCGCTTCCAGCTGCCGGTAGGCATCTTCAGCCATTAAAAAGTTGATTTCATAGCTCTTATAGATATTCTCTTCCCAATGGTTCATCTGCAGCTGCAGACTGTTTAATTGGGTGGAAATGGTATTTTTCCGGTCGTTGTCAATAATCAATTGGTGATTGTCGTTTTTTATTTCTTCCTGCAGTGTTTCCAGTCGCTGGGCGTTGATTTTTTGAAGTTCCGCCGCTTGTTTATTTTTATCCCGATGGGCTTCAATCATCTTGCTTAGCAGCATATGATCAGCCCCAAGCTTTTCCTGAAATCGGGTCAACTCCAGAGAGTCATTCTGATAGTTCGCCATTTCTGCTTCCAGCGCCGTTTTTCTGGCTGTCTGGTGCGTCAACTGTTCCTGCATCAAGACGATTTGTTGATTAAACCCGGCTATTTCGCCTTTAATCCGGGTGATCTTCATTTGACTTTCTGATACTTTAAAACGCACCTCATCCAGTTGTTGTCTGATCGTCTGGGCGAGATCATCGGATTCCTGATCTTTTGTGGCTTCTTTGGCCTGATTGTATGATGCTTCGATTTCTGTCAGCTCTTTGTTCAAACTTTCCAGTTTCTGCCTGAGTCCTCGAAGTTTTTGCTGCTGAAACGAAATCGCCTGCGTGCTCTCATGCTGTTTTCTGGTCAGATCTTCAATTGTCTTATTTTTTTCCCACAGCGCTTGTTTGCAGTGGTTATACTGATTTTCCAGCTCTTTTAATTGGTCGATCGCCAGAGTTAATGATTTTTGCGACATTGCCTCCTGGTTCTTGATCTCGTCCAGGGCTTTTTTTTGCTGATCGATTTCTTTTTCCAGATTCTGGATTTCAATTTTTTTAGAAAGTGGCGACTGTCGATTATCCTTACTTTGGCCCCCGACAATGGCACCGCCGGGATAGAATATTTCACCTTCCAGCGTAACCACTGTAAATTTGGAAGCCATTTTCTTCTGGATATTTTTTCCCGAAGCAAAATCTCTGGCGACGATAATTCGTCCCAAAAGGCTTTCGACGGCAGACCCATAGGCGGCCTCGGTTTTGACCAGCTCACTGGCAATTCCCTCGACTCCGGGCATATTTTTAAGCACTGCTCGGGTTCGGTCATCGATTGAACTGTATTTTAAATTATCCAGGGGTAAAAAGGTTGCCCGACCAAGGCGCTCTTGCTTTAACAGATTAATACAATCGCTGGCAACCTTGACGCTGGCAACGACAATATTCTGGCTTTTTGCACCTAAGGCAATATCGATGGCCTGGAGATATCTGGTTTCGGTGGAGATGAGTTCGCCAACGGGGCCATAAACCTCATGGATTACCGGGCCCAGCAGCTTTTCTGAAGTCATCAGTTTTCGAATGGTGGGAAAATAATCCTGATAGTTTTTTTGAATATTTTTTAAATATTCAACCTTGGAAGCATTAACCTTCACATTATTGGAAACCAGGTGGGCCTGATTCAAGAGTTTCTTTTGTTCCCCTAAATCGTAATTATACTGGGTTTGTAACTGTTGATAGCGGTCTTTTCGTAGTTGTTTTTCAGCCAGCAGATTGCTCACATCATTTTTCCGCTGCTCCAGATCAGCCTCAATTTGATTTTGAATGACCCCAGTTTCATCCAGGTACTTTTCAATAAAAGACGCCTCCGTCTTTGCCTCTTGTACCGAGGTTTTAATTTCTAAGCGCTTCATTTCGAGTTTTTCACAAAGTGACTGATGATTTAGAATGGCATTCTGGGTCGCTTTGATCCGGTCTTTTTCTTGTTGCTCCTCATTAAATAACAGATTCAGGGTAATTTCCAGTTCACCCCTCGCCGACTCATGGGTCCGGAGATTCTCCATCAGGACGTTTTTATCGAGTTCCAGCCCATTGATCCGCTCAAGCGTTGCGGCCATTCGGAATGCCAGGCTTTCAACTTCTGATTTTAAGCGTTCCTGGGTAATTTCGTTGGCTTCCAACTGGCTTTTGCATCGGATATCATCCCGCTGAACCTGATCGAAATCCGTTCTGAGCACCGTTAGATTCTTCTTTTCGGTGTCAGCTAAGAGATCCAACTCGCGATTTTCGATGGTCAGTTTCTGATACAGCTGATCTTTTTTCTGGATCGCTGTCTCGATTTGCTCACATCTTTTAAGCTGGTCCTCAAGAGTCTTTTTTAATTCTTCCAGTTCTGTAACGGCACTGCTCATTTTTCGATAAAAGATTACCAGATCAACGGTTTTTAATTCCTCATGAAGGGTTAACCAGCTTTTGGCCTTGCGGGACTGGTTTTTTAACGGTCCCACCTGTTTTTCGATTTCTGTCATAATATCCCGCAGCCGATCCAAATGTCCCTGGGTTTGCTCCAATTTTTTTTCAGCTTCGTTCTTTTTTGTTTTATAGGAAACAATGCCCACTGCTTCTTCAAAAATATTCCGCAGCTCGGTGGGACTGCTGGATAAAATATTTTCGATACTACCCTGGCTGATCAATGAATAACCGTTTTTTCCCAAACCAGTATCCATAAAAATTCGCTGGATCTCTTTTAGTTTGCAGCTTTTTTTATTGATAGCATAGTCACTTTCCCCGGACCTGAACAGTTTTCGTGAGATTGCTATTTCCTGGGGATAGTTTTCTAACGAACCATCTTTGTTGTCTAAAATCAAAACAACCTCGGCATAACCAGAGGCTTGTTTTTTTTCTGTTCCTGAGAAGATAACATCTTCCATTTTTTTACCCCGGAGGGATTTAATGCTTTGCTCACCCAAGACCCACTTAATGGCGTCGGTGATATTACTTTTTCCGCTGCCGTTAGGGCCCACAATTGCAGAAATACCTTCTGAAAACTCAAGGCTTACAGGGTCCGCAAATGATTTAAACCCCGACAATCGCAATTTTTTTAAATACAAGCCCGCACCTCAATTTAGTTTTCTAGTCTTAAGCAAATAATTTTTGGCAGCGTCCTGTTCCCCTTCTTTTTTGCTTTTCCCAATGCCATGGCTTACACAATCGCCATTAAAGATCAATTTAATATAAAAAGTTTTGTTGTGTTCTGGCCCTTCGGAACGATCCAGGACGTACTCAATAACATTGTCATTGTTTTTCTGAATATATTCCTGCAGCTCCGTTTTATAGTCTTTAACTAAAGCACCGGACAACGCCAACTGGATATTGCTTTCCAGCACTTTCAAAACGACTTTCCGGGTTGTTTCGAAATTGCTGTCTAAAAAAACAGCCCCGATCAGGGCCTCAAATGCATTGGCAAGATTCGATTTTCGCTGTCGCCCTCCGGTGACAATTTCACCCTTTCCCAGGAAGATATAATCTCCCAATTGGAGCTCATAGGCAGCCTTGGAAAGCGACTCGGCACATACAATATTGGAACGGATTTTCGTCATTTTACCCTCGGATAATTTGTGAGCCAAAAATAAATACTCACTGATAATCAGTTCCAATACTGCATCCCCCAAGAATTCAAGTCGTTCGTTGTTGGTCGAATTTCCTGAATGTGAACTATGCGTTAATGCGACTTTTAATAAATCTTTCTTTTTGAAACGGTAATCGATTTTTTCTTCGATTGTCACTTAATATCCCCCCTTATCGATTACGAGATGTCACCTGGACGTTTCTCGCTATTCCCCATCAAAAGAACCAAACCGAACAAGACCTGGCGCAAATTTCCAAATTTATTGAAAATGGGTGCCGGTGTTTAACAGCGACACCCTTTTTTGCTCAGGAAATTGCGTTGATGATATCTTCAACTGTTTGAATATTTTCTAATGCACTTTCGTCAATTTTTGTTCCAAATTCATCTTCAAATGCCATTATCAGCTCAACTACATCCAGTGAATCTGCCTCCAGATCATCAATGAGTGAGGTTTCAAGAGTAATTTTTTCAATATCAACATCAAGTTGTTCTGAAATAATTGCCGTAACTTTTAAAAATCGTTCATCCATGACTTAAGCCTCCATATTTTTCGCATTATCGGTTATTTTTTGCAACACATCATTTTCAATAAACTTAATACTCTGTCTCACCGCATTTTTGATTGCAAAGGCATCGCTGCTGCCATGCGCTTTAATAATGCCGCCCTTTACGCCTAAAAAGGGAGCGCCGCCGTATTCAGCATAGTCAAATTGTTTTTTAAAGCTTTTTAAATTGTCTTTAATCAGCATTCCTCCAATTTTACCTTTGGTATTGCTCATGATTGAGGTCTTCATTCCCTTAAGCAGATACTCAGCAATGCCTTCAGTTAATTTCAATACGATGTTACCCGTAAATCCATCACAGACTAAAACGTCGGCCTTTGTTTCGGGAATATCACGTGCTTCCACATTGCCCACAAAATTAAAATCGCCAGCTTCCAAAAGCTCATAAGCGGCTTTTACAAGACTGTTGCCTTTTTTTGCTTCGGCACCGATATTAATCAGACCGATCCCCGGATTTTTTTTACCTAAGACATTTTCTGAATAAATTTTTCCCAATTGGGCAAATTGTTCCAGATATTCTGGTTTGCAATCAGCATTGGCGCCCGTGTCAATCAGCACAAATACCCCATCAGTTTTGGGTAAAGTCGCCGCTAGAGCAGGCCGTTTAATACCCTTGATCCGGCCAAGTTTTAAAAGCCCGCCGGATAAAAGTGCCCCTGTACTACCGGCCGAAATAAGCACCGCATTTTCCCTGTTTTTCATTTCATCCAACGCCACCACCAACGAGGAATCCGGTTTTCGGCGAATCGCCATAGCCGGTTCTTCAGTGTTTTCGATGACGGTTTCAGCATGCAAAATTTCTATTTTGTCATTAGGATAATCGTATTTTGAAAGCTCTTCTAAAATGGCTTGCCTGTGACCCACCAGGGTTAGCTTGACGTCATATTCCTTAACGGCGTCGATGGCACCCTTGACGATTTCATAGGGCGCATAATCGCCACCCATGGCATCTAAAAATATATTCAAAATAACGCCCTCCTTTATATCTGTCTATTATCCCAGAAAAAATCTATTCAGTAAATACTATCGATAAAATTATCCAGGAAAATAATCCCAGATAGAGAAAAAACAGAGTCTAAACTCTGTTTATTCGTTAAAGCTGATAACGCTAACGTCTTTGTATGTGCCACAAGACTTGCAAACTCGATGAGGTAATTTAATTTCACCACATTTTGGACAAGTACTCATTCCTGGAATATTTAATTTGTAATGTGTTCTTCTTTTGTCTCTTCTTGACTTAGAAGTTTTTCTCTTTGGTACAGCCATCACTCACACCTCCTAATAGTAAAGTCAT
>NZ_JBGSHG010000017.1:0-13632 GCF_041752335.1 Acetobacterium sp. | reverse complement strand
ATATAGTCCAATTGGCCGTGGTTCGAAAGATCCGGTCATGCTGGTTAAAATTTTTCTTCTGGAATACTTGTATCGACTTTCCGATGTCGAAGTTGTAAAACGAATTCAAACAGATATTGTGTTCCGATGGTTTTTAAATCTGGGTATTAACGATACAGTTCCCGATGATACCACGCTCAGTTTCTTTCGCGTTCAGCGTCTGACAGAAGAGCATTTTGAAGCCTTTTTCACTGAAATTGTTAAAAAATGCATTGAAAAAGATCTCATCCGGACGAATCGTTTTATTATTGATTCCACCGATGTGGCTGCCAATATCAATTATCCTTCAATAAAAAAGCTGGCAAGAACTGCTTTCAGTAAAGTAATCCAGGCGGTGGTAGAATTCAATGAACCACTGGCAGCTGAAATATCAGCAGCGATTGAATCAGAACTGGATCTGACTTATGAAAAATCAGAAAAAGTCAGTTGGCAAAAACATCTCGAGATCACCCAGAAGTATGTGGATATGCTTTATATCAAAACTTATGATGAATTACAGACCAATCAGAAATACCTGGAAGCATTTGGTCTGTGTTATGACTTGCTGGATCAATATATCCATAATAAAAAAGATAAGATCGTGAGCATTGTCGATCCGGATGCACGAGTTGCGCATAAATCAAAAGGTACGGTTAAAAAAGGTTACAAAGATCATATCATCATCGACGAAGACAGCGAAATTATCCTGGCATCATCCCAAACGCCATTTAACGTCGGTGATGGGAAAAAGCTACAAGAACTGATTCAAAAGACAGAAACACAAGTTGGTTTAAAACCAAAAGAACTGTCAGCGGACAAGGCTTATGGCGAAACCGAAAATAGAGCCTTTCTTAAAGATAATACCATCATCAGCAATATCGCCTTTTACGAGGAATCCACTCGAGAAAATGACTACTTCAAAATGAAAGATTTTATTTTTTCTGATGATTTCAAAACAGTGACTTGTCCCAATGGCAAGAGTACTGAATATTTTAAAATCAAACATGAAAAAGCACACAATCGGGATATGAAAGATTTTCAATTTGACGCTAAAGATTGCAGTCAGTGTCCACTCATTGAGAAATGTATTTACCGCCTGAAAAATGGGAAATACCACCAGAAAAGCAGACATGTGACGGTTTATTTACGCCATGATGCGGTGTTAATAGACAAAGCCAGAGTTTCAACACCAGAATTCACCATTGCTTACAATAAGCGTTACAAAATAGAAAGACGTTTTGCTACAATGGTCCTAAATCACGGTTTACGACGGTGCCGATATATCAAACTGCGTGGTGCAAAAATTCATATTACCTTGGCCAATCTAGCCTGCAATATTGTAAGGATGGTTTCTTTATTATTCCCTCCACCAAAAAATTTGAAAACCGGATGAAATCTGCGGAGGGAAAAGTAGCTGCTGCGGCCAATTCCTTAGTCATTTTCAAACCTTTTATAAAAATTAAATTTTTAGGTTTCTATTAGCCTCATATCAACGAATATTCATTCATGATTTAAGAAATCGTGCTTTTTTATGGCTGTTTTTCGGAGGTTTCGCAGGCACCAGAGCACGTCACACCGCTGCATAAAATAAAAATATAACCGATTCGCCCTTCTGTATCAATAGGAGGGCGATTATTTTTGAGCGCTTCACACTTTTTACCAAGGATTTAATGAGAACAGTGAGAAGAATCGTCTCCGATAAGTTAAGTCAATAAGTTAAGTGTGCCTGGCACCGGAGCCTGGGCACCGGGCCCTAAAAAACTCTCTTTAAGAACCATAATCTCTTTCGTAGTTCGCATTTGATAGTCTCTTTCAAATAAATTCTTAGTCTAAAAATTGGAACCAAACATCACCACTTTTAGTTTCAAGTGGTTCTTCTTTTCCGACGTATAATTTCGGTGCTTTTTCCATTTGATCCATTACTGCAGTTATTCGATTCTCATTTTCATTTAATTGACATATGATCTTTCGCAATTCTTCCATTGTTGTTTCTTTTGAAAGTTTAATAACGGCATAATTATCCAGCCCATTATTAACTGTTATTGTCTGCGCTTGCTGTATTGTTGAATTATTGATATCGCTCGCCTGATTTCTTATTTTATTAGCTGTTGAAAGACTTTTCCAACCTATTACACCGACAATAATACCAATAGCACCAACAATAATACCTACAATTGTTATGTAATCAGAAATAGTCAATTAAATTACCTCCATTTTTCATTCAATCTTTATAAACAGTTTTCTTAAGTTAAGTGTGCCTAGGCACTGCGACTCTAATGGACTACACATAATATTCGATCAGCAAATTAACAAGGATGCCCTTCTCCTTTGATTGAATCTCCTGTTCTTTTAACGTAGTATATATTTGCGATTTAATTTTTTCTTTTACTAATGTATGGGTTGATAGATTTTTGTGCGTGTCTCTGCGGAAATCAAATAACCAAGTCATATCGAAGTTTTCAAAATCGAAGTTTTCTTCCTGCATAAAAAAATCAAATTTTTCAGACAGCCCTAAAAATTCTATAAAATCTTCTTTATTTAAAATATTTAAAAAACATAAATAACCAATATTTTCCAGAATTCCAAATGGTTTTGAATCAGTTATAACTATCACATTTGGATTAGTCGTTTTTTCCTTTTCTACCGCTATATCAATTTGTCTTTTCAATATTTCAATTTCGGATTTAGAAACTTTGCTTTTATGTTCAATCAAAAACAGGAATAAATCAAAATCGAAAGTTTTTTTCAAATCTTCCTCTACACGTTTAATGAATTTTGCCTTTATTTTCTTGTATAAGTAAGGATAATATGCGATTATTTTTTTGCTATCATATGTCGAATAATTGTTAAGTAAATCATTTACTACAATTGACAAATCTTTTGAAATCCAGGGTGTTTTTGGCGATAAATAATTTGCTAGATGCCAATAGTTTGAATCACTTCTTGAACTGTGCAGTTCAAAATGGGTGCCAGACCTTATACTATTTTTTTCTTGATTGATATAATCGATTAATTTATTTAAAATCGTTTTTCTAATATTATTGTTCGTCATCTCCTTCAGATAAACTTGAATATCAAGAAAAAGTATTTTATCGGATATCAATATCTCACGAAATTCGTGTTTCAACAGAATTTTAATAATATATTGAATAGTACTAATCGGAATATCCAAATACCTTAATAATGTTATGCAGGTTTTTAATTTATTCTGATAAGTTAATTGCTTAAAGCGTATTTTTTCTATTGAAAGAACATCATCATAATACTTAAACAAATTTTTGATTGCCATTTCAATATTTTTTATATTCAAAAATTTCAATTCTTTAAGTCTACATTTATTCATTAAATCGCTAATTTCCTGATGAGTGAAATATTCTATTAAACAATAAAAATCTATTTCGTCTAAAACTACTGTTTTACCTTTGAAATCAGAAAATGCTGACTGTCTAAATTTATTTTTATTCTGTATTGAATATTTATATACAATAAGTGACACAGACTCTTTAACAGTAGTTTTAAATTCGATAAACTCATCAAGATACAAACCGTTCCCAAGAAAAAAATGCAGATTTTCATTTAAGCGATGGATTACTTTATCAGCATTTGTAATGCCCATTTCGAAAGTATCCTTTTCAATCGCTTCCATCATTTTGTTATTCTCTAAAAATGATTGATAAGCATTCCTATACAGATAAGAAGCAGAGTACAAATCTGAAAATATTGAAAACCTATTTTTGAATTCCACCGGTAGATCATTAAAAATCTCATTATCCGGTAAATCGTCCAATCTTAATTTTTCGTTTTCATCAACAACAAATGTTCCAGAATACATGAAACTATTATTTGTGCTTTTTATTGCCTTGTATAAGTTTCTTTTGTTTTCCTGGGCTAGATAATATAATAAATAATCCTCTTCAAAAAAAGCAGAATTTGCCACGTCTTTGAACATTTCATACGCTATGTTATAATTCTTCAATTTTGCATGATAGAATGCTTTTTTATATAAAAGACTATTTTTATTCGACTTGGTATTAATAATTTTTTGCATACCTTTATAGTCAAATGAAATGCATTTCGAATCACCAAATTCGATGGTTCCTAAGTTTAGCGCCTCTACCTTATCACCAAGTAAAACATGGTCAACTCGTGCTTTTCTTAGCACATCACAAATAATATTAAACTCAAATTCGTATTCATCAGGTATTTTTACACTATTATTTTGATTGCAAAATTCAAAAAATAGTTCAAATATATTCGGTTTGTTCTGATTTAAATAAATACGACCTACTTCATCTATTCTTGCAAATGGATCGAGCTTTTTTGAAATGTCACTCATTTTAAGTGCAACCATTTTATTTAATGGTTCTAATTTTTTAAATAATATTTCGAAAAGTTCGTTTTTATCCATGGTTTCACAATCAATAGCTTCCCATGAAATAACCCTTTTTAAAATAGATGAATATCGTTCTTCATAGCTTACTGCTTTTACATCTACATGTGTTTCATAAAATTCTCTATAATCAATGATCGACAAACCACGTGATTCATGATAAACTAATTCTAACTCATTTAATTCATTATTGTCAGTATAAAGAAAAAATGGCGGTCTAAAGTCATCTTCAAGTAATGTTTTAGCCCAGTTTAAAATTAATTTTATATTGTAATCATTGAGTCCATAACCGATAAATACTACTGTATTTGTCGAGAATATTGATTTCAATAATGTTTCAATCAGTTTAAAATTCTCAGAATAACTAAGATAATCTTCTTCTTTCAATACAATATTTTTGTGTCTTAAATCACCATGCACTTTTAAAATAAATTTATCACCATTGATTTTAGGCACTTCTTTATCAGTTGCAACGGTTTTATAAAAAGCACAGTTCTGAATTGCTGATTCTTCTATAAGGCAATCAAAATTGGTTGTAATAAAACTACTCGGCTTAAGCATGTGCATCAAATCATGAATTCTATTTGGTTTCGCATTTGTCAAATCAATATTGTTTTCGATGAATTTAAAATACTTTTTTTCATCTTTTTTTATTTGATAGTAATACATCTGTGGAATAGTAAGATAATCACCGGTATCGAACTTGTTAATACCTAATTCTCCACTAATCGATTTAATGAGCTCATTCCAATTTGGAATGCCAGAGATTTTGGAAATACCAGCACCAACAAAAAAAGTGAGTGCTTCTTTTTTTGACGCTTCATAAATTAATTTAATTTTGTTACTTACCAATCACTACACCTCAATTCTAGACTAAATTATATTTCATCAAACTATTTAACTTTCAAGCAATTTTTAAGCAATTCCACCGCACTTTCTTCCCCCGCCTCATTGGTCCCCAGTTCCCCCCGGAAGGCTTGGCCGAGGATGGTTTTTTTGATGGTGTCAATCTGATCGATCTGATCACAGAGATCTTTAGCGTCTTGTTCTTTTTCGAAGAGGTCGTCGAGGATGCATACGATTTCCTACTAATGTGTAAAAAGTAAGTATAGAATTATTTTTTTATTTTTGCCAATTGAATTGCTTTGTTTGAATTTGTTAGACAGTTTACTTTATCATTTTAAAAAAACTAAAAGCATCCAGAATAGCTTCCCTTTTTTCATGGGGGCAGGGATTAGTTTTTTCTGTTAAGCTGATGCGATTGGGGGCAACTCGGTCCGACAGACCACATATCTTTTTCATATCGGCAATCCAACAAGTTTTCACCGTAAAACCGTATTTTTCTCTGACAAAAGCTTGAATTTCCTTATAAGTCGCCATGGCTCTGTTCTCCTAATATTATTTAAAATTTTTCAGTGTTTGAATTCGATCGAATGTTATTACGAAAATCAGTCGAAAAAAATTGAGTAAAGACTTTTTAACAACTATATAAGCCTAACAACACCTTTTTTTCAATTTTCTGTATAACATCTCGTACACGTGAACATCTCAGGTATACTCTAATTTTTACGTCAGTTACTAGGAAATCTACTCAGTCTTGCAAGGCCTGCTTAAGCAACGCCACCGCACTCTCTTCCCCGGCCTCATTCGTCCCCAGTTCTCCCCGGAAGGCTTGACCGAGGATGGTTTTTTTGATGGTGTCGATCTGGTCGCTCTGGTCGCAGAGATCTTTGGCAGTCTGTTCTTTGGCAAAGAGGTCGTAGAGGATGCGGACGATTTCAGTTTGTTCGGAAAGACTTGGTAATTTTATGGTTAAATTTTTTAAATCACCTAACGTCAACCCAATTTTTGTAGCTCCCCGTTGCAACGATTGTAGTTGCCGAAGGCCTAAATCAGAAACCAAAAACCATGCAATGAATTCGGCATTAACAGTTCTGATCGGCCTCGCTAATGCAACATGCTGATTTATATAAGCATCCATGTTTTCATTCCGTACTAAACCTACCATACCCACATCAGCTGTAATTGAGATAAGAATGTCATTTTTTTCGACTTTACTTCGTTTACCTTCCACCGTTTCGGGAAGATTAACATACTGAATATCCCCAAGATCCAATTCAATCGTACCATGGTCAAGATTTCCCATCCGAATAAAAATAGAACCCGAAGTATCATAATACTGAGCCCAACCACGTGAACCACTGGTTACATATTCAAATATACTGCTGCTCTTTTTCTCCTCCCAACTCTCCAACCCCACCCCATGCTCTTCCCGCCACTTTTTCGTGAGGGTACCGGTGAAGGCCTGGTGGAGGACGGCGGCTTTGCGGGTTTCGAAGCTGTCCAGTGCCTCCTGGATCAGGGCTTTGGCCTGATCCAGCTGATCAAACAGGCTTTCGATGCGGTCGACAATGCGCTGTTGTTCGGCCAGGGGTGGGAGGGGGATAGGTATCAGATTTAAGCTACTTTGTGTTAATTTTAATCTAGTTGTGCCATTGACATAGTCTTTGAAATTGAATATATTCAAATAATGCATTAAATACTTATTTCCAATCACACCATAGAAAGATTTTAAAATATGTGCGTGATTGTTTACCCATGCTTTTCCTTCAATTATGTACGCTTTTTCTTTTAAATAATCTAGAAAAGGTGCCCCATCTTCACCGACTAAAACTAGGTTTTCATTGCTTAGAAAATCATCAATCCATCCAACTTGTCCTGTTGCTCCATAATAAGGAACATCTCCATATCGATCTGCCCGTTCAGTAGCGTTAACAGGTTTTCTAAATTTATCTAAGCATTCAGCATGGCCTTTCGTCAAGTATGTCCACACCCAATTCTCCGGCACCTCATAAGGCTGCTCATCCTCCCTCACTAACGCTGCCGCCAGCTTTTCCTCAACCGTCAACTCCTGTTTCTTCTTGGCCATATCCTAAGCCTCCAACGAGCGCAGCTCTTTTAAAACACTCTGGATCAGATCGACGGCTTCTTCCAGTTTAGCCACCACTGCTTCGCCGCTTTCAATCGGGTCTTGCATATCCTCGTAGTCGATAATGCTGTCATCCCGGATCAGGCCAAGGTCGAGGCTGTCGTTTTTTTCCTTTATCTGGTCGCGGCTAAAACAGCAGAAACGCTCGTCGCTAACGGCACTGCGGTCGGCAGCGGTATAGGCGGCAATAAAGTCGTCAAAGTGGGCTTCGGTCAGGGGGCTGGTCTTGCCGAAGTTTTTCATGTTGGTGCGCAGGTCATAAAACCAGACTTCTTTGGTATTGTCTTTTTCGCTCTGGCCCCGGGTAAAGAAGAGCACATTGGTTTTAACCCCCTGGGCGTAGAAAATCCCGGTGGGCAGCCGTAATATCGTATGGAGGTTACACTTGTGCATCAGGTCGGCCCGGATCGAGGCGCCGTCGCCGTCGGCAAAGAGGACATTATCCGGCAGCACCACGGCGGCCCGGGCTTTGCCGTCAGCTTTCAGGCTGCGGTAGATGTGCTGCAGAAAATTAAGCTGCTTATTGGAGGACGGAAAGGTGAGATCGTCCCGGGTGGAGCGCTCGCCGCCTTTCTTGGTGCCAAAGGGCGGATTGGTCAGCACCACATCAAAATTCTTCATCGCCTTGCCGGCATTGGACAGGGTATCGGCCAGCAGAATCTCGCCGTCAATGTCGTGGAGCATGGCGTTCATCAGGGCCAGGCGGTGGGTATCGTGAACCAGTTCGCTGCCGCTGAAGGCTTCGTTTTTCTGAAAGGCCTGGGCGGCGGTGGAGAGATCAAAATAATCGTCGGTGGCGTCTTTAATAAAGCGGTCGCCGGCGATCATAAAGCCAAAAGTGCCGCAGGCGGGATCGTTGCAGCGTTCTCCGGGCTGGGGGGCAATCAGCCGGGTCATCACATTGATCAGCACCCGAGGGGTGAAATACTGGCCGGCGCCGGATTTCTTTTCGTTGGCGTTTTTCTCCAGCAGCCCTTCATAAAGGTTGCCCAGGCCTTCTTCCTTGGCGGAGTACCAGTCCAGGGCGTCAATATTTAAAATAATCTTTTCGAGATTCTTGGGTTCGTCAATGTTAGACCGGGCCCCGGCGTAAATCTGCAGAATCCGGCCGCTGGTTTCTTCGCCCAGGTGGGTCAGCAGCTCATTGTAAAAGCGTTTCAGCTCAATGCCCTGTTTTTTGACCAGGGCCTCCCAGCGGTAGGTCGCCGGGATGGCGCCGTCGGTACCGGTTTCTTTGGCCATTTTTAAAAATAAGATATAGGTCAGCTCGGTCACGTACTGGTGATAGGTAATGCCGTCGTCTCTGAGCACGTTACAGAGATTCCAGAGTTTGGATACAATTTCCTGATTATTCATGATGCTGCGTTTCCTCCATCGTCATATAAATAGTGATTCAGTTCGGTAATAATTTGACCCAACTGGTTTTTAAAAACCTTGTTGATCTTGTCAAAGCCGCCGTGATCTTTAAAGGCCCCGGTGTTAAAGGTGGCCGGTTCCAGAATGGTTTCGGCCAGCAGGTTCTTTTCAATCCGGGCCAGCCAGTTGGCTTCCATTTTGCTGAAATGATGCTGTTTTTTGAGGCGAGCGACGGCGTTTTTAATCCGGTCTTCGTGACTGATTAACGCCGAGCCCAGGGCCTGCTGGCGGATCAGGCTGATGATGTCAGCGGCAATGTCCTCCTTGGTGACGGCCTTTAAGGCGCTGTTTAACTGGGCTTCGGTAAACTGATGGCGATCGAGCTCCAGTTTCAGGCTTTTTAAGCTCTCCCGGGTCATTTCTCCGGGGCTGGTGCAGACGATTTTTAAGGCCATGATCTTGTTTTTATTGTCGTTGATAAAGGCTTTAAAGGCGTCCAGATAATCCTCCGGCCGGCTCCCGGCGCCGTAGCCCCGGGTGTGGCCGATCAGTTCATCGGCGGCATCGGAAATCACCACCGGCCGGCCCCCCGATTTGCTGTTATGTCGGAGGATGGCAAAAACCTCCGCCGCCCCCTGCAGCCTGGCTTTGGCCGCGGCCACCGGGAGGTTTCTGATGGTTTCAATAAACTGTTCCGGGGAATCCCCGCCGCTAAGGTGGGCAAACTGGGCCCGGGCGGTTTCATCCAGGCGACCTTTGCCCCGCTGGAGCTTGGCCAGAATCATCTCAATCTGGTTTTTCAGCTGGGCCTCGGTGGGCAGGACCGCCAGCCCTGCCAGCAGATCATCAAAACTGGTGCTGGGGTTTTTTACCACCGGTTTCATGGTGTTGTAGGGTTCCAGGGCTTCATAGACCCCCACCGGGTCATAAATATCAAAGTGAGTTTTGCCAATGGCGGGACAAAGCCGGGTAGCCCGGCCCAGCATCTGTTCAAAGAGAATCCGGGATTTGACCCGGCGCATAAAGATCAGGGTGGTAATTTCCGGCACGTCAATCCCGGTGGTCAGCAGATCCACAGTCACGGCAATGTTGGGGTATTTTTCGTTTTTGAAATGCTTGATCGCTTCCATCACTTTTTTCTTGTTGCCGCCGCCGACGCTGCCGGTGATTTTTAGGATGGCGTCATTATCCACCCCCATGGGTTCGTAGAGCTCTTTTAAGATTTTAACAATCAGATCGGCGTGGTTGTCATCCACGGCAAAGACCAGGGTTTTGCCCTCGCCATCGGGATCAAGATCATTGGCGATTTCGGCCAGGACGGTGCGGTTGAAGCTTTCGGTGATGACCTGGCGGTTGAACTGCTCGACCTCAAACTTCAGCTCATCTTCCAGCTGGTCGCTGTTGACGATATCCCCGGTGACCGGATCATAGATTACCAGGCTATCCCCGGGGCGATAAACAATCCCCTCGGTGGACAGTTTCGTGGTCAGGGTGTGGGGGGCATCGTGATCGACCAGATAGCCTTCGATGACGGCTTCCCGGTAGCTGTAGGAAAACACCGGGGGGCCGAAAATGGCGCTGGTGTGGAGGGCCGGGGTGGCGGTCATGGCCACCTTGACGGCATCGAAATAGTCGATGACAGCCCGGTATTTGCTGACGAAATCGTCCTGACTGCGATAGAGGATTTCATCCTCTCCCAGCTCCTTATCAAGGATGTAACCGCGGTGGGCCTCATCCACCACAATCAGATCGTAGTCCGACACCGCCGGAATGGTGTCCTCTTCGTTGTAGAGAATCCGCTTGACCAGGCTTTGGACCGTGGCCACGTGAATCCGGGTTTCCATATCGATGGTCCGTTCTTCGAGATTTTTAATGTTGTAAATGGCGTCCAGGGTCAGCAGGTCTTCCAGTTTAACTTCCCGAAAGACATCCTGGGCCTGTTCCCCCAGGGCGGAACGATCCACCAGAAAGAGAATCCGCTTGAAGCGGCCGGATTTGAGAAAGCGGTAGATTAATCCGAGGATGGTCCGGGTTTTGCCGGTGCCGGTGGCCATCGACAGCAGCACCCGGTCTTGCCCCGCCCGGACGGCGGTTTCGGCGGCGGCAATGGCCTCAATCTGATAGGGGCGCAGATTGAGACCGTTTTGATCGGCCAGAAAATCCCGGGGCATAGCGGCCAGGGTATCATTAGCGGCGTCAATGTCCCGGGCCAGCAGCTCCATCATCCCCTGGGGACTCATCCAGCCCTGCAGGGCCTTGGGGATGTTGGCATCATTTCTAACATCCCGAAACCAGATGCCGGATTTGGTTTCCAGCTGTTTTAGGTATTTGCGGCCGTTGGTGGCAAAGAGAAAGGGAGCCTTATAGCCGTGCCAGTTGCCGATGAGGTAGGGGGCGTCGGCTTCCCGAAGGGTTTGGGCGTAGGACTTGCACTGGTAGTCAATCACGGCGGGGATATCAATGGCAGAGCGCTTGGCCTCAATGATTCCGACCAGCTTTTCGCCGACAAACAGGGCGTAGTCGGCATAGCCGCTGTGGCTGACGGTGGAGTCGGTGGGCCATTCGGCAATGGCCTGGTTTTTGCCCTTTTGCGGGCGGGCGCCACTGGCGTAGGTGAGGTTGACGGTGTCGGCTTCCCAGCCGACTTTTTGCAGCTGGATATCAATTAAATAGCGGGTTTCGGCTTCGCTTAAGGTTAGCTGACTGGCAGCACTTTGGGCCTGTTTAACACGCTGCACCCGGGTCGCCGGGGTCAGTTGATCGACTGTTGCGGCCTGCTGTTTAAGGGCTTCAATCTGGGCCTCTTTTTCGGCCAGAGTTTTTTTCAGGGCCTGGGCTTCGGCTTTTTGCTGATCCTGCCAGGCCTTCAGGGCAGCTTTGGTCTTTGCCGGATAAAGCCGTTCTTTACCGGCTCCCACCGGCGTCGGCAGCACAAAGGGTTCCGGCTGGTAGGACCAGTCGCCATAAACCTGCATAAACCAGACACCCAGCTTCCAGCCCATTTCCAACAACATGGCCGCCTCAGCAAAGCTGCCATAACCTTCATGGACGGCCCGATTACGGGCTTTGCGCAGGCCATAAAGCAGATCGTCCAGTTCCGGGGTCAGCAGGCCCTCGCGTTTTAAGGCTTTAATCCGGTTGGCATGGGTGTTATCGGTCTCCGGTGGCGCCACCCCATCAAAGTCCATCATCCGGTTGACGACTGTTTCGCCAAAAATCCCCAGCTTGATGATGCAGGTGTTGCTGTCGGTGTGGAGGTAGTCTTCGGCCAGGCTGCCGATGGTGGCCAGTTCCGGAAAATGATCAGTTAAAAAAGCATAGTTGGACTTCATAAAACATCCCCTTCTTTGTTGAATCAGCTCGATTCCAATTTCTCACTGTTTAATATTATACGCCTCCGCCCCCTAAAAGGCTAGAAGAAATCACCGTTTTTCGCCACGTTCCTTCCCCCTATTCACTTTATTTAGCATCTGTCAAATTTTTAAGCGCCGCCGCCGATTTCAGCTCGCAAAAACGAACCCCCTGATAAAAAAAGGCCAGCTCCAGCGGATAGTCCCGGCAGTCCCGGGGGGTCACCCGCAGGGGCTGGCCAACGGCTGTTCTGCCATTTCCAGATCGGGCAGCGGGATGATTTTGGCGAATAGACCAGGGCTGCCCACCGAGCCCTGCCATCACCGCATCATCCCACCCCTGCCCTCACTAAAAAAAGTGCCACAAATAACAGCTGTGGCACTTTTTTGATAAACGGCAATTATTTTCTAGTTTATCCCAGTCCGATCCCGCTAAAAATTAAAAATAAAGGTACTGAGATCGCTTCCTCCGGGACCGGCAAAGGTGACACTGAGCATTGAAGCCAACCCCGGTTTAATCCAATAGCGCTCGGTTGTAATTGAGCCGGCGATTCCTTCAGCCTCACTCACCACGATCCCGTCCTGTCCCAGGATACTTTTAACCTCGTCATAGGTCATCCCTTCGATAATCTTTTCGGCCTGCTCTTCAGTTATCCGTTGATCATCCGGCGTTTCGGTAATATATTTTTCGGTCCCGATCAACTTTTTAGATAAAGCAACCTTGGGACTGCCATCGCCGAGACTCCGTTCCGTAAAAATGACGGTCACCCCATTACCATTTTCATCCACATAATCAAACGCCCCTTCCACCGGGGATGTCGGGGTGACACCCAATGCCGCATCGACTTCCGCTTTGGTCTGGCCGATTTGCACCTTGTTGAAAAAATCACTGACATTTTCAGAAGAACTGATATTTTCGTCGGCCTTATCAGCTGATTGATCAGTACTGTCTTTTTCCCCCGGCGGCTGACCGCAACCGCTTAGTAAAAGCAAGGAGCAAAGTAATATAAACCCGATCAAACCCCAGCTTTTAGCGCTAACCTTCATCATCGTGCACCTCCTGTAAAATTAGTTTATGGTAATTTTTTGATACCCCGATCCCGTCCGATTAATCATTACCACCCCCACCAATTCAGGCTGATTTTTCACCCAACGCTACTTACCTGTGCTATAATCAGATTGGAATCTGAAACCGTAAAATGGTTCTATTGCGATGATTATCCGGGAGGTTCACTTAAACCATCCCCGGCCTGTCAAGATTGACCCGTCTGTGGCCACTTAGAAGATGCCCGGGGCGCTCAACATTGTAATCAATGTGGCCCAAAATTGTAATTCATCCAAAAATGCAGATAAGCTCTGCTATAATGAAAAAAGCTGGGCTCACCAGTCATTTTAATCGACTCGTCAAAATTTATTTATGCGGCTCAGAGGATGGCTTCCCCTTCCTCCGATCCGATGAAAGGTGGTAATATGTTAGCTAAACTGGAAACGCTTCTGGGCGAAAATTCCCTCTGTGTTTTATGTACCGA
>NZ_JBGSHG010000016.1:0-3826 GCF_041752335.1 Acetobacterium sp. | reverse complement strand
TCGGTACATAAAACACAGAGGGAATTTTCGCCCAGAAGCGTTTCCAGTTTAGCTAACATATTACCACCTTTCATCGGATCGGAGGAAGGGGAAGCCATCCTCTGAGCCGCATAAATAAATTTTGACGAGTCGATTAAAATGCCTGATACTGAACTTTTTTACATTATATCAGATATCAGCTGCATTTTTTGGTCGAGTGCTTATTCTTTTCAAAAGATGTTCATGACAGAATAGTGAAAATAAAAATAACAAGGAGTATAATCAAATAACAGATAGAAAAATGCGGAAATTAAATAATATTCTCTAAGTTGAAATGAATAAAGACAAGGATGTGGGCGAGATGTTTTATTATTGTGGACATTGCGGTTGGATTACCGGAAAGAAAATTTTCAAAGATAATGATAGGATCTGTGAGGTATGTTCTGAAGAATTAAAGGAAGTGCCACAAGAATACCTGACAGCCAGTGGTTTATTATTTATTTCACAGGATAAAAGAAAAGAATTCATAGAAACAGTGATTAAAACAGCACCGGAGTTTGACCCGAATTTATTTGAGCAGCATGAGCAAATTCTGAATGAAAAAAAGAGTAATCTAAAAGAACAAATTGAAATGGAAATATCGGCTAACCGGGAAAATCAAAAAGATGAGAAAATCTGTTGTCCGATATGTGGATCGAAAAAATTATTGAGAATCTCGAATGTGAAAAAAGTGGCAAAAGTATATGTTTTTGGTATTTTTGGTGTTGGTGATCTCGGAAGAACATGGAAATGTAGCCATTGTGGTGCAAAATTTTAATCATAAATTTGAGGGGGTAAAAAATGGGAATATTTGACAAAGTAGTGAGTGCTGCAAAAAACACCGGTTCCTCGATTGCAACTGCGGCAGTCAAAACGGGTTCATCGATCGGGGTAGCAGCACAGGATCAAAGCGAATTGGCTGGCTTGAAAATGCAGGTAAACATTATTGAACAAGAACTGGAAAAGGCCTATTCACAAGTTGGTCGCATTTATATTGAATACGTTATGAATTCCGGTGAAATGCCAGGGATTGATGTTAGTGACATCTTAAGAATGATCGATCCTAAAATGTCGAGAAAAATTGAGTTAGAAGAACAAATTATTGAGTGTCAAAAACGCGTTAAAGACAATAATTTGATGAAAGAAAAAGATCGGGCTGAGATAGCTTTCCGTTTCGAAAAGGATAAATTGGATAGAGCGTTGGCAATGGATGTGATATCACAGGATGATTACAATGTAAAACTTGCCATTGCCTATAAAAAGGTAGAAAATTTTGAAGAAATCAGAAAAATTGAAAAACTGTGCGATATGCGCATCATAACGGAAGTAGAAAAATTAGAAAAACTGAAGTTCTTAACTGAATAAGATAGCTGACTATTACAAGATGCAATACCTCATATGATACCAGCTATAATGGTATATAAGCGCATTTAAGTTTAGGCGTTATTAAAACCTATCAATGTCCATAAAAAATGACTGTTTCTTTTAGAAATAGTCATTTTTTTCAAATTGAAAGCCAAGTATTAAACCGACAACGCCACCAACGATATGCGTCAACTGTGAAACATTATCACTGATTACCAAGCCAGTATAGATTTCTTGACCTAAGTACAAACATGCAATCAGAATCAGCGTTAAAGGGATAAAGCCCTTTTTATAATTTGTGAACGAGCTCATCACAATCATCATAAAAGTGATACCGCTGGCTCCTAAAAGGGGGTTGTGGGGGAATAAGATAATCTGAATCAGGCCGGTCACAAAAGCGGTTATTAAGATCGCTATCAACATTTTTTTTGAACCGTATTTTTCTTCTAGCAGCGGTCCAAGCAATAAGATATATCCGAAATTACCAAAGAGGTGTTGGAAATCTGCATGACCTAAAATATGCGTAAAGATGCGAATATAGGCAAGTGGATCCATTAAAGAACTGCGATAAACACTAAAAAGCAGGTACGTGCTTTTATCATACGTAATTAAACTTAGAAATAGAACCAGTAAAGCCACCAATGCGAAGGTTAAGGTTACCGGGGCATTATAGTCAACTTTCTTAATCCATTTTTCCATTTATAAATACTCCTCTTACTCTATTGTAGATTTTAATTTTTTGTTTACGGAAAAGTAAATCGATACCATGTGGGTCAGGTCAGGAAAAATATTTAAGAAACTTGTTCTTGGGTTTGTCAAGATTCCAAAGCGCCTGCTTATAAATTATATGATGAAAACATAGAAAACATCAATAATTTATGCAATTAAATTATAAAAACTAATAAAATGATTAAAATTCAGGACAAACTAGTGAAATTTAGAGAAAACTAGTGAAAATTGATAGAAAAATTTGAGAAAAGATTTATCAAAATATTTTTACCTACAAAGCCCCGACAGACCAATTATGCGAGGTTTTGTTGAACGAAGCATTAAAATAGAACCCTATAAAGGGATGATTGCAAATATATAACAAATATGTTATAATTTAATCAGTGAAGGGGAAGAAATGTATGAAGTAATTTTTTATAAAGACTCAAAAGGTAATGAGCCGATCAGGGAATACCTCACCAGTTTAAAGACCAAAGCCAGTACCAGTAAGCAAGATCGTGTTAAATTTATAAAAATCACTACCTACATACGATCATTACAGGAATATGGCACAAGAGTCGGAAATCCCACCGTTAAACATATTGATGGTGATATCTGGGAACTCAGGCCGTTATCAGATCGGATATTTTTCTTTTACTGGCAAGATGATACTTTTGTTTTACTTCACTATTTCCATAAGAAGTCGCAAAAGACACCGCGAAAGGAAATTGATAAAGCAATCAATAATATGAATGATTTCAAAGAAAGGATGTGCCAGAAATGAGTATTAAAATCGGCAATGAAGAATTTACAGAATTCAATGATCTTTATAATGACTCTGATTTCTTGAGTGATTCAGAAAGGGCAGAAATTGAATTCGAGGTAGCACTCATCGGCAAACTGATCGAAGCCCGGGAGCAGTGTGGGATGTCACAAAAACAACTCGCTGATCTGACCGGATTAAAACAGCCGGCCATCGCACGTCTGGAGAATCTCAAAGCCATTCCCAAAATTGATACCCTGTTTAAGCTTCTTGACCCGCTGGGATATACATTGGCGATTGTCCCCAAAGAGAAAAGGATTGTGAAATAATGCCCCTTTCTAAAATCAGAAGGCGCTGGCTGATGAGTAAGCTGACCTTTTCCCTCAAAGGACACTATCAAGATTAAAAAAATAGCGACGTTTAAGCTCTAAAGCTTAGACGTCGCTATTTTTTTAAAGCAGAAAAACTTACAAATCACCCTGCTCAGCAGCTACCGGGCCATCCAGCAGCAGATAGGAGGTTAACTTAATCGCAAAGACAATATTGTCGGGATGATTAAGAATTTCGACCAGTTCCGGGTGTTTCCCGGCGAAAGCGGTCTTGATCGGGAGGACCTCAGCATCGGTCAGGGGCTTAAATAATCCGGCAAAGGTGACTGAGACGATGTTGGCTCCGGCGGCCGGGTGCTGGCGGCTATCGACCAGGATACTGACCCGGGGATTGGCCAGTAGATTCTTAAATTTCCGGGACTCCCGGGTGGAGACCAGATAAAGCGTGGCCAGGTCGTCACTCAGCAGATAGGTCATCAAGGAACAATAGGGGTTTCCCGCGGCTTCGGTACATAAAACACAGAGGGAATTTTCGCCCAGAAGCGTTTCCAGTTTAGCTAACATATTACCACCTTTCATCGGATCGGAGGAAGGGGAAGCCATCCTCTGAGCCGCATAAATAAATTTTGACGAGTCGATTAAA
>NZ_JBGSHG010000015.1:0-58112 GCF_041752335.1 Acetobacterium sp. | reverse complement strand
GATCGATGAACTTGATCTAATTGAGCTGTTTGAAGCCCCTGGGCATGGTCGAGTACTTGGTGAAGTTACTGAAAAGCAGAAGGATCTTTATGAAGCATTAGGGATTGATCCTCCATCGTTATAAATTTCGGGAATCCAGGTAAAATGCGAGATGTAGCGACCAATTAAGAGTCGTGCATCGACACCGATGATTATTTCCGGGATCACAAATTTCCGTAGTTCCAATAGGGTTTCAGCCATAACAATAACCTCTCATTCTGATATGAAAATCTGTTACTTTAGTATAACAGTTGAAATTCTATCTGTAAACATTTCGATGGTGTTAAATATGGTCAGAAAGTAAAAAGCGTGTTTGTATTTAGTACCCGGGCCCGATAAAAATTAACGTGAATTTAACATGTTGATAATATTAATAACAGTCTCCCATGGTTATAATTTGTGACATAAATAACGGGGAGGAATGTTTTTGGATATCAATCAGAATAATGAAGAAGAGCGGTTGAGAGGGGAGCTCTTAGAAATACTTTATCAAAAAAAAATCAAGACGGTTTTTCAGCCGATTGTTTCATTGCTGGACGGAACGGTCCATGGTTATGAAGCACTGAGTCGGGGGCCTGTGGATTCGGCGCTTCATACCCCGGATATGCTATTTAAATGTGCGCAAAAATTTAATAAACTCTGGGAGCTGGAATTTCTCTGCCGTTCAAAGGCCTTTGAAGCGGCCTTTAAAATAGAAAGTGAATTCAAACTTTTTTTAAATGTCAATCCCAATATCATGCAGGACGCTCAATTCAGAAAAGGATTTACCCGGGAGTATCTGGAGAAATTTGACATTGATCCCAAACGAATTATCTTTGAAATTACTGAGAGCGAAGCCATTAATCATCTGGCTGATTTTATTAAAACGATTGACAATTATAAGGAACAGGATTACCGCATCGCCATTGATGATGCTGGTGCCGGTTATTCGGGGCTCAATTTAATTTCGGATATTCATCCCAATTATATTAAGCTGGACATGAAACTGATTCGGGACATTGACAAAGATATGACCAAACAATCCCTGGTAAGATGTTTGAATGAGTTTTCTGAATATACAGAAACCTCGTTGATTGCCGAAGGGATCGAAACCAAGGAAGAATTGCTGACGCTGATCAACATCGGGGTTCAGTATGGCCAGGGATTTTTTATTCAAAAGCCAAATGGAATCCTAAATTCAATCTCGAAGGATGTGGTTGAAATCGTCATGGAAGAGAATGCCCATAAAAGAAAACTGCTGGATAATCGGGTGCTGGATGACCGCATTGAGTCCATCTGCAAACTGGAGAAAACCATCCCACCGGATATCCTTGTTTCACAGGTTCACGAAATGTTTAAAAAAAATGAAACCCTCTCCGGATTTTGTGTGGTTGAAGATCGGGTTCCGATTGGGGTGATTACCCGAAATGCCCTGTATAAAAGGATCAGCGGACAATACGGGTATATTCTCTATGCCAACAAACCGGTTTGTAACATCATGGATACCGATTTTATGCATGTCGATTGCCGGGCAACCATCGATATTGTTGGCAAGAATGCCATGCAACGTGATTTTGACAAGATCTATGACTTTATTATCGTAACCCGGGAAGACCAGTTTCAGGGAACAGTGACGGTCAAAGATCTGATGGAAAAACTGATCGAAATCGAATTTGTCTATGCCAAACATCTCAATCCGCTGACCGAACTTCCCGGCAATCTGATGATTGAGCAGCAGCTTGAAAAGGCCCTCAAAGGAAAAGATAGAAGAACCATTCTTTATTTCGATCTCGATAATTTCAAAGCCTACAATGATCTTTATGGGTTTGAAAATGGCGATCGGGTGTTAAAGGAGTTTGCCGAAATCTTAAAAACCCGGATTCCGCCCGAATATTTCATTGGTCATATTGGTGGGGATGATTTTATTGCGATTGTTCCCAAAAAGAAAACCGAACAATTGTGTATCAGTATCATTGGTACCTTTAATGATGCGGTGGTTAAATATTATAATAAAGACGATATCGACAAAGGTTATATTACCTCCAAGGACCGCAAGGATGTCGAGGAGAATTTCCCCTTTCTCTCGGTTTCCATTGCTGGAGTGGCCAGCGATCATAACAAAACCATCTTTGAATTGGCGGAAACAGCGGCCAAAATAAAAAAGAAATGCAAGAAAAAACAGGGCAGTAATTACCTGTTGAGCTGATCCGGTCAACATAAAAACAGATGCGCATGGCGCGTCTTTTTTTTGTTTGGAAGCGGCTGCCGGGGATCCGAATGATTGAAGCTTTCCGCAAATGGGTAAGAACAATTTAAGATCAATCAAGCGAGGAGAGAAAAAATGGATCAAGAATTAAGACCCCAGGTTGTGGTCAGTAAATGTATGGGCTTTGATGCCTGCCGCTATAATGGACAGACCCTGCCCGATAAGTTTGTCGAAAAATTGAAAGATTATGTGGATTATCATCCGGTTTGCGCCGAGGTGGAAATTGGCTTGGGGGTGCCCCGGAATCCCATTCGCCTGGTGCTGGAAAACGAGCAGATTGTTTTGTACCAACCGGCATCGGATACCGAGTATACGCAGCAAATGATCGCTTTCAGCGATGATTTTTTTGATCGTCTGGGCAAGGTGGACGGCTTTATCTTAAAAGGGCGTTCGCCATCCTGCGGCACCAAGGATGTCAAAGTCTATCTCGGCAAGTCCAAAACCACCGGTTCCATCAAAGGTCAGGGTATTTTTGCCGAACAGGTTTTTAAACGGTATCCCTACCTGGCCATTGAAGAAGAGGGCCGGTTAACCAATTTTAGAATACGGGAGCATTTTCTG
Organism: Acetobacterium sp.; assembly: GCF_041752335.1. Classification (GTDB taxonomy): domain Bacteria; phylum Bacillota; class Clostridia; order Eubacteriales; family Eubacteriaceae; genus Acetobacterium. The sequence continues at coordinate 55,267 of NZ_JBGSHG010000015.1, read as the reverse complement.
GCCAAACTCTATACGATGTGCAGTTTTCGCCAGGTGGAAAAAGCAGGAACCATGGCAGCATTGGTTAAATTTCAGGCCAATAACAAATATTTGCTGATGGCCTATAGTCAGAAGGAGCAAAAAGTACTGGGGCGAATTGTGGCCAACCATGACAAGCTGCCGGTGGAGGCGGTTATCAACAGCTATAAAGAGCATCTGGGGATTGCTTTTTTCAGAATTCCCCGGTATAGTAATTATATTAATGTGATGATGCATATTTTCGGTTATTTTTCGGAACATCTTGCCAGTGGGGAAAAGACCTTTATTCTGGACAGTTTTGAAAAATATAAAAACGGCAAAATTCCCCTGAGTGTTCCCATCAATGTGCTCAAGTCCTATGTCATCAAATATAATGACCCCTACCTGCTGGAACAGAGTATCTGGGAGCCTTTTCCAGAAGAATTAATGGATATCAGCGACTCCGGAAAAATGGAAGATCTGATCAAGAAATAAAGAAATATCGATGACGAAAATAGCATCAAAGGTGGGGTTAAAACTATATTCAAGGACAGTTTTATGATATGATTAAGAAACGAGGTCACGGATGAATGTTTATGAAATGTCCGGGTTGCCTGTCAATGATGAGGTAATATCAATTCTGGAGCAGAATGAAAGGGTTCGGATCGAGCGGATTATCAGCACCGGTCAGCAATCCGACTGGTATGATCAGGCGGAAAGCGAATATGTGATTTTGCTGGAGGGAAGAGCTCAACTGGCATTTGACGATGGCAGGACGATCACTCTGAAAAAGGGGGATACGCTGTTAATCCCGGCCCACCAGAAGCATCGGGTCGCTTATACCTCAGCAGACCCGCCCTGTATCTGGCTATGTGTGTTTTATTAAGGATTGCGGAGAAGGAGCAAAAATAATGAAGAAGTTAGTGTTGATGATAGTGGTACTGGTTATGGCCGGATCGCTGCTGACCGGCTGCAGCACCGCTAACAAGGATACGGAAAATGATGAAAAACCCTTGATTGTCGGAATGGAACTGGCCTACCCGCCTTTTGAGACAAAGGATGATCAGGGCAATCCCAGTGGGGTCAGTGTTGATTTGGCTTATGCCCTGGGCGAATATCTGGGCCGACCGGTTCAGATCGAAAATACCAATTGGGATGGACTGATTCCATCACTCCAAACTGGCAAGGTGGATGTGGTGATTTCCTCGATGACCATTACCGACGAGCGCAAAGAAGTGGTTGATTTTTCGGTGCCTTATGCCCAGTCCTATCTGGGGCTGCTGGTAAATAAAAACGCCACGATCAATCAGGTGGAAGATTTAAATCAGCCGGGCAAGGTCGTGGCTGTGAAAAAGGGAACTACCGGAAACATCTATGCATCAAAAAATTTAAGTAATGCCACGGTTAATGCCCTGTCATCCGAAAATGCCTGCGTAACTGAGGTAACCCAGGGAAAAGCGGATGCCTTTATTTATGATCAGTTGACGATTTACCGACAAAATCAGTTAAACCTGGATACCACCAAAGCCATCCTGATTCCTTTCCAGGATAGTGAAAGCTGGGGCATGGCTGTGAATAAGGGAAATGAAGAACTTTTAACCGAGATTGACAGCTTTATTGAAACCTTCAAAGCCCAGGGAGGCTTTGAGGAATTGACCGATAAATACCTGAAGGAAGAAAAACAAACCTTTGATGCTCTTGGCTTTCCATGGTTTTTTGATTAAGGTGATCGATGAAACAGACATGGAGTAAAGAGCCATCATTAGCAAATAAGGCGGCTAGTGCTATTTTTGTGGCTGTCGTCCTGATTGGATTTCTCTGGTTTTCGGTGAGTTCCATCGGCCTTGAATTGGATTTTACAACCCTTTACCAATATCGGCAGAGACTCTGGGAAGGGTTTTTGATGACGGTAATTATTTCGATGGCCAGTTTGATTGTCAGTCTGGTCATCGGCTCACTCACGGCCATTGGTCAAAACGCAAGGATCCTGGCCATCAGTTATTTTTGCCGGGCCTATGTTCAGATTATTAGGGGAACCCCACTGCTGGTACAGATTTATTTTTTCTACTACATCATTGGCACGGCCTGGGGGGTGGATAACCGTTATGTAGCCGGCGTGGTGATCTTATCGATCTTTGAAGGGGCTTATATTTCGGAAATCATCCGCGGGGGCCTGGCGAGTATCGACCGGCAGCAATATGAGGTGGCCAAGTCGATTGGGTTGACGCCGGTTAAAACGTTGCAGCTGGTTACCTTTCCGATATTAATGGCTCGAATTCTTCCGGCCCTGGCGGGTCAGTTTGCCTCGATTATCAAGGATTCTTCATTGTTGTCGGTGATTGCGGTGATTGAACTCACCCAAACTGTCCAGGAAATTTCGGCGGATAATTTTAGAATGTTTGAAAATTATCTTTTTGTCGGGGTGTTGTATTTTATTCTGACCTTCAGTGTTTCCATCCTTTCAGGCGTATTGGAAAGGAGGTTTAACCATGAATATCGAGTTAATAAATATTTGTAAAACCTTTGAGGAAGAACTGGTTTTAAAGGATGTATGCGGTTCCTTCGATATTCATTCGATTGCAGTGATTGGGCCATCCGGCGGCGGGAAATCAACCTTGCTGAGGATTATCGGCGGACTTTTGGCTCCAGATTCCGGAACACTGAAAATTAATGGCGAGACCATTGAATTCAGCAAAAAATACCTGTATAGTTATCGTCGCAATATCGGATTCGTTTTTCAATCCAAGGGGCTGTTTGAGCATCTCACCGCTATGGAGAATATGCTGTTGCCGCTGGTACACGCATTGGGGATGGGTAAAACCGAGGCTCTTGAGATCAGCAGTACACTGTTTGAACGTTTTGGCTTAACTGATGAAATAAATAAGTATCCGTTCCAGCTTTCTGGCGGTCAGCAGCAACGAATTGCCATTGCCAGAGCGGTGGCGGTTCAGCCCAAGCTTTTGCTGCTGGATGAACCAACCTCAGCCCTGGATCCTGAATATACGGCGGAGGTGCTGAATATGTTGGGGGAGCTTCAAAATGATGGGCTAAAAACCATTATTGTAACCCATGAAATGGGTTTCGCCAAAAACGCCTGTGAAAAGGTTGTTTTTTTGGCCAATAAACAAATCATTGAAAGCGGCGACAGTTCCCAAATATTTAAGCATCCTCAAACAAGGGAATTGCAGTTGTTTTTAAATAAAATTCTTGAATGGAAGGTTTGATTAAGGAGATGATTCCTTTTGAAAACCAGAAATTCGATTTGCATACGGAGATTGATGATGGAAAAAGAAATAGCGGGAAAAATTAAAATTTTGAAAGACGGTCCCTATGTGGTTACCGGGAATATTAAACTCTCAGAGAAAATAATCACGTCCCAGGGAAAAAATTATGTTTATACCGAAGGGCGAGACCTTCCCCAGGCCAAAACCTACACTCTGTGTCGGTGCGGAAAGTCAAAAAATCCGCCTTTTTGTGATGGCGAGCATTCAAAATGTGATTTTCACGGCGATGAGTCGGCGTCGAAAGCTGATTTTGAGGATCGGGCTGAGTTGCTGATCGGAGCCGATCTGGATATGAGAGATGATCACCGCTGTGCTTTTGCCAGATTCTGTCACCGCAACGATGGCACCGCCTGGCAGCTGATAGGCCAGTCGGATGATCCCAGGCTCAAAGAAGAAGCCATTAAAGCGGCCAGTGAATGTCCAGCCGGACGTTTAGTGGCATTGGAAAAAAACGGCACCGCCATTGAACCCGAATACGAACCGGAGATCGTGATTCTTCAGGATCCGGAGCGGGAGGTGAGCTGCGGTATCTTTGTCAAGGGCGGCATTCCCCTGCAATCAGCGGATGGCAGTCTCTATGAAAGACGAAATCGCTTTGTCTTATGCCGCTGTGGTGAATCAATTAATAAGCCTTTTTGTGATGCCACCCATGTGCATATTAAATATCAGGATCAAAAATAATCCGGCTGTTCAAATGTTTTGGTATCGTTAAAACACAGCAGACAAAGGTTAAATTAACCTTTGCCTGCTATGATAATATTTCTGCCAAGAATAATTTATTTTAATATGGGTTGATCGGTAAGAGAGCAAAATTCTCGGGCAACTCTCCGGAATGAGGAAGTGTATGGATATCCAAAATGTGTTATTGAATTTAATCGTATTTGCATTGCCAATTATTACTGTCATATACACTTTTGTGGGGATCAGGCTTTTAAAACAAAAAGTGGGCGAGCAGTTTAATTATTTTTCGCTACTGATGTTTTGTGCGGCAATTTATGTATTTGGTTATTTTCTTTCGCTTAATTCCCAAAATATTCAAATGATGATCTTTGCCCGGAATTTCGAGAACCTGGGAGTGGTCTTTATCCCAACATTGGGAATATTATTTATTTCTCAATTTGTCAGGAGAAAAATACCGGGCCAGGTGAAATATTTATTATTTGTTGTCTCCGGCATTCTGTGGCTCGTTTATATCACCAATCCGGCTCACCAGCTGGCCTTTAATTGGGTGAAATTGATCACGGTTAACGGCTTTTCCGTGGCCAGTACCTCGAAAAACATCGGGTATTATCTGATTCTGGCTTATTATGCAATTTTTATATTATTTTCTACAATTGAATTAATAAAGGTGCTCATAAATTCAAAGTCCCCGAGTTTGCAAAAAAGCTATCGTTTTGTTCTCTTGTCACTACAGACATCCTGGATTGCCGTGCTCGTCATTCTAATGGGTTTTGACAAATATATCGACCCCACACCAGTGGTGATTTTATTCATTTCAGCCATGATCGGGTTAAATGAAGTTAAAAACGATCTGTTTGAACTGGAGATCAATCGCTGGAAACAAACTTTCTGGAATATTGGCGAGGTCGCCTTTTTAATCAATGCTGATGATGAAATTATTTGCATGAATCCTGTGGCAACCCTTTTTTTTGATGGAAAAAAGGAAAGTGTATCAGAAATCTTGAGAATTCTCAATCGGGGCGATCATAAACGGACCCCGGTAAAAATAAAGGTTAGGGAAGATATTCGCTGGCTATATGTCAATAGAAATGATTTTGATATCAAGCGAAAGCTGGTGAGCTATATGCTCGTTGATTTTACCGATCGCCACCAGGCGGAAACAGCCTTGAAAGAAAGCGAAGAAAAACATCGGTTGCTGATCACCCAAATGGCCCAGGGACTGGCGGTCCATGAGGTCATCTTTGATCAATCCGGAAATCCGGTGAATTTTCGTTATTTGGATGCCAATGACAGCTATGAGAAGCTAACCGGTATGAAACGGGAGGATATCATCGGCAAAACGGCCCTGGAGATCATCCCAGAGATGGACAAAAGCTGGATCGAAAAATACGGACGGGTGGCGATGACCGGTCAACCAATCCATTTCGAACACTATGACAAGGAGGTGGATAAATATTTTGAAGTGGTTGCCTATTCACCCCGGTTCAAACAATTTGCGGTGATTATTTCAGATATCACCGAGAGAAGGCGGGCGGAGCAGGAAATCCGCTATTTGAGTTATCATGATTATCTTACCGGACTTCATAATCGACGGTTTTATGAGGAAGAACTGGGGCGGCTGGACATCCCCGAAAATTTACCGATTACCCTGATTATGGCGGATGTGAATGGACTAAAACTGATTAATGATTCTTTTGGCCATGTCATGGGCGATGAACTCTTAAAAAAAGCGGCCCGACTGATCACCACAACCGTTCCCGAAAACAGTATTGTTGCCCGGTTGGGTGGGGATGAATTTATCGTGATTCTGCCGCAGACGGATATTTTCCAGGCGGTTGATTTGATCAATGACCTGAAAGCCAAAATCGCCAATGATAAAATCGGGGCAGTTGATATTTCGATATCCTTTGGCTACGAAATCAAGGAAATGGAAGACCAGGATATCCAGGAAATCTATAAACGGGCGGAAGATGACATGTATCGGCATAAGCTCTACGAAAGTGCCAGCATCAAGAATAAAACCATCGAACTGATTATGAATACCCTCTATGAAAAGAGCAGCCGGGAAATGCTTCATTCCCGAAGAGTGAGTGAGCTCTGTAAATCCATTGCCGGGGAGATGGAGCTGAGCAAGGATGCTGTCAATCAAATTGGGGCAGCCGGGCTGATGCATGATATTGGAAAAATGGGCATTGATGAAAAAATTCTCAATAAAGAAGGACGGCTGAACTTTGAAGAATGGCAGGAAATCCAGCGTCATCCGGAAATTGGTTATCGCATCCTGAGTTCATCCAGTGAATTTTCAGAAATGTCCAAATATGTCTATGAACATCATGAGCGATGGGATGGCAAAGGTTACCCCAAAAAACTCAAAGGGGAAGAAATTTCCATTCAGGCACGAATTATCGGAGTGGCGGATGCCTATGACGCGATGACCTGTGATCGCACCTATCGCAAAGGACTGAGTCGGACAGAAGCCATTTATGAGCTCAGAAAGAATGCCGGAACCCAGTTCGATCCGGAAGTGACCCGCACATTTATCGAAAAAGTGCTGGCCAAAGAGTTTTCACTGATTCCTGAAAATCCCCAAACGGATCGCTAATTAATCCTGCCGGGAATTGATCGAGAAGCTGAAGGAGTCTGATATCAGGCTCTTTTTTGTTTGAAAATTAACAGAGATATCATTGTTTTTACCGCCAATTCACTGTATCTTCAGATTCATTTCTGGTATAATAAACAAAATCATCGGTAATATCGTATCGAACTGATCTTAGCCACCCACCATCAGGGGGCTTGGATAAAGATTGGGGATAATGGTTATTTGTAAGGCTCAGATGATCAGGTCATAAGCCAATAAAAGTGATTGAATTGTGTGAATGGTTTAGGAAAGAAGGTTATTATGAGGATAGGATATGCATGTTTAACGATAGGTGTGCCGAATACTGAATTAAAAACGTGCTTACTTAAAAATGCGTCCGATGAAAAATTGACTGAATTGATCAAGCATAATTTGAACGCGCTTGAAAATATGATTGATTACAATATTGATAATAAGGTTGAATTATTTAGAATCAGCTCATCCCTGATCCCTTTTGGATCGAATCCGGTTAACCGGATTATTTGGTGGGAAGTATTTGAAAAACAGTTAAAAAAAATTGGCAAGAAAATTGCTAAAAGCGGGATGCGGGTTTCCATGCATCCGGGACAGTATACGGTTTTAAATTCAGCCGACGAAAACATCGTGGCAAACGCCAGGTTAGATCTCAATTATCACGCCCGTTTATTGGACAGTCTGGGGCTGAATTCAGAGCATAAGTTGATCCTCCATGTGGGCGGGGTTTATAATGATAAAAAACAGGCGGTTAAACGATTCCTGAAAAACTACCACGGGTTGGATCAAGCCGTCAAGAATCGACTTGTGCTTGAAAATGACGATAAATCCTATACCATTGAAGATGTTTTAATCATTGGAAAAGCCCTGGATATCCCGGTTGTCTTTGATAATCTGCATCATCAGGTGAATCCCTGTGAAACAAATCAGTCCCATTGTTTTTGGATTGATGCCTGCAAACATACATGGAAAAGCCAGGATGGCAATCAGAAGATTCATTATTCCCAACAAAATTCGGAAAAAAAAGCCGGATCTCATTCCAAAACCATTGGGATTACCGAATTTATGGCTTTCTATCAGGAATTGAAGGGCCGAGATCTGGATATCATGCTGGAAGTTAAAGACAAGAATCTGTCAGCCATCAAATGCATTAATTGCACAATTGGAAAAAAAGAAATCAATCGGCTGGAACATGAGTGGAGCAAGTATAAATATGCCGTGCTGGAAAGATCGCCGCTGGATTATCTGGAGATTCGAAAGCTGCTTAACAATAAAGACAGTTATCCCAGTATGGAGTTTTATAATCTTATCGAAACCTCGTTTCAGAAAGAAACCACGATCGGAAACTCGATTAATGTGGCCCAGCATATTTGGGGATATTTCAGGACCCTTGCCTTGCCCAGTGAAAAGAAGTATTTTTTAAAATTGCTGGATCAATATGAAAAAGGGGAGGCTTCGCTTAAAAAAGTGAAGAAAAATTTATGGAAAATGACCGTTAAGTATGAACAGAACTATCTGCTGGACTCTTACTATTATGTTATTATTTGACCAAAAATGGAGTGGCAGGTTTATTGAAATAGATTTTCAATAATGAATTAGAAAGTGGTGCAAGAAAGATCATGTTGAATGCCGAAATCAGAGAATTGATTAAGTATCTGAAAAACATTGTTGCTGACGAAAAACCGGATCAGGATGTTTTGGGAAAATACGGGAATGATCCCGATTTTATTGAGCTCGATGGGATGGTGCGGGAAATTCGAAGTGCCTGCAGAAAGCATTTTGAAATGATTTTTGACTTATTTCCTGATCCAACCATTATTACCACCATGGAAGATGGAAAATTATTGGCCTATAATCAGGCCTTTTTAAAAATGATACAGACACGGGGAAAGACCATCATCGATGAATCGATGAACATCCACGATTTATATTTCGAATTAGATAAAAGAGCGCAGTTAATCGCTGAACTGAAACGAACCGGCGTCAGTGAGAATATGGAAATCATGGTCTATGATGCAAATAATGTAATGTTTGTGGGTCTGGTTTCAGCTCAGGCGATTAAGATTGAGGGAGAACCCCACATCTTAAGCGTAATCCGGGATATTACAAAAATCAAGCGATTAGAAGAGGAAATTATTCAGCTGTCGATCAGGGACAAGCTGACCCAGGTATATAATCGGCCCAAACTCGATGAGTTTCTGCAATACGAACTGGAACGGTCCGAACGCACCAAGGCTCCTTTTGCAATTATTCTGATGGATGTGGATTCCCTGACAAGTATCAATGATGCTTACGGAAATCCGGTCGGAGATGACCTGCTGGTGGCAATTGCAGAGATCCTTAAAGAAAATGTCCGGGGGACAGATCTTGTTGGTCGCTGGAGCGGTGAGGAATTTCTGATTATTCTACCGGATACCGATGAAAAGGGTGCCTTTACCCTGGCTGAAAAGATGAGGACAATCGTTGAAAAGACGAGTTTTAAAACGGTTGAAAAATTAACAGCCAGTTTTGGGGTATCCGCTTATCGTAAAGACTTGCTGCCGGCAACCCTGATTTCCAGAGCCCATACGGCCCGAAACCGGGCCAAAGAAAAGGGCCGGAACCGGGTTGAATGTCAGTAGTGAAAAGATGCAGGAAAATTGATGGACGAGGTGAGCTGTGGAAACGAGACAATTAAAGATTTTAGTGATTGATGACAACCGGGATAATGTGATTGTCTTAAAAGCCCTGATCCAAGATGCATTTCCGGAAGCCAGTGTGTTGATGGCTTTTGATGGCAGAACCGGGTTTGAAATAGCGGTAGCAGAGGATCCGGATATTATATTTATGGATGTTATCATGCCGGATATGGATGGTTTTGATGTGTGCCGAAAATTAAAAGCCCGAACCGATCTGGCAGATATCCCGGTGGTTTTTGTGACGGCCTCCCGGGGGGATCGGGAACATCGGATTCTAGCCCTGGAATGTGGCGGCGAAGGTTTTCTTTCCAAACCCGTTGATGAACAGGAATTGATTTCTCAAATCAGAGCCATGGCTAAGATCAGACGGGCCAATCTTCAAAAACGCAATGAAAAAAAGCGGCTCGATATTCGGGTCAGAAAACAGACCGAGTCATTAAAAGCAGCTCATGCCAGAACCCTTAAACTTCTGAAATCCCTGGAAAAGGAAAATGAAGCTCGCAAAAAAAGCGAAAAAGCGCTGGTTGAAGCCCAGAAACTGGCCCACTTGGGAAGTTACGAAATTAATTTTGAAAGTGACAAAATCAATTGTTCCGAGGAAGTTCTCAATATTTTTGGGGCCGTTACCATGGACGAGGTCAGTACCAAAGATTGGTTTCTAGAATTTGTCCATCCTGATGAGATCCCCGTTGTGCTGGAAAACATCAGCCAGGTAATGGTCGCAAAATCCACAGCCGATTTTATTTTTCGGATTCTTCGCCGGGATGGCGAAGAACGGATTATAAATATGCGGATGATCCCCCAATTTGATGAGAACAACAATCATATTGGCAATTTTGGAACCGTTCAGGATATCACCCGGATCAGAAAAACAGAAGAGGAAATCAGGTACCTAAGCTACCATGATTACCTGACCGGTCTGTTTAACCGGCGATTTTATGAAGAGGTTCTGATTAAACTGGATACCGAAGATAATTACCCCCTAACCCTGGTCATGGCCGATGTCAATGGCTTAAAAATGATCAATGATTCCTTTGGCCATGCGGTTGGGGATGAACTGCTGCAGATGGCTTCAAATGTGATAAAAAGCGGTTGCCGGGAAAATGACGTGATTGCCAGATTGGGCGGCGATGAATTCGTGATTATTTTGGCGCGAACCGATGCTGAAACCGCGGCGCTGATCATCAAAAGGCTGGAAGTGTTAGCGGCCCGGGAAAAAATAAGAGGACTGAAACTCTCGATTGCTTTTGGCAGTCAAACAAAAACCCGAAAAGAAGAGAATATCCAGAAGGTGCTTAAGAATGCTGAGGATGATATGTACCGTCACAAACTTTATCAAAGTGCTAGCATGCGCAGCAAAACCATTAAACTGATTATGAACACCCTTTATGAAAAGAGTAATCGGGAAATGATGCATTCAAACCGGGTAGGGCACATCTGTGAAAAAATCGGCATGCGAATGAAACTGGATCAGGATGAAATCAATCAGATTCGGACCGCCGGGCTGATTCACGATATCGGGAAAATGGGGATCGACGAAAAGATCCTCAACAAACCCGGAGCCCTCAGTCAGGATGAATGGAAGGAAATCCAGCGGCATCCGGAAATCGGGTATCGGATCCTCAGCTCCGTGAATGAATTTTCGGAAATGGCTAATTGTATTCTGGAACATCATGAGCGCTGGGATGGACGAGGCTACCCCAAAGGCTTGAGGGGTGAAGAAATATCGCTGCAGGGCAGAATTGTAGCGGTGGCAGACTCCTTTGATGCCATGACCAGTGACCGGACCTATCGCAAAGGTCTGGCACAGGATGAGGCCATTGCCGAAATCAAGCGCTGTGCGGGAACTCATTTTGATCCCCTGGTAGCAAAAATACTGGTCGAGATGGTGCATTCGGAAATGATTCATTAGCGAGCACCAACAGACTATTACAATCAAGCAGGAGGCATAGGGGGATGTTAATGGGAACTCAGACAGATTGCTTTATTCGTGAGATGATTCAGGTTATGAAAGAGACCTACAAAAAAGATCTGACCATTTATGATGAGGCCTTTCTGGAAAAATCGCTGCAGCGGCGGATAACCGGCATCGCTGTCAGCCAGTCGGATTATCCTTCGTATTTACAGGCAAATTCCCATGAAGCTGATCGTTTAATGGCGTCTTTTCAGATTACCTATAGTCAGTTTTTCAGGAACTCCCTGACCTTTGCTGTACTGGAGCAGCTGGTTTTACCCCATCTGTTCAGCCAGAAGCCGGAAAACGGTGAGATCCGAGTATGGTCGGCAGGCTGTTCCACCGGTCAGGAAGCCTATTCCATTGCGATTCTGCTGGAAGAATTGATAAGTTCTTCATCAAAACCGATGCGGTTTCGGATTTTTGCCACCGATCTTTCCAGGGAAGCTCTCGGCACTGCCAGAACCGGCATTTTTGACGCGGATAGCGTTTTAAACATTCGGATGAAATACCTGAAAAATTATTTTGCCAAACAGGGAGAAGTCTATGCTGTTGCTCCCGGTTTAAAAGAAAAGATTGATTTTTCGGAGTATGATTTATTGGATCCCCATTCCAGTAATCCACCAGATAGTATTTTTGGTGATTTTGATATTATCTTTTGCTGCAACCTGCTTTTTTACTACCGTACTGATGTGAGAAGGTCGATTGTCAGGAAGTTAAAACGTTCGCTGGCCGAAGGCGGCTATTTAGTCACCGGTGAGGCGGAATCGATATTCATCGGCAAAGATGAGGAATTAAAAATCCTGCCTTCAGGAGCGCCTGTTTTTAAAATCAATCAGTAGCAGCGTCAGAATCTCTTGCGTTAAATGTAGGTGTTGAACGCAGTCACTAAACTCATTTATTTAAATAAAGAAAAACAACCATTGTGCTGTGTTTCCAGAATTGTTGCACTTCATATAAATGGTCCAGGGAGAAAAAATGAACATCAAAAATTTAAAGGTAAAAACACAGCTTCGCAGCGGTTTTGCGGTCATTCTTATTTTTGTGATTGCGCTGGGAATCGTGGTTTTTAATCAAACGAATGCCATTGTCAATCAAGCCGAAACCATGTATGATCATCCCTTTCAGGTCACCAAAGCAATTGACCGTCTGGATGCTGATATTCTCACGATGCGGGTGGGCGCACGCGATCTGATGCTGGCAAATACTCTGGAAGACCGTGAAAACGCCATTGCATTAATGGAACAATACGATGCCGATATCCAGATCCAGTTTGATATATTGCGGGAGCTGTACCTGGGCCCGAAACAGGACGTGGATGAGGCTTATAAAGCCTATATTAACTGGGAAACTGCCCGGGCCGAAATTGTGGAACTTACCCTTGCCGGCGATCTGGAAGCCGCCAGGAAAAGTCTGCTGCCTGGCGAAAAGGCGGGAATTTATCGGGAAACATTAAATGAAAAGATGGCCGTGGTGAAAATTTATGCCAGCAACAAGGCCGAGGAACTCTATCAGGGTTCATCGGATTTATCTGCAAAAATAGAAATGCAATTGTTGATGATGGTTCTGATTATTGTTGTTTTATCAGCACTGGTCAGCTATATTTTACTCCGCAATATTCAGGAACCCTTAAATGAGCTTACCCGAACAACCGATGAGTTCCAGAATGGCAATCATAACGCCAGGAGCAGCTATCATTACAACAATGAATTTGGAATGCTGTCCGAATCTTTTAATATTCTCGCCGATGATATTCAGAAAAACATTGAACTCAACGAACGAACCGCCAATTTCATCAAGATTATGCTGGAAGAAGAAGACGCCCGAAAATTCTTCCGAAGAACCCTGAATACCCTGTCCCGCTACACTGATTCTCAGGTTGTCGCGGTGTATCTGCTCAATGCCAGTAACAATCAGTTTGAACATTTTGAATCCATCGGTCTGGATGACAAGGGTCGAGCAGCATTTGACGGGAATACCCTGGAAGGTGAATTCGGAGCTTCGCTGGCCAGTGGCCGATATACCCATATTAAAGACATTCCCGAGGATTCGCGATTTGCTTTTTATGCAGTCAGCGGGAAGTTTATGCCCCGGGAAATCATTACCATTCCCGTTATTTTTGGGGGAGAAGTCATTGCGGTGGTGTCCCTGGCAGCCATCGGCAAATACAATCAAAAAGCCATTGATTTTATTGAAAAAACCATCAGTACCATGAGTGCCAGAATTGAAGGGATTCTGGCTTATCGGACGATTAAAGAGTTTTCCGAAAAACTGGAGCACCAGAATCGGGAACTGGATGCCCAAAAGAACGAAATGGAAGAACAGTCGGTGGAGCTGATCCATCAGAATATCGAACTGGAAATGCAGAAAAAAGAGCTCAATGATGCCAACCAGCTTAAAACAAACTTTCTATCCAATATGAGTCACGAGCTACGAACCCCCCTTAATTCAGTGATTGCCCTGTCGGGGATTTTGAACCGGCGCCTTAAAAATGAAATACCCGAAGAAGAATACAGTTATCTGGAAGTGATCGAACGGAATGGCAAAAACCTGCTGGCGCTGATCAATGATATTCTGGATATTTCCCGGATCGAGGCCGGCCGCGAAGAGCTTGAGATTACCACCTTTAATGTCAACCAATTGATCAATGAGGTGGTGGAAATGCTGGCGCCCCAGGCCCATGAGAAAAACGTGATCTGTATAAACGGCGCCAAAGACACCGCCGTTTATATCAATAGTGACAGCGATAAATGTCGTCATATTCTGGAAAATCTGGCCGGTAATGCGGTTAAGTTCACCGAAATAGGTCAGGTTGAGCTATCCGTGGGTCAGGACGGTGAAAACATTGAAATTCGGGTCAAGGATACCGGTATCGGTATCGATGCAAATTATCTGCCGTTTATTTTTGATGAATTCAGACAGGCGGATGGCAGCACCTCCCGCAAGTTTGGCGGAACCGGACTTGGATTGGCGATTGCCAAAAAATATGCCAACCTCCTGGGTGGAACAGTCAGCGTAACAAGCGTGGTGGGTCAGGGTTCTGAATTTATCCTGGCGCTGCCAATCAATTATTCGTCAGATAATAAAGTGATAAAACAAGCAGCTGAAACTGAGTGGGAAGGTTTTAAACGAGCGCTGAAAGCAGAGGTGCCGAATTTGTCCGGTAAACCATCGGCCGATGCCGCGGCCAAAACCCTGCTGATGGTTGAAGACAGCGAACCGGCCGTGATTCAGATCCGCGATCTGCTGGAAGAATGCGGCTATACAATTAAAGTGGCCCGGGATGCCAAAGAAGCCTTTGCAATTATGGAAGAGGTTATTCCTGATGCGATGGTGCTGGATTTAATGATGCCGGGAATTGATGGCTTTGAACTGCTGCATACCCTTAGGGAAGCAGAACCCACCGCCCATGTGCCGGTGTTGATACTGACCGCCAAACATATTACCCGGGATGAGCTGAAAGATCTGACCAGAAACAATATTCACCAACTGATTCAAAAAGGTGATGTCAACCGCGATGAGCTAAAAAAAGCCATCGCTTCCATGCTTTATCCGGAAGCCCGGGCCAAAAAAGCCAAGGGCTGGGAACTCCGAACTGATCAGCGCAAGCCACTGGTACTGGCAGTGGAAGACAATCCCGACAATATGATCACCGTTAAAGCATTGCTCAACGATCATTTCCGGGTACTGGAAGCGGCTGACGGTCAGGAGAGTATTGACATCGCCAAAAAATTTGTGCCAGATCTGATTTTGATGGATATCGCCCTGCCGGGAATTGATGGCGTTCAGGCCTTTAAAGCGATTCGGGCCATGCCGGGGTTGGAAAATATTCCCGTTATCGCATTGACAGCCAGTGCTATGACCCAGGACCGGGAAGGCATTTTAGCTCAGGGATTTGATGCCTTTATTCCCAAACCGATTATTGAACGGGAGTTTTTGAAAGTAATCCAAGAGGTGCTCTATGGCCGATAGACTATTGAAATTCTTAGCAATCGATGATAATCAGGACAATCTGATTACCATGCGTGCACTGATTCGGGAGGCCTTTCCAGCAGCCCGGGTGTTGACGGCCACCACCGGGCTGAAGGGCATAGCGATTGCCGGCGAAGAAGATCCGGATGTGATTCTGCTGGATATTGTAATGCCGGGAATGGATGGCTTTGAGGTCTGTCAAAAACTGAAAGCTGAAAAGCGCACCAAAGAAATCCCGGTAGTCTTTGTCACTGCCATTAAAGGGGATCGGGAGCATCGCATTCTGGCCCTTGAATCCGGCGCTGAGGCTTTTTTGGCCAAACCCATCGATGAATCAGAACTCACGGCTCAGATTAGGGCGATGGTAAAAATAAAAACGGCGAATCGGCAAAAACGGGACGAACAAGGGCGGTTGGCCCAGATGGTGGAAGAAAAGACAGCCGCCCTAAAAACGGCCCATATGAAAACAATGGAGCTGTTGGAAAGTTTGAAAATAAGCGAAGAACGCAACCGCCGGCTGATTACCCAAATGGAACAGGGCCTGGCAGTCCATGAAATGCTGATCGATGAAAACGGAAAACCAACGGACTGTAATTTTTTGTATGTGAATGCCAGCTTTGAACGGCTGACTGGCTTTAAAAGTCAGGATATTCTGGGAAAGACGCTGACTGAAATGATGCCGGATTCAAAAGATTTTCTGGTTGCCAAATACGCGCAATTAATAAAAACGAGAGAATCGGTGCGCTATGAAAAGTATTTTCGGCAATTTGAAAAATTCTTTGAAGTGGTGGCCTATTCCCCTGAACCGCAGCAGGTGGCGGTAATCATATCCGATATTACCGAACGGAAACAGACCGAAGAAAAGATTCGCTATTTAAGTGATCACGACTACCTCACCGGGGTTTACAACCGCCACTATTACGAAGAAGCTTTAGCTACGATTGATCGAGCTGAAAATCTGCCCTTAAGCCTGGTTATTTCCGACGTGAATGGACTGAAACTGATCAATGAATCATTTGGTCATGAGTTAGGTGATGAGCTACTCAAGAAGGTGGCCCGGATAATCCGCGAAGAGTGTCGGGATCAGGATGTGGTGGCCCGGCTCAGCGGTGATGAATTTATTATTTTGCTGCCTAAAACAGATGAAAGCGAGACTTCAAAAATCGTCAAACGGATGAGAGCGGCAGCCCAGGAACAATCGGTTGGGGCTATTAATTTCTCCATCTCGTTGGGCTACGAAACCAAAACCAGTAGCGATCAAAATATCCAGGAAGTATTGAAAAATGCCGAAGACAATATGTATCGGCATAAGCTTTATGAAAGCGCCAGCATTAAAAACAAGACCATCGATCTGATTATGAATACCCTTTATGAAAAAAGCAGCCGGGAAATGTTGCACTCGCAACGGGTCAGTGAGATCTGCGAGAAAATTGCGATCAAAATGGATTTTGACCAGGACGATATCAGTCAGGTCAAGGCTGCCGGCTTAATCCATGATATCGGAAAAATGGGCATTGATGAAAAAATACTGAATAAACCCGGTGGTCTGGATTCGGACGAATGGAAAAAAATTCAACGGCATCCGGAGATTGGGTATCGGATTTTAAGTTCGTCCAGCGAATTTTCGGAGCTGGCCAGATATGTGCTGGAGCATCAGGAGCGCTGGGATGGAAAAGGCTACCCGAAACAGTTGCTTGGCGAAGAAATTTCGATTCAGGCCCGCATCATCGGGGTGGCAGATGCCTTTGATGCGATGACCTGTGATCGGGCCTATCGAAAAGGACTGAGTGTGGATGAAGCGGTAGCTGAAATAAAAAAATGTGCCGGGACCCAGTTTGATCCGAAAATAGCAGCTGTTTTTATTGAAAAAGTGCTGATCGAAGCATAAAGTAGAGGGGCGCTTTTTGGAAATATGAAAATTTGAGAGAGGGTTGTTATGTGCGAAAAGAAAGATACGATTGAAGCGGCAATTAAAAAACTGCAAAAAGGAAATCAGGACTTTGTGAAAACGGAAAAAAACAATGGTGATGTTTCCCAGACAGTTCGAATCAAAAATGTGGAAGCGGGTCAGAAGCCCTATGCGGTGGTGGTGACCTGTTCAGATTCCCGGGTGCCGCCGGAACATATTTTTTCGGCCGGTATTGGCGAACTGTTTGTAATTCGAACCGCTGGAAACGTAGTTGGCGATTTCGAGCTGGGCAGTATTGAGTACGCTGCGGGTCATTTGGGTACTTCCGTGGTTCTGGTACTGGGACACAATCATTGCGGCGCGGTGGCGGCAGCCATGCAGGGACATGGGCATGGTTATATTGCCTCGATATTGGAAGAAATCCATCCCGCCATTGAGGGTGAAGAAAATGTCAGTAAATGCGAAAACCTCAATATTGATAACAGTATCAAACGGATCCTTCAAAGCGAAACGATTAATAATTTGATCAGTGAAGGAAGGGTCAAGGTTTTAGGGGGGAAGTATAACATGGAATCCGGAGTGGTAGAATTCTTTGGATAATCAATTAGAGTAAAACTCAGCTGACTGAGTCCATGGGTGATTAAAGAATGAAAAGGGGACGAAGATGAAACGAAGATTAGCAGTATTGATGGGTGCATTTGGTTTGGTCGCGGTATTATTGATGGCATCCGGCTGCAAAAAAACGGCGATATCAAAACCGGATGCGGATGTGCTTAATTCTTTTGATGCGGCTATGGTTGAAAAGGCCAATGATTTTGGTTTTAATCTTTACAAAAATCTGGCGCTGGGGAATGAAAACTTGATGATTTCACCGGTGGGGGTATCGCTGGCAATGGATATGGCCTACAATGGCGCAACCGGAGCGACCCGCGAGGCGATGGCAACGGCGCTGAATATTCAGGGAATTGATATTGACAGTCTCAACAACAACAATCGGGCCCTGCTTTATTTTTTAACTTCCGCTGACCCCAAGGTAAGCTTGAATATTGCCAACTCGATCTGGATGTTTGAGGATTTTAAATTTTCGGAAGCATTTGTCGAGACGGTTCAGAATGATTATCAGGCTGAGGCAAAAAAGCTGGATTTCGCTGATCCCAAGTCAGCCGATGTAATCAACAAATGGGTCAAAGATCAAACCCAGGGGACCATTGATCAGATTGTCACACCGCCGATTAAGTCGGAAACGATCATGTTTCTGATTAATGCCATTTATTTCAAAGGTGCCTGGACCAGTCCCTTTGAGCAGGAGCTCACCACCGACCAAAGTTTTAAACTGGCCGACGGACAGACCGTGACAGCGCCGACAATGTATCAGAGCGGTACTTATGATTATTTTAAAACAGCCGGTTTTCAGGCCTTGCGGCTTCCCTATGGGGAAGAGCAGCAGATGGCCATGGTACTATTTTTACCCGATGAAGAGGTCCACCTGAGTGAATTCCAAAAACAGCTCAATCAGGATAACTGGTCAAACTGGATGGCTCTTTTTGAAGAAAAAGAGGGTAGTCTGACGCTGCCGAAGTTCACCATGGAATATGAAAATTCATTGAACCAGGCATTAACTGATTTGGGTATGGGAATCGTCTTTGAACCAGGAAAAGCAGATTTTTCGGGGATGGCAGCAGCCGGAACGGCTGGCGATATTTATATCAGCGATGTCAAGCATAAAACCTTTATCCAGGTGGATGAGGCCGGCACCGAAGCCGCCGCCGTGACCTCGGTGGAAGTTGGAACGACCAGCATGCCGGTTTATGACTTTGAACTCAAATTCGACCGACCTTTTTTCTATGCCATCCAGGACCGTAAAACGGGAGCCATCATCTTTATGGGATCGGTGCTTGACCCCAGCAAATAAAATTTGAGCCCGGATCCGGTGTTGTTCTGACAGACAGCACCGGATCTTTTTGCTTTGGCTTTTTTTAAGACTAGGTTCTATTTTTTTGATAATTCCATAAAAACGTTGTAATTATGGGGATAAAAAAGTAAACTTAATGATGTAAGTTCATTGATTGTTTCATCGCGGTTTGAACGCTAAGTGATGCGTTTGTGGGACAAAACGACTTAAAATTACAGGCAAAAGAGAGGGAAAAATGGGATTTTTGGAAATTTTAAAAGCAGTCCTGCTGGGGATTGTGGAAGGGGTAACCGAGTGGTTGCCAATCAGCAGTACCGGACACATGATCTTGGTGGATGACGTTATTAAACTCAA
Organism: Acetobacterium sp.; assembly: GCF_041752335.1. Classification (GTDB taxonomy): domain Bacteria; phylum Bacillota; class Clostridia; order Eubacteriales; family Eubacteriaceae; genus Acetobacterium. The sequence continues at coordinate 35,915 of NZ_JBGSHG010000015.1, read as the reverse complement.
TATGTCGGAGCCATTTATTGAAATGTTTTTGTATGTTATTCAATTAGGGGCAATTTTAGCAGTTGTTTATATCTATTGGCATAAACTGGTGCCGTTTTCGGTTAAAGATAAAAAAATAATGATCAGGAAAAATACTGTCATTCTCTGGTCAAAAATTGCGGTGGCCTGTATTCCCGGGATTGTGGCCTATTTGCTGCTTGACAGCCTTTTCGATACCTACTTTATGAATTCAATCACGGTTTCAGCGATGTTGATTCTGTATGGGATTCTTTTTATCGTGATTGAAAACCACAATAAAAAGCGCCAACCGGAAGTTGTCAAATTATCGCAGCTGACCTATAAAAAAGCCTTGCAGATTGGAGCCTTTCAGGCCTTATCGATTGTGCCGGGGACATCACGTTCTGGAGTTACTATTCTTGGTGGAATGATTTTGGGAACTTCCCGAACGGTGGCTGCCGAGTTCACCTTTTTTATGGCTGTTCCGGTAATGTTTGGGATCAGCTTTCTAAAACTGATTAAATTCGGTTTTGCTTTTACCCTCTGGGAAGCCTTTATTTTATTGATCGGGATGATTGCGGCCTTTGTCACCTCCATATTGGCGATTAAGTTTTTAATGACCTATATCAAAAAGCACGACTTTAAAATCTTCGGCTGGTATCGGATTGTCCTGGGTGTGATTGTATTGCTGTATTTCTTTATCACCGGTAACTAGGTCGATTTGAAATTCAGCGGATGTTGAAAGGAAGAAAAAATGATTAAGATTGATCAGGAAAAATGTATTGGCTGTGGCGCATGTGTTGATGATTGTTTCCCCAATGATATTGTTTTAAAAGAGGACAAGGCTATACCACTAAATCGAACATGCATAAAGTGCGGACACTGCATTGCCATCTGCCCGGTTGATGCGGTGAGTATAAGCGATTATGATATGGCAGAGGTTAAAGAATATCAGGCGAACAGCTTTGATATCACGCCGGACAAACTGCTGAATTATATTAAGTTCAGACGTTCGGTTCGTCAGTTTACAGATCAACCCATTGAGAAGGATAAAATTGAACAGATTATTGAAGCAGGACGCTTTACCCCAACCGGTAGCAATAGTCAAAATGTTTCATATATTGTGGTTCAGGATGAGATACGGAAGCTGACTGGGCTGGGACTGGAAGGCCTGAATAAACTGGGGGAAAATATTTTAGCAGATAAACAAAACAAAAATACTTTATTTAAGTATTATGCAAAACGCTGGATGAAAATGTATGAAGATTATTTGTCCGATCCCGAATTACCGACAAGCCTTTTTTTCAATGCCAAGGGCTTGCTTTTAGTGGTTTCTGATGCTCCGATAAATGGTGGATTAGCGGCCAACTCGATGGAATTAATGATCCATGCCCAGGGATTGGGAATGTTTTACAGTGGTTTCTTTGTCAGGGCAGCTTATGGCAATCCTAAAATCAAAGCCTTTTTGGGTATTGATGACAGCAAAGAGGTGATCGCCTGTCTGGTAATGGGATACCCTGATGTTAAATATCAAAGAACCGTACCCCGAAAAAAACCGGAAGTATCCTGGCGCTAAGGCCATCAGTCTGGCAGTAACAGAGTTTAAACGCGAGGTGAAAGATGGCTTATCTGGAATTCCGAAATATTCAGTTAAAATTTGATCAGCGGATGATTTTTTCAGACTTTAATCTGGAAATTGAGCAATTTAAAAAAGTCCTTTTTTGTGCCCCATCGGGTCGGGGAAAAACCAGTCTGGTAAAGATGCTGCTGGGATTTGTGGTGCCGGATGCGGGTGAAATATTTGTCGATGGGATTAAGCTGTCTGGGGAAACGGTGAATCTCATTCGCAGTAAGATTTCCTATGTGAGTCAGGATGCCGATATTCCTAAAGGAATTGTCCGGGATGTTTTTGCGGCGGTGTTTAAATTTCAGGCGAACCGCCAAATAAACTATCGGGAAACGGTGTTGCGCGACTGGCTGGCGACGATGGCGCTGTCGGAAGATACCCTGGAAAGAAATGTCGACGCCCTGTCCGGGGGGGAACGGCAGCGGCTGGCCTTGATTCTGGGGATTCTGCTGGATCGCGATATCTGGATCCTGGACGAAATCACCACCGGGCTGGATCTGGAACTCAAGACAAAAATGGTAGAGCTGCTGTTGGGCTATGATAAAACCATTTTAGTGGTTTCCCATGATGATATCTATCAAAAGCGGGGACTGCGGGAGGTGATCTGGTAATGGGTGTTCAGGAAATACCTTTTTATACCCCGCTTTTTCTGCTGATCTTTGTGTTGCCAATGGCCATCATCAATTACAAACTGGGAATTGGGCTCAATAAACGGATCATTTATGCCTTGTTTAGAATGACGATCCAGCTGGTGCTGGTGGGTTTTTTCCTGCAGTATATCTTTTTATTCAACAACCTCTGGGTTAATTCAGCCTATGTTTTATTTATGGTCGGGGCGGCCGGGTTATCCACTGTTAAAACCTGTGGCTTGACCATGAAAAATCAGTTTGTGCCGATTCTGATTGGCTTTGGGATTCCCAATCTGGTGATGATTCTCTTTATCAACCAATTTGTGATTGGCCTTGACAATATTTTTGATGCCCAATACTACATCCCCCTGATGGGCATGCTGCTGGGCAATAGTCTCAGCGGCAACATCATCGGGATTAATACCTTTTACAATGGGTTAAGACAAAATGAACGGCAGTATCATTATCAGCTGGCCTTGTCAGCCAATCAGTGGGAATCCACCCTGCCCTGGTACAAAGAGGCGATTATCGCCTGCATGAATCCGATCATCGCTTCCACCGAAACCATTGGTCTGGTCTCCCTGCCGGGGATGATGACCGGCCAGATTCTCGGCGGCTCGATGCCGATGACAGCCATTGTCTATCAGATTGTGATTATGGGAGCGATTCTGATCTCCCGCTATTTTGGCATCCACTTTTCCATTTTGTTAACCCGGAAGAAGGCCTTCGATGATTATGATCGGCTGATTCTCTAGATTTAGCACAAAAAATTCCCGGTAGTCAAATAATTAGTTCATTTATTTCTACCGCTCTTCGTGATAAAATGTAAAAACATTGAATCCGTTTAAAATCGCGAGGTAGCAGATGTCCTATAAAGATTTAACACCCAGTACCGTCATTGAATATATTAAAGCCTATACGGATGTTTTTCCGGCCGCAGCCCGGCTTGAGGTTTATGAGGTTGGCGGCGGGGAGGACGATGGGGATGGCTTTGTCAATCATATTTATCGGGTCTGGGATGAAACCGGAAAGTCGGTTATTCTCAAACAGGCCAAACCCTACTTGAAGCTATTTGGCGAAGGGGTGCCGCTGACTGCCAAGCGCAATCAGCTGGAATCGGAAATCATTAAGCTAAGATCCGCAATTACCCCAGAGTATCTGCCGGAAATGTATCATCTCGATCCGGACAATAATCTCTTTATTTATGAGGATTGCGGCCGGCTTAAGATTATGCGCTTTGAGTTGATCAAGGGCAAACGGTTCCCTCAATTCTCCAGACAGATGGGTGAATTCCTGGCCAAATCGAATTTCTATACCTCCGAGATTTATTTGGATCAGATTGCCCATAAGGTTCTGGAATGTAAATTTATGAATCCTGAGATGCGGGTCATTATGGAAACGATCCTGTTCCTCAGGGAATCTTTTATTGAGGTTGAAGTGGATTTACCACCGGGAGATCCCAATCATCTGGCCATGAGTGATCTGCTCTGGGAAAAACGGGAACTGCGGGTTGAACTCTTGAAGCTGCGGGGTATTTTCATGAAGAAAAGTGAATGCCTGGTTCATGGTGATCTGCACACCTCCAACATTATGATCGACGAAAACGAGATGAAAATCATCGATATGGAATACCCCTTTATGGGGCCGTCCTCATCCGATACCGGCTATCTGCTGGGAAATCTGGTTTATGAATATATTGCCTGGTTCCACCATGAAGAAGGAACCAAAGCGTCCCGGAAAGCCTATCGTCAGGAAATGCTGGGCACTATCCGTGACCTGATCCATGAATATCAAAAGGTTTATACCGAATGCTGGGATCAGGATGCCAAGCCGATGTATCGTGAGTACACCGAGTATCGCGATGATTTGCTGCGAACCTATATTAAAGAGGTCTGTGGCTTCACCGGCTGCCAGATTGTCAGTCGGGTCGGCGGCATTGTGCCACTGCCTGATTTTGATGTGCTCAAGAATCCGGTTAGCCGAAACTGTGCCCGGCGGCTGTCCCTGCTGATTGCGGATGCGCTGATTATGAAGCGGGAAGAGATGGAATCTGCAGAAGACATCATTTCGTTAATTGAAACCATTACCTATCGCTATTTTGACGTGATCAAGGCGTTGAAAAACCGGAAGCAAGCCAGGGTGACAAATTAGGATAAATAATAAAAACTCAGGTGATTTTTCGCTTGAGTTTTTTGTTTGCTGAAATGCAAACCAGGGAATGTTTATTTAGTTAAAAATGTGGTAAAATAAGTATACGGAAATAGTTTGGATCGAGAACAGATTATCTTTTTTATAAAAGGGAGGGTTAAGCGAAAAACAGGGATTTAATAAAAGGACGGACGGGTAGGTTTGGTAGCATCTACTGAAATCGGTTGCAGATCAATTAGCCAGTCAAGCTGCGGTCAGTGAAACTAGAATAATATGCAGAAATGGGATTCCAGCTATTCGCGTAAAAATTATCATTCAGGAGGAAAAAAGTCATGAAAAAAAATAAATTAACACTTTATCTTTTGGCCATAACCATTATGTTGGTGTCAGTGCTTTTTATGGGGGCAAGCTGCAGTTCAACCACCGCTAATGTCAGCAATGCGGTGATGACAACGGGAGTGGATGACAGCTCCATGCCAATTGACAAGGTTACCGAATTTCCAGTCAATACGGATGTCTATGTAGCGGCTGAATTACATAACGCACCGGAAGACACTGATATTACCTTTGTCTGGTATTTAGAAGGACAGGTAGTGGATTCAGTCACCATCAATAACGGCGATGTCAGTGATGCCCCGCTATGGGGAATCCTTCCAGCCGAGCTGGTCACCACACCGGGTAGTTATGCCGTCGAAATTTATATTGATGACCGGGAAGAACCCGATACCGTCACCGAATTCGTCATTAAATAGAAAAATAAAAGCGCAGGGCAACCTGCGCTTTTATAATACCCTTAAAATGTCGCCTCCGATAATTCATAGGGAGTTTCCTGATAAACGTAGTAATTCAGCCAGTTACTGAATAACAGGTTGGCATGGCCCCGCCAGCGTACCACCGGGGGCTGAGTGGGATCGTCATTGGGGTAATAGTTGATCGGGACATTAATGGGTTTTCCCTGAGAAACATCCCGGTCATATTCACCTTTCAATGTTTCGGGATCGTATTCGCTATGACCGGTGACAAAAATTTGCCGGCCATTTTGAGCGGTGGCGATATAGACCCCGGCATCGTTGGACGCGGCCATGACCTCCAGATCCGGGTGGGCATCAATGAGTTCCCGGTGAATCCCGGTGTGCCGGGAATGAGGAACGTAGAAGCTGTCATCAAAGCCCCGAAAGAGTTTGACATAGCCCTTCTCCAGGTGGTGCTCAAAAACACCAAAGGCTTTTTGGGGCAATAAATACTTTTGAATCCCATAATGATAATAAAGACCGGCCTGGGCACCCCAGCAGATGTGCAGGGTGGAAAAGACGTTGGTTTTGCTCCAGTCCATAATCTGGGTGAGCTCATCCCAGTAGTCTACCGCCTCAAATTCCAGGGTTTCAATGGGGGCTCCGGTGATAATGAGGCCATCAAAACGTTGCTCCTTAACATCTTCAAAATAGCAATAGAAGGAGCCCAGGTGTTCGGAAGAGGTGTTTTTACTTTCATAGGTTTTGGTTTGCAGCAAAGTCACTTCTATTTGCAGCGGGGTATTTCCCAACAACCGCAAAAGCTGGGTTTCGGTGGAAATTTTGGTGGGCATCAGGTTGAGGATAGCAATTTTTAAGGGCCGGATGTCCTGGTGACTGGCCCGGTCAGCATCCATCACAAAGATATTTTCATTGGTCAGAATCTGACTGGCGGGCAGGCTATTGGGTATTTTGATTGGCATATGTTCACCTCCGGGTGATTGAATAAAAACTAAAGAGCTTTGGTTAAAGCCTGATCGAGATCAGCCAGGATATCATCGCTGTGTTCCAGACCGATCGATAAACGGATCATATCTTCGGTGATTCCGGCGGCAATCAGATCGTCTCCGGAGAGCTGCAAATGGGTGGTGGTAGCCGGATGGATCACCAGTGATTTGGCATCGGCGACATTGGCCAGGTGGGTAAACAGGGTCAGGCTGTCAATGAATTTCCGGGCCGCTGCGATGCCCCCTTTGATGCCAAAGGTAAAAATTGAGCCGGGGCCCTTTTTAAAGTATTCTTCGGAAAGTGTCTTATAGGGGTTGCCAAAAAGAGCGGGGTAGTTCACCCAGGTAACTTGAGGATGATCACTTAAAAAAGCGACAACTTTCTGGGTGTTTTCCAGATGGCGATCGAGGCGCAGAGACAGGGTTTCCAGACCCTGTAACAGCAGAAAGGCATTAAACGGACTGATGCAGGCGCCGGTATCCCGCAGTAGTTGCACCCGGGCTTTGACAATAAAGGCTGCGGCGCCGATATCGGTGGCGTAGGTAATGCCGTGATAGCTGGCATCCGGGGTGGTGAACACCGGAAAGCGGCCGCTGCCGGCCCAGTCAAAGGTGCCGCCGTCAACGATGATGCCGCCGATGGTGGTGCCGTGTCCGCCAATAAATTTGGTGGCTGAATAAACGACAATGTCGGCACCAAAATCCAATGGTCTGAATAAATAGGGGGTGGCAAAGGTGTTGTCAACGATCAGCGGCAGCCCGTTGTCATGGGCGATCTTAGCCACTGCTTGAACATCGACAATATTAATACCCGGATTCCCCAGTGATTCGATATAAATGGCCTTGGTATTCTCGTTGATGGCGGTGCGGAAATTTTCGGGATCATCCGGGTTAACAAAAGTTGTTTTAATACCGAGCCGGGGCAGCGTGGCATTAAAGAGATTATAGGTGCCCCCATAAAGAGTGGATGCGGCAACCAGTTCATCACCGGTACCGGTAATATTCAGGATTGTTGCGGTAATAGCTGCCGAGCCGGAAGCAAAAGCCAGAGCGCCAACGCCGCCTTCTAAAAGAGCCATCCGCTCTTCCAGAACACTGGTAGTGGGATTCATGATCCGGGTATAGATGTTTCCCGGTTCTTCTAAGCTAAAAAGCCGCTGAGCGTGTTCGCTGTTGTCAAAAACGTAAGAGGTGGTCTGATAAATCGGCACTGCCACTGCGTGGGTGGTGGGATCAGGATTTTGACCCCCATGAAGCTGGAGGGTTTCAAATTTGCGGGTATCTTTCATAATCGTATCTCCTTGGATTTTTTTGTTTATAAAATACATATAATTCAAGTAGGAATAATATGCAATATAACATGAATAACCGGGCTTTGTCAATACGTAAAACAAAGAATGAAAAATTAACAATTATTCATAACTATTCGTTTGACATTAATAAAAATAAGGTCTATAATAAATCAAAATACACGTTACAGGTCAACAAGGTTGTGGAGAAGTTTATTTTCTCATCTGTAGGGTGTCCTGAGAGGAATATCATGGAAGAGTTAAAAAGAAACTTAAATGAATATTATTACGTTAACACCCAAAGCTATTGGTTCTTTAGCTTTGGTTATTTTGCGTGTAATAAATTAAGTCCCTTTGAGAATCCCAACCCATGAGAAATTTTTAGCGATACAGGTGTATTGAATAAAAGTTGATTTTTAGGAGGCTTCTTAGGAAGTCTCTTTTTTTTTCGCAAGGCAAAGGTCAAATATCATGCTAGCAATTTGGCGACTGCCTGCGAATCACGGGAAATCAGTAGACCGGTTTCCGGTGGTCTTCGGTGCACCGAAGATAAAAAAACTGCGTGGTCAGTGAGTAAAATAATGGAGGAAAAAATGATAATAGTCGTTAAACCCAACACCAAAGAAGAAGATATTCAGAGGTTAATTAAAATGATCGAAACACAGGGATTAAGCATTCATTATTCAAAAGGTGTGGATCACACCATTCTGGGAATAGTAGGGGATACAACCTTGGCTGATGTGGAAAAAATCCGTTCAAATCGTATTGTGGAGAATGTGCTCAGGGTTCAGGAACCTTATAAGAAAGCCAATCGTCTTTTTCATCCCAATGATACCATCATTAACGTCAAAGGCCGAAAAGTTGGCGAAGGAACCATCACCGTAATCGCCGGCCCCTGTTCGGTAGAAAGTGAAGAACAGGTGGTAGAGATTGCCAAAAGGGTCAAGGAATCCGGAGCTACCTTTCTGCGTGGGGGCGCCTTCAAACCGCGAACTTCGCCATACGCTTTTCAGGGACTGGGTTTTGAAGGACTGGAATTGTTAAAAATCGCCAGAAAAGAGACCGGGCTTCCGATTGTCAGCGAACTGATGTCATTGGAACAATTGCCGGCTTTTGAAGATGTCGATGTAATCCAGGTAGGCGCCAGAAATATGCAGAATTTTGATTTACTCCGGGAATTGGGAAAAATAGATAAGCCAATTCTGTTAAAACGGGGGATGTCATCGACGATGCAGGAATTCCTGATGTCGGCCGAGTACATCATGAAAGAAGGAAACGAAAAGGTCATCTTGTGCGAGCGGGGGATCCGGACCTTTGAAACCGCCACCCGCAATACTCTGGATATCAGTTGCATCCCGGTGCTCAAACAAAAAAGCCATTTGCCGATTATCGTTGACCCCAGCCATGCCACTGGGCTATCCTGGACCGTTGAAGCATTGACGAAGGCCGCCATTGCCGCCGGCGCCGATGGAGTGATGATTGAGGTCCATAATAATCCTGAAGAAGCCCTTTGTGATGGCGAACAGTCGATTACCCCGGAACAATTCCATAAAATCATGATTACGGTTAAAAAATACGCTGAATTTGAGAACAAGGTGATGTAATGAAAAAAAGAGAAGATTCCATCGTTGGCTTTATCGGCCTGGGTCTGATGGGCGGGGCGCTGGCCATGGGACTCAGGAAACAGGGGCCCGGAGAAATCTGGGCGTATGATTTAAACCCGGCGGTTATCGACAAGGCCCTGGCTCAGGGTGTGATTGATGAAGGGGTCTGGGATTCGGTGGGGCTGCAAAAAATGTTGCCCCGCTGTGATCTGGTTTTTATCTGTTTGACACCGATGGACACCCTGGCGTTTTTAGCCCTCTATATGGAAGACTTCAAACCGGGGGCGATTGTTACGGATATTATCGGGGTCAAAGAAGTGGTTTTTAAAAATCTGGGAAATCTGTTGCGTAAAGATATTGATTATATTCCCGGACATCCGATGGCCGGCAGTGAAAAAGAAGGCTTTGGCGGGGCCGATGACCGGATTTTTAAAAATCGGAATTATATTCTGACCCCGTTACCTACCAATCAACCGGAAAATATTGAGTTGATCCGGGACATTGTTACCGATTTGGGATTTAACCATATTGTCGAAACCACCACCGAAATCCACGACCAAAAAATAGCCTTTACCTCCCAGCTCTGTCATGTGATCGCGGCAGCCTTAGTGGATTGCGAGGATGATCTCTCGATCACTGATTTTGAGGGCGGCAGTTTTGGTGATCTGACCCGGATTGCCATGATCAATGCACCGATGTGGACCGAGCTGTTTATGTGCAACCGTAAAAACCTATTGGACCAGATCGAGAAATTTGAGGCCAGTCTGGAAGCGATGAAAGAAATGATCCGATTGGATGAAAAGGAAGAATTGATCACCCGGCTTAAATCGGTGCGCGAAAAACGAGTTGCCATGGGGGAGATTCGGAAGGCAAAGAACTTAAAAAATCTGTGAGTTTGCTTAAGAGATGCGGTGTGAAAACTATTACATCAGTCTGAAAATGATTACTCTATTGACATAATTTAATATGGGAGTATACTCTAGGTAAAGAAACGTTTTGAACCGCGATTTTTAGTGGGAACAAAATGACCTGAGTAAAAGTCAAACAAATAATTGGAGCAAAAAGATCATGAAATTATGTCATCTGCCAGCTATTGGTATGAGAAACATAAAAACGGTGCTGGCAGTATTCATCTGTGTGGTGGTATTTGCCATCATGGGCCCGGAATTCAATCCGCTGGTTGCAGCTATTGCAGCCGTGATTACGATGGGACCGAGCATTGAAAATTCCATTGAAACGGGTTGGAATCGAATTTTAGGAACCGTCTTTGGAGGAGCAGTGGGAATGCTCGGCATTTTTATAGCCAGCTTAATCCCCTATCAATTTGCCTATGTTTTCATCATTCCGGTGGGAATTATGGGATTGATTTACTTGTGCAATACTATCAATAAGTCTGGTGCCATCGTCATTACCGTTGTGGTGTTTCTCATTCTGATGACCAGCTATCCCCAGGATGCGGGTACTTATATGCTGGCAATCTTAAGGCTTTTAGAAACAACATTTGGGATCATTGTGGCGTTTTTAATTAATCGTTTTATCAAGGTGCCGGAATGTGATGAAAAGTCTGCCGCTGAGGGATCAGAAAATGATCAGATCAGCGTTGAAGAAAAGCCGGAAAGCGGCCGCAAAAAATTTAAAGTAACAAGCATTTTGTATATGATATTCAAACCCTAGATTTTACGTTTATTTGGATTTTTGTGACGTCTGGACAAACTAAAATATAATTACCCCTCCCCTTAAAAAAGAGACCACCCTTAATACCAGGTGGTCTTTTTTTGTTTGAAGGTATTTATCTGAAATGGCCGATAACTGTCAATTTATCCTTGAAGACGGCAGTTAGTCCGGATAAACCCGAAGGTTTGACGCTGGCAATCACGGTGGTTGCCGGTCCGGAAGAATCTGTTATATTCAGATCATTGGGCACAGTTTGAAAGCGGAGATGATAAATAGCGGCCAGATTGGCGGCCTCGTATAAAATTCCCTTGGAACCGCAGGGGACGATCTCATTGACTGCAGGATTTGAAGTTAAGGTTCGGAGATCCTGATAATTAGCGATTTCCGGATCGCCATCGACAACAAGGGCAGCACCGTATTTGGGTTTGCCGATGCAGATCACCACATCCCCGGATACGGAGGGGGTGATGCGTAATCGCTCAGCCATGCCGATCACAAAAATGCCAAAGCCGGTCATACAGGTTTTGAAATTTTCTTCCGTTGATCCATTAATCGGCAGATGCCCGATCCCGGCCCGCTCCAGTTCTTCCCGAATACCCTGGATCAGGGCTGCGCCGGTGGGCTGCATCTCCCCGACGATGGTATTGGAGAGACCGATAATCCGGGCGCCGCAGGCCAGCTGTTCAAAAAGACACACCCGGGCGGCAAAAATGGAGATATATTTGGTCGGAACACACAACTCATCGCCAGGCTTTTCCCCGACGCCGCCGCTACTGTCACAGGCAGTGACCAGGAGGGAATCGGGAAGCTCAATGACCGACAGGTCACGATATTGATAAGTTTTCATAAGATTCTCCTTTCGGGGATTGGCTTTGCGTAATAGTGAAAGTGCCCCGGGCTTGGCGAGTTACTTCGTTATTGCTGCAGCGGTTTTTAGCTATCTTCTGTCTATGCCTGGGCTGAGGTTACTGAAGATACCTGATTTTTAACCGACAGCGGTAACGCTTTAAAGACAAGGGCGGCAATCAGGGCATTGATACCACCGACCAGGGCCAGGGGAAACATCATGGCAATGAGGCCGGGCCAGGTTAACATCGGAACTAACAGTGGCGAACACAGTAACAGCAGGATCGGGCCGTTGCAGATGGCGGCAACGATAACGCTGACAATCAGGCCAACGATTTCGTTAGCTGCTTTTTTAACAAAAATATAGCTATACCAGGCGGCCACCATGATCAGCCCCATTCCCAGGCCAATGGCAAGGTGAACGGGTATGGTCATTGGGAATCCTGAGGTAAGAGCGGTTAAGAGATGGCCGATAATAGCAATAATGGCGCCAGCCACCGGGCCCATTAACAGGGTACCTAAAAAAGCCGGCAGTGAATCGAAGGCAATCGTGCCAAAAACTTTTAACTGCGCACCTACAAAAGAGAGGGCAATTAAAAGCGCCATAAAGACGAGTTGTCGGGTATTAATTTTCATATTTACTCCTTGTGATTTGATTATAAAGCATTTTATGGCGATAGAAAAGGTAAACTGATTCCAGTTTTAAACAAAAAAAGTTCACATCTTATACAGATGTGAACTTTACCGTCGTCCAAATGGAATCATTTCTGGCAGGTCTCCTGAGTCAGTTTCATCGCAGTTTGTCCCTTCCCGTGAGGTGGTAATGACAAGTGCTCAACGATACAGTGGTGGGTCCCTACAGGATTTTAACCTGTTTCCCTATTCTCCTTTTTCAAGGCACCAAAAAAGCTTTATTTACATGGGAGCATGATAGCACATCAGGACTCGCTTTGTCAAATTGAAATTAAATAGGGCTAATAATATTTGCCAGAGAAAAAAGCAAAGCGGGAACCATAAGGCCTGCCTGGGGGGTAAATTCTGGTCAGTCTATTTCAGGAAAACGGCGGGTTAACCGTGAAATTCAAACCAAATATTCCAGCTATAATTCATTGTATTGAACCCTAGGAGTATGATACAATACTGCACAAAATGATTAATACAAGAGGTATAAAAATTGATTCTAATGATCGACAACTATGATTCATTCACCTACAATTTGGTTCAGTATCTGGAAGGACTAAATGAAACGGTGATTGTAAAGAGAAATGATAAAATCAGCCTGGACGAGATTGCTGCGATGGCACCGTCGATGATCGTTTTATCACCGGGGCCATGTACTCCCAACGAATCTGGCATTTGTCTGGATGTCGTGCACCGTTTTAAGGGCGAAATCCCGATCCTGGGTATTTGTCTGGGCCATCAGATCATCGGTCAGGCCTTTGGCTGTAAGATTACCAAAGCCCTGGAGCCGGTCCATGGCAAAGTTCATGCCATCGCCCATGACAATGTCGGAGTGTTTGATGGTCTCAATAATCCCCTGAAGGTGACGCGATACCATTCATTGGTGGTGGAAAATCAGGAAATTCCCGAGTTTTTTGAAATTACTGCCCGAACCAATCAAAATGAGATCATGGGTCTGCGGCATAAGGACTACCCGATTGAGGGGGTGCAGTTTCATCCCGAAGCGATTCTCACTGAAATGGGCATGGAATTATTGGACAACTTTTTTCAATCGACAAAAGCGAATGGTGCAAGATGCTAATACAAGAAATAAAAACCGACTTAACCAGTTTTGAAAGCTATCTTTTATTTAAAGATGAGCCCTACAGTTTCTTTCTGGACAGCGGAAGAGACCCGGACAGCCTGGGACGCTATTCATTTATCGGCGGGAATCCGTTTCTGGTCTTTACCAGTAAAGCGGATGCCATCACCGTTACAACCAAAACCGCAACGAAAACGGTTACCGGAGATCCTTTTGATGAGCTGCAAAAATTATTAAAACAATATCAGATGGACTATCCATCCCCGTTTCCGTTTATCGGCGGGGCGGTGGGTTATTTTTCCTATGACCTTTGTCATCATCTGGAAGAGTTTCCCCGCAGCGCCGTCGATGATGTGGGTATCCCCGATTGTTTTATGGGTTTCTACGATGGCATTGTGATCATCGATCATAAAGAAAATAAAACCTATGTGGCCGCCCTGGGAATTGAAGAAAATGAAGCGGATATTGTCAGCCGCTTAGCCAAAAAATTTGCCGGCGATCCCAGGGTCGCCATCCGTTCGGATTTTAAAATCAATGAAGCGATCGAATTCCGGGGTAATTTCACCAAGCCGGAATATATGAAAGCCCTGGATGCGGTTCACGAATACATTTTAGCTGGAGATATTTACCAGACCAATCTGACCCAGCGGTTTAACGCTGATTTACAGATCAGCCCATTGGAATTATACAGCGAACTTAGAAAAATCAACCCGGCGCCCTTTGCCAGCTATATCGATTTTGGGGTCGGCCAGATTGTCTCCAGTTCACCGGAGCGTTTTATTCTGGTTCAGGGTCGCAATATTGAAACCCGACCGATTAAGGGTACCATGCCCCGGGGCAAATCCGCGGCAGAAGATGCGGCGAACCGGGAGACCCTGGTCAACAGCGAAAAGGATAAGGCGGAGCTGCTGATGATTGTCGATCTGGAGCGGAATGATCTTGGAAAAATCGCCAAAACCGGCACCGTTAAGGTACCGGAATTGTTCAAGCTGGAAACGTATCAGACCGTTTTTCACCTGGTCGCAACGGTGACAGCCGAATTAAAAGACGATCTCGATGCCATCGATTGTGTCAAAGCCACCTTCCCCGGCGGCTCGATAACCGGGGCACCAAAGATCCGGGCGATGGAGATTATTGACGAACTGGAGCCGACCCAGCGAAACATTTATACCGGTTCGATTGGCTATATTGGTTTCAATGGCGATCTCGATCTCAATATCGTTATTCGGACGATTGTCTGCAAGGATGGTAAAGGCTATTTTCAGGTCGGCGGCGGAATCGTCTGGGATTCCGACAACGAGTCTGAGTATCAAGAAACATTCGATAAGGGCCGAGCCCTGATGGACGCATTGAAACGGTATTAAAAATGGACTACGTCAGTTATAACGGAGAAATTTCAAAGAAACTCCAGATGCCGCTGGATCAGGGCTTTCTTTATGGCTATGGGGTGTTTGAAACGATCAACGTGGTTCGTGGAAAACTGGTTTTCTTTGCGGATCATATGGAGCGCTTGAAGCAGAGTGCCCTGGTGATGGGGCTTAATCTGACAGTTCAACCTGATCAGATCCGGACGGACTGTTTGAAGATCATCGCAAAAAATGAGATCGCTCGGGGCGGGCTGCGGGTTACCCTTAGTAAGGGGCTAAAAGCCGATAACCTTTTGATCACGGCCCGGGAAAATCATTACGACCGCCAGATGTTTGAGCAGGGCCTGAAAATTTGTACCAATGATGCGGTGCGTAATGAAACATCCCGGCTGGTGACGATCAAGTCCAACAATTATCTGGAGAATCTGCTGATTTTAAATGAGGCCAAGGCCCGCGGTTTTTCCGAAGCGATTTTTTATAACACCCGGGGCTATCTGGCTGAAGGCTGCATGACCAATCTCTTTTTGATCAAAAACGGAACCGTCTGTACCCCCTCAAGGGATTGCGGGCTGCTGGCCGGAATTGTCAGAAATCGGGTGATTCAGCTGCTAAAAGCCAATCTTATCCCGATTGAAGAGGGGCATTATACCAGCGCCCAATTGCTGGCTGCTGATGAGGTTTTTATCACCAATTCGCTGATGGAAATCATGCCGGTGAAGCAGGTCGATGAAGGGCACTATGGGATCGGCTCCGAAACGCTGACCCATCGGATTGATGCGCTGTTTCAACAAACTTGGGGTTTGAATGAAGGATCTGAATAAAATTAATTAAAAATACAAAAAAAGAAACACCAGCTCTGCCTTGGATGCCAAAAATCCCTGGCGGGGCTTTTTGTGTAGTGGCGAAAAGCTTAAGAATTTAAAACAGGCTTTGTCGATCTGCCTTAAACTGTGTTAAAATACACTTAATAAAAAGCAGATTAAGGTGACACCAATATTAATGCGATTTTTGTTTGTTGATAATGAAGTGGCAATCAGCCGGTTAATTTAAGAGAAGAATAAGGAGAAAAAATGAGTACACAATTGG
Organism: Acetobacterium sp.; assembly: GCF_041752335.1. Lineage (GTDB taxonomy): Bacteria > Bacillota > Clostridia > Eubacteriales > Eubacteriaceae > Acetobacterium. Next base: position 20,148 of record NZ_JBGSHG010000015.1, on the reverse strand, counting down.
ATCGAGAAAAAGCACTGGCACTGTTAAAGGAATATAATGAAAGCGAATCCCTGATTAATCATGGCCTGGCGGTTTCTGGAGTGATGGAGCATTTTGCCAAACTGGAAGGGGAAGACCCTGATTACTGGGGAATTGTCGGGCTGCTGCACGATCTGGATTACGAAAAATATCCGGAGCAACACTGCGTCAAGGTGGTCGAAATCCTGGAAGCCAACGATTATGAAAAAGCCTTTATTAACAGTGTCGTCAGCCATGGCTTTGGTCTCTGCGCGGATGTCGAGCCCACTCATCAGATGGAAAAAATTCTCTATGCCACCGACGAACTGGCCGGGCTGATCACTGCCTGCGCCTATATGCGGCCCTCCAAAAGCGTCAACGATCTGGAGCTGAAATCGGTGAAAAAGAAATTCAAAACTGCCAGTTTTGCTGCTGGGGTCAATCGCGAGGTTGTCACCAAAGGCGCCGAGATGGCCGGTTATTCCCTGGATGAGCTGATGCAGGAAACGATTTTGGGAATGCGGGCCGTGGCCGATGACATTGGCCTGGGAAGTAATGAAGCTTAATCTCCCGGATCCGGTAGAAAAGGCCTTTAAGCAGCTGGAAAGCTGTGGATTCTGTGGATATCTGGTGGGCGGCTGTGTCCGGGATTTTCTGCTGGCCACCCCGCCGACAGACTTTGATATGACCACCGACGCCACCCCAGCGGAAATTATCGATTGTTTCGTAGGCCATCGGGTCGTTGAAACCGGTATCCGCCACGGTACTGTGACCGTCATTATCGAGGGGATGGCGATCGAAATAACGACCCACCGGATCGAAGGCGATTATTCTGACAGCCGCCATCCGGATGCGGTGAAGTTCACCAGAAACCTGGCAGATGACCTGGCCAGGCGCGATTTTACCATCAACGCGATGGCCTACCATCCCCAAAAAGGTCTGATTGACTGCTTTGGCGGAGCAGCTGATCTCAAAAAAGAGATCATCCGTGGGGTCGGTAATCCTCACCAGCGAATGGCTGAGGATGCTTTGCGAATGCTTCGGGGACTGCGTTTTGCGGCGGTTCTGGGTTTTTCCCTGGATGGGGAAACCGGCGTGGCGATCCGGCAGAATTGTGGACAACTTCGCAACATTTCGGCGGAGCGGATTGCCACCGAACTTGATAAATTAATCTGTGGAAAAAACGCCAAAGCGATCATTCTGGAAGAAACAGCGGTGCTGGGGGTGGTGATCCCCGAGCTGCTTCCGGCTAAAAACTTTGATCAGATGAATCCCCATCACTGTTATGATGTGCTGACCCATACGGCGGTGGCGATGGAAACCCTGGCGCCGGTGCCGCGGTTGCGGTGGGCGATGCTTTTTCACGATCTGGGGAAACCCCAGACCTTTACCCGGGATGATGCTGGCGTGGGGCATTTTAAAGGCCACAGCAAGCTGTCTGAAGACATGGCCCGGGAGCGCTTAACCGCTTTGCGGATCAGTAAAAATACGATTGATCAGGTCTGTGTACTGGTGAAATACCACGATACCCTGATCGATGCCGATAAAACCAGCGTCAAGCGCTGGCTGAATCGTCTGACAGAGCCCCTATTTCGTGATCTGATTGCGATTAAGCGGGGCGATAACCTGGCTCAGGCACCTGCGTATCATGGCCGGTTGGCGTCACTGCAAAGACTGGAAGCGTTGCTGGATCAGGTGATCGCTGAAAAGGCCTGTTTTTCGCTGAAAGATCTGGCCGTCAACGGTAACGATCTGATTGGTCTGGGGATAGAAAACGGCGTCGAAATCGGTCGGATTCTCAAACAACTGCTGGAAGGCGTCATTGAGGAAGCCTATCAAAACGAAAAAGATATTCTAATTGAAAAAGCAAAGGAGATGCACAAATGTTAATTGACAGCCATGCCCATATCGACGATCAAAAATTTAATGAGGACCGCGAAGCGGTTTTGGAAAACGCCCGGGCCGCCGGGGTGGAACTGATTATCAATCCCGGCGCCGATGAGGCCTCCAGCTTCCGGGCCGTGGCAATGAGTGAGAAATACCCGATGGTTTATGCCACGGTGGGGATTCACCCCCATGATGCCAAAGATTACGTTGCCGAAAAACACGATCCGCTGTTAACGGAATGGGCCAAAAAAGAAAAGGTCGTGGCCATCGGCGAAATCGGTCTGGATTACCACTATGACTATTCCCCCCGGGAGGTGCAGCAGGAGGTGTTTATCCGCCAGCTGATCATCGCTAAAGCGGTGGAGCTGCCAATTGTGATCCATAACCGGGAATCGATGGAAGATATGGTTAGGATCTTAAAAGAATACTTTGCGCCGGAGTACGGCGGCATCATGCATAGCTATAGCGGTTCGGTGGAAATGGCTAAAATCTTTCTGGACATGGGCTTTCATCTGTCGATTTCCGGGCCACTGACCTTCAGCAATGCCCGGAAACTGCCGGAAGTCGTCGCAATGATGCCGTTGGACCGCTTGCTGATTGAAACGGACAGTCCTTACCTGACGCCCACCCCCCATCGGGGCAAACGGAATGAGCCGGCCTATGTGCGTTTCGTGGCCGCCGAAATTGCCCGGATCCGCGGGATGGCGGTGGAAGAGGTGGCGGAGATTACCAGTCAAAATGCTAAAAGGGTGTTTGGGATTGGCGAAAATATAAACCAGGGATAAAAAAATATAAAAAAAGCAAATCTAAGGTTCATTTTCCTTGACAATCGAAATAAATTCAGATAGAATGTTTAGCGTACCTTCGGGACAGAAAATGAATAAAGGGGTATCGCCAAGCGGTAAGGCAATGGACTCTGACTCCATCACTCGCAGGTTCGAATCCTGCTACCTCTGCCAAAATGAAATTTAACCTGCTCTTTAAGACAACTTAAAAAGCAGGTTTTGTCATATCTGCTTATGTTGATGGTGTCGATCATCAGATCGTGAAAAAACGGGAGAAAACCATGAGGGATCAAAAGATCAGCGTCTTTGATATTTATGAATACTTGCCCCATACTAATTGTAAAAACTGTGGCGAAAATAATTGCATGGCCTTTGCCGAAAAATTATTGCAGGGTAAAAAAACCATTGGCGGATGCTCAGCCATCAGAGAAGATATCTATGAAAAAAACCGCCAGGAAATTCAGTCATTAATAGATCCAAATAGAGAATAAAGAGTAGGCGGACAATAAACATTGTTTGCTTGCTCTTATCTTTTTTATAGTATAATGTAATCAAGCGGACAAAAGGCAAAGCCGTTTCGATGCCGGAATGGCATGGCTCAGAAAAAGCAATAAATGGAGCGAAAAATGGAAAGCACAAAAACCCGAATTTTTATCGCGGATGTTAGGATTTTGAACGAGCCCTGTCGATTAGCAGCAGCAATGAAAGAGGTATCGGAAGCACGACGGGAAAAAGCCGAGCGGCTTAAAACATCAGGAGCTAAAGCTTTGTCAGTAGGAGCCGAAATGCTACTTAAGGAAGCGATGAGCCAGGTCTATGGCATTTATAAACCGCTGGCGATAAAAGCCGGAGCGGATGGCAAACCATGGCTTACGGATTATCCGGATATTCATTTTAACCTCTCACACTCCGGCGACTATGTAGTCTGCGGTCTTGGGTCCCGGTCGGTGGGCGTGGATATTCAAAAAATGGAGCTTCCCAATTTAAAACTGGCCCGGCGTTTTTTTGCTGCTTTAGAGGCCGACTGGCTTTTCGCGCTGCCGACGGAAAAACAGATCCACGGTTTTTATGATCTCTGGGCGCTCAAAGAAGCCTATATGAAGTACACCAGCAAGGGATTTAATCTGCCGATGGATGCATTTCAGATAGATTGTCTAAATGAATTGGCAATCAATCCCGGGACTGCCATCGTAGCAGACGGAAAAAGAATACCGGTGATGATTAAGAATTATCCCGATCTGGAGCACTATGTTTTATGGGGTGTCACCGATACCATCGGTTTTCAGGAAAAATTGCAATGGATCAGCTTATAGGAGGTAAGAATTGGAATCGACAACGAGTCAAAAGGAAAAGCTGTTAACCGTCTTTATTACTTTTTTTAAGATCGGTCTGTTCACCTTTGGTGGTGGCTATGCGATGATCCCGCTGATTGAATATGAAACCGTGGAACGGCATCACTGGATAAAAAGCAAGGATATTTTAGATATCTTTGCCATTGCCGAAGCGACCCCCGGGGTGATTGCCATCAACACAGCGACCTTTGTCGGTTATAAGGTGGCTGGATTTTGGGGCTCACTGTTGGCCACTCTGGGGGTGGTGATCCCCTCATTGACGATCATCAGTTTAATTGCCCTGTTTTTCCAGGAGTTTCAAAGCCTGGAATGGGTAGCCTATGCCTTTAGAGGGGTCCGGGCCGGCGTCATTGTGTTGATTCTGGGGGCTGTGGTTAAAATGGGCAAAAAGGGAGAGTATACGCCATTGACAGTGCTGATTTTAATCCTGGCTTTTGGGCTGGCGTCATTTACCGACATCAATGTCATTTATCTGCTGGTGGGCGGTGCGGTGACGGGTCTTTTCTATCAGCTCTGGTTGAATCGAAAAATTGCGAACAAAGCAAAAACCGGGGAGGATAAATAATGTATCTGGAGCTGTTTATCACCTTTTTTAAAATTGGTTTATTTACCATCGGCGGTGGCTACGCTATGATTCCGCTGATCCAGCAGGAAGTGGTGGCCCATGGCTGGCTGACCCTGTTGGAATTGACGGATTTTATTGCCGTAGCCGAGTCCACCCCCGGGCCCTTTGCGGTGAATATTGCCACCTTTGTGGGTATGGAAATGGGGGGCTTTCCGGGGGCCCTGGTGACAACCACGGCAGTGGTGCTGCCCTCATTTGTCATTATTCTTTTTATTGCCAAGGCGTTTACCAATTTTCAGCAGAATAAATGGGTTCAGGGAGCTCTTTATGGCATGCGGCCGGTGGTGATTGGTCTAATTGCCGCGGCGGTACTGTTGCTGATGTCCACCGGATTTATTGGCGAGGGGGTCGAAATCCACTCGGCCAGTGATTTTTTTGCCAGCCTCCAATATCTGGAAATAATTATTTTCGTCATTGGCGTCTTTGTCTATTTCCGGTTTAAATTGCATCCGATCAAATTAATCTTAATCTCTGCCGGACTGGGGATGTTGTTTTTTGGTGTATTGCCGATGTTTGTTTAATGGCTAGGATCTATTGTTTGGCAATAGGTCTTATTTTATTTGAAAAAATTCAAATAAACGAATTTATTTTTAAGAAGCTGGCTTAAATAATGATTAAAGGGATCGGTCTATTCACAGAATCATCACAAAAACATGATATACTTATTTATATGACACAAAGATGTCATAATTCTCTGCTATGATAAGAAAAAAAGGAGGAACTGAAGATGACCGTTATCATTAATGTATTAACTGCCTGGTTAAGCGTCATTTTTGCCGTTTTACTGGCAATCATATATTTATTACGAATCGTTAATAAGGGACAAAGAAAAAATAAATTCATCGCCAAAATTAATCGAAATCTGAGAAATTCACATAAAACAATGGGAATCGCTTTTGTGATCACCGCTTGTATCCATGGGTTCTTTTCATCGGGAGCTATTCTGTCATTTAACTTTGGGACCCTGTGTATGGTAATGGGGGTGCTGTTAGGATTAACTTATATGCTCAGAAAATTGTTGCCCGGAAAGTGCACCTGGATCAAACCGCATCGCTGGTTAACCGTGGTGCTGATTGTCTTTCTGGGGATACACCTTTGGGAAGTTGGCGGGATTATGGGCCCCGAGCTCTTTTTTAAATGTTCATTGAGGGAAGTGGAGACTTCGGTGGCAAAATTGTATGGAACCGAAACGGTGATCGCAACAGCCGCGAAGGATCAAACCGAGCCCGTAACGACTGAAAATGCCGGCACCGCTCCGGCTGAAAGCTCATCAACGATGACGACGGATACAACAGTAACCGATACGGTGGTGACCAAGGCCAATCTGTTTTTGGGCAGTGTTGATTTGAAGGATGGCACCTATACCGGGGTGGCCGAAGGTTACGGACCGGAGCTGACGGTCTGTGTCACGGTGGCCGGAAATGTGATTACTGATGTTCTGGTAGTTTCCCACAACGAAAATAATGTAAAATATTATGGCAAGGCCATTGATGCGGTACCAGCCGCCATTATCGCCGCCCAGACACCAGTGGTTGATACAATTTCGGGAGCAACCTATACCTCAAACGGGATCATGCAGGCGGTCATCAATGCCCTGGCCCCGGCGGTGATTTCGGGAACCCTGCCCAGCTTGTAGAATTTAGCTCGCCTTATTTAACGAGGGTTCTGGAAAAGGGTAAAATCAAGAGAGCATTTTTTACACGATTGAACGTATTTTTAATGATGTTATCGAATGACTGGACATCCACCCCCCTTAGATTTGCTGCGAAGTCAAATTGAGTGGGGGGTGGTGTCTTTTTTTGGGGTAAAAAAAACTTCTTCAATATTTTGAAAGAAATGGGGTAATACTGTTATTAAGAAGAAAAAATAAATAATCGAACAAAGAAAGAGGCGATCATTGTGAAGGATAAGATTTTTGGTGTTTTACAGCGGGTGGGACGTTCTTTCATGTTGCCCATTGCGTTATTGCCGGTGGCCGGACTGCTATTGGGGATTGGTGGATCATTTACCAATGTGACCATGCTTGAATCCTACAATCTGATGGGGGTTATGGGTCCAGGAACCATTGCCAATAATGCTTTAAGTATCATGCTGGCGGCTGGGAATATCATCTTTGCCAATCTGCCCGTTATCTTTGCCATGGGGGTAGCCATCGGGATGGCTAAGCAGGAAAAAGCCGTGGCCGCCCTGGCCGGCGTGATTGGATTTCTAGTCATGCATGCGGTGATCGGGGTGCTGATAACCATTACTGGAACCTATACGCCGGAAACCCTGCAAACCGCCAATGATCTGGCCCGGCTGGCTGCCGAGAGCAGCGGCACGGCGATGGTTCCGATTGTGGCCGATAAGCTTTTGCCCAGCGGTTCAATCGCCGCGGTAGTCGGTATTACCTCGCTGCAAATGGGTGTGTTCGGCGGTATTCTGGTTGGTCTGGTAACAGCAGCCCTTCATAACCGCTTCTACAAGGTAGAATTTCCCCCGGTGGTATCATTTTTTGGCGGAACTCGATTTGTCCCTATTATTACTGCCCTGGTCTTTTTATTTATTGGTGGGCTCATGTTCTTTTTGTGGCCATTTATTCAAAATGGTATTTATGCCATCGGTGGTTTGGTTATTGCATCCGGGTATTTTGGTACCTTCATCTATGGCTTTATCGAACGGGCCTTAATTCCCTTTGGGTTGCACCATGTTTTTTATCTGCCGTTCTGGCAAACCGGTCTGGGGGGATCCATGGTCGTCGATGGGGTGTTGGTTGAAGGGGCCCAAAATATCTTTTTTGCCCAATTAGCCAGCCCTGATGTTACCCACTTTTCAGTGGAAGCCACCCGTTTTATGTCGGGGAAATTCCCGTTTATGATTTTTGGATTACCAGGGGCCGCTTTGGCGATGTATAAATGCGCCAAAACCACTAAACAGAAAGCGGTCGGGGGGTTATTGATATCGGCGGCGTTAACCGCCATGATCACCGGAATTACCGAGCCGATTGAATTTACATTTTTATTTGTCGCCCCATTTTTATATATCATCCATTGTATCTTCGCCGGCTTGTCCTATATGTTTATGCATATGCTCAATGTCGGGGTTGGAATGACCTTTTCCGGTGGGATTATTGACCTCACCCTCTTTGGGATTCTCCAGGGCAATGCCAAGACCAACTGGCTCTATATTGTCCTTGTCGGGGCTGGTTACTTTGTTCTCTACTACTTTTTATTTAAGATCTTAATCAATAAATTTAATCTCAAAACTCCAGGTCGGGAGGAAGAAGATGAAGAAACCAAGCTCTATACCCGGGCCGATTATGACAAAGAAAAAAATAAAGGCAAGAATCAGGACGTTGAATCCAGTGATCCCGGATCGGCAATGATTGTCGACGGGTTAGGTGGGAAGACGAACATCAGTGATCTCGATTCATGTGCAACCCGACTGCGGGTGACGGTGCTGGATGGAGAAAAGGTTGATGAAAAAATCCTTAAGCTTTCTGGAGCCATGGGGGTTATCCAACAAGGAAATGGGGTTCAGGTTATTTATGGACCCAAGGTCACGGTCATTAAGTCCAGATTGGATGAATATCTTGAAAGTCCTGAAAGTGATCAGGAAACAGTGGTCCCGCTGGTGGAAAAAGCGCCTGAAAAAGAGACAATAATGGAAACAGAAGAAGCAAAAGAAGTAAAAGAAGCAAAAGAAGCAAAAGAAGCAAAAGAAGATAAAATCAAGACTCGCGAAGTTTTTGCCGCTCCCGTTGATGGTGATGTGCAGAGCATAACCGCAGCACCGGATGATGCCTTCAGCAACAAAATGGTGGGGGATGGGATTGTGATTTTCCCCACTGGGGACACCATCTATGCTCCCTGTGATGCTGATGTGACTCTGGTTTTTCCCACTAAACATGCGATCGGACTAACCAGTGTGAATGGCACCGAAATCCTTATTCATGTCGGGATTGATACGGTTAAACTGGAGGGAAAGGGATTTGATGTTTTTGTCAAAACCGGCGATAAAGTTAAGAAAGGAGATCTGCTGATGAAGGTAGATATGGAATATCTGGCGGATCACGCCCCTTCAACTGCTATCCCGATTGTTGTGACTAATTTAGAAGAAGCTCAAAAGATAATACTGATTAAGAGTGGTGCCATTAAAAGCAGTGAAGATGCCTTTGCCATTGAATCCTGAAACGGCAGTAGACAGACCATTGAATGCCGTCAAATTTGTCGACAATAATGGACAGGTTACAGTGAAATAAATGTGTCAGCTCGCATGTTGCAGTCAGGCCAAAAACCGGCATAAGCCAGGGATCTGGTCTGACATAACATGACTTATATCATACAGGAGGAAGAAAGATGAAATTTGAATTAAGAGATTGGAAACTGGATGATGCGGAAAATATTGTGCGTTATGCCAATAACCCCAAGGTTGCCTGCTTCTTGAGAAACGCTTTTCCATCACCCTACACCTTGGACGATGCCCATATGTTCATTGACCAGTGTATGCACCGCGATCAGACCAAACAGTCGATCAAAGCCATTGTCATTGACAATGAGCCCATTGGTTCGGTGGGATTGATGCTTCAGGACGATGTCAGTTGTAAGACGGCCGAGATGGGATACTGGCTAGGTGAACCGTTCTGGGGCAAAGGGATTATGACAAAAGCCATTATTCAAACCTGTGAATACGGATTTGCCAATTTTGATATCTTCAGAATTTATGCCCGACCCTTTGTGGAAAACATTGGATCCCGAACGGCTCTGGAAAAGGCCGGCTTCCAACTGGAAGGAATCTGCAAGAAAGCCATCTATAAAAAAGGAAAGATAACCGACTATTGTATGTATGCCTTGATTAAGTGAAAGAGAATAATGAAAAAGATGCTGAATGATATAAAAATCATTGAGCATCTTTTTTTGGTAATCACATCATCCGGATCGCTTCCATCGGGCAGGCTTTGGCGCAGCGGGTGCAGCCGTTACAGCGGTAGTACTCATCCAGCACCGGGTAGGCTTTCTGGTAGCGGTCGATATCGGTTTTACGCAGGGCGATGCAGCTCAGTGGGCAATCGCCAGAGCAGATACCGCAGGCCATGCATAGCTCATAATCGATAACGGGTTTTTTCTTATCAGTCATGGGTTGCGCCCTCCATTTCCAGATCGCAGAAGCCCAGATCCTCAAGGGCGGTTTTGGTGGGGATGCCAGTTTTTTTATCCCAGCCCATAAACTGGTAGTGAATACTCATCATTTCATCGATATCAAAACTTTTCCCTTTAAGAGGACCTTCTTTTAAGGGCGGGTGGCCGCTGAGACGTTCATTCATTTTAAAATCCCGGGGGTTGATCCCTTCCCGGACGTTAAAGGCCTGGCGCAGGGTTTGCATCCGCAGACCGATGGTCATGTATTCGTTGGCGGTTTTCTGCCAGCCGGTGGCAGCGTTGAGATAATCAAAAAGCTTAAAGTGATTGAGTCCGCTGACCAGGGCAAAAAAACAGCCGCCGGAGCCATCCAAAATCTGTTTAATACAGACATTAATCATCGATTTAAGGCCGACCTGATTGGTGGCTTCGTATTCGTCGTTCTTATCTTCCCCTAGTTTGACCTTGGGCGCCCAGGTCACATCCTCCCAAATCCGCATATAGGTGTAATAACTGCTGGCGCCGATGGTGTGGCGGCCGGGGGTGGGGTCGCAGCTATAGTGGATGCCGAGGATCGGATCCAGCCGGGGGTCATGCATCCCCGGTTCCTGTCCGCCGGCGTGGATGGCCAGGGGTGCAGATTCAAGACCCAGGATGGCGCTGGCTTTTTTAACCCCGTGCTGGAGAATGGCACCAAAGCCGACTCCGGCAATCATTTGTTCGACTAGGGTGATAATCGCTTCGGCATTGCCCCAGGTGAGATCCAGTCCACCGGTGACCTCCGGGCTGAGCCAGCCTTTTTCGTAACATTCCAGGGCAAAGGCGATGGTATTTCCAGCAGAAATACTGTCCATCCCGCCACGGTTGAGGAGTTCATTAATCAAAAAAATGGAATCCCGGTCTTTATTTAACAGCAGGGGCCCAAAGGCGGCCACAGTTTCGTACTCCGGCTTGTGGGTGTGGGGAAAACGGCCGTTGGAAATGCCGCTGATATCACAGACGCCGCCGCAGCCAATCACGCAGGAATAGCAATGATACTTCTGGGTTTCGTGCTTTTGGATGCGGTCGGGATTCATATGGCGGTACTTGCCATAGGGAAAATCCACCACTGAACCCTTCCAGTTTTTGACCGGGGTATCGCCCATGGTCATGCCCATGGTGTTGGTAAAGCCAGTGCCCCATTTTTTCATGATGGCCGTGGATAACATGCCGTCAATGGGGATGGCCTTATCGGTGGCCACCATCGATTTGCCCAGCATTGGCAGAATTGCTCCGGTGGCTAGCGGGGGAAGATTGGCAGCCTTGACCTTTTTGGCATAATCCTGACTGATGATTTTGATCGCTTCAGGATTGTCGGAGCGGATCATTTTTGAGCCGGCCAGAACCACGGCCTTCAGTTTTTTGGATCCCATCACGGTGCCGACTCCGGATCGTGCAGCCATCCGGCCGCCATCGTTGGAAATCCCGGCGATCAGCGACTGATGCTCGCCGGCCGGGCCGATGGTGGCAATGGCCAGCTTTTTGTTAGCAGTGATTTTATGATTGATGGCGGCTTCGGTTGCCACCGTGTCCAGACCCCAGAGATCCGCGGCGTCCATCAGTTGCGGGCCGCTATTATCAATAAAGAGTATTTTGGGTGTGGGGGCACAACCCTTTAAAAAGATGCCATCATAGCCACATTGCTTGATCGCCGGTGAAAAGGTGCCGCCGCAATTGGCATCGCCGAAGCCGCCGGTGAGGGGCGACTTGCAGACCGCCAGCCAGCGGCCGGTCATAAAACTGCCGGTGCCGGTGAGGAGGCCGCTGACAAAGCCGAGAATATTATCCGGCCCCAAGGGATCGGCCCCCTGGGGCAGATATTTATAGAGGATATAGGCGCCCAGGCCCACCCCGGCAAGAAAATGTTCGTAAATCACATCGGGGATTTCGATTTCGTCAAAGGTGGCATCCGAAAGATCCACCATCAGTATTTTTCCGCAATAGCCTTTCAAAAAAATTACCTCTCATCCTCCAGTAAGGGGGAGAATAAAACTGATCACATCTCCGTCTTTTAACTGGGTATTCAATTTGACCCGCTGGTAGTTCACGTAACAGATCACTAGCGGCTGTAAAACCAGGGAAATTTTCAGCCGCCGATAAACGGTGAACAGCCGGGCCGCGGGGGGTAGCAGCATCATGCCACTCTCATCAAGTTCGGTCAGGCTGGCAAAAGGTGGGGGATAGACCTGAACCCTTATTAAGCCTCGGGTGTTGTTTTTGGACAAAGCAGTGTCAGGATGTCACAGCATTCCTGATAATCCATAATCCGGGGAACCGGGTAGGTAGGGTTTCCTTCTTTGAGAATGCGTTTGGCCAGTTCGGGAATATCCTGGTGCTTCAGGGCATAAATAGTGGTGGGAATACCCATGTTGGCATTCATTGTTTTTATTTTTTTAATCAACAGCTCCGCCAGGGTTTCATCGTCATTCATAGCTTCGCCCAGACCGGCATAAAAAGCCAGTTCCGCCAGTTTTTTCTGGGCGGCCTTTTTTGAAAAGTCAAGAATATAAGGCAAAACAATGGCATTTGCCAAGCCGTGGGGGACCCCGTAAAAACCGCCCATGGCATGGGCGATGGCATGGACATAACCGACATAAGCCCGGGTGAAGGCCAGTCCGGCGTCATAGGAGGCCTGGGCCATTTTTAGCCGGAGCTCAAGGTTCTGGCCATTATGATAGCAGTCTTCCAGATTATTAATAATAATTTCGGTGGCATTCAGGGCTTTTTCTTTGACAAAAGCGGTATCGTATTTTCCGATATAGGATTCCACCGCATGGGTCAGGGCATCCATCCCGGTGGTAGCAGTCAGGGATGGTGGTAGTCCCGCCGTCAGTTCGGGATCGAATACCGTGGCCAGGGGCACCAGTTTGGGATCATTGATGGCAAATTTTTCATGGTTTTTAACGTCGGTGATCACCGCGCAGATGGTCGCCTCAGAACCGGTTCCGGAGGTGGTGGGAATAGCAAAGAACGGCGGCAATCTGTGGGTCAGTTTAAAAAGTCCCCGCATCTTTTCGATGCTTTTGCGGTTGGTGACCTTAGCCGCAATAATTTTGGCACAGTCAATCGGAGAGCCCCCGCCGAAGGCCACCACCCCCTGACAGTTGCTGCTGTAATACAGGGCCAGGCCATCTTCGACATTTTCGAAGGTGGGGTTGGGCTGAACCTTGTCAAAAACAATGGCGTCGATGCCGTTGGTTTCCAGGGCGCATAAGAAAGAATCCAGCAAACCCATGGCATGGAGGGGCTTGTCGGTGACAACCAGAACTTTGGTCACCCCAGAAATCGTGATAACTTCGGGAAACCGCCGGACCATGCCAGGGCCCTGAAGAACCGGGGGAATGGGCAGGGGCAGCACCTGGGCGACTTGTTTCATCACCAGCTGGGAACTACGGTAGGGAATATGTGAAATGATCTTAATTACGCGTTGCATGTTGTAACCTCCAATTTTTTACGGTATTCATTACTCAATACAGCCCTGAGAAAAATCAGGAGAGCAGACAATTTCCTCATAATCCAGTTCGGCGTTGTCAACCATCCAGAGGCCATGGACATCGCAATAGGCGTAAACCCGGATAACATCCAGGGGTTCCACGGTAAAGAAAGCCTCTGGGGCATTTTCCGGGGTCAGCTGGACATATTGTCCGCCAGTTCGGGTCTGGACAAAAATCCAGAGAATTGAGTGATCGGCAGTCATCGGGTGGGGTACGCTGCCGACCTTAACCCGAAGCTGGTGGTTTGTAAAAACAAGCACCGGGACGTGTTTTTCTTTGGCAGCGTCCACCGTATTGGGCGGTAGCAGGGCCTGGGAATGATTGCAGTACTCGGTCAGGGTGCCGTTCAGCTCCAGCAGCACGGAGTTACAATCGTTGCATTGGTAAAATAACTTAGGATCCATAATATTACCTCTTTTCCTACTAATTCGTTTTAGATATAGCTGTTGATTAAGGCCTGAACATCGCTGCAGGGAACGTGTTTATCAACCAGGGGAACAGTGTCAAACAGTTCCGGACGTTTCGCGGCGTAGGTGGGGGCCTGTTCCTGATAGAGGATGCCAATGGGGATGGTGTCGCCGAATTCCATCGCTTTTTCGAGGGCGGCCAGTTTATTGGTGGCATCATAGCTGTCATCCAGGGGTTTAACCCGCTGTTTGTAATAGGCAAAGGTGTTGGTCTTATTAAAGCTGACGCAGGGCTGGAGGATATCCACCAGGGCGTAGCCGGGATGCTTAATTGCCGCGGCCATGATCTGAGCCAGATGGGTTTTGTCGCCGGAAAAGGAACGGGCTACAAAGGTGGCGCCGGCGGCAATGGCAATCAGCAGCGGATTGAAGCTTGCTCCCATGTTGCAGGCGTTGGTTTTATGGGCCAGGTCACAGGGATCCGAGGTGGGTGAGGGCTGCCCCTTAGTCAGACCATAGATCTGATTGTCGTGAACAAAATGGGTGATGTCGACATTGCGGCGGATATTGTGGAGAAAATGATTGCCCCCTTCCCCATAGGAATCGCCGTCGCCGGTATTGACAATCACCGTCAGGTCATCATTGGCAATTTTGATCGCCACCGCTGCCGGCAGGGAACGGCCATGGAGACCGCTGAAGCCATTGGCAGAGATATACTGGTTTGTTTTGGCAGCCTGGCCAATGCCGCCCACCAGAACCACCTGATGGGGCGGTGTTTCCAGCTGGTTTAAAACCCCGGTGAGGGTTTCAATAATAGCGTAATTGCCGCAACCTGGGCACCAGGCTGTTTCAGAGGTGGTGAATGCTGGTTTAGTCATATTAGAAACCTCCCTTAAGATTTTTAATGCCAGTTAAGATATCGTCCACCGATAACTGGCGGCCATCGTATTTGAGAATGCTGTGTTCGCAGTTGATCAGGGTTTCTTCCCGAATCAGCGCCGCCAGCTGGCCGGTGGCATTTTGTTCGACGTTGATTATTTCCACTACCTGACCGGCAAAATGTTGGAGCCGTTCGGTGGGCAGGGGATAGATATCCCCGAACAGCAGGCCGCCGTAATTTTGTTCTTCCTGGTTAAGGATGTCAATGGCTTCTTTAATGGCGCCACTGGTGGAGCCGAAGCCGACCAATAAGGACTGACAGTGATGAGCTCCCCAGAATTCCGGTTCAACCAGTTCTGCTTTCAGCCCTTCCAGCTTGTTCATCCGCTTTTCCACCATCTGATTGCGGATACTGGCGGATTCAGTAATCTGCCCCCATTGATCATGCTCGTCGCTGTCGACCCGTACCAGAGCCTCGGATTTTCCTGGGATGCGCAGCGGCGAGATACCGTTTTCGGTCAGGGCGTAGCGCTGATAGGGGTGATCTGGGGTCAGGGTTGCAGCTTCCGGCTCATTAAAACGGACAATTTCACCGGCATCAAGAATCGGAATGGTGGTGGTGGAATCAGCCAGATATTGATCACTTAAGAGGATCACCGGGAGCTGATATTTTTTTGCCAGCGCCAGGCTCCGGGCCGTCTGATAGAAACAATCGGCATGATCCCGCAGGGCAATGACCATCCGCGGGAATTCCCCCTGGGAGGCGGAGATCACAAATTTGAGATCACTTTGTTCGGTTCGGGTGGGAAAGCCGGTGGCCGGTCCGGGCCGCTGAACATCTACTGCCACCAGCGGAATTTCGGCAATACCGGTAAAGCCCAGGGCTTCCACCATCAGTGAAAAGCCGCCGCCGGAGGTGCCGGTCATGGCAGTGGCTCCGGCATAGGAGGCCCCAATCGCCATGTTGATGGCGGCAATCTCGTCCTCGGCCTGTTCCACGGCGATGGCCATGGTGCTGCTCTGGGCGCTAAAGAAGTCCAGCAGGGTAGTTGATGGAGACATTGGGTAGGCCGAATAAAAACGGATCCCGGCTGCCACGGCACCTAAGCCAATGGCGGTGTTCCCGGATAACAGCAGGTGTTCGGTAGTCTGGGCCAGCGGGAAACCATAACTCGCGTCCACTAAATCATAGCCGCTTTTGATGGCGCTTATGTTGATCTCCACCAGGTCAGCCCGGAGCTCTGACTTGATAATCGTCGCAGCGTGATCAAGGGGAATATTAAAGAGCTTAAGCAGGGCCCCGGTGGCCACACTGCTGACCACTTTGGCGTTGCCAAGCTTGGTGGCGATCGCTTTAAGGGGTAATTTTATGGCCCGGAAATCGTCAATCGGCAATGATTCATCACATAAAATAAAACCATCATAAGTAAGCTGGGGTTGGTGTTCCTGATAAGTTGTCTCATCGATGGCAAAGATCCCATCCAGGGCATCCCGGTGGGCGTGAAGGGGTTGGTTGCCAAAGCGGATCTGGGTAAAATTGTGGCCCCCCCGGACCCGGGACATAAAATCACGGATTGTAAATAGATGACAACCCGATTGTTTCAGCATTTTTTCAAAAAGCGCGGACATTGTTTCGATGCCGTCTCCGGCAGCTCCGCCTAAAAGTATGTTATACATACAGAACCCTCCATTCAAGATAATAGCCAATGATAAACATGGCTCTGTTATTACTTACCCAATTAAAGACATTTTCATCTTTCTTAAAGGATTTATTTTTTCTTGTCAATTATAAATTAATAGGCTATAATAACTAGGTCGTGCTAGACGGAGAGTTAGCGGTGCTTTGTAACCTGCAATCCGCTGTAGCAGGGTTGAATTCCCCATCGAGGCGCCAAAGTTTGAGGTCAGCCAGAGGAAAGTGGCGTTGAGAGTTGGACCCTTCGCAATAGAAACTTATGAACCCCGTCAGGTCAGGAATGAAGCAGCGGTAAGTAAGGCCTTCTATGTGCCGGAGGATCATCTGATTTGAGCTAACTGCCTGTGTAACGCTTGGAAGTTGGTAGTCGAAGTGGGGTGCACGACAAAAAAGTCTATTGAATGCCAAACTGAGTTTGGTATTCAATAGACTTTTTGTGTTGGTGCAAAATTATGATACTTAATGGTCATCATGGAATAAAAATTAGGGATGACCTGTATTTCAATTATTATTCTTGTTATAATAAAAAACGAAAGCGTTTTGAGCATGATTCCGTACTGACGGATAGAATAAACTAAGAATGTGAGGAAAAACCCATGCGATTTTTTCAAGTGAAGCCAGCAATTTATTATGGGGAAGGTTCCCTGAAACAAATTGAGAAACATAATTTCAAAAATGTCTGTATTGCCACTGACCAGGGGATGGTGAAGTTTGGTTTGTTAAAAAAATTAACCGATGAACTGGATGCCAAAGGCGTTACCTATCACGTTTTTGCCGATATTGAGTCCGATCCTTCCACTGAAATTGTGGAAAAAGGACTGATGCATATTATTATGAACAAGCCAGATGCCCTGATTGCCATCGGTGGCGGTTCGGTTATTGATGCGGCCAAGGCGATTATTTTCTATTGCGTTAATTTTAAACGAATCTTTTTTGAAGATCGTTATGTTCATAAACCTTTGTTTATCGCCATTCCAACCACCGCCGGCACCGGCTCGGAGGTTACCGAATATGCTGTTATCACCGATAAACAGAAAAATACCAAAATTCCCTTAACCGATATCCTGATGATGCCAGATGAAGCGATCCTTGATCCCCAGTTGATTGAAAGCGTCCCGGCCGGCGCCACCGCAGCCACTGGCATGGATGTTATGACCCATGCCATCGAAGCCTTTATTTCCACCAATAACAATCCCTTTGCCCGGTGTTATGCCAACAAGGCCGTGGAACTGGTCTTTCGCAGCCTCTATCCCAGTTATGTCAACGGCTCGGATCTAGAAGCTAAAGGCAGTATGCAGATTGCCTCCTGTATGGCCGGAATCGCCTTTAACAGCGCCGGTCTGGGTATTACCCACAGTATTGCCCATGCCTTCGGTGCGATCTTTCATCTGCCCCACGGACTGGCCAATGCCATTGTCCTGCCCTATGTGATCAAATTTAACGGTCAGGACGAAAAGGTTCAGCATCAGTATGCCCGGCTGTTAAGCGGCTCTGGCATCTTAAACGTCTCCGGCAACGTCACCGAAACTCTGTATAACAGCGTGGTCGCTCTCAGTGCTTCATTAAATATCCCGGTTTCGCTCAAGGTTTTCGGAGTTTCCGAAGCAGATTACCTTAGCGCCCGGGAAGAAATGCTGGACAAAGCCATGGCTGATATCTGTACCACCACCAACCCGGTGGCCGTCACCCGGGAAAAAATGAAAGGTGTGATGGATCAGGCCTATTACGGCGTCTAAATAAACAGTTGCAATTAAATTAAGAACTAAGAATTACACCCGCTAGAAGACCATAAAAAGTCTTCAACCGGGTGTTTTTTTGTTTGCGGCTATTTCGAGAACGCATCAAGCCTCAATCAGGGGGATGATGTTAGTCAAAACAAAGGAATCGTCATATTTATAGGTGTAATAGCTTTTGATGGTGGGGGTATTAAAATCCAATAACGGAATTGAGATCAGCGAGTGATCCGCAAGATATTGGGAAATCAGACTTTTGGGTAAAAAACTGTAGCCGATGCCGTCTAATAAAAAGGGGATCAGTTTACTGCTGTTATCAATTTCAAATTTAAATTGATGGTGGGGCGGGAATAATTCGCGGATGAACAGCCCGACTTTCAAAAGGGCAAAATTGCAGAAGAGATAATCAAGTGCGATCAGATCTTTCTGCGCAATGCCACTGGCAAAAGCAGGATTTTTTTTGCCAGTCACCAGAATCAATTCATCTTCTTTAAAGGGCGTACAGATATAGCCGTTTTTGGTAAAAGGAATATAGGTAAAGGCAATGTCGATTAAACCGTCCTGAAGAAATGAAAGCACCTCGAAAGAATGATTGATGACGATTCTGCTGGCGGTATTTAAATCATTGGTTAACACCGAACGGATAATGGGATACAGGTAATTTTCATAAATGGAATTGGTCGTCCCAAAACGAATCAGCTTGCGGCTGAAATCAGGGGCATTGATTTGTTCGATGGCATTTTCCTCGAGCTCCAGGAGTCGCTTGGCATAGCCTAAAAATAATTGCCCCTCGGCAGTTAGGGCAACCTGTTTTTTAGCGCGGACAAACAACTGTTTGCCAAGCGCTTTTTCCAGTTCATTGATCCGGTTGGTGACGGTGGATTGGGCCACAAAAAGCAGTTTTGCGGTCTGGGTAAAATTTTTAGTGGCTGATAGCTGAATAAATGTTTTTAAGTACTGGGTATCCATGAGCTCTCCTGTGATCGTCATTTCGAATTGATAAGATCAATAAGATCTATTTCACAAATTATATAGTATCCGTTATAATAAGACAATCAATTCAAAAAAATTTTTTTGGGGGGACAAAAAGATGGAAGACTGGAATGTAACACTGTATCGTCAATTTGAAAAAGAACGAGCACAACCTTCAGTAGATCTGGTAAACAGAATCGGCAGCGATTCATTAAAACGGATAATTGATATTGGCTGTGGCTCGGGAATGAGTACCCTGCCATTACGAAATCGCTTCACAGCAGCGGAAATTCTGGGTGCCGATTCGTCGCCATCCATGTTAACACAAGCAAGAGAAACACTAAAGGATGTAACCTGGCTGGAACGAGACTGCAGCAAACCGCTAAAGGATTTAGGAAAATTTGATCTGGTTTTTTCGAATGCCGCCCTGCAATGGTTTGAAGATCAGGCAAAAGTGATCAGGAACCTAAGTGAAATTCTGATGCCAGATGGAATCTTGGCGGTTCAGATACCCTATTTCTCGGCCATGACCATAGCCGGATGCATAGCTGAAGCAGTAAAGACTTATGATGCGGAGATTTTCAAGGGCGTTGAAAAAGACTTGTTCCGATCTCATTCGCCAGGATTTTATTATGATGAACTGACAAACCATTTTTCAAAGATCGAATTATGGCAAACCAATTATTTTCATCTTATGAATACCCATGAAGACATTTTACAATTCTGTATGAGTACCGGGCTAAGACCCTATGCAAATCGATTTGCGGAGTCACAGAAACCGGAATTCTATAAAAAAGTATTGTATGAAATTAAAAAAGGGTATAATGTTCAGAAAGACGGTAAGATTTTATTTGAGTTCAAGCGGATTTTTTTCATTGCGACAAAATAGTGCTGGCTATATACAGATCGGAGCCTTTATTTCCAGTTTGATGACGATGAGCGACTGGCCCGCAAGATCAATCAATAAGCCAGCGCGGCGCGGCGGCATAAAAAAAGACACCCATTCATTAAGAAGGGTGTCTTTTTATGGTGCGCCCGGCATGGGCGCAATCTAACGGGTGAAAGTCCCGAGCACGGGTAGGTAGTGCCAAGTGCATAGCTTAAGGCAAGGGTGTCCCCGGCGACGGGGAATCTGAAGGAAGCCGGCGGCAAACTTCCGGTCTGA